>NZ_JACSMW010000003.1:0-569179 GCF_018618775.1 Exiguobacterium sp. s138 | reverse complement strand
GTGGTCACACCCGTTCCCATGCCGAACACGGAAGTTAAGCACTTGAACGCCGAAAGTAGTTGGGGGCTTCCCCCTGTGAGGATAGGACGTTGCCAGGCCAGTAAAAGACCGATCTGCATTTTGCAGGTCGGTTTTTCTTTTAAAAGTACTGAAAGAAATGATGTCAGTATAAGTTCTTTTGAAAAAAAGGATCAAAAAATGAAATAAGACTTGTCTTTTTTAAAAGTACATGTTATATTAATATCTGTCGAAACGTTATATCATCGCGGGGTGGAGCAGTCTGGTAGCTCGTTGGGCTCATAACCCAAAGGTCGTCGGTTCAAATCCGGCCCCCGCAACCAATTTTTATAATTCAAATCCGAAACGTTTATCGTCGCGGGGTGGAGCAGTCTGGTAGCTCGTTGGGCTCATAACCCAAAGGTCGTCGGTTCAAATCCGGCCCCCGCAACCAATTTTAAACTTAACTTCAACTTTACTACGAAACGTTCAGCGTTTCGTATTTTTTTTTGTCTTTTTTGTTCGGTACAATGGAGTAAGAGAAAAGGAGGAGGACACCGATGATGGAACTTGAAATGACGAGTCTCGAACAGACGACGACACTTGCCGTTACACTTGGCCACCGTGCCTTTGAAGGAATGGTTATCACGCTTGATGGTGACCTGGGAGCTGGAAAGACGACGTTTACACAAGGATTTGCGAAAGGTCTTGGGGTGACACGTAATGTCAACAGTCCGACTTTTACGATCATGAAAGTCTACGCCGGACGACTGCCGCTCTATCATATGGACGTGTATCGTCTGGAAGGCGGTGATGATATCGGTCTTGAAGAATATTTAAATGGAGACGGTGTCGCTGTCGTTGAATGGTCGGAATTAATTGCCGATGTCCTTCCACCAGAACGTCTTGCGATTACGATTGAACGGACGGGTGATGATTCACGCCGCTTTCGTCTGGAACCGATCGGTGAGAAGTATATCCAACTATGTGAGGGGTTAAAGCAATGAAAATCGTAGCGATTGATACATCGACGAAACAACTGTCTGTTGCGTTATCGGACGGACAACAGATTTTGGCGGAAGCCTCTTATGTGACTTCTTTGAATCATGCGACAAAACTGATGCCTTTACTGGAACGGATGATGCAGGAAGTTAATTGGTCGCCACGTGATTTAACACGGATTGTCATCGCTGATGGCCCGGGTTCATATACCGGTCTTCGGATTGGTGCAACGACAGCGAAGACACTGGCCTATACGCTGGGTATTGATTTAGTCCCGGTTTCGACGCTTGAATTGATGGCAGCATCGGCCGGATCAACCGGACGAATCGTTGCGATTCAGGATGCCCGTCGTGGAACAGGTTTCGTCGGTTTCTATGAAGAGGGTCAACTGGTGGGGGAAGAACAGCATACAGTCATAGCTGACTTCGTCAAGACACTGCCGACCGACACGAAAATCACAGGTGATACAGACAAGTTCACGACGGAACTTCAATCCTTCACTATCGTTGATCCCGCATTCCGTGCACCACGGGCCGGTGTCCTCGCCTTACTCGGTGCTAAACGTGAACCGGTTGAGACCCACGCGTTCGAACCGCGTTATCTGCGTCTCGCCGAAGCAGAAGCCAAGTGGATTGAGGCACAACGCCATGACTAAGGTTACGATTCGAAAAATGACGGTCGTTGATGCACCGGGTGTGCATGCCGTGGAGCTGGAGTCGTTTGCGACCCCGTGGACTTTGGAATCGTTCATCGCGGAGATGACACAAAATCCAAATGCGTATTATCTGGTCGCCGAAACAGAAGAAATCATTGGATTCGCGGGACTATGGCATATTGCTGATGAAGGACATATCACGAACGTCGCCGTTAAACAAAAGGCGCGCGGTACGGGAATCGGAGAAGCACTGCTCGTTGCTTTGATCGAACAGGCGAGACAATTAGGGTTACGGGCAATGACGCTTGAAGTACGGGTGTCGAATACGCCGGCACGAACGTTGTATGAAAAGCTGGGCTTTTTATATGCCGGAACGAGAAAACGATATTATCAAGATAATAATGAAGATGCAGCCATCTATTGGTTGGAACTGGAAGGAGACGAGTGATGACACAGCCGTTGATATTAGCGATTGAATCAAGTTGTGACGAGACAGCTGCGGCTGTCGTCCGCGGAGGGACAGACGTCTTATCGAACGTCGTATCCTCTCAAATTGAAAGCCACAAACGTTTTGGAGGAGTAGTTCCGGAAGTCGCGTCCCGTCATCACGTGGAACGGATCACGTATGTCATCGATGACGCGTTAACGGAAGCCGGTGTCAGAATCGATGAGATCGATGCGATTGCCGTGACGGAAGGTCCGGGACTTGTCGGAGCGTTACTCGTCGGTGTCAGTGCGGCAAAAGCATTGGCATTTGCCCACGGTAAGCCGCTTCTTGGTGTCCACCACATCGCCGGTCACATCTATGCCAACCGTTTGGAACAAGAACTCCGCTTTCCACTCGTCTGTTTGATTGCATCCGGCGGACACACGGAACTGATTTACATGCCGGAAGACGGCGTGTATGAAGTCATCGGTGAAACGCGCGATGATGCAGCGGGCGAAGCCTATGATAAAGTAGCACGGACCTTGAAACTTCCTTATCCGGGTGGTCCCCGGATTGATCAATTGGCGCAAACCGGTCAGGATACATTCCATTTCCCGCGAATTTGGCTCGAAAAAGAGTCGTATGACTTCAGCTTCAGCGGACTCAAATCGTCTGTCATCAATGCCGTTCATAACGCGGAACAACGCGGCGAAGTCATCATTCCGGAAGACCTGGCTGCCAGTTTTCAGGCAAGCGTCGTCGAAGTGCTCGTCACAAAAGCGATCCGTGCCGTCAAAGAAAAGGGCGGCAAACAGTTGCTTGTTGCGGGTGGCGTCGCGGCCAACCGCGGACTGCGGGCAGGATTGACGGAAGCCTGTTCACGTGAAGGCATCGAACTGGTCATTCCGCCGATGCACTTATGCGGTGATAATGCCGCGATGATTGGAGCGGCAGCGATTCACCCTTACCGGGCAGGCCGCCAATCGACACTTGCCATGAATGCCGAACCTGGGCTAGATTTAAAGTAAGGAATTCGAAAGACATGGGGGAAAAATGGAATGAAAAAAGTCATCATCGTGTTATTAGGTGTACTTGTCATTGTCGCAATCGGCTTACAGATTCGTGAAATCGTCAATGCCTATCAAATCGCCTACAAAGAAGAGCTCGTCCCTGATAAAAAAGCCGTCGAGACGAATACGAAGCAGAAGCCGCTGTACGAAATCGGTCGGGCGGAAGGTGAGCAGACACGGATTGAAAAACTGTACGCCTTTGATCAGACGGTTGATGGCAAACTGAAAAATGTGGTGATCGTCGATCGGAAGTATGGTCTGACGAACAAAGCGAGTGATGACTTCTTTACGATTGCACCGGGTAAACCGGCAACCGAACAAGAGAAAAAATCATTCCAACCAATGATTGATCGTCTGGATGGAGAGCAAGTCCAGGCAGAGGTCATTTCGAAACACCAGGTCGTTGCCAGTGAAAACAACAAAAAACGGACGTTAACGCTGTATAAAGTATTTTATAAAGATACCGATCAAAAAGAATATCTGTTCTTTATCGAAAAAGACGGTGGACTGAAGCTTGATCTCTTTAAAAAAGGCTACTCCCGTCTGGCCAATTATTAAACAAAAAGCGATGTTTGCCTGGATGATCAGGCAAACATCGCTTTTGTTCATTTCCATTCCAGCAGACCCGTTAAGTCATCATAAATACTGTCCGGATCGAGATTCAGCTCTTCGACGGGCAGACCCGACCGGTTAATCCAGGCTGTCCGGAAACCGAAACTTTTCGCACCGGTGATGTCCCAACCGTTCGATGACATGAACAGCACGTCCTCCCGTTTGAGACCGAGCGTATTGAGCGCATGCATATAGGAAGCGGGTGTCGGTTTATACTGCTTGATGTCATCGACACTGATGATCTGGTCAAACCGTCCGGCGAGACCGGATTGTTCGATCAGGGGATCAAGCATGTCGTGTGAACCGTTCGAGAAGACAGCGATTTGTTTATCACCCATCTGCTGTAAGACATCATCGACTTCCGGATAATGATCGAGCTTCAAATAGACTTCCATCAGGTCTGCAATATGTTCTTCCGTGACGTGGAGCTTCAGTTGCAGTAAGGCGTAACGGAGCGCATCACGTGTCACTTGGCTGAACGGGACGTACTGACCGTTCAACTGACGTAAAAAGGAATATTCGAGCTGTTTTTGACGCCAGGCCTGACTGATGGCTTCCCCGTGTTCCGGATAGAGTTCCTCTGCTTTCACTTTGACGGAATGGACATCAAACAATGTACCGTAGACATCAAAGACCAGTGCTTTAATCGGTTGTGTCATGATAATCACCTTTCTTGAGTTACATGGTATCTCTATGTAGTTCCCGAAAACGGTCTGAGCTGAAACACACATTGCGAAAGCGGTGAAACGCGTAAGACGGAGCGAATTCGGGAAATGCATAAAGAGAGAGCGTTTATTGCTAAAGACAGGAGATATGTTATGACACGCCAGCAACAATTCATCAGGATTCTAGTGCTTGTTCTTTTGATCGGCGGACTGATCTGGTTCAGCCGTTCCTATCTCAACCTCAGTCCGACCGACATCAAGGACTGGATCTTATCATTCGGGATGTGGGCGCCGATTCTGTATATCTTACTCTATACGATTCGTCCGTTGATTTTTTTCCCGGCATCCGTCCTGTCGATTACCGGCGGTTTGGCGTTTGGTGCCTGGCTTGGAACACTTTACACCGTCATCGGAGCGACACTTGGTGCAATCGTCGCTTTTTTAGTTGCCCAAAAGCTTGGAAATGGGTTGATCAAGAAAAAGGAACAGGCCGGAAAAATCCATCAGATTCAGCAGCAACTCGAGAAAAATGGATTTATCTATGTCCTGATTTTCCGGCTGTTGCCAATCTTCAACTTCGATTTGATCAGTTATGCCGCTGGACTGTCAAAAGTCCGCTTGTTATCCTTTTTCCTCGCGACGTTGATTGGAATTATCCCCGGGACATTTGCCTATAACTTTTTAGGGAGCAGCATCGTCTCGAAGGATCCGCAACTCATCATCGGAGCAATCATCGTCTTCCTCGTATTGACGATTGTCCCGTGGTACATCCAAAAACGCTGGAAAGCAAAAAAAGACCTCGGCTGACAGCAGCCGGGGTTTTTCGCTTAACTAAATTTAGCGAGAATTCTTCCACCTCTAAGCATCTTAGGGCGGAACCCGGCGTAGGTGGGAGATGAATCGCCTGACTTTGCAAGACTCCAATCGTTCGATAAAATGAGTATAACGAATCAAAAGGAAAGGAGTGATTGCTTTGCTGAAGGCGTATAAGTTTCGACTTTATCCGACGAAACCCCAACAAGAATATTTCATGAAGACGTTCGGTTGTGTCCGTTTCGTCTACAATAAGATGCTCGAAGAGCGAATCCGATTGTATGAAGACTCGAAACTGAACCCTGGCGTAAAGCAAAAGCTCCCAACCCCAGCGAAGTACAAGCCTGAATTCCCTTTCCTCAAAGAAGTCGATAGTCTTTCCCTTGCGAACGCTCAGATGGACTTGAACAGAGCGTACCAAAACTTTTTTCGGGATCAGTCTGTCGGATTTCCGAAATTCAAATCAAAGCATAACGACCGAGCCTCTTACACGACCAACAATCTGAAGGGTAGCATCCGTATCGAAGATGGTAAGGTGAAGCTTCCTAAGATTGGTTTCGTGAAGTTGAAGCAGCACCGTCCGTTCGTTGGCGTCATCAAGTCCGCGACGGTCTCGATGACGAAGACCCGGAAATTCTTCATCTCGATCCTAGTCGATCAGACCGAAGAGCGATGGGTTCCCGCCAAGAATAAAGTAGGAATCGACCTTGGTCTGGAGCACTTCGCCATCCTGACAAACGATGAGTGGGTTTCTGAGAAAGTTGCCAATCCTCGTTTCCTTCGAAAGTCCGAAGAGAAGATCAAGAAGGCACAACGCGCCTTGTCCCGCAAGAAAACCGGGAGTAAAAATCGAGACAAGGCGAGGATGATCCTCGCCAAGAAGCATGAGAAGATTGTAAATCAACGTCAAGATTTTCTTCATAAGCTGTCGAAACGGATCGTTGACGAGAACCAAGTCATCGTCGTCGAGACACTGAAGTCGAAGAACATGATGAAGAACCATACGATCGCCAAATCGATCGGAGACGTCAGTTGGTATGAGTTCGTCCGGCAGTTGGCCTATAAATGCACCTTCTACGGACGAACACTGATCAAAGCGGACCAATGGTACGCCTCAACCCAAATCTGTTCTTCTTGCGGAAGGAAAGGTGAGAAGAAAACGTTGGATGTGCGCGAGTGGACATGTACTTGCGGTGCGCATCATGATCGAGATATCAACGCAAGTATCAACTTGTTGCTGTTAGCAGACTGAAACCCCTTCAGGGTGGGAACCACCCGATGAGCTTGGTCAATAACCGTAGCTCGTAAAAGTACGGTCTTCCCAAGAAGCGCCCACTTCAATTTGCGAAGCAAATAAATGGTGAGTAGTTCACGCATACAATCGTTGTGCCCGTTCAAAAAATTCTTCAGCAAACAGACGACAGGCAGTTTGTTTCTCCGGGGTATCCGGATCAAACTCGATCTTCAGACCAGGAGCGGTGATTGTCGCACCGGCTGATTGTAACGTCTGTTCGAGCAGATCGACAGCGGCGCAGTATTTCGGATAATCACGGTCCCCCGAACCAAAGGAGGCAGCTGCCAAGCCGTTCAAGTCACTGTCGGCAAGATCTTCAAGGAAATCTTCCGCTTCATACGGCAAATCGCCGTCTCCCCATGTATAGGAGCCGAGCAATACGGCATCATACTGAGAGAAGTCGGACGGATATAACCGGTCAAGTTCCTGTATATGAACAATGCAGCCTTTTTGTTCGAGTTCCGACTGCAGGAGATGTACGATATCTTCGGTGTTTCCGGACATACTGACAAAGCCGATCATGACATTCATCTGAATCATCCTTTCTCCAAAATGTGAACACTTTCAGTTTAATTGATAATCGTTCTCAATACAATTGAAAATAAAAAGCCTCTCCGGAGTGAAGAGACTTTTCATGTCAGTCTTGGAGCTCGGCCCATTCTTCGATTGAACGAATGACAGGTTCAAGCTGACGACCTTTGTCAGTCAAACTGTATTGAATTTTAATCGGACGTTCCGGAATGACGGTCCGGATCACAATACCTTCCGCCTCAAGTTCCTTCATGCGCTCCGTTAACATACGACCAGACAACTCCGGAATCGCATCTTGAATTTCGTTGAAACGACAGGTCTTTGTCATGAGATGACGTAAAATCAAGCCCGTCCACTTCTTGCCCAAAATTTCAAAGGCATGTTCGACTTTCGGACAAAGGGCAGCCGGAATCAATGTCTCTTCCATCAGCACTCATCCTTTCTATATTTGTAGTATACCCGCTTCTACTAAAAAAATCGAATCATTTTACTTAATGTAACAAAAAGAACAAAAACAAATCTATTTACTTTTAGTAAGTGATAGTTTATAGTCTTATTTGGGTTACTAAAAGTAATTAAAAAACATTAAGTAAAAGGGAGTTTGAGAAAGATGATGGATTTAGGATTATTTTTAATACGCTTGGTGATTGGCTTAACATTTGCCGCACACGGGACACAGAAATTGTTTGGCTGGTTCGGTGGACACGGGATTGAGGGGACAGGCGGCTGGTTTGAGTCGATCGGCATGAAACCGGGTAAAACACTTGCGCTTGCGGCAGGACTTGCGGAACTGGTCGGCGGCGTACTGTTTGCCGGCGGTCTCTTCTTATGGTTCGCAGCAGCACTGATTATCGGATCGATGCTCGTTGCGATCATCAAGGTGCACGGTCAAAATGGTTACTGGGTGACACAGAACGGGTACGAATACAACATGGCACTGATCGTCATCGCTCTTGGCGTCGCCTTGATTGGTGCTGGAGACTATTCACTCGCAGCCATGCTCGGGTAAACAGAGAAAGAGGTTATAACAATGAAGTTTGATGCGCGGTCACTCAGTCCAAAAGAAAACTATAAATTGTTGATCGGGAGTATCATCCCGCGACCGATTGCTTTCGTCACGACAAGAGGAGCGGACGGAACAATCAATGCTGCCCCGTTTTCGTTCTTTACCGTCGCCTCAAGTCATCCGCCTCAACTGTTGATTGCCGTTCAAAAGACGGATCAAGGGGAGAAGGATACGGCTAAAAATATCTTGTTAACGAAAGAATATGTCATCCATATCGTCAGTGAAGAGATCGTCGAAGCAGTCAACGAGACGGCAGCACCGCTTGCCTACGGTGAAAGTGAACTGGAGCGGACGAATCTGACACTGATTGACAGTGATTTGATTGATGTTCCCGCGGTCGCAGAAGCAAAAATCCGGTTTGAGCTGAAGCTGACGCAACACATCGAACTTGAAACAGCCGATTTATTGATTGGCGAAGTCATCCGCTATCATGTCGTGGATGAACTGGAAGAGTCCTTCCGGATTGATGCAGACGGATTAAACGCAATTGCCCGTCTTGCCGGCAATGACTACGCGAAAATCGGTGACATCTTTACGATTGCGCGTCCTACGAAATAAGACAATGCCATACAAATAGACGAGGAAAGCAGATATCGAATCTGCTTCTCTCGTCTTTTTTGTGACTTACTCCATTTTATGACGTTTGCTGTACTGAAAACCGTCGAGCAAATAAAACAGGACGGCAAGTGCCCAGATTCCGACACAGCTGATCAAAAAGGCGACCAGTGGTGAGACAGCACCGTAATACATCATGATCATCGGGTCGTTCAGTTCGACGAACGACTGAATTGTCAACAACGTACAGATCAGACCGGACAATAAGCTGACGAACAGTCCGCTCCAGGTCTGGATGACAAGACCGATCATGCAGGAAATCAGGATGAACAACGGGTACACGGCATTAAAGGCATCCGGACGAATGAAAGCCGAGACATAGTCCGCATACATCGGGACGAAGTAGAGGACACCGGACAATAATCCTTGGATCAGATTGATCAGATAACTTTTCGATCGCATCAGTGGAACGACTCCCACTGTTCCATCAGCTCAAGCAAATCGACGTCGATCTGATCACGTTCTGCCGACAGGGCGGTCGCTTTCGGAATATCATTAAAGACTTCCGGTTCACACAACAGCTGTTCGATTTCAACCGACCGGTTCTCCAACCGTTCGATCTCTTGCTCGAGCTGTTCGAGTTGCTGTTTCTTCTTACGTGCTTCTTTTTGGGCTTCTTTGTCAATCGTCTTCGTCGACGCAACTTTGATTGCTTTCGCTTCTTCCGCTTCGAGTCGGGCAATTTCTTCTTTCTCGGCTTTTTTCTCCATGTAATACGAGTAGTCGCCGAGGTAATCGGTCACACCGTCTGAACTCATTTCGATGACACGCGTCGCGACGCGGTCAATGAAGTAGCGGTCGTGGGAAACGAACAGCAGAGTCCCTTCGTAGTCGACGAGGGCATTCTCGAGGACCATCTTCGAATCAAGATCCAAGTGGTTCGTCGGCTCATCGAGGACCAGCAGATTCGTTTTGCGTAACTTCAGTTTTGCGAGCGCCAGGCGTCCGCGTTCCCCGCCGGATAATTCATGGACGAGTTTGAAGACATCATCACCGCTGAAGAGGAACTGACCAAGCACGGACCGGACTTCCTGTTCGCGCATCAACGGCCACTCGTTCCAGATTTCATCAATGACCCGGTTACGGTCATTGAGTTCCGCCTGCTCCTGATCGTAGTAACCGATTGAGACGCCGGTTCCGAACCGGTACTCTCCGAATAACGGTTTCAGACGGCCGACGAGCACTTTCAGCAGTGTCGACTTGCCGATTCCGTTTGGTCCGACGAGCGCCAGTGATTCCGCACGTTGCAGACGGAACGTGATATTTTTCGAGACGGCTTCTTCATAGCCGACTGCGAGTTGGTTGACCTGCAGCACATCATTGCCGCTCTGCTTTTCAATCGGGAATGACAGAACCGTACTGCGTTCGTCACCGTCCGGCCGGTCGATCCGGTCGACCTTTTCAAGACGTTTGCGGACGCTTTGCGCCCGTTTTGTTGTCGTTGCCCGGGCGATGTTGCGCTGGATGAAATCCTGCATCTTCGCGATATCTTCCTGTTGCTGTTCGAACTGTTTCATTTCCTGTTCGTAGAGCGCCGCTTTTTGTTCGAGATACTTCGTATAATTACCGGTAAACTTCCGGGAGACGTTCCGGGATAATTCATAGACGACGTTGACGACTTGATCGAGGAAATACCGGTCATGGGAAACGATCAGGACAGCGCCGCGGTAACCGGACAAGTAACTTTCAAGCCAGGACAGTGTATCGATGTCCAGGTGGTTGGTCGGCTCATCGAGAATCAGCAGTTCCGGTGCCTGCAGCAACATTTTCGCGAGGGCGAGCCGGGTCCGCTGTCCACCAGAAAGCGTCTGAATCCGTCGGGAATAATCGTCCGGATAAAAGCGCATCCCGTGTAAGACGGAGCGGATGTTGGCTTCGAACTGATAGCCGCCGGCTTCCGAGAAGTCGTGTTGCGCTTGATCGTATGTTTTCAGGAGACGGTCATAGGCAGTCGGATCATTTAAAATGTGCTCCATGCCCATTTCAATTTCCATCCGGCGAAGCGCCCGTTCCTGATCCTGCAGATGCTCAAAAACAGTCAGCATCTCGTTCCAAATCGATTCGTTTGATTCAAGTCCGCTGTCCTGCGCAAGATAACCGATCCGAACTTCCTTGCTTTTCATGATCTCGCCCGAGTCATGTGACAGCTCCCCAGCGATGATTTTTAAAAGTGTCGATTTTCCGGCACCATTTCGTCCGACGAGGGCAATCCGGTCCCGTTCCTGTACTTCGAGTTTAATATTGTCTAAAATCGGCTCGACGCCGAATGATTTTGAGAGTTGGTTTACTTGTAAGAGAATCATATCCATCCATCCTTCCACCCTTTAGTCTATCACGAAAAATCCTGCCGAATATAATATTTGTTACTCTATGTGAAGTGGTTTACAATCAAGGGGAGTAGAATTCTTTGCATTGATTTGGGTGCCACGTCAGAACGTGGCCGAAGGGGGAACTGCAGTATGAATGGGCCAGACACAAAAATACCACAAGCAACGGCGAAACGGCTGCCGTTATATTATCGTTTTATCCAGAGTCTTTATAACTCCGGCAAGTTGCGCGTCTCGTCAGCAGAGCTCAGCGAAGCGGTCAAAGTCGACTCCGCGACGATCCGTCGTGACTTTTCCTACTTTGGGGCGTTAGGGAAAAAAGGGTACGGTTATAATGTTCAACATTTGTTAACATTTTTCCGAAAGACACTCAACCAAGACGAGGTCACGAATGTCGCCTTAATCGGGGTCGGACATCTCGGAACAGCGTTTGCAAATTATAACTTTTTAAAGAATAATAGTACTCGTATCGTCATCGCGTTTGACGCCGATGAGGACAAGGTCGGAACGACGACGCAGGACGTTCCGATTTATCATGTGTCAGATATGAAAGAACAAATCAAAGCGAACAATGTCGACGTCGCCATCTTGACGGTACCGTCTCAGTTCGCCCAGTCAGTGGCAGATGAGTTAGTAGAGTATGGTGTGACCGGCATTTTGAACTTTACACCGGCCCGGTTGAATGTACCGGCCCACGTTCGGGTGCATCACATCGATTTGTCAATCGAGCTGCAGTCGCTCGTGTATTTTATGAAGCATTATTCGCAATCAGCTGAAGGAGTGAAATCATAATGGAAAACTTAATCCCGTTAACACTTGGTATTGGACCGGGGAGCATCGCTTTGATTGGTGTCGTCGCCTTAATCATCTTCGGACCGAAGAAATTACCGGAACTCGGCCGCGCTGCCGGACAGACGTTAAAAGAGTTCAAGAGCGCAACGAACGGCATCATGGAAGATGATAAGGACAAAAAGGACGAAATGAAAGAGAAGTGAGTGAATCATGGCGATCGATCAAGAACAGAGTGTGACATCGCACTTAGATGAACTGCGTAAGCGGATCATCTGGTCGCTCATCATTGTAGTGGTCATGTTTATCGCAGCCTTTCCGCTCGTCCGGCCGCTCGTCCGTTTCTTACAGGCCGACTTAAAGGAACTCGGAATTGGGCTGAATGCGTTTAACGTTGTTGATCCACTGATGTTATATCTGAATCTTGCGTTCATCATCGCAATCGTCTTGGCGTCCCCGTTTTGGATGTATCAGCTTTGGGCATTCATCCGTCCCGGTCTGCACGACCAAGAACAAAAAGCGACGTTGACGTATATTCCCGTGACGTTTTTCTTATTCCTTGCGGGTATTTCGTTTTCTTATTTTTGGCTGTTGCCGTTTTTACTCGAAGTATCGACGGAACTCGGGCAAGAGCTTGGGATTGAACAGGTCATCGGCGTCGAGAACTACTTCAGTTTCCTGATCAGGTTGACGATTCCGTTCGGTGTGTTGTTCCAGTTGCCGGTCGTGACGATGTTTTTGACACGGCTCGGACTCGTGACGCCGTTCTTCATGCGGAAGAATCGGAAGTATGCATATTTTGCGCTGTTCGTGATTGCGGCGTTGATCTCACCGCCCGATATCACATCGCATTTGATGATTTCTGTTCCGTTGTTCGTGTTATATGAAATCAGCATCATCATCTCAGCACGGACGTACAAAAAAGTGCTGATTCTCGAGCAGGAGGCGGAACTGGAGCGACAGGCGGATCTTATGCGTGAGTTGAACAAATAATAGAAGATTCTCCTTTACCCGCAAGGTGAAGGAGATTTTTTTGTAAGCGGTCTAATTTTATATTGAAAAAGTGAACAGCAATGGTTATACTCATTATAGAAACACACGGGGGCTTAGCTCAGCTGGGAGAGCGTTTGGCTGGCAGCCAAAAGGTCGTCGGTTCGAGCCCGATAGTCTCCATATCGCTTTACTTGAAAACCCTTGGGCAACCGGGGGTTTTTTTTGTGTTTTCAGAAAAACGTTCTCTTTTGATAAAAAGGTAAATGAAGGATGTTAACTGATTGATATGCCATAAACCAACAATTATTTTTAAAATACTCCAAATTTAAATTGTATATTAAGAGAAAATTAATTAAACTAAAAATACAGAATTTTCGTTTAATATGTTTTGTTACACATTACATTTTTGGAAAAGAGGAAAAAGAATGAAGAAAAAGAAGATTGCTCTGATGGCGGCAGCCCTCATGACAACTTCCAGCCTAGTTCATGCTGAGGGAAATGTGTCATCACAAAAAGTGGATGTACAAAAGCCACAAGCACTCTCACTGAAAAAAGCGGGTCAGGAAAAGTCATACAGCCAAAACGAAAAAGTACGGATTGTCGTCGAACTCGATCAAAAAGCCGCAATTGAACATGCGCAGGCACAAAATAAACGCTACAGCACGTTAAGCAATACGGAAAAAATCATTCTCAAGAATCAGATCGTCAATAAACAAAAAGAAGTCAAAGCAGCGATTGCTAAAAAAGATATTGCTGTTTCGTATAAAGAAAGCTTTACGACTGTCCTGAACGGTTTCAGTGGTGAAGTCAAATACGGTGAAATCAAAGAGTTGAAAAAGTTAAGCGGCATCAAGAGCGTACATATCGCACATGAGTATGCGCGTCCGGAAGTCGAAAAAGGCGCGACACCAAACATGTTGCACAGTAAAGACATGGTTAATGCAAAAGAAACATGGCAGGACTACGGCTATAAAGGGGAAGGAACCATCGTTGCCGTCATCGATACGGGAATCGACCCGACCCATAAGGACATGGTCCTCAGTCCGGAGACAAAAGTTGATTTGACGTCGTCAAAAGTCGAAGGCTTCAAAGCGTCAAAAGGATTAAAAGGAAACTACTTTACGGAAAAAGTTCCGTACGGTTATAACTATGCCGATCATGACAGTGAAATCCGTGACCTCGGACCAGGTGCTTCGATGCACGGAATGCACGTTGCCGGTACGGTTGGTGCCAACGGCGATGAAACGAACGGCGGGATCAAAGGGGTGGCACCGGAGACACAACTGCTTGCGATGAAAGTATTCGGCAATGATCCGGGGATGCCGTCGACATTCAGTGATATCTACATCAAAGCGATCGATGATGCGATTGCGCTCGGCGCAGATGTCATCAACATGAGTCTTGGTTCAACGGCCTCGTTCGTCCAAAAAGATGATCCGGAACAAAAAGCGATCGTTAATGCGATGAACAACGGGATTTTATGTGCGATTTCGGCCGGAAACTCGGCATTTGCCGGAAGCGGTGCCGGAAATCCATATGCATCGAATCCGGATGTCGGTGTCGTCGGTTCGCCGGGACTGATCAGCGAATCGCTGCAAGTCGCGTCTGTTGAAAACACACAGCTGACACTCGAAGGTATGGCATTAACGGTTGACGGACAGGATGCCGGTTACCTGGCCTACCAAAAACAAGATTCACCGAATCCGATTGCTGTCTTTGATAAAGAGAAGATGGATGTCGTGTATGTTGGTGACGGCAGTGAATCCAACTATGCGGACAAAGACGTCAAAGATAAAGTCGTCTTCGTCGTCCGAAACGGTAACTTTAACTACGCGATGATTCAAGCGGAAGCTGAAAAACAAGGAGCAGCCGGCGTCATCGTTCGCGGTCGTGTCGAACACGGCGATTACGTCAGCATGGCGCTCAATAAACCGACGATTCCACTCGTCTCGTTAAGCATTGCCGACGGAAACGAGCTCGAAGCGAAAGCAAAAGCAGGTAAAGCGTTGACAGTTACGTTTGACGGGAAAGCGGTCTCGACACCAAACCCGGTCGCCGGAGAAATGTCTGATTTCACATCATGGGGTGTGACACCGAACCTTGATTTTAAACCGGAAATCACGGCACCGGGCGGAAAAATCTACTCCACTCTCAACGCCAACGAATATGGCGTCATGAGCGGGACTTCGATGGCAGCACCACACGTTGCCGGCGGAACAGCACTCGTCATGCAACGGATCGATAAGGACTTTAAAGTCAGCGGGGCGACACGTGTTAAACTCGCGAAGACCATTTTGATGAACACGTCTCGTCCGCAACTCGATAAAGGAAAATACAATGCGGAAGCAAAAACCGGTAACTATTACTCTCCGCGTCGTGAAGGAGCGGGTCTGATGGACTTGCGTGCGGCGATGAAAACACCGGTCGTCGTAACGGAAACAAAATCGGGCGAAGGAAAAGCCGCCTTGAAACAAGTCGGCGACAAGTTCAGCTTTACGCTCGACTTGAAGAACTACAGCAATGAAAAACTGACGTACAAACTGGCTGGAACGGTCCAATCGGATCTCGCCGTCCAAGGTCAAAATTTCCTGGAAGCGAACGGTATCTTTAAAAAAGGAACAGTTGATGCGGTCGATGCCAATAAAGGCACGTTCCCGATTTCCTTCACGGTCGGCTCGAAGAAAGCAAGTTCAGTCGCGATTAACGCGAAGAGCACGACAAAAGTCAACGTTACGGTTGATTTAAAAGATACAGTCGATTGGGCAAACGGTGTACCGCTTGAAACCATCTTCGAAAACGGCTACTTTGTCGAAGGATTCGTCCGTCTGATCGATACAAAGAGCAAAAATCCTGAGTTGACAGTTCCGTATGTCGGCTTCAAAGGAGCATGGGACAAAGCACCAATCGTCGATGCACCGGTGTATGATGAAAACACGTTCTACGGCGTCACAGGTCTTGCGACAGAAGTGAAGGATAACTTCAACTTCCTCGGAACGAATGCTGCAGGCGACGTCGTTAAAGAAAAAGTCTCGTTCTCACCGAACGGGGATGGCAGTGCCGATGAGGCCTTCCCGGTCCTGTCGTTCTTACGGAACGCGAAAAAGGTCGAGTACTCGATTCTTGACCGCAACAAAACAACACTCCGTAAACTGGAAACGCAGTCAGACGTCATCAAAAACTATTATGACGGCGGATCGGAAGACGGTTACACACCGGTGACGAATGCGGCGTGGGATGGAACGGTCAACGGTGCAAAAGCCAAAGATGGTCTGTACTACTATCAGGTCAAATCAGTCGTCGATTATCCGAATGCGAAATGGCAGACGGCGTTATTCCCGATCTACATTGATACAAAAGTTCCGGCAGCAACCGTTAAATGGGATGCTGACAAAAAAGCAGTTTCCTGGACAGCCGGTGACCAAGGAACGGGTGTCGCGTCATTTGATATCTTGGTCGACGGAAAAAGTGTCTTGAAAGAGCCGCTTGCTCCATCTGTTAAAAATTACACGCTGACGGATCTGCCAAGCCGCGCGAAAGTCACGTTCGTCGTAACGGATTATGCGGGTAACAGCGTGAAGAAAAACGTCAACACTTCAGGTGTCGACAAAACCGTTCCAAGTGTTCAAATTGATACACCGGAAGCACTCGGCTTAACGACATCACAACAAGTGACGGTTTCAGGAAACGTCGCCGATGAGTCCGGCATCAAATCATTCAAAATCAACGGAAAAGCTGTCAAATTACGCTGGGATGCTGTTCAACAACACTATGCATTCAGCCATGACATCACGTATACGACGGATGGTGTGAAGTCGTTTAAAGTCGAAGCCTATGATGGAAAAGGCAATCGTGTTGCCTTCAGCCGTCAGGTCATCATCGATTCGGAGCGTCCGACAATCCGCGTGACAGCACCAAAAACGGTTTCAAGCAAAACGAAAACAGCGAAAATGACGATTGTCCTGCGCGACAACTACGATGAGTTACGCTTTGATCTGAACGGTAACGCCGAATACCGCCGTTCGTTCAAGGAGCCGTACGAAATGCGTGCGTTCAAGAAAACGATCAATAAGACTGTTACCTTGAAAAAAGGTAAAAACGTCTACAACTTGAAATTAAAAGACCTCGGTGGCCATGTCGTCGAGAAGCAAGTCGTCATCACGAAGAAATAAGAAGTGGAAGACAGTGTTGGTTCCGGTGGATGTCTGCCGGAAGCGACACTGTTTTTTGTTTTGTCACAGAATGAATGAATCGGAACGTCTTCCGAAACGGTTTCCGTGTTTATCAAGTTGAGGGAAGGGGAAATTTCTTTATAGGTTATTTTTTGAGGGGGAACTCGTATGAATCCATTTACTACACTCATTGCTTTCATCGTCGGCTGTCTGGTTCTGTATCTCGGAATTCGCGATAAGAACGGTTGGTTGATCGGCGTCGCGATGATTCCGTTAGCCATCGTTGCATACAGTGTCATCTATCTAATCATTCAGGTCTCGGTCTAGAAACTTCTTTTTAGAAGTTTCTTTTTTTTTGAAACATAATTGGTAAAATGTAAGTATATTACATTAAGAAATGATGGAGAGGAACGTGTTGCAATGAATGCTGTGACAGGACAACAGACGGAATTACAGGAACTTTATCAACACATGCATCAACGGACGACCGCTAAACTGTGGGGCGTCTTGGCACTCTTCTTGTTTGCCAGTAACCTGATGGAACAACCTGTCCTTGCTTTGATCATTCCGATTTTATATTTCGCTTATGACATAATCATGCAACGGCGACGTTTTCAAATCGTTGCCCGTCACACCTCCCAAAGATCAGCAGACCGTCTGTTCCGTCTTCATGTCGGCGTCGGATTGTTTCAGTACGGAGCGCTCGCAGCCTTGATTATTCTGACGGCCAATCGGTCAGGTACGACCTTTTTGCTTGGACTATGTCTTTTCGTCATCCCGTTTTACTGGCTTTGCCGGCGTTTCTTGACGTACCGTTCCAAACAGATTGATCCGACTTATATCAGTGAAACAGAAATCCAGCAGGGATGAAGGAGGAAAGTCAGATGCAAACGGCAAAGGACGAACGGTTACATGAACTGACACTTGCCTATATCGACAAGAGTCAGCTTCAAAAAAACGGCTGGCTGATGGCTGCCGTGGCGGCGACGCTCGGCATTTTTTCGGAAACGATGGATTCCGCCCTTTATTTGGGTCTGTAGCCGCTTGTTTATCTGATTTTTGATCTTCCGTTTCAGCTGGAAAAACGCAGGATTTTAGAACGGTATCTCTCAAAAGACCAGGTCATGACACAATCGATGCTGTGGCTCGGCATTCAGATTGTGTTATATGGCTCATTGCTCATGGTGATACTCGAAACGAGTGATCTGTCCTTATGGAAAATGACGTTTTGGGTCATCCTGATTCTCGCTCCGATTTATTTTGTGACCGATTGGTTGTTTAAAAAAATGGCCCGGTCAGGCGATCCCGACTTCGGCAGTGATCAGGAAGTGCATAAGCACGTGAAGTACTTGGAAGAATGACAGCTAAAGGAGAGAACATCATGCGTACGGCACGGGACGAACGGTTACATGAATTGACGCTGGCTTACATGGAGAAAGACCTGTTAGGAACGAAGTGGTTATGGACAGTTCTACTTTTGATGGGGATCGGGATTTTAATGACATTGTTTGATTCGGTTCTACTGACGCTGTTGTTTCCGGTTGCTTTCCTTGGATCCAATCTGCGTTATCAAGTCAAAAAACGCCAGATTCTTGAATCGTACGTTGGTGAAGAACTAGCAACGACATACTGGCGATTTTGGTTTGTCCAAAACGTTGTGTTAAGTGTTACGTTTGCCATCCTTTTGATACTGACGGTGGATTTGTCGTTTTGGCAGATATGGGGGACGATTCTGATTATCCTGATCCCGATTTACGTGGTGTCTGAATGGTGGTTTAAACGCCGGATTCGGCGCGATGATCCGGATTTTGTCAGTGATCAGGAAGTATACAAAAATGTATAAAATAGGAGCTAACATCAAATGAATACACTGCTTGAAAAAAACGCACGGTTAAATCTGCTTGGACCGCCGCTCAAAAAGCTTCAACATCTGACGCCGGTTCCGGTTTTGGTCTTCGCAGTGATCGGTTGGTTCATTCCGGGTTTTTGGGAGACGGGACTGTTTACGTTATTTTCGATTACCGTACTTTGTCTCGCGGGCGTCGTCCGGGAAATCATGCGTCTGCGGATTTTAAAACAACGTCTGCCGGCTGAGTTATATCAACAGACCGTTTTGAAGGTCGGTCGCGCCTCGATGATTGGGTATTTTGTCCCGATCATTTTATTCTACGTGGGCAATCTCTTCCCTCAGTATTCAGGTGTTTCTTTCGCCCTGATTCTGTTCTGGGTGTTTGCGATTACAGTATACGTCTCTCGATTAAACAGGGTAGCGAAACAGCTTGATCCGGCTTTCGTGACGATGCGGGAAGTCGAACAGTACCGGAAACCGGGAAGTTAATGTAGCGATAGGGGGAGGTCAGGAAATGGATGAAATGAAACGGCAACGAACACTTGAATATCTGCGCTTTACGAAACGTGCCCGGCGTGTTCAGATAGTATTTTTTCTGCTCGTTTTGGTCGTCTTTTTGTTTCTGGCAGATGATTTAAACTTCGCCGAAACCTCAATGCATTACTTTTTACTGCTTCCCGTCCTGGGTTACCAATGGACGGTCCGCTTGTTGAAGTATCGTTATTTCACGAAACGATTTGACCGGATGGAAGTCTGGGATCATCTCGGGTTGCCGTACATCGTCATTACAATTACCGAGTTGCTGCTTGTCGTGGCGTCCCAGTTCTTGATTCCGTATGTGTCGCGACCAACGCTGATCGGACCGATTCTGGTCTTTTTACTGTCCGTCTTGTCACTCGACCGTCTCGTCGATTCCCGGATCAAACGACTTGATCCGACGCATTTATCAGAACGCGAGCTGATTCTCGCGGAACGGGAAGCGCGGCGGGTTAAATATTGAATGATGTAATAAAACGATACGTAAAAAACAACAGCGGCGAGAGGAAGTTTAACTTCCTCTCGCCGCTGTTGTTTTTTTAGAAATGATTTGATTTACGAGACTCCTGCAGGAAGAAGCGCAAGGCAACTTGCGCTGTCAGAGACAAACAAGACCCGGTTTCCTGTCCAAATGGACAGGAAAACTGGCTTGTGTCTCGCCTGAGGAAAGCGAGTGAAACAAGAAATCATTTCTTGTTGGTTGATCAGTTTTCTTACTTTTTCAGAAGCAGATAAATAAAGTACGGTGCACCAATCAGTGCGACGACGATACCGGCCGGAACACCTTCCGGATCAGCGATGTTTCGTCCGATCGTATCGGCCAAGACGAGCAACCAGCCGCCGATCAACAGCGCAATCGGCAAGAACCATTGATGACGTGGACCGACGAGGGCACGGGCGATATGCGGTGCCATCAAGCCGATGAAGGAAATCCCGCCGGTGACGGAGACAGCGGATGCCGCGAGTGCGACTGCTGTCAGCAACAGTTGAATCCGTTCCTTCTCAATCGCGACCCCGACACCAATCGCGACCGGTTCGTTTAAAGCGAGCAGATTGAGTTTATTGGCTTTATACAGCGTAAACGGAATCAAGACGATCAGCCAGGGCAGCAAGGCGTAGACGAATGTCCAGTCCGTCCCCCAGATGTTACCGGCGAGCCATTTGGCGATGAAGTCGACTTTCTCACGTTTCGTCGATGAGATCAAGATGACCATGATACCGGATAAAGCCATCGAGAAGCCGACGCCGGTCAAAATCAGGCGGATCGGTTGCAAGCCGCGATTCCGGTCGTACGAGAGTGCGTAAATTGCGACAGCGGTCACTAAAGCACCTAAGAATGCCGCAACCGGTAAGCCGTAGATGAATGAGCCGACATCCACGGGGAAGTAGAGGAAGAAGATTGCGACTGCGACCCCGGCTCCCGTATTAATCCCGATGATGCCGGGATCTGCCAGTTCGTTGCGTGTGATTCCTTGGAGGATCGATCCGGACAAGGCAAGTGCCATCCCGGCGAGCAACGTGATGACAATCCGCGGCAGACGGAGTGAAAATAAAACAAAGTCTTCTTTGAACGATCCTTGTCCGAGCAGGGTCGGCAACAGACGGTCATATGAGACGGATGCCGGACCAAGACCGATACTTATAACGATCGTGCCGAGCAATAACACACTTAAAATGAAAAAGATCAAGCGTTGACGGCGACGTAAACGAGTTTCCATCATGAGAATGCGTGACCTCCTTTACGGACAATCAATAAGAAGAACGGTAAACCGAGCATCGAGACGATTGCGACGACCGGTGTCTCGTACGGTGCAAACAGCGTCCGACCGATCGTATCGGCAAGCAGCATGAACGTTGCTCCGAATACAGCCGTCATCGGCAGGATGTAACGGTAATCGGTCCCGACGATCGCACGGACGATATGCGGAATCATCAGCCCGATGAACGCCATGTTGCCGACTAAGGCGACGGCAGCACCGGCAAGCAGGATGACGACGACGTACAAGACAGCTTTGATCCGGGTGATGTTCTGACCAAGACCAAGTGCGACTTCTTCCGACAGACTGAGAATCGTCAACTGACGTGAGAAAATCATCGCAATCACCGTCCCGATGACGATGACCGGCGTGATCGCTTGCAGTTGTCCCCACGTCGTGCCGACGAGTCCGCCTGACGTCCACTGAGAGACGTCCTGGGCAATTTTAAAGTAGATCCCGATTCCTTCCGCAATCGCGTACAAGAAGGCGGAAATCGCCGATCCGGCGAGGACGATCCGGAGCGGGGAGAAGCCGCCTTGGCGGGAAGCACCGATTCCGAAAACGAGTGCCGCACCGAGGGCAGCACCGATGAAGCAGGCGAGCATGATGCCGTAATAGTTGATGCCGGGAATGAAGACGATTGCTAAGGCAAGCGCCGCATTGGCACCGGCTGTTAGACCGAGCAGACCGGGATCCGCCAGAGGATTACGTGTCATCGCCTGCATGATGGCACCCGAGACGCCGAGTGCCGCACCGACGAGAATCGCGGCGAGTTCCCGGGGGAGACGAATTTCTTGAATGATTTTGGCTTTATCGTTGAGCGGACCAAACGTCAAGGCGTTCCAGACTTCACGGATTGACGTATCAGCAGCACCAAACGTCATCGAAATCCAAAACATGACGACGAAGAGGACCAGTCCGAATGAAATTTTTAATCCAAAGGGTAGTCGAGCGGATGACACAGGTATCGCCTCCAGTTTGTATGAATCCAAAAAAGGAGGGAGCATTGAGGCTCCCTCCTTTAGTATACGTTACGCGCCAAGGAAACTTTTCTTGAAGAACTCCAGTTGACGTTCCAATGTGAGTGGATCGTTGAAGTAAAATTCTTTTGAATCCACTTCGTAGACTTGCTTGTTCTTAACGGCAGGGATATTTTTGTATGTGTCCGTTTCTGTGAACGAGTTATCCGCTTCTGCTGTCTTGCTGAAAATCAGGTAATCGCCTGCATATTCAGGTAAGACTTCCGGTGATAACGCGTAGTAGCCATCTTTTAACGCCATCTCTGTGACTTTTTTCGGCATTTTCAATTTCATCTCTTGGTAGAGGATTTCTGTGCCGCGGCCCCAGTTGTCGCCGAAGACGTAGAGTTGTTTGTCGAAGCTTTCGATGACAGAAACTGTCGCATCTTCACCGATTTTAGCTTTGATTTCTGTTCCAGCGTCTGCTGCACGTGTTTTGAAGTCTTTGACCCAGTCGCGTGCTTCTTGTTCTTTGTTGAGCAATTTACCGATTTCGATGTGTTGCGTCAAGTAGTCGACTTTGCCGTATGTGTACGTGACAGTTGGTGCGATTTCTTTGAACTTATCGATGTTTTTTGTCGTATCGTATCCGATGATGAGATCCGGCTCGAGTTCGATGACTTTTTCGACGTTTTCTTCTGAGATTTCTTGGACGTCTTTCAGGTCAAATTTCGGATTTGATTTTGACCACGAGTCGACACCGACGAGCGGTACGTCGAGTGCCATGACGTTGCCGGCGAAACCAGCCAGGACGACGACACGTTTTGGATCAGCCGGGACTTCGACGTCACCTTTTTCGGATTTATAGGTAATCGTTTCTTTTTTTGTATCAGCAGACGAGGTCTCTTCTTTTTTCTCCGTGTTGCCACAAGCGGCAATCACAAGCGTTAACAATAAAAGAACCGGTAATAAAAGCTTTTTCATGATTCAGTCTCCCTTAATTAAGTTGTAGGTGACACACATCGGTTTATTCGTGCGCGGATCACGACCGATTTCGGCATCGATATGGAATACATCTTTGAGGACGTCTTTTGAGATGACTTCCTCACACGTTCCGGCTTTGACGACTTCGCCGTGTTTCATGGCGATGATGTAATCGGCGAAACGTGCCGCTTGATTTAAATCGTGTAACACCATCACGATCGTCCGACCTTCTGTCCGGTTGAGTTGTTCGAGTAACTCCAGAACTTCGAGTTGGTGGGCGAGATCGAGGTAGGTCGTCGGTTCATCGAGGAAGATGATGTCCGTTTCCTGCGCAAGGGCCATCGCAATCCAGACCCGTTGCCGTTGACCACCGGATAAGGCGTCGACCGGACGATGCTTAAACGCCATTGTGTCCGTCGCTTCCAGTGCCCAATCGATGATCTCGTAATCGTGTTTCGTTAAACGACCAAATCCTTTTTGATAAGGAAAGCGACCGTATGAGACAAGCTCTGCGACCGTCAGACCACTTGCGCTTTCCGGTGTCTGGGGCAGGATAGCCATTTTTCGGGCAAGCAGTTTTGTACTTTCCTTGGCAATATCGAGACCATCAAGTAACGCGCGTCCCGATTGATGGGGAATGATCCGGGTCATCGCCTTCAGTAAAGTCGATTTGCCGCATCCGTTCGCACCGATGATCGTCGTGATTTTTCGATCAGGAATCTGAACCGTCAATTCCTTGACGATGGTACGATCTCCGTAACCAATACTGATTTCTTCTGTTGCTAGACGTACCATAGACAGAGGCTCCTTCTCGTTTAAAGCTGTTATCATTGATAATGATTATCACTATCGTCCACCTAACCATAACAGTTTCATAAAAACGCTGTCAACATTTTTTCTTGTCTTCAAGAGATGTTCACGTTATCATTGGGAATGAGAATGATAATCAGTCGTGTTGGAGAGCGAGGAGTGAGTAAGATGGAGCAGCAGGAATTGTTCGATGTAACGGTAATTGGTGGAGGCCCGGCCGGGTTATACTCTACTTTCTATAGTGGACTACGCGGAATGAAGACGAAATTGATCGAATATCAGGCAGAACTGGGTGGAAAGATTCACGTCTATCCGGAAAAGATGATTTGGGACGTCGGGGGTCAGCCACCTATTACCGGTGCAAAGCTTATGGAACAGCTGGTCGAACAAGGCTTGACGTTCAATCCGACCGTTCATTTAAACGAAAAAATCATTTCCATCACGAAGGATGTTTTTGGCAACTTCGTCCTTGAAGCAGAATCTGGGATGATTCACTATTCGAAAACAGTCATCGTTGCCGTTGGCGGCGGAATCCTCAATCCGCAGAAACTAAAGATCGAGGGTGCGGAACGGTATGAGGTGTCGAACTTGAACTACACCGTCAAATCAATTGAACGGTTTAAGGATAAGACGGTCATCATTTCCGGCGGCGGTAACTCGGCCATCGACTGGGCGAATGAACTGGAACCTGTCGCGAAAAAAGTTTACGTCACGTACCGGAAAGACTGCTTCACGGGGCATGAAGCGCAAGTCGAACAGCTCGTTAACAGTTCCGCCGTTTGTCTGCTAAACACGACGATCCATAAGCTGGTTGCGAGTGACGATCATCACCGGATTGCCTCGGTCGAACTGATCGATTGTACGACGAACGAGACGGTGGCTTTGGAAATTGACGAAGTCATCATTAACCACGGCTATGAGCAGGATGCCGAGCTGCTGGCGAACTGTGACCTCGACTTACAACAGGTTGATGATTTTTATATCGCCGGAACAGCATCAAGTGAGTCGAGTGTACCTGGTCTCTACGCGGCAGGGGATATCCTGTCGCACGAAGGAAAAGTCCATCTCATCTCCGGTGCTTTTCAGGATGCGGCGAACGCCGTCAACCGGGCGAAGAAATATATTGAACCGGAGGCACCAAAAGTCGCGATGGTATCGTCCCACAATGAAGTCTTTAAAAAGCGGAACCGGGAATTGATTCAGGAAATGGTCAATCAAAACCGTTGAAAATAACGAAATAGCAAAGAGACGGCTTCTGTTTTTTAAACGGAAGCCGTCTCTTTTTTTGTATTGTACTATAACAGTACGGTTTGACAACGGTCTGTATTTAGGACAAAATGCTCTTATGTGTTTTTAAATGTGTGAAATTAAGGAGGAAAATTATGGCAGTAACGAAACGTAAGCCACTTGGTTTGGCTTGGCAGATTTTAATCGGATTGATTCTCGGGATTACCGTCGGTGGTATCTTTTACGGGAATCCACATGTCGCGGAGTGGCTGAAGCCAATCGGTGATATCTTTATCCGGATGATGAAAATGATCGTCGTCCCAATCGTCTTTACAACCATCGTGCTCGGTGTCTCGTCAGTCGGAAGTCCGAAAAGTCTCGGTCGTCTCGGCGTCAAGACACTCGGTTACTTTACAATCGTCACGATGATTGCCATCTTTACCGGTTTATTCGCAGCAAACCTTGTTGAGCCGGGAGCCGGCATCAACATGGCGACGCTCGACAAAACGGATATCTCGACATATGTCGAGACGGAAGAAACAACAAAGGATCAAGGTCTTGTTGAGAAGGTCGTCAATATCGTTCCGACGAACATCTTGGACGCGATGGTGCGTGGCGATATGCTGGCCATCATCTTCTTCTCCGTCCTGTTCGGACTCGGTGTCGGCTTCGCCGGCGAAAAAGGGTTACCGGTCGTCCGCTTCTTCGAAGGCGTCGCAGCAGCGATGTTCAACCTGGTGAACATCGTCATGAAGTTCGCTCCGATCGGTGTCTTCGCTTTGATTGGTGTGACGGTCTCGACGTTCGGAATCGAATCACTCGGATCGCTCTTTAAATTGATTGGAACATTGTATGTCACGGCACTTCTCTTCATGGTCATCGTTTTCGGATCAATCATGAAATGGGTCGGGGTTCGTGTCTCGGATTTCGTCCGTGTCTTCAAGGATGAATTGCTCCTGACGTATTCGACGGCCTCGTCGGAAACGGTATTGCCACGTGTCATGGAAAAACTCGAAAAAATGGGTGTTCCAAAGTCGATCGTCAGTTTCGTTGTTCCAACGGGTTACTCGTTTAACCTCGATGGATCAGCACTGTACCAAGCGATGGCAGCCTTGTTCATCGCGCAGATGTACGATATTAATTTATCAATCGGGACACAGTTGACGCTCGTCTTCGTGTTGATGCTAACATCTAAAGGGATGGCTGCCGTACCGGGCGTTTCGTTCGTAGTCCTGCTCGCTACACTCGGAACGGTCGGGATTCCGCCTGAAGGTCTTGCCTTCATCGCCGGGATTGACCGGATCATGGACATGATGCGTTCTGTCGTTAACGTAACAGGAAACACGCTCGCTTCACTCGTCATTGCGAAGTGGGAAGGTGTTCTGGATTCCGACCAGCTCGACGAATTCATGTCGACGGAAGGCAAGCAGGATAAAATCAAGAGTGCATAATATGACAGCAGACCAGATGAATCGTCATCTGGTCTTTTTTGTATTCCTGTGGTGTCATGTTTGTCGCGCCCGTTTTTCTCTGACGACAGCGGCTTGTCTGTTCCTGACGGAAGCGGAGCTTCCTTTTCCCGTAAAAGTCGGGCGGTGAACGACACCTGCTCTTCTACGTCATAGATGCCAATAAAAAATGAGATCACCGATTAAAGTCAGCGATCTCATTTTGCGTTATTTCTTGTCGTCCTTTTTTTCCTGTTCTTTTTTGATCATCTTCTTGGCTGCCATCCGGAAGCGGAAGATGAGGTAAAGACGATAAAAGTCGACGGCTGCGAACAGTGTTAAGAGAATCGTCCAGAAGTTAAAGACTGTTCCGGCCTCAATCGAGTTGGTATAAGCGAGGTACATGAACAGAATACCGAAGATGGCATAAAACAATGCCATGAAGTTTGAACCTTGTCGCATGAAAACACTACCTTTCGTTAATTAAGTCGTTGCGTAGAGGGCAAGCACGACGATGCCGTTATTAAAGACGTGAATGGCAATCGGTGCGATGATGCGGCGGGTCTTGACGAAGACGAGCGAGAAAACGAAGCTCATCGCGACGTAAATCAAAAATTTATTATCTCCGTGAATCAAACCGAAGATGACACCGCTGAGAACGAAGCTGAAGATGAAGTTCAGTTTGGTCGACAAATTTCCGAACATGATATGGCGGAATAAAAACTCTTCCATGATCGGACCAAGCAGGACGACCATGACTTGAAGAATCGGAATGACCTGGATGGCTTTCATGATTTCATCCGTATTCTGTGATTTCGCGATGTTCTCGATACCACCGGATAGCCAAGCATCCACCAGATTGACACTGATCAGCGAGACATACAACAAGACGATTCCGATCCCGATCCACTTTAACGTATCCATCGTATCAGTCTGATTGCCTTCAGCTTTCCACTTCTGCCAATCGGGACGTAAACAATAGAAGGAAACGATGACGGCTACAGTAAAACCAATCGCGAGCCACCAGCCGAGAACGCTCGGAATCTGACTTTTGGAGAGGAAACTTGGGAAGGTTGCCGGGACAAGTTGCACGATTAAATAAATCACGATCGGAATGACGTGACGGATTTGCCACTTCTCTGCCATGTTGAACGGCAGATTGACGGAATTTTTCATTGTTCGGGACACAACTCCTTTGTAATGAAGGTACTGTCCCGATTGTAACAAACAAACCGACCGGGCGCACGAATGGTGATGGTTCAAAGATGGCGATTTCGGGAAAACGCATAAGGGTTCGGGCTTGAATTCCAACTGAAAACCGTTTAAGATAAAAATATGTTAGCACTCCAATTAAGTGAGTGCTAAAAAACAGTCATGTTCAAGGAGGATGTTTCGCATGTTAAAACCACTTGGTGATCGCATCGTGATCGAAGTCGTTAAAAAAGAAGAAACAACACTCGGAGGAATCGTTCTTCCTGGGTCAGCGAAAGAAAAGCCGCAAGAGGGTAAAGTCGTCGCTGTCGGTACAGGCCGTGTGACGGAACAAGGTGTCCGTGTACCACTTGAAGTGAATGTCGGGGACCATGTCATCTATGCGCAATACGCAGGGTCAGAAGTCAAAGTCGATGGCAACGAATACTTAATTTTACGCGAAAGCGATATTTTAGCAGTAGCAAACTAATCAAAGGGGGATTTCAGTCATGGCAAAAGATATCTTATTCAGTGAAGAAGCACGCCGGGCGATGCTTCGCGGAGTAGACGCATTAGCGGACGCAGTCAAAGTGACAATCGGACCAAAAGGACGTAACGTCGTTCTCGAACGTAAATTCGGTTCACCACTCATCACGAATGACGGTGTGACGATTGCAAAAGAAATCGAACTCGAAGATCACTTCGAAAACATGGGTGCGAAGCTCGTCGCAGAAGTCGCGTCGAAAACGAACGAAATCGCAGGGGATGGTACGACAACAGCGACAGTCCTCGCACAAGCGATGATCCGTGAAGGACTTAAAAACGTCACAGCGGGCGCAAACCCGATGGTCATCCGTAAAGGAATCGAAAAAGCAGTTCGTCGTGCAGTCGAAGAACTCCACGCTATTGCAAAACCAATCGAAGGCAAAGAAGCAATCGCTCAAGTAGCGGCGATTTCAGCAGCTGACGAAGAAGTCGGTCAATTGATCGCGGAAGCAATGGAACGTGTCGGTCAGGACGGCGTCATCACAATCGAAGAATCACGCGGCTTCACGACGGAACTCGATGTCGTCGAAGGAATGCAGTTCGACCGTGGGTATGCGTCACCGTACATGATCACGGATTCCGACAAGATGGAAGCGGTCCTTGAGAACCCGTACATCCTGATCACGGATAAAAAGATTTCGAACATCCAGGAAATCCTGCCGGTCCTTGAGCAAGTCGTTCAACAAAATAAACCGCTCTTGATCATCGCGGAAGACGTCGAAGGCGAAGCACTTGCGACACTCGTCGTCAACAAACTCCGTGGAACATTCAATGCGGTTGCCGTCAAAGCACCAGGTTTCGGAGACCGTCGTAAAGCGATGCTCGAAGACATCTCGATCGTGACAGGCGCAGAACTGATCACGGAAGAGCTTGGTCTTGATCTGAAAGAAACACAAATCACGCAACTCGGCCGTGCGTCGAAAGTCGTCGTTTCAAAAGACAACACGACAATTGTCGAAGGAAACGGACACAGTGATTCAATCACAGCGCGTGTCGGAGCGATCCGTTCGCAAATCGAAGAAACGTCAAGCGACTTCGATCGTGAAAAACTGCAAGAGCGTCTTGCAAAACTCGCAGGCGGCGTAGCTGTCGTCAAAGTTGGGGCAGCAACGGAAACGGAACTGAAAGAACGGAAACTCCGGATTGAAGATGCACTCAACGCGACACGTGCAGCCGTCGAAGAAGGAATCGTTGCCGGTGGAGGAACAGCCTTCATCCACGTCACGAAAGCCGTTGAATCGATTCTTGCCGTCACGACTGGTGACGAAGCGACAGGTGTCAACATCGTCCTTCGTGCCCTCGAAGCACCGCTCCGTCAAATCGCGGAAAACGCCGGGCAAGAAGGTTCTGTCATCGTCGAGCGTCTCAAACATGAAGCGCAAGGCATGGGTTACAACGCAGCAACGGACGAGTACGTCGACATGATCGAAACAGGAATCGTCGATCCGGCGAAAGTCACGCGTTCAGCACTTCAAAACGCAGCATCTGTTTCAGCGATGTTCCTAACGACAGAAGCCGTCATCGCCGATAAACCGGAACCAGCCGGTGCACCTGCAATGCCTGATATGGGCGGCATGGGCGGCATGGGTGGAATGGGCGGCATGATGTAATCTAGCTGAGAGCCTAAATCACATCTTTTTATTTTCACTAATTATGTAATATAAAAGACATCTTCGAATTCGCTAGAATTTGAAGGTGTCTTTTTAATTTATTTAAAGGTTGAGTTAAACGAACTAGTGCCTATTTATAAAACAATGATTAAGGAATATAAAAAGTAAATATTTATGATAGAATCAAGTTTGTAATTGGTAAATTTATCAATATTAATTTAGAAAGGTGATTATATGGAAGCCATATTTATATTTGGAACTTTGATACTGATGGTGCTTATTATTATTGTTGCTTATAATGACTACACAGTAAACAAAATTAAAGAAGACATTAAAGATCAAATAACAGATTTAGCTAATAATACACTAGAAGTAACACCAAAGGAATTTTTTGAAATGCGAAATAAAAGTTTTGGAGGTAGAGCATTATATTCCAACAACTTTAATTTTGCAGGTGTCTACATACTGTACAATGAATCAAAAGATTTATATTACGTAGGTCAAGGGAAACAGGTCTTAAACAGAGTAAATAGTCATTTTACTGGTAAAGGTAATGGAGACGTATACGCAGACTATAAATACGGTGACTATTGGACAATTAGGATGATAGCACTTGAAGGTTCTGGTTTCAGTACATTGAATGAGTTAGAACGACATTCTATCGATACATATAATTCATATGAACAAGGCTATAACAAGACAAGAGGTAACAGACCCAAACAATAAATACTCGAGAATTTTCGTGAAAGGAAAATTGTTGTATGAAACAAAAAATGACGATAGTGATCAAGCCGTTAAAGAATCAATTCATAAATATCGTGAACAATGCCAATGAATCGTTCTCAATCATCGGTAAGCTTATTCCGAATTTTTCGAACGGCATCTGGTCCTATGAAGAAGAGTTATATGATACTCCATCTGAAATCCGCTTTCCGGATGACAAATTGGATTGGTCTGCTTATATCGACAGCAGTGAAAAAATTGTCTTGTTAGCTTTCCATGAAGACACTTGCATCGGACAGATCCGTCTCGTGAAAGACTGGAACCGTTTTGCCTATATTGAAAACATCGCTGTCAAAAAGGATTTCCGGAAAAGCGGTGTCGGTCACTTGTTACTTGAAGCAGCAGAAACCTGGGCGAAGGGACAGTCGTTGATCGGCCTATCGCTTGAAGCGCAAAACGATAATCTGATTGCCTGCCGTTTTTACGTCAAAGAAGGATTTGTCCTCGGCGGAGTGGATACGCTGAAACAATCCGCTAATCCGAACATTGATCTGACACTATACTGGTACAAGATTTTTTCGGGAACTGAAGGAACTGCCGATGAACAAGGATGAATTGATCGCATTAGCGGAACAGATGTCGATCGATGAGTATGTGTACGATGAAGAACGGGGTTATTCCACGAGTGAAGGTTCGCCGTCTGACTTGGCGTATGAAACAGCACGTCGCTTTCAGGATGTTCAAATGGTTCCTGTGTTAATGGACCTGCTTGAACAGACGAAGCGACTAGAAATGAAACAGTATTTCTACTTTATGCTTGGCACGATTGGTACGAATACAGGTGACGTCCTTGTTGCTGATTTACTGTTAAAACGGCTGGCACAGGAGACGAAGCCGACACTGATTAAAAGTATCCTTGATGAACTGGCGAACCAGGAACGGGTGGACGATGCGACGGATATCATACAGTATGTCGAGGATTTCCGTTCGGCTATTCGAAATTCGGCAATTGATGCACTCGGCTCCTGTCGGGGGGCTTTAGCAGAAGAGGCGTTAATTCGATTTATTACGACCTCCACCGATTCGTTTGAGATCATGAGTGCGAATTTTGTGTTGGCAACTATCGGGACGAAGCGGGTGATTCCGCATCTGTTACCGCTCCTCCATCATCCGAAAGGTGATGTCCGGCACTCGGCGTTGAATGCCATCAGTGAACTCGGAGACGATACGTTCCTGCCGGTGTTTATAAAAGGTTTGGAGGATCGGTCAATCGACGTCAAAACGTATGCATTGCTCGGAATTGTGAAACACGGAGATGCATCCGCCATTCAGCCGGTCATCAAACGGCTGAAAATAATGTTGAAGCGGAAGCGGCAGATTCAAAGTGACGAAGGCCTGGTTGCACTGCGTTTTTTAAATCGCTATCGACAATCCGACAAGACGATTCCGGTGTTATTTGACTGGATCGTCGCGAAAAAATGGAATGTTTTGTTTGACGACGAGCAAGACTGGCTGAATGAGCATCTCGAAGGCAACAGATGATCTGTATAATCTAGATTCATCAACAATAAAAAAAGACGAAACCGGATTAAAGTCCGGCTTCGTCTTTTTTACTTCAACCCGTTCTTTTCAATGATCGCGTCCGACAGACGCAAATCGTTTCGGACCTGTTTCGTCTGCGGTCGGCACATGTCGCGCGCGACCGCTTCTTTTGTCGAGACGTCATAACACGTGCCGTTGCCCGCTTTCCCGGTCAGCTTCGCTTGGTAATAGTAACCTTTATAGCGGAATGAACCGTCGCGAAACGCTGTTAGGTTTGGTTCGTCATCGAGTAACGAGTGTCCTGCCATATACGGGGCATCGAGATTGAGTAAATCGACGATCGTCGGGGCAATATCGATTTGCCCGCCGTTTTCTTGAATTGTTTCACCCGTGTCCTGATTCGGTTTTTTGATGAACAGCGGTACGCGGCGGTCGAGTTCAAAAGCATCGACGGCATTGTCGATTTGCGCTTTTTGCTGCATCTCCCCGTCTTTGTTCGTCAGACCGCTGTCATGGTCACCGTAAAAGATGACGAGTGTGTCATCCCACATGTCTTTTTTCTTCAATTCCTTGACCATCTGTCCGACGGCCCCGTCGACATAACGGATCGTTTGATAATACCGTTTCAGCATCGGATCCTTGTAACTCGACAAATCCAGTTGCTGTTCGTCCTTCGGAATTTCATATGGCGTGTGACTCGTCAAAGCGACGAGGAAGGAAAAGTACGGTTCTTTTAACGTTTCCATGTGTTCAATCGATTTTTGGAAAAATTGTTTATCATTTAATGCCATACCGATTTTCTTTTGTTTCGGATAATCTTCCTGGCTGAAAAAATGTTTGAAGCCGATATTTTGATAGACTTGATCGCGGTTCCAAAAGCCTTTTTCATAGGCATGCATGGCAGCCGTGTCATACCCATTCGTACGCAACAGATCCGGCAGCGCGTCAAACTCGTTATCCGGGAACCGGGTGTAGACGGAACCGGATTTCAACGGATAAAGCGACGTGTTCGTAATGAATTCGGCGTCCGAGGTCCGCCCTTCGTGTGTCTGATGATAAAACGACGGGAAATACAGCGATTCTTTTTTCAATTTGTTTAAGTTCGGTGTTAAGGTCTGACCGTTGATCTGTTGATCGATGACGGAAGCCTGGAATGATTCGAGCTGCACCAAAATGATGTTCGGTTTCTTCGCAGCACCACTCGTGCCGGAAGTCGTATTTTTATCGACTTGCTGTTGTTCGGCCTTCGTCAAACCGTCTGTTGAACCAAGTGCACTTTGAATGCCTCGAACCAGGTCGACTCCGTGGTATCCCCAAAATCCGAGCTGGTAATAGTCACGCATATCGGATACGGACCGGCTGAGATGCTGGTCTTCTTTGACGATGCTGTACGAGAGGGGGACGGCAAACAGAACGGCACCGGTGAGAAAAGTCAGTCCGGCTGTCTTGCGGCGTGTCTTTTTCGCGATAGAAAACGTCCGATGTCGCATAAAGAATAAAAATCCGAGGAAAATCAGGCTGTCCGCAAACAGTAAAAAGTCCTTCGGCAGGATCAAAGCGGCAAATCCGCTGCTGACATCACCCATCTGCATCATCTGTGACATCAGGGAGACGGACAGGAAATCGTTAAAATAGCGGTAATACCACATGTCGGAAATCAGCAACAGGCTGTGGGCGATCAACAGACCAAGCCAAATCCAACGGCGTTTTTTCCATTCAATCAATAAAGTCCAACTTGATAACAGCAGCATGCCGCCGAGGTTCATGAAAAATAGGTCAACCGGGAAAGCTGTATCGGTATAAAAGCTGAACAGCACGAATTTTAACGTGCCCAGTAATAAGTAAAAAGCGTAGCCGAGTCCAATCATCATTTGCTCCTAACGTTCGTCGTAGTCGTGAGATAATCTATACCCTTAACCGGACGGGAACGAACGTTTGAGTCGGCTGTAATGTGGAAAGTCCGTTGACCTGATTTATCAAAAAACATCGGAATAAAGAGAAAAAATGGAATAAAATAGAATTAATCACTGAATTTTGAAAGGATGTTCTACATACATGAACTGGAAACATTGGATGGGAAGTGTCGCGGTCGTCTGCGGAACCTGGTTAACACTGACGACATTGACAGAAGCAGCACCGTACGACATTAAAAAGAATGATCAAGCCATCATCGGGTTTTATGATCTAGAAACGAAGCAGACGACACCGTATCCAAGCGGCGTTTCACCGTATGCGTTCCTGCGGGCGGACTCTGCGGACAAGACATGGTTCCTGTTCCAGGACGATTATTTTGACGAAAGTTTCCAGCCGTACTATTTGATGAACGCCAAAACCGGTACATCGGAAGAAGTAAAGCTTCCGGCCAACCTGGAATATTTACGGGTTCTCGATCAAAATCATTTTATGGCACGTGGGATTTCGGATGCGTTTCATGTAGTAGAGCGGCAGGGAAATGAATTCGTCATCAGCGACACACTAAAAGATGGACGCAGTCCGTCCGTTCAGTGGATCAGTCCAAATCGTTTCTCCCTGATCCGGGATGGGATTGCCGACTGGTACGATGTGAAGACAGACGGGACGTTTGAAAAAGTCCGGACCGTCGAAGTAAACAGCTTTTCTCCGTTGACCGGCGACTGGATTCTTGATTTCAGCAAAACCGCAGTGATTCGGAATGTCGAAACGAATCAGACGTATGCTTTACCGAATAAACGGACTGACCAGATTGTCCGCGGCGCCTATGAAGCGGCAGACCGTTTGTACATTCAATTGACGGAAGAGGACGAGACTAAAGACGATCATCAATCCACTTCTCTGTATGTTTTAAACAAGCAAACAGGACAAGTCACAACACTCGTCGACTATTCCGATCATTTGGCACAAGAACTCCTGACCGACGGACGCGCCGTGTACCGGGTGAACGGACAAACGACGCTGCTCGATTTTAAGGATTACTTGCGTCAGCCGATTGCGATTGATGATCAGACGAAAGCGGACACGGTATTTCTAGAGAAGGCGGTATTGACGCCGGAAGTCCAACTGACGCGAATTGACGGAACGACGGAGCCGCTTGCACTTCGAGATGTTACGTTTACGGGAGACGTCGATCAGGAAAACGGCGTCCGGATTCCGACAAGTCAAAAGCGGATTTACAATACGGCCTATACCGTCGCTTATACGGCAGAAACAGGTGTCGTCCTGAAAGACACGACGCGTTATCAGCATAAACGCTATTTGACGGCGACGCTTGATTCATTGAAAGAAGTCAAAGAAGGAGTCTATACGTATCAGGTTAATCTGGGACAAGCCGATGTACCGGTCAATGTCTTCCGGCAGGATGGAACACGCCTCAACAGTGCGGTATCGGATGAGAAGGGGATGCTGACCATCGGACTCGGCACGACCGGATTACTCGGACAACCGGTCTCGTTTAAAATTGGTGACGAAAATACGTTCGATCAGAAAACGACTGTGCAACGGACGATCGCCGGATACGAAATTCCACGTGTGACCCAGTCGACGAATACGAACTTTAAAACCTTTACGTACCGGTTGGAGAGTAAACAGGACGGTGGAACGTATACCGTCTATCAGGGAAAGAAAAAAATCACAGCCATTCCGGCAACGAAGAAAACGGAAGTGACGATCCCGTATACCGATCAATTGGCCGAGTACCGGATTGTCCGTTCCGGCAGTTACGTCTCGAAATCACTGTCGTTAAAAGACAGCGTGATGTTGTACAGTACGTTAAACAACCCGTTGAACGACGAGCAGACGACGATTGACGGCGCACTTGATGCAGATGCGTGTTACGGAAAACTCTACATCGACGGCAAGTACACAGCGTATATTGATCGGAAGAAAACGCGGATTTTCGCCATCCCGACCAAACCGTTGAAAGCCGGTCAGGTCGTCAAGCTCGTGACACGCAAAGGAACACAACTGCAGGTATCCGAGCAACGGGTCGTTGCAGCCGGTAATCCGACGCTGAAATCGTACACGACGACACTAAGTCCGACAAGTACAGCCTGGAAGGTCAAAGCGACAAAAGGAAAAACGATTGTCGTGACGATCAATCAAAAGCGGTATACAAAAACCGCGACAGGCAAAACGCAGACGATGACGTTCCCGAAACAAAAACGCGGCACACGGGTGACGGTCCATGCGGAATCAATCAAATTACGCAAGAGTAAAATCTTTACGCTGACTGTAAAATAAGGCAGATAGAATACGACTCTTCCACGCTGGAGGAGTCGTATTTGTTATGGGGAAAAACGAATACATTGTAAAATTTAATTTCTAAATGTTGTGGATTTTATGAGTATTTTACTTTAGGATGAATTGGTGCGTGTCTAACGATGAAGGAAAAAATTTCAATTCAATTTTTTCGGCATAAGAAAAAAGTATAGGAGCTAATACAAAATGAATCAACCGAATTACCAAGAAATGCAGCCTCAAAAACTCATTAACACCAAAAGTCAGTTCCGGCCTGAAATCGAGGGGTTGCGCGTTGTCGCCGCCTTGCTCGTCGCGGTCTATCATATCTGGTTCAACCGTGTCTCGGGTGGTGTGGATGTTTTCTTCGTCATCTCCGGCTTCCTGATTACGACGTCGATTATCTCGACAATCAACCGGACGGGTGAATTTCGTTTCCTGCCTTACGTCACGAAACTCATTAAACGGCTGTTGCCGTCGGTCCTGTTTATTTTGGCCGTCGTCCTGATTCTCAGCTCGTTTTTACTGCCGCAATCGATTTTAGAGAAGACGGTTCGTGAAGTCGTCGCCTCGATGTTCTTCTATCAAAACTGGCAGCTTGCCATCTCGAGTACAGATTATCTGGATGCAAGCCAGATGAAATCACCGGTCGAACACTTCTGGGCCCTGTCGATTCAAGGACAGTTCTATATGATCTGGTTCGTTCTGTTCTCATTCATCTTATGGATGGTCAAGAAGTACACGATTCAAAATGCAAAACCGATGATTAACACGATTTTAGGCGTGTTGTTCGTGACGTCTTTAAGCTATTCAATCTATTTAACCGAAGTCAATCAGCCGTGGGCGTATTTCATCACGATGACGCGCGTCTGGGAATTTGCCTTAGGCAGTCTGCTTTGCATCAACCTGTCCTCGATCCACATTCCGAAATGGATGGCGACGTTGATGGGCTGGCTCGGACTGATTGGTCTGGTCCTGACCGGGATCCTCTTTAACGTCTCGCAAATGTTCCCAGGATACATCGCCCTTTGGCCGATGACGTGTGCGCTGTTCATCGTCCTGTCCGGAACACGCGACACGACATTCGGCATCAAACGTTTCCTCGGATCAAAGCCGATGGTCAAACTCGGAGGAATCGCTTTCGGAATTTATTTGTGGCACTGGGTCCTGCTTGAGTTCTATCGTTACAACGTCCAGCAGACACCGGGGATGTTGACAGGAACATTAATCATTCTGTCGTCGATTCTCTTATCGTATCTGATGACGGAATTCATTGAGAAACCGATCCGCAGTGCAAAAGTCGATCGGTCGGCTTTCAAGAAGCTCGGTATCATGATCAGTATCAATGTTCTGTTGATCGGCTCACTCTTCGGACTGAAGTATTTCGAAGAACAGGAATTAAAGAACGGTGTCAGCGCCAGCGATTATCCGGGAGCAATGGCCGTCAAGAATCCGGAGAAGACGCCGGAGCACGATCCGTTCCCGTCCTATGCGAACGTCTTTGACGACTTGCCGCTTGTCCACACGGACGGCACCAATCAGGTACTGAGTAAAAGTGACATCAAAGTCGGCGAATACGGTGAGACCAAAGACTATATCGCGACGATTGCCCTGGTCGGCAGCTCGCACTCGGAGCAATGGTTCGGAGCGATTCACGAAGCGGCAAAAGGTGAAAAGTACCGCATCTTGAACATCACCCGCTCCGGGACACGCTTCTCGACGGGTTACGAGGATGACACCTTAAAAGGCATCTGGAACAAAAATGTGCTGGAGTATTTGAAGGATGCTGATGTCGATTTGATCATCTCGCACGTCACGGCGGCGAATTCGACAAAAGATAAGATTCACCAACAGATGGTCGACCAGATGCAGTATGTCAAAGACGAGTACGGTATCGACGGTCTGGCACTCCGGGACAACCCGCGTTACAGCTTCAACGTCCTGGAGTCGCTTGAGACGTCGAGCATCAAAGAAACAACGAAGAAAATGAATGCCGAAGTCAATCAACGCGATGAAGCGTACTGGAAAAACTTCGAACAAACGAATAAGTCCCTCTATAAACTCGACTTGACGGATTACTTCCGTGTCGACGGCGAATTCCGTCCCGTGATCGGGAACGTCGTCATCTACCGTGATATCAGCCATATGACGAATTCCTATGCGGAAAGCTTCGGACCGGTCTTCAAACAGAAACTGAATGAAGTCGTAACGGATATCCTGGAGAAAAAATAATCGGATTAAGCATCAATCAAACTCTTCCCCCTGGTTCAGGCGGAAGAGTTTTTTGATGGCGAAAACAGGTTCTTGGAATAATTTAGGGAATATAACAGGGAACGTAAAAGGGGGAATCATCAATGATAGAAACAGAACTCGCACAACGCTTTCGGATCTTTGCCGAACGGGAGTGCCGCGACTCCAGTCCGTTATACGAATACCTATCACTCGAAATTGCTGAGGATCCGGGCATCCTCGATCTATGCCGGCATGCGCGCGACGTTCAGCCGGTCCCGAACCTGCTGTTTGGCGCCGTCCATTACCTGTTGCTCAAAGGCATCGATCATCCGCTTGCCGCTTATTATCCGAGCGTGTCGAAACAGCCGAAGCCGTTTCATGATGCGTTTGCCGATTTTAAGTCATTTTGTACGACATATGAAGCCGAGTTGATTCCGCTCCTTGCGCAACGTCTCGTCCAAACGAATGAAGTCCGGCGTTGCACCTATCTGTATCCGGTCTTCAGCCAAATCCATGAGCAGACACAACAACCGCTTGCGTTGCTTGAAATCGGGACGAGTGCCGGATTACAGCTGCTGTTTGATCAATACGGTTATGAATACGGGAACGGGGAGACGGTCGGGAATCCGGCATCACGTCTTCAGCTGACATCGGTCATCGAGGGGAACGACACACCGGTCATCCCGCAGACACCGCCACCGGTTACGATGCGGACGGGACTCGATCTGAATATCGTCGACTTGAATGATACAGACGAACAGTTATGGCTGAAAGCATTAATCTGGACGGAACACCGGGAGCGGCTCGCGATGTTCGAGGCGGCAGCCGGTTATGTTGAAGAATTACCGTTGAAGCTGGTCGAAGGGGACGGAGTCCGTTTATTGCCGCACTATGCAGCCGAAACACCGGACGACAGCATTCTCTGTATCTTTCATACGCATGTCGCGAATCAGATGCCGCTTGCGGTCAAAAAAGAACTGTTGCACGTCGTCGGGGAAATCGGCCGGACACGGAATCTTTACCATGTGTATAACAACGTCCAGGACCGGTATTTGCATCTCGATGCCTACATCGACGGTGTGTTGACCGAGCAGACGATTGCCGAGACGGACGGACACGGTCGCTGGTTCAAATGGTTAGTTACGCAAGAGGTATAATTTTTTCTTGAATTCAAGATAAAAAGCGTTACTTTATCCAAAAAACGGGAAAAGACGACATGTACCTCCATCGTCCGTCACTGTTTTTGAAAAAAGGAGCGAAGTCATGTCTAATGTGAAACTGGCTGTCATCTATTACAGTTCGACCGGAACCAATCATCAACTCGCCACCTGGGCGAAAGAAGCAGGAGAAGCGGCCGGCGCTGAAGTCCGCCTTGCGAAAATCAAGGAGACGGCACCGGCAGAAGCGATTGCCTCGAATCCACTCTGGCAAAAACATACCGATGCGACACGCGACGTCGAAGAAGCGACACCCGACCTGCTCGACTGGGCGGACGCGATCATCTTCAGCATCCCGACCCGTTACGGACACGTTCCGGGACAATTCCAACAGTTCCTCGATACGACAGGCGGTCTTTGGGGACAAGGGAAACTCGTCAATAAAGTCGTCAGTGCGATGTCGTCTGCGCAAAACCCGCACGGCGGACAGGAAGCAACCGTCCTTGCCGTCTATACATCGATGTTCCACTGGGGTGCGATTGTCGCAGCTCCGGGCTATTCGGATCCCGTCCTGTTCGCAGCAGGCGGAAACCCTTACGGCACAACCGTCACTGTTGATCAGGACGGAAACATGGTTGAGTCAGTCGAACCGGCCGTTCGTCACCAGGCGAAACGGACGGTCGATATCGCCAGCCGCATTAAAGGATAAGGAAAAACCGCGCCGTTCCGAAAAGGAACTGGCGCGGTTTGCTTATGCATTAGGTTGTGTTAACGGTAAGTCGACCGTAAACGTCGAACCTTGTCCTTCGATTGATTCGACATGGATTTCGCCGTCGTGGGCACGGGCAATCTCACGACAAATCGATAACCCGAGTCCTGTTCCACCGATTTTTCGGGTATCCGAATTATCGACACGATAAAACTTTTGGAACAGTTCGCTCATCGCGGAAGCGGGAATTCCGATTCCGTGATCGGTAATCGCGATGGTTACCCGATTAGTGTGTTCCGTCAAACGAACTTCAATTGAGCCGCCTGCCGGGGAATACTTAATCGCATTGTTAATCAAGTTTCCGAACAGCTGACGAATCTTTTTCGTATCGGCCTCAATCAAGAGCGACGAAACGTCAGTCAAGATGCGAATGGTATGTGTAGAAGATGAAAGACTATGAAGTTGCTTCAAATCCTTCAGCATCGCAAGTAGATCAAACGGTTCAAATGTATACTGCTGCCGGTTGGCTTCCATCCGTTGCAGGTCGAGGAAGTCGTTGATTAACAAGGACAGTCGTTCGGTTTCCGAATGGACCGCTTTCAGATATTTCTTTTGACGATGTGGAGGGAGATCCCGTTGGATCATCAACTCGGTGAATCCGTAAATCGACGAGAGAGGTGTCCGTAATTCATGGGAAATTGTTGAGACGAGTTCGTTTTTAATTCGGTCAATTTCGACTTCATTCGTCACGTCACGTAAAACGAGAAGAATCCCGCGGAATTTTCCGCCGTAATGGATTTCTTCCGAGTATGTCTTGATGAAACGTTTTTCACGATCGATCGAAAAGGTAATACCTTCTCCGGTTTCACGATTAATGAAGGTTTGGTGCAGATATCGTTCGAATTCAGAGAGCTGATCCACGCGATTTTTCAGATAGGTGATCGAGTCGTCGATTTCAATCAACCATTCTGCTTTCGAGTCGACGGCAGATGGGTGATCGAATAAATCGAGTAACGGACGATTGATTAATTGAATCGGTCCGTCGGGTTCGATGTAGACAATCGATTCGCGGATCGAGTTCAACAAGCGGGCCGTTTTTTCCCGTTCCCGTCCAATCTCGTCAAACGTCCGCATCCGGAGTAACGATAAGGCCAGCTGACGTGCAAAGGCAGCAAGCTCTTCTTGTTCCTGCGGGTCAAATGGATGATGGAGACGCATCAGGTAGATATAGGCGATGATCTCATCGGTGCTGGCATCAAGAACCGGTGTGACGGTAACCGCGCGTTGGGCAAACTGAGCGATGTGCGGCACTTTATCCTTTCGTGCGCGGCGGATGACAGGTTCGATCGTCGCAATTAAATCATCTTGTTCTTGTTCCGTCAGGCCGTAGGAAATGATATTCGTCACCGTTGTTCCTTCTTTGAAGATCAAGGAACCGTTCGTTGAATCGGTAATCTCGACCATCTTTTCGATGACGGCCGGATAAGCGGTGACTGTGTCACGGGAAGCAAGCGTTTCCGTCAGCTGATTCCGGATTTTCAAGTGTGCTTCGTTCCGTAAGGTGAGTCGCAGCGCTTGTTCTAAATTATCATTGGATGACATCAACCGGTGTTTATTATCGGTCAGGGCCGTCGCCATTTGATGGAACGATTTGCTGAGCTCACCGATTTCGTCGGTCCGATTCATCGGAATCAGCGGTGCGGTATGTTGCCCTTGGGCGAGCAGCTTACTTTCTTTACTGAGGAGCTGGATTTGACGTGTCGTCCGTTCGATGAACGGTCGAATGATCAACAGGATGACAAGAAAGAGAACCAGTAAGTTGACAAGCCAAATCCATTCCGCATATTTCGTTTGCTTGATTAGTTTGTCCTTGGCCATCATTTCTTTTGCCTGGAGACTCGTCCGGTAACTCGTGAAGACACTCTCCATCGTGTTGACGCTTTTTCGCATCGTTTCGCTGTCGGAAGCATTCATCTTAAATTTCCGGTCCGGATCCTGTTTGACCTGCGGCATCATTGATTTCAAACTTGGCATTTGCAAAAATGCTTCATCGACGGTGCCGTCTTGTTTTGCTTTGACATATTTAATTAAACTCGGCATGACGAACGTCGTATACGACGTGTACAGAGAGCGGACGTCGTCTGCATAAATTTTATCCCCACGGTAAATCCCGTTTTCTTCAAACCATTTCGTCTGTGTTTCGAGAGAATCTGCTTTTTCCTGAACCGTTTTAAGTACGTCATCATCTCCAAAGACAAGATAACCACGCATCTCATACTGTAAGGACTGCCAGTCGTCCCACAAGGACGTCGCCCGTTCCTGACGCTCACTGATCGCATCAAGACTTTTTTTTGCGTCCATCACTTGATGGTTTGTATAAAAATAAGCAGCAATCGAAGAGACGGAAAGGGTAAGGAGTATGAGGTAAAAAGCAGACATGATTTGCCGGCTGATTTTTTGATTGAACCATTTTTTCATATGATTGTGGATGCCCCTTTGCTTCAGCGTTCCGTATTGAACATAGATGTAATTACTATACCTATTTCTTACCGTAATCGTACATTTTTTAGACTCAGAAATACAGTGTTATTAGAAAATTATCTTAAATACAAGAAATTCATACCAGAAAGTGCTAAATCAAGGGTAAGGATTAAGTTGAAGGGCAGATGTCCTTTGGCAGGGAGAATGCAGAAGTACTAACAGTTTGAAATGAAAGGGGAGAAGAAGGATGAATTATCGATTTTTAGCGGTGCTGTTCGCAGCGGATGCTGCCATCCTCATTATCGGAGGAATGTTGCTGCGCGATACATTTCAGTACGCACCGGTCATCGGCTGGGCGGGAGGACTCCTGTCATTGTTTGCGGCCATCGTCTTTTCAATGAAACGTCAAAAAAGCAGATAATCGAAAAACAGGATGTTCTTTCTCTTTCGAGAAGAACGTCCTGTTTTTTAGCTTAATGCTGTTCGACGACAATTTTACCAATCGTCTTGCCACTTTCGACGAGGCGGTGGGCTTCTTTTAAATTCTCTGCATTCAGTCCGATCAACGTCTGAGTGACGGTCGTCTCAAGTGTTTCTTCCTCGAGCCAAGTCGCGATGCGGGTCAGAATTTCATGTTGGCGAATCATGTCCGGTGTCTCGAACAGGGAGCGGGTGAACATGAACTCCCAGGCGAAAGTGGCACTCTTTTGTTGCAAAGCGCTGAGATTGAGTGCCTGGTCCGTCTCGACGATACTGCAGATAGTCCCTTGCGGTGTGATGACATCGACCATCGCATCAAAATGCTGATCGGTCGCATTCAGACAAAAAACGTAGTCGACATACGAATAACCGAGTTGTTCAAGTTGTTCCCGGAAATCTTCGTGATGGTTAATCGTATGATGGGCGCCGTGTGCTTTCGCCCAGTCGATCGTTTCCGGACGGGAAGCGGTCCCGATGACGGTCAGGCCGGCATGGTTCGCAAGTTGTGTCGCAATCGATCCCACACCGCCTGCTGCACCGATGATTAGAATCGTCTTCTTGAGATTTGATTTGGCATCAAACGTGATATGCATTCGGTCAGTTAAAGCTTCATAAGCTGTCAAGGCAGTGAGGGGAAGCGCCGCCGCCTCGCTGAACGTCAAACGTTCCGGCTTCTTCGCAACGATTCGTTCGTCGACGAGCTGGAATTCACTGTTGGAACCCGGACGGTTGATGGCGCCCGCGTAGTAAACTTCATCCCCGACGGAAAAGAGGGAGGCGTGATCACCGACTTCAACGACGACGCCGGCTGCATCATAGCCGATGATTTTCGGTTCCTGTTCGTCCGTGCCCTTAGCCCGGACTTTCGTATCGACCGGATTGACGGAAACGGCTTTAATTTCGACTAGCAGATCGTGTCCTTTTGCGACGGGACGTTCCAGTTCAAGATCAATCAGACTGTCGGCTTCCGTAATCGGTAAGTGTTTGTGGAATCCAATGGCTTTCATCTGTTGCATGACAAAACATCCTTTCAGAGATAAGTATCTTTTGAACTTTTCCACGCGTCATGAAAAACGAAACCCGTCTGAAATTAGAAAACCGGTTTCCTTCCTGTGAGGTCCGTCTATTGGATTGGAAATTTGTAGTAAAATATAAACGGTGGATCTCACTAAAGGAGTCGAACTGTATGCATGATGTCATTTCTTTTCCGGCTGCCCCGACACAATCGATCATTGAACAGTATTTAGTCCATGCCCATCCGTACCCGCGCTCTTATCAACCGGCAAAGCTGATTGCGCTTCGGCGGGAACGGGGAGTCATGAACCGGCTTTACCGGACGGAACGGGAACTGATTCTCCGGCCGGGCGAACCGATTGCTCCGCAAGTGCAACGTCTGTCGCTCGAGCAACAACAGCGTTTGCTCGGCTATATCGAAGCGCGGCAAAACAGTTTCGGATTTGAAGAAGCCGAGACGTACAAGTTTTATCTGCTGGAAGTCGCTTATGAATTACGTCATCTCCCGCGGACGAGTCAGCCGCTTCGGGCCCATACGTATTATCAGCTGGAGGAATTGCTGTCCGGCAAACCCTTTGTTCTCCATGCGACGGCTCGCCGGCGACGGTAAGTTTTCCTTTTCAAAAAGAGGATGACGCAAAAAAGAATCACTCTCTTCACGCCCTTTCCTGTAGGAGGCGCGTGAAGAGAGTGATTCTTTTTTTTCGGAAGAAGAGTGGTAGAATTGTACGCTGTTCCCATTATCTTTGGAGACTGATTACTGAGTCAGCCGATGTTTGATTTAGAGGGCCGGAGTCGGAGTCGGTTTGGCACCCGTCTTCGCATAGGCCGCATCAATGTCAGAGCGGATTTTTTTGACCGGCGTACCTTGTTGGTAAGCGACGATTGATTGGGCGGCGATATCAAGACACGTTCCGCACGTAATCCCGTGTGTCGTCCAAGTCGTTTTTCCGTCTGCCCTTTGATCGGCAATGAAGCAATCATAGTTACTTGTGTGTCCGGCGGATTCCCCGCACCCGCAATAACACGGCATCTTTTCAAGCAGATCCCGATGTTTGGCGACAGACAGGTAGATCGTCTGAATCGAAGAATCCGTTTCTTTTAGGAACGCCGGTGCAACGCCTGGCGACGTCGTCTGTTCTAACTGATCGGCACTTGTGTGCGTCTCATGGGCCTCGTGGTCAGTATGCGGCGCACTCTTTTGTTCCGTCTGTCCGCAGGCACCGAGGGCAAGCGTCGCCGACAGTGTCATGATCATCCATCCGGGTTTTTTAGGCATCTTCATTCCTCCATCACTCATTGATTCTTTCCTTAGTATACGGTGGAAGAATCCACGAAAGGAAAGACAGGGATGGCGATTCGATGACAGTTCTTATTGCATCAATTGTTTTTCGATGGTCTCGAAATTTGCTTCCATCATCTTCAAGTACGTTGAACCGTTTTGTCCCTTTGCCCCGAGGGAGTCGGTGTAGAGGGTTCCGCCGATCGGAACACCAGTTTCGCGGGAGACCGTCTCCATACTGCGCCGGTCGACACTCGTTTCGACGAACAGCACCGGAATATCCTGTTGCTTGATCAAATCAACGATCCGCCGGACTTGATCGGGCGTCCCTTGATTATCGGAATTAATTTCCCAAATGTAGTCGGCTTTAAAGTCGTAGGCGTCGCTAAAGTATTTAAAGGCGCCTTCACTTGTGAGCAGATGGCGCTTGGCGTCCGGAATCGCAGCAAACCGTTCCTTCGCTTTTGTGTCGAGCGTCTTCAATTCTTTGATATAAGCCGAAGTGTTTTTCTCATAATCGGCTTTATTTGCCGGATCTTCTTTAATTAATCCAGCTTTGACGTTTTCAACGTATTGAATACCGTTGTTGAGGTCAAGCCAGGCATGAGGGTCAGTTTCCTGTTCTTTTCCGGCGGCCGTCAAATACTTTGGTTCGACGCCTTTACTTAAGGCGTAGACCGGAGCATCCTTGCCGTCCTTATTTGTACTGGAGCGGAGTTTATTAAACCAGGAACCGCCGGCTTCAAGATTCAGACCGTTGTAAAAGACGACATCAGCGTCCGCCATCTTCCGGACATCGGTCGGCAACGGATCGTATTCGTGCGGATTTTTGCCGACCTTGACCATGCTGTGGACGTCGACATGTTCACCGCCGACGACACGGGTCATATCTTCTAAAATCGAATAGGTCGTAACGACTTGCAGTTTTCCATCGTCGGCAGAATCGGGAGCACAGCCGGTCAGTAAAACAGCGAGACCGGTTAAAGGGATTAATCGTTTGAACATCATGTCGTCAGCTCCTTTTTGGCAGATTTCCATTTTCGCAGTAATCCGTGGCGCGGTGAGAAAATGAACACCAGCGCAAACAAAGCGGTCGCGACCAGGACGATGGAAGCGCCGGACGACAGATTATAGGTAAAGCTGAAGTATAAACCGATGACGGAAGAAATCGTTCCGAGACCGGCAGACAGGAAAATCATCCGCGACAACCGGTTCGTTAACAGATAGGCGGTCGCAGCCGGGGTAATCAGCATCGCGACGACGAGGATGATACCGACTGTCTGGAGAGATGCGACCGTGACGAGGGTCAGCATCGTCATCAGCAGGTAATGGATCAATCGTGTTGACAGACCGTAAGCAGCAGCCATCGTCGGATCAAATGACGTCACGAGCAGTTCTTTATAGAATAGGAAAATTGCAGCGAGCACAATCAGACCGATGGCAAGCGTCATCCACATATCGCTTGGACGGACGGCAAGGACGTTTCCGAACAGAATATGATAGAGATCACTGCTGCTGCGTAAAAAAGAAATCAGGATGATACCGAGTGCGAAGGCTGACGTAAATAAAATGCCGATCGCCGTATCATTTTTGATCCGGCTGTTTTGACTGACGAAACCGATTCCGAGTGCGGTCAAAAGACCGGTTGCGACAGCACCGATGAAGAAATTGATTCCGAGCAGATACGAGATGGCGACACCGGGCAGGACTGCATGGGAGATGGCGTCACCCATCAGCGACATTCCGCGTAAAATGATGAAACAACCGATGACCCCGCAGATGATGCCGACCATGACGGATGTCACGAGGGCTTTCTGGAGAAAATCGTATTCCGTCAGGGCGTGGATGAAATCGATGATCGTCATGACGAAACCTCCACTTTCTGCAGGAAGGCAAGCGGATTGCCGTAAGCTGCTTCGATGAGATCAGCATGCAGGACGTCTTGTGGCGGACCGACCGAAATGATCCGTCGATTGAGAAGCAGCAACGTGTCGAAATAGTCGGCTGCTTTACTTAAATCGTGGTGGACGACGAGGATCGTCTTGCCTTCATCGCGCAACACTCGCAATAAATCGATGATGACTCCTTCACTGCCGGCATCGACCCCGACGAACGGTTCGTCGAGTAATAACAGGTCGGCTTCCTGCGCTAAGGCGCGGGCCAAAAAGACACGTTGTTGTTGACCGCCGGACAGTTCACCGATTTGACGGTCGGCGTAATCGAGCATGCCGACCCGGTCGAGACAGGCGCGCGCCCGCATCCGGTGCTGTTTCGTCGGCCGCTTGAACAAACCGAGCTGCGGATAACAGCCGATCAGGACAGCATCGATGACCCGAATCGGAAAATCCCAGTCAATCGCACTGCGTTGGGGAACGTAAGCAACCTGTGTCCGCGCCTGTTTCGCGGATTGACCAAGCAGACGGATTGAAGTCGCTTCTGCCGGAATCAATCCCATGATGGCTTTGATGAAAGTCGATTTGCCGGCACCATTCGGACCAATGATTCCAATGAGTTGACCGGATGTCAAGCGGACGGACAGACGTTCAAGTGCAGTCGTCTCGAAATAGGAGACGGATAATTGGTCGACTTCTACTGCATGTAGCATAAAAAAACTCCTTTCCGGTTCATGAACTTTGATTAGGTAATGAATGTTTCCTTAGAGCAACAAAAAGTGTAAAAAAAAGAGTTTGTTTATTGTCAGTTATTATTCTTTAGACTAATAATGTTTCCTTAAGGCAAATTTTAAGGTGCGACGAAAGAAATGTCAACTGCTTTCATCAATCGCTCTTTTTGAAAGCATCGTGCTAAGATGGGAGAGGAGAAAAAGTGGGGGTGAGAGGATGAGTCAGCCGGAGGAACAGCAGTGGAAGCTGCTGTTACTGGAAGCATTGGTGAAAGAACGACGGGAAGAAGCACAGCAGGTAATCGAAGAAGTCTATCCATACGACTTAGCGAACTGGTATGGTAAACTCGGAAAAACGGAACAGGAACGGCTCCTCCGTTACCTGGATCATGAACGGTTGGCCGACGTCATTGAGGAACTGGAGATCGATGAGCAGCTTGAGGTCATACGGCGTTTAGATGTCGATCACGCGGGACACGTCATGGATTTAATGGAAAATGATGATGTGGCAGACATCCTGGAAGAACTGCCGGACGATGAAGTCGATCGTTTATTATCCGGCATGCGTCCGGATGAGGCACTTGTCGTCCGCAACTTATTGACGTATCCGGCCGAGACGGCAGGACGCCTGATGACGAACCGGTTCATTTGGGTGACGGATGAGTCGACGGTTGGCGAAACGATTGAAAAGATGCGCGATTACATCGAATACTCGGAGACGATCAATTACGTTTATGTCGTCAATCAACTGAGTCAGCTCGTAGGTGTCATTTCCTACCGTGATTTAATCCTCGCAAGTAACGACGAACGGATTGCGGACGTCATGGACCGGAAAGTCATCAGCGTCTCGTCCGAGACCGATCAGGAAGACGTCGCGAAGATGTTTGAACGCTACGATCTGGTCTCGTTACCGGTCGTCGAAGGGGATGTCCTCGTCGGATTGATTACGGTCGATGATGCCCTTGACGTCTTACGGGAAGAAGCAAATGAAGACATCGAAAAGTTGTCGGCGTCCGGGAAATCGATTGATTTTGATACGAAACCGTGGGTGGCCGCAACCCGGCGTCTGCCGTGGTTGATTTTGTTATTATTTATCGGACTCGTGTCCGGATCGATTATCAGTCAGTTTGAAGAAACGTTATCCAAAGTGGTCGCGTTGGCATTTTTCATGCCGATGATTGCCGGAATGACGGGAAATACCGGAACGCAGTCGCTGGCTGTCGTAGTCCGTGGTCTGATTACGCGTGAAGTCGACAAACGGGTCGTCACGCGGCTGATCATTCGGGAATTACGGGTCGGTCTGATCATTGGTGTGACGTGTGGGATTTTGATTGCCATCATCGCCTACGTCTGGCAGGGGGATCCGATTCTTGGTCTCGTCGTCGGCAGTTCACTGATCATTACATTGATTTTTGGAACATTAGCCGGAACGATTATTCCATTGATCTTGCACCGTCTGAATATCGACCCGGCCATCGCATCCGGCCCGCTCATCACGACGCTGAACGATATCCTGTCGCTGCTCGTCTATTTCGGGATTGCGACGGCCTTCATCAGCCGTTTGATGTAACACAAAAAAGTATCGTTCTGCCGAATCTGTCGAGATCCGGTAAAACGATACTTTTTTTGACTTTCATTTAGAAAAGAAGTTCTCGGTTCAGCGGATCCAGACGGCAAGTGGTCCAATATCATCGAAGCCGGCTTCAAGTGCCGTGATCAATTGATCGCCATACTCATAGCCGACGAGAGGCTGTCCCGGGAAGTGAGCCGAACTGAGCCGGATGATATCATCCCAGAGTCGTTCATCGAGATAATCGGACGTCAAATGCGACAGTCCGGTCGTTTGACCGTTGGAATAGGCGATAAATCCGGTCTGCTGCGCATCCGAAAAGAACAGCCGGACATCGGTTCGTTCGAACAACGTATCCGGCAAGTCGTGCGTCTCGATGAAGGCGAAGAAACGTGCTGCTTCCTCGGAAGTCGTCACGACAGTCCAGTCTGGCGGGAGCGCACGCCGGTCGAGAATCGGCGGACGGACAATCCATTCCGCCGTGAACAGGTGTGTCAGACCGGCAAGTGAAAAATCATAGCTGGCGGTGCAATCCTTGATACTGTTGACACCGGTCAGATCGAGTTGCTGTTGATGCGCCCGGACCATCATTTCCGGATAGAGCGGCGGGACGTCGCCGGTCGCTTTCCAGTGATCCTCTGTTTCCGTGACGGTACATCCGTTCAGCTCGCAAATCAGACGACACCAGTCGAAGTTATTTTGAATGGCTGCTTGCCGCATGAAGGCATCTCCTTTCAGTCTTCCTGTTCCTTAATCAAGACATAGGCGAGTGTAGCAATCAATGTAAGGAACAAACCGCATCCGATCGTAATATAGGCCATCGTGAAGACTTTGCCGAGTGTCGTAACGGGAGCGAACGTCGGATGCCCGACCGTGCTCAGCGTCGTGATACAGAAATACAGCGCGTCGACGACGGTTAAGTTTTCTTGCGTGCTGTAAAAAATCGTTCCGGACAGTAACGTCAACAGGCACAGGATCAATAGACCGCGGAAGTAGGATAACTGAAAAGCATGGCGTAATCCTTTAAATAATCGTGAAAAAATCGCAAGCATGGAAATCATCGTGTGCCTCCTTCGGACGGTCGTTGAATCGATTCGAGTGTATCATGAATCCGGTATCCGTTTTTACCATTGTATTTGATGTGATACATGGCCTGATCGGCATGATGAATCAACGTATCCAAGCTGATGCCGTGATCGGGTGAATAACTCAGTCCAATGCTCGTTCGAATCTCGATCAACTCTTCTGCGAGTATAAACGGATTGTCCTGGAAGGTCTCTAAGAGCGAAGCTGCGAACCGGTGCAACTGGTCCGGTGTCTGATTCGGCAACAGTAAAAAGAATTCATCGCCGCCGACCCGGGCAGCGAAACCGGGCGGCTTAACGGTCCGTTCAAGCAGCTGAGCCAAGTGAATCAAAAAGGCATCGCCGATTTGATGACCGTACGTATCGTTGATGCTTTTAAAGCCGTCGAGGTCAACGACGACGACCGTGACACTGTCCTGCTCGAGAATGGCTTGCCCGGCCCGTTCGTAAAAGTTACGCCGGTTGGGGATTTTCGTTAACGGGTCATGATAGGCGAAAAAGCGGATCGTCTGCTCGGCTTCCTTAAAGGACTGGATATCCCGAATCAGCAACATCCCGTGTAACTCCTGTTCGATGAAGACAAAGTCGGCGTCCATGACGACATACCGTTCCTGTTGTTCGAGCGTCAGGACCTTTGTTTCGTATTCGTTGAATTTACGTTGAGAAGCAAAGTGGACCTCATAATGCTGAAGCCAACCCTGTTGTTTTTTCTCCGGCAGGTAGTCGGCGAACGGCTGACCGGACAGTTTGTGTTCTTTCAACAATGTATGAGCCGCGGGATTCGCACTCTCGATTCGGCCGTGACGGTCGAGCAACAGAATCGCCGAAGGATTCAGATTGTACAGCGTCGCAAACCGTTTCTGGTAAGAGGCGAAATAATCGAACCGGCGCATGGCGATCGTCAGAGCACCGGCCCAAAACAGTCCGCCGTACATATAGGCGTAGGGCGGCATGACACCGTAGAACGAGTTGTATCCGAAGACGATATCCCAGACGAGAACAAGGAGCGCAACACTCAACAGGACATTGATGATTCCCCGGCGCGCATCCCGCAACTGGGTCCGCGCATAAAACAGTAAACCGATCACGAGAAGATGGAAGACGTTCCCGACAGTCATCGTGATTAAGTACGAGGCATTGAACTCCGGATAGATGAAGGCGCCGATCCGTTCAAATTGCTGACTGTTGATGACGTTCGTCTGAAAGGCATACGTGATCAGAACAATGACCATTGGTACATAAAAGATGCCCGGGTAAAGGAACCGCGGCATCTTTTTCCACAGATTCGAGACACGGAAGATAAAGTGGAGCGATGTACTGAAGACGAGTAGTCCGGCATTCCCAAACCAATACGTCACGAAAGCCGGACTCATCGAGACGGGCGCAGCGTTTCGGAAAAATTCACCGAGAAACAACATTCCGTAGGCGAAAGTAAAAAGACTCAGCAGCCGGTGTTGCGAACGTTTTGGATTGCGTAACAGGATATCGACGGCCATATAGAACATGATGAACGTCGGAATCAAATAGACGGCCGTATACAAAAATAAGGGAGTCATGAAAAACCGTCCTTCTGAATGAATTTAAAGTGTTTCTTTCATTATAGAAAGAAGAAAAGGACGAATCTGATATGTTTTGAACAAAAGGGGAATCAGTCTAAATTTAGTGTCAGTTGCCGGGTTTTGAGTGTCCCGACGAGACCGGACGGATCGTTTGCCGTTTTATGGGCGACGAAGGCTTCGTCTTCCGGAGCGGTCCGGACACGCAACGGCTTCTCATCGGCATGGACGAGTTTAAAGATCAACTCGGCGATCGTTTCCGGCGACTGGCGCTCGGCGTGCCGGACGCGGTACGTCCGTAAATAACTTTCGATGATCGGTTTGAAATCATCTTCGTGCAATCCGCCTGTCTGCTCAAGACGGTCGAGGACGCTTGCTGTGAAGTTCGTCTCGACGGCAGCCGGTTCGATCAACGTGACATCGATCGAGAAAAACGGTTTGTAATAAGTAGCTAAGCTTTCGAACAGTCCTTCAAGCGCAAACTTGCTGGCACAATAGATTTCGTTCATCGGCTGACCGACAAGTCCGCTGATGCTCGAGGTGGCTAATAAATGACTGCCGTTCGGAGCGGCTTTTAAAAGCGGCAGACAACATTCAATCGTCCGCATGACACCAAACACGTTGATATCAAACAGCTGAGTGATTTCATAACTCGTCGCTTGTCCGAGTGCGCGTAACAAGCCTTGTCCGGCGTTGCAGAATAAAGCATTCAAATGACCAACTTCTTGCTCAATGACGGAGACGGCCTGTTTTAAACTCATCAGGTCCGTGACATCGACTTCAAGGAAATGCAAATGCGGTAAGGCGGCTTTTTCCAGTGCCGGAGTCAGTTCACGGGTTCCGGCATATACCGTCCATCCTTCTTCAGCAAAACGTGTCGCCGTCGCGAGACCGATCCCGGACGAAGCACCGGTAATGAAAATCGTACGCATGCGTCATTCCTCCTCTTGAATTCCAGGCTATACCATTCTTTACCCGAATTGAGCGAAGTTATTTTAAGTAAAAATTGCATTATGTAATGTAAAAACTTAAAATGAAGAAAAAGAGCAGGAGGAAAAGGAAGATGGCTCAACAGGATCGACTTCAACAAATGCGCGAATGGATCAAGACGACACCTGAAATTTCACTTGATCAGCTGATGGAAGAGTACCGGATTTCCCGGGACACAGCCCGGCGTGATTTGATTCAGCTCGAGCGGGAAGGGAAAATCATCCGGGTCAAAAACGGTTTGATCCGTGTCGGGACAAATACGACCGTTCAGTATGACCGGCGGACCGAACAGCCGGAAAAGAACCGGATTGCGAAACACGCCGTCCGGTACGTTCAGCCGGACCAAACAATCATCCTCGATGCAGCTTCGACGGTCGCCCGGATGACGGTTCATCTGCCGGCGCAACCGATCCAAATCATTACGAATGCACTAGCTGTCGTCGAACAACTGGAGGCCCGTCCGGAAATTGATCTGTATGTGACCGGAGGAAAATGGGACCGGCATGCACACAGTTTAGTCGGGATTAAGACAGCGGATGATATTTTGAACTATCAGGTCGACCGTGTATTTCTTGGAGCGTGCGGACTGACGGAACAGGGGGTATTCGCTGAAAATCTGGAAGAAGCCATCGTGAAAAAGGCGATGATCCGCAGTAGCGCGGAAGTGATCGTACTGGCGGACCATACGAAGTTCGAGAAACGTTTTCTGCACAAAGTCTGTGATCTTGATCAGATCGATGTCCTGATTACGGATGAACACCCGACCGAACAATGGCAAAAGTGGCTGCAAGAAGCCCATATCTTGCTCGAAACAGCAGAGGAGGAACAAACATGACGACGATTCAAACGACATTAGTCGGATTCGGATTTTCAGCCGTAACGTTTCACGCCCCATTGATTCAAGCGTTGCCCGAATATACGGTCCGGCAAGTCGTATCCAGCCAAGCCGATAAAGTGGCGGCTGTTTTCCCGGAAGCCGATGTGATCGAAACACTCGAAGAGGCCTTACAGGATGAACAGACGGAACTTGTCATCATTACGACACCGACAGCTTTACATTTTGAGATGGCGAAACAAGCCATCGAAGCTAAAAAACATGTCCTGCTCGAAAAACCGGCCGTCGTGACGATGGAAGAGGCAATCGAACTGCAACGTCTCGCAATGCAACACGGCGTCTCTGTCGCCGTCTATCAAAACCGCCGTTACGACGGTGATTTCCTGACGGTCGAACAGTTGGTCGAGATGAATGAAATCGGAGATTGGCAATTGTTCGAATCACGGTTTGATCGCTATCGTCCGGTTGTACGGGATCGCTGGCGGGAAAAAGCAGGACCGGGTTCCGGTATTTTATTTGACCTCGGTTCACACTTGATCGATCAGGCGCTCGCTTTGTTCGGGGAACCGGATGCAGTCGTCGGGGATGTTTTATCCCAGCGCGACGGAGCGGAGACGGATGATGGATTCCACATTACGTTATTTTACGGAAAGCGTCGCGTCATCCTGCGGTCCAATTCCTTTATCCAAGGGGCAACGCCGCGGTTTGAATTGCATGCGACACGCGGAAGTTATCTCAAATACGGAATGGATCCGCAGGAAACGCGCCTTGCGTCCGGACAAACAATTGATGCCGCAATTGGTCAGGAGGAAGCCGTGAATTACGGATATCTGCAACTTGCGGATCATCCGGCGGAACGATTGGCGACACTTCCGGGGAATTACCTTGGTTTTTACAAAGCACTTGCCGAAGGTTTGAAGACGGGTGACGTGCCGGTCGATTTGACGGATGCACTCAAGACGATGCAAATCATCGAAGCCGTTCGTTTGAGCAGCGAGAAGGGACGGAAGATTTTCCGGAAGGAGTGGGAGCAATGAATCTGACGGAATTGTTGGTACAGGAAGAAACGCTGACGTTACGTCAGTTTACGAATCACGATGCCCTGCGTGCCGGACGATATGTCATCGACCGGGCAATCGAGGAGCAACTCAGCGTCGCCGTCGAGCTGAAACGGAACGGACAACGGCTGTTTTATGCGGCACTCGACGGAACGGCACCGGATCAGGAAGAGTGGATCCGGCGGAAATCGAACGTCGTCCTCCGTCACGGACACAGCTCGCTCTACATGCGACTGTATAACGAAAGTAAAAACCGGTCCTACCACACGATGTATGCGGTCAATCCGGCCGACTATGCCGACGCCGGCGGATCATTTCCGGTCCGGGTCGCGGGTGTCGGTGTCATCGGAACGATTACCGTATCGGGCTTATCGCAGGAAGCGGATCATCAGCTCGCGGTGGAAGCCCTGACTTTTTTAAAAGGATGAACAGATGAAAAAACGAGGCTGACTCAAAAAAGAATCACTCGTCTTTTCACGCCCTTTCCTCAGGCGAGACACAAGCCAGTTTTCCTGCCTCGTTTAGGCAGGGAAACGGGTCTTGTTTGTCTCTGACAGCGCAAAATGCGCTTTTCCCTGTAGGAGTGGCGTGAAACGAGTGATTCCCTTATTTTTGTAGGGACTGACTTTTGAGTCAGCCCTATTTTTGTATGGTCTCAAGAAGCCATCGAGTCGGAAGCAGGCGCTTCGACCCGTCGTTTGTTCCCGCGGTAAATAAAGAACAAGGCGGCTAACATAAACAACAGACCGGCAAAACGTTTCAAATCAAACGCGACTTCGACGCCGCCGAATGTTCCGAAGTGGTCAAGCACCATTCCGGCGGACAACTGTCCGATGACGGTTGCGATACTGGCTGCCGTCACCCCGATTTTCGGCACGGAGAGAATGGTCAGGAACAGATAACTGACACCGAACCAGACGGCACTGAGCTGCCACCGGGGTGCATCAAGAATTAACAGGACATCTCCTTGTCCGAAAAAGAGGACGGCGAGTGCAAGCAGGAGCATGCCGGTGAAAAAAGTTAAAAATGTACTTTCCAGTGCGCCGGCTTTTTGACCGAAGGCACCGTTGATGGAAGACTGGGCACTGAGGAGAATTCCTCCGAGCAGTGTCATGCCGAGTAATGCGATATTCATCAAGTTTCCTCCTTCTTAGAAAATCAAAAATAGCGCGACGACCATCAGGCCGGATGCGATTAATTTGTCTTTGTTAATGGCGACGCGGGGACTTCCGAGCCATCCTTTATGTTCAATGACCATGCTGGCGATCATCTGACCGATGATGACGCTGATCATGGCGAGACCGACACCGACGAGCGGGATGCTGATGATCAGGATCGTCAAATAAATACTTCCGAGTAATCCGCCGAGCAACGTCCATTTCGGAGCTTTGAATGTATAGCCAAGCGAACCTTTTCCAAAGAAAAGGGTGATGATGCCGATGATGATTGTACCGGCAAAGAAATTATAAAAGCTGCTTTCGAGTTTACCGATACTGTTACCAAGCTCCCCGTAGATGGCGCCTTCGATACTGAGCGCAATCCCGGCAAGTAAAGCCAACAGGTAATAAATGAATTTCACAATCCGTTCCTTCTTTCTTTTCCAAATCTACATATCGAGAATTGTCGATATATGAACAAAGGAAAACCCCTTAGAGTTCTCCTTTTAGATACTCTGCCAACTCGTTAATCTTTTCTTCATTTCGACGGTAATACGTCCACTTGCCGTGACGTTCGGATTCGAGCAATCCGACTTTTTGTAACATCGCCAAGTACTGGGATACCGTGGATTGGGACAGGTTGGCCTTCTCCTGGATATCACCGACACAGACGCCTCCTTTTTCAGCGAGATTCGTTGACAAGTGAGCTGCCGGTTTGTTGAAATGAGTTTCCGGATCTTTGAGCCAGCGCAGGATGTCGAGACGGACTTCGTTCGACAATGCTTTAAAAAGATCTACTTGTTGTGTCATGCCATCAATCTAATCGATACTTTCCGATATGTCAATTCATCGGTTTGAGTCGGCAAAAGCGGTTTTATCCAAAGTGTGCGTGATTTTTTCACCGGAAACGAGTTGAAATCCGAGACCTTGATAAAACGGATCGGCCTGTTCGCTGTATAAGACGAGTCGGTCATACGTCAAAAAGGCTTCAGACATGATTTTTTCAAGCAATGCCGTCCCGATTCCATGTGACCGGGCTTCCGGCAAGACATAGACATGACGGATCCGGCCGGTTCGGGCTTGACCGGATTGTTTCATATATCCGCCGCACGCGAGGACTTGATTGGTTGTCGACAGGGCGACGAACATCGCTTCCCCGTCTTCTTGAAACGATTCCTCCCGGCGGTTGCGTAACATTCGCTCGACGAGTTGGAATCCTTCCTGCGAACTTTTAGCGAGCAACGGAAGCCAGTTGTATCCATCAAAGTCGTTTACCCGTTCAATTGTCACATCCATCCGTGATTCCTCCTTCTTTTCTCTTGGATTATTCCTTTTTCAGGCCCCTCAAAAACCCAATTTTCTTTTTCGATGAATCTTTTTTTACGAGAGACTGGATTTTTAAAAGCCCTTTTGCGTATAATGAGAAGTAATGGATTGAACGCAAATGAAAGGAAGTGGCCGTCACAATGAGCCTCAGCCGTTTAAGTAAAGAAGAAATTACTGATCTTTCACTGATTAACTTCGTCAATGAAATGCTGCAAGAAGCGGGCGAACAGCCTATTACTTTCGATGACATCACAAAAGAAATCGAAAAATATCATACGTTTAAAAATGAAGAGGATAAGTTCGAGAAACTTGCCCAACTTTATACGGACATGAACATCGACGGAAACTTCGTTAACGTCGGAGCTAACCGTTGGTCGCTTCGTGCATGGTATCCGTTCGATAAATCGGACGAGGACTTGGTCATCGAAGCGCGTCAACGCGGTGAACTCGATGAGTTCGAAGAAGAGTTTAACTACGATGCAGAAGAAGATGAGTTCGAGACAATCGAAGATGATCTCGATACATTCGCGAAAACTGCTGATTATGATGCAGCAGATGACAGCGAAGAAGATACATTCAAAAAAGTTGCGGTCATTGATGACCTCGAAGACGATTTGGATGAAGAAGACCTCGAAGATTTCGAGGAAGATGACGAAGAAGTTTAACAACCGCAACCTGCCATTTTTGAACATGAAAATGGTAGTTTTTTCGTTGACGGCTGACACAGGTACGTGTGATTTTTGTCTTTAAAAAATCTGCTTGACGAAGTTTTCGGAATGACGTAAGTTAGTCATGGGCTTCTTTAAGCAACGTGCTTAATTTCAGCAAAAGTGTCTCCTGTGAATGGGGGCACTTTTGCTTTTTTATTTTTTAACGACCTCTGACAGATTTCTGGACTCGAGAAGGGAGCAATTTAATCATGACAAAGTATATTTTCGTAACCGGTGGGGTAGTATCTTCGCTCGGTAAAGGGATCACGGCAGCATCACTCGCTCGTCTCTTGAAAAACCGTGGCCTGAACGTCACGATCCAAAAATTCGACCCGTACATCAACATCGACCCGGGAACGATGAGCCCGTACCAGCACGGCGAAGTGTTCGTCACGGATGACGGTGCTGAAACGGACCTTGACCTTGGTCACTACGAACGGTTCATCGACATTAACCTCAGCCAAAATGCAAACGTGACATCCGGCCGGATCTACTCGACGGTTCTGAAAAAAGAACGTCGCGGGGATTACAACGGTGGAACGGTTCAGGTCATTCCGCACATCACGAATGAAATCAAAGACCGTGTCTTCCGTGCCGGAAAAGAAACGGGCGCAGATGTCGTCATCACAGAGATTGGTGGAACAGTAGGGGATATCGAATCGCTTCCGTTCATCGAAGCCATTCGTCAGGTGAAAAACGATATTGGGAAAGAAAACGTCATGTACGTTCACTGTACACTCGTTCCGTATCTTGCCGCTGCAGGCGAGCTGAAGACGAAACCGACACAACACAGTGTTAAAGAACTCCGCAGCTACGGGATTCAGCCGGATATCATCGTTCTTCGTGCAGAACATGATGTACCGCAAGAAATGAAAGATAAAATTGCCCTCTTCTGTGACACACGTCCGGAAGCGGTCATTGAAGCAAAAGATGCGTCGACACTTTACGAAGTGCCGCTTAATCTGCAACGTCAAGGCATGGACCAACTCGTCTGTGACTACTTCAAATTCGATACACCGGCTGCTGACATGACTGCTTGGAAGCAACTTGTCCACACCGTGACACACCTCGAGAAGAAAACAAAAATCGCTCTCGTCGGGAAATATGTCGAACTCCGTGATGCGTACATCTCGGTTGCAGAAGCTTTGAAACACGCCGGTTTCGCCTTTAACAGCGACATCGAAATCGACTGGATCAATGCAGAAGACGTCACGCGTGACAACGTTCAGGAATTACTCGGTTCAGCAAATGGAATCCTTGTCCCGGGCGGATTCGGAGAACGTGGAATCGAAGGGAAAATCGAAGCGACACGTTTTGCCCGTGAAAACAACGTCCCGTTCTTCGGAATTTGCCTCGGTATGCAACTGGCGACAGTTGAGTTCGCCCGTAACGTCTTGAATCTTGAAGGTGCCCACTCGGCGGAAATCGATCCGGCGACACCGTATCCGATCATCGATTTGTTGCCGGAACAAAAAGACATCGAAGATCTCGGCGGAACACTTCGTCTTGGTCTGTATCCGTGTAAGCTTGAAGACGGTTCAAAAGCGCGTGCTGCTTATTCGAGTGAACTCGTTTACGAACGTCACCGTCACCGTTATGAGTTCGGCAACGAATTCCGTGAACAGTTCGAAGCGAACGGCATGATCTTCTCTGGTACGAGCCCGGATGGCCGTCTCGTTGAAATCATCGAAATCCCGGAACACAAATGGTTCGTCGCTTGTCAGTTCCACCCGGAATTGATTTCGCGTCCGGAACGTCCGCAAGCCTTGTTCCATGACTTCATCCAGGCATCACTTGGTGAGTAAGAATTAAAGTGAATGACCAACAACCCTGTTTCCAAATCGGAGACAGGGTTGTTTAGTTTATTACTATAGAAGAAAAGCGTCATTCCCACTCTTCCGTCATCTCTTGTAACTGTGTCAAAATATGCGTCAACAGGAAGGCACCCAGTGCCAGACTCGGCAAACCATGACGGGAACCGTCCTCAGCCGGAAGCAATCCTTTATCGAATTTCAGAGCGAGCGGTGCAATCGACCGTTCGAGTGTTTCCGTCACATCACCAAGTGTGATGATTGAATACGGCGTATGCCATGCATCATAGCGGGCAAGTGACGCGAGTAGATCGGACCGTTCCGTATCCGGTGTGAAAATCAACACCCGGTCGACGGCATGCAACGTTTTATGATCCTTAATTTTCGTGACACGCTTCATCTGGTCCGGACCGTCGGACAGCATCGGATACAGTCCTTCAAACTCGCCGTAGGCATCGAGATAGACTTTTCCTTGACCGACGAGTGCCTGCGCAAGCAGACGGACGACATCGAATAATTCGTCTTCCTGTTTTGTAAGCGTTTGTAGTTTTCCGTTGAATTGTGTCGCTAAAATTTTCAGCATTTCTAACATCCTTTCTAAATTTCTCTCACACACAGTATATAGCAAGTTTTGCTTTCATGTAGAATGGAAATAACTATGAGGAGGAGTGTGGGAGATGAAAGGAAGATTACTCATCGCGGAAGATGAACCGGGGATTCGGAATTTACTGGCACAATTGTTTCGGGCGCAAGGATATACGACCGATGTCGCCGTCGATGGTCTTGAGACGATTGAACGGCTCAAGGAGACGGAATACGATTTGTTATTGATGGATGTCAACATGCCGGGGCGGACCGGTCTTGAAGTCCTGCGTCATCAGGATGAGGTCGGACGACGGATCCGCACGATTCTGATGACCGCTTTAGACGAAAAAGAAGCGATGGATGAAGCGAAACGACTCGGTGTCGTTGCCTTCTTCGGCAAGCCGTTCGACATCTTTGAATTAAAAAAAGAAGTGACTGTGCAAATTTCGAACGATGTAAGCGGTTAATCATTCACGTCGTCGTCACAATCCTAAATTCGGAGTGAAATGCTGTACGTTCCGGTGAATCAGTGTGTTATAATCAGTCTGAAAATGCACGTTTACGTGTAAGTAGCGATCAAAACAGAGGAGGATGTCATTATGCCATTAGTATCTATGACAGACATGTTAAACAAAGCTCTCGAAGGTAAGTACGCAGTAGGTCAATTCAACATCAACAACCTCGAGTGGACTCAAGCAGTACTCGGTGCAGCTCAAGAAGAGCAGTCACCGGTTATTCTTGGAGTATCTGAAGGTGCAGCACGTCACATGGGCGGATTCTACACTGTTGTTAAAATGGTAGAAGGTCTCGTTCACGACATGAAAGTAACAGTTCCTGTTGCAATCCACCTCGACCACGGTTCGAGCGTTGAAAAATGTAAAGAAGCGATCGACGCTGGATTTACATCTGTAATGATCGACGATTCACATAGTCCGATCGACACAAACATCGAAACAACAAAAGCTGTTGTTGAGTATGCGCATTCGAAAGGTGTTTCAGTAGAAGCGGAAGTTGGTACAGTTGGCGGACAAGAAGACGACGTCATCGGTGATGTCATGTACGCGAAACTTGACGACTGCGTTCGTATCGTCAAAGAAACTGGTATCGACACGCTTGCTCCTGCACTCGGTTCTGTTCACGGACCATACAAAGGTGAACCAAACCTTGGTTTCACTGAAATGGAAGAAATCCGTAACGCAACAAACCTTCCACTCGTTCTTCACGGTGGAACAGGAATCCCGACACACGATATCGAAAAAGCAATTTCGCTTGGTACTTCGAAAATCAACGTCAACACGGAAAACCAAATTTCGTTCGCGAAAGTGGTTCGTGAAGTCTTGGCTGAGAAACCAGAAGCATATGACCCACGCGTATTCATCGCACCAGGTCGCGAAGCAATCAAACAAACTGTCATCGGTAAGATGCGTGAGTTCGGTTCAAGCAACAAAGCTTAATTTTCCATGCCTAAAGCACGGTAGACACTCGTCTATCGTGCTTTTTTTCATCTAAATCAGCAGATTGTTTTGGAAAACGTTAGGACTTCTCACCGAAAAAATTTATAATGGAGGAGTAAGCGATTTCAAGGGATACTTTAAGGGATGAAAGGGGAAAGAGAGAGATGAGATTTTTTATCGACACAGCAAACGTAGAGGATATTAAAAAAGCACATAAAATGGGGATTTTAGATGGGGTTACGACAAACCCGTCACTCGTCGCAAAAGAAGGCGTCGATTTCCATACACGACTGCGCGAAATCTGTGAGATCGTCGGAGACGTCTCAGTCAGCGCTGAAGTCATTGCCCTCGATGCAGAAGGAATGATTCGGGAAGGGAAGGAACTTGCTCAGATTGCACCTAACATTACGGTAAAGGTTCCGATGACACCGGCAGGACTTGAGGCTGTTGCAGCACTTTCAAAAGAAAACATCACGACGAACGTCACGTTGATCTTCAATCCGAACCAGGCCTTGCTTGCGGCACGTGCCGGCGCGACATACGTATCGCCGTTCCTCGGTCGTCTGGATGATATCGGGCAAGACGGAATGGGGCTTGTCGAAACGATTGCCCAAATCTTCGTCATTCATGATATTCCGACACAAATCATCGCGGCTTCTGTTCGTAATCCGGTTCACGTCACGAATGCGGCGCTCGCTGGAGCAGACATTGCGACGATTCCGCTTAATGTCATTGAATCACTGACGCAACACCCGTTAACGACGCAGGGAATCGAACGTTTCCTGGCTGACTGGGAAAAAGCGCAGCAATAACAGATTGTAGAGAAAGGTTGATGGAATGTGGACATTTTGCATATCGTAGGACAACAACGTCTTGAAGGAACCGTCATGATCAGTGGATCGAAACAGAGTGCGATTCCGTGTCTCGCGGCAGCACTGCTGACCAATCAACAGGTCATTCTTGAGGGGGTACCGGACATTGGCGATGTCGCGACGATGATCCAAATCATTGAGATGCTTGGAGCCGTCGTAACACGTCAAGGCGATATGGTGACGATTGACCCGAGTCATGTCGAACCGATGCCGCTCACAGGGACAGATACACGAAAATTACGTGGATCCATTTATCTGATGAGTGTTCTCGCGGCGCGATTCAAACAGGGGGTCGTCGGTCTGCCCGGTGGTTATGCCATCGGTCCTCGACCGATTGATTTACACATCAAGGCACTGGAACGACTCGGTGTCGAGATGCGAAATGAACAAGGGGTTTACTACATGAACGTCGAAGAGTTGAAGGGAAACCGGATTTATCTGGACCTTCCTTCATTCGGTGCGACCATTAGTGCCTTGCTGGTCGCTGTCATGGCGGAAGGAACGACGGTCATTGAAAATGCAGCGTGTGATCCGGAAGTCATCGACGTGAGTACGATGTTGACGAACATGGGTGCGAGTGTCAAAGGTGCAGGGACCGATGAGATTCGAATCAAAGGCGTCGAGACGCTTCAAGGATGCCGTCATACGTTAATTCCGGATCGGATGGAAGCAGGGACGTTCCTGGCAATGGGAGCCGTCCTCGGCCGCGTGACGGTTGATAACGTCATTCCGTTACATCTTGAAAGCATCATTCAAAAGTTGGAACGGTTCGGGGCTAAAATCGAGTTGGCGGATGATTCGGTCACAGCGTCCATCGATATGGCGAAACCGATTGATATTCGTGTCTTTCATTACGGAGGATTTCCGAGTGATCTGCAACCGGTCATTTCGGCTGTCCTGTTGAAACCCAAAGGCGCAAGTGTCGTCGTCGACAAGCTGTATCCGCAACGTTTCCGGCATGTCCAGGAAATGCGGCGCCTGAATGCACGGATTACCCACGAAGACGCTTCAATCATCATCCGCGGCGGTGAAGCATTGCGCGGTACTGAAATTGAAGCCCATGATCCACGTGGTGCCGCGGCACTCGTATTAAGTGGAATGCTTGCTTCCGGTGAAACGTTATTACACCATGCAGAAGTACTTGATCAAAGCTACGAACGGTTTGACGAGAAGTTAAAAGGACTCGGCGCTCTTGTTTGGCGCGAAACGGTTTAAGGTTTTCAGTTAGGGAGAGGGGATTATACACATGGAGAGAAGTTTATCAATGGAACTCGTACGCGTAACAGAGGCAGCAGCACTGGCTTCGGCACGCTGGATGGGGAAGGGCTTGAAAAACGAGGCGGATGATGCAGCAACCAGCGCCATGCGTGATGTATTTGATACGATCCCGATGAAAGGAACAGTCGTCATCGGCGAAGGGGAAATGGATGAGGCACCGATGCTGTATATCGGTGAGAAACTCGGAAATGGATACGGACCGCGTCTTGATGTCGCAGTTGATCCGCTTGAGGGAACGAACATCGTTGCCAAAGGAACATGGGGTGCACTCGCAGTTCTTGCAGTCGCAGATGCCGGTGATTTGTTACACGCACCGGATATGTACATGGATAAAATTGCGGTCGGACCGGAAGCAGCGGGACATATCAGCTTGGATGCGACAATCGAAGAAAACATCGCTGCAGTCGCAAAAGCGAAAAACAAAGAAATCGAAGACGTCGTCGTCTCGATTCTTGACCGGGAACGCCATGAAGAAATCATTCAACGTATTCGCGCAACAGGGGCACGGATTCGTCTGATTGGTGACGGAGATGTCGCAGCAGCTATCAATACGGCTTTCCCGCATACAGGGATCGATATTCTACTCGGTTCAGGCGGAGCGCCGGAGGGTGTTCTGGCAGCCGTTGCTTTAAAATGTCTCGGCGGGGAACTTCAAGGCCGACTCTTACCGGCAGATGAAGCGGAAGTCGCACGATGCAAGAAGATGGGGATTGAAGACCCGTCGAAAATCCTCATGATGGATGACCTTGTCACGGGTGATGACTGTATCTTTGCAGCAACCGGTGTCACGGACAGTGAGTTGATGAAAGGTGTTCAATTTAGCGCGCAAGGCGGTCAAACACACTCTGTCGTCATGCGGGCGAAATCGGGAACGGTTCGTTTTGTCGAAGGGATTCATTCGTTCAAGAAAAAACCAAAGCTCGTTATTAAGTAATCGGCATTGCAAGCTTATCCAAAAGAATCTACGTTTTCTTCACCCGCTTTCCTCGGGCGAGACACAAGCCGCGCCTACTTTGTCCAAATGGACAAGTAGTCGGGTCTTGTTTGTCTCTGACAGCGCGGAAAAACTGCGCTTTTTCCCGTAGGAGTCGAGTGAAGAACGTCATTCTTTTTAAATCGATGATGTATTGCACAAGGGAGATGGATTTTCGTAAATTCGAAAATCCACCTCCCTTTTTTGCATGCAGAGAGTAAAAGATTTCGTTTGAAATGCTTGGTGGTGCATTGAACTTCCCTGTCCGAGAAAACAGAGCTGACTCAAACGTCAGTCTTTACAAAGATGAGGGTGGCAGATTATTATTCTGCCACCCTCATTCCGTTTAAACAGGGATCACTTGCTTCACGCCACTTCTACAAGAAAAAGCAGCGAGCTTGCGCTGTCAGAGACAAACAAGACCCGGTTTCCTGCCTGGATGAGGCAGGCTGGCTTGTGTCTCGCCTGAGGAAAGGGCGTGAAAAGACGAGGGATCTCTGTTTGAGTCAACCTTGTTTGATTATTGTATGCCGGAACTGTTTGTCGCAAGAAACTCTATTAATGATTGGCCGGAGCCTGCAACTGATGTGTCATCTGAACGAGTTTCCGGCGGGAGAAGAAACGGGTCATGAAGACATACACCGCATTGCTGCGACCGGGGATGACAAGCGTTTTTCCCTTCATGTATCCGGTGAACGAGAGTTGCGCGACGGTTGATGCGTCCATGATGCCGGGGCGCTTGAACAATCCGGACGCTGCAAGATCGGCAGTTTTGGCAAAATCCGTATGCGTGGCTCCCGGACAAACAGCTGTCACCTGAATATTGTAAGGGGCGAGCTCGTCTGCCAAAGCTTCCGAGAAACTGAGGACGTACGCTTTTGTCGCATAATAGACGCTCATCAAAGGACCGCCGTGAAAAGACGAGGTCGAAGCAATCTGAATGATCCGTCCGCCACCCTGTATTTTCATTCGCCGGGCAAAAGCTTTCGTCAAATGTGTCAGTGCCCGGATATTGACGTCAATCATATTGAGTTCGCGTGCTAAATCCGTCTCGATGAATTCCCCGTACAGACCAAACCCGGCATTGTTGATTAAAATATCGACCGGAGTGTTCTCTGTCGCACGTAACAGGGCTTTAATTTGAAGCGATTGCCCGATATCATATGGAAGCACGACGGCAGATCCACCGCGTTGTTCGACAAAGTGTTTCGTTTCGAAAAGTTGTTCGGCGTTCCGTCCGACCAGTAACAGATGATCTCCCTGTTCCGCATGCAGATAAGCCAGTTCGCGACCGATTCCGGCAGATGCGCCGGTGATTAATACGTTCATGACATGTCCTCCTTAGATAATCGGGTAGAAAAAAAGCGATCGAGCCGATGCTCAACCGCTTGGTAATTTCAATTATAGGTATGAACCCGCGCCGACAAGGCGTGAACCCCAGTAACCTGATTTGAAGCTAGAGTATTTAACGCCGCCTGTTTCTGAGTTAACCATGCTTGTTTTGCTTGTTGCCATACCGACGTGCTGAATGCCGCTACCGTGTGAGAAGAAAACAAGATCTCCAGGTTGAACGTTTGAAACACTTACTTTTCTAGAAGAAGCATATTGTGAAGAAGACGTACGTGGCAATGTTTTGCCTGCTGCTTTTTTGTAGACGTAGCTTGTGAAACCAGAGCAGTCAAATCCACGAGTTGTCGTTCCGCCCCATACATAAGGAGTTCCTTTATGTTTTGCTGCTTCGCTGAGAAGGCGTGTACGTGTTGAAGATGAAGTTGTTGATTTTTTAGCCGTTGAAGTAGAAGACTTATATGTTTTCGTATACTGTGTCGAAACGTAACGTGTTTTCCCACCGTATGAAATTTTAGTCCAGCTGCCTGATTTACCTTTGTATGTAAATGTTTGGCCTGCGTTTACTTTACCAACGATGCTTGCTTTTGTAGAAGGGCCCGTACGAACACGTAATCCGCTGTCTGTGATCTTAACTTTAGTTACTGTAGAAGCTGCTTCAACCTTACCTGTTCCCACTGATGCAAATCCTGAAACCACTAATGCTGCTGTCGCGACCGATGCTAGAAAACGTTTCATATGTGAAATCCTCCATGTCATTTTAAAGTAGTTTTGAAAACCGAGTTATATGATGTATCTCATTAAGTGTTTGTTTAAGCAGTATGCCTTACAACTGTGTAAGTTTTTCTCTGCACGATTATCTTAGCATGCGGATACATGAAAACGTTTTTTCAGTTCCGCTACAAAACATGACGTTTTTGTAACATAATTGCAATAATATACTCGAATATTACAAAGAAGAAATTCCCATTTCTTAAATCACGACGAAATGGATGAAATGTGATACCTTTAATTCACGAAGAATTTGCAACATGATCTTTTGCACCATGAAGAAGACATCCTTTGCTCCTGAATTTATACGAAGAATAGGTGAATGCATATGCCAACTGAAAAAACTGACAAACCAGAACGTTCCTATACACTTGCTCAACTCAGTAACCTGACATTAAAAGATTTATATGAGATCGCTAAAACAAAAAACGTACCGCAGTACCGTGAGGCTCGTAAGCGCGAATTGATGTTCAAGATTCTTAAAGCGCAGGCAGAATCCACCGGTCTTTATTTCCTCGAGGGGGTACTCGAAGTCATCCCCGGAAACCCACAAATGCAAAATGACGGCGGCTTCGGCTTCCTTCGTCCTATCAACTACTCGCAATCCTCTGAAGACATCTATATCGCCGCTTCACAAATCCGCCGCTTTAATCTCCGTAACGGAGACGTCGTGACTGGGAAAGTTCGTCCGCCAAAAGAAAATGAACGGTTCCAAGGCTTATTAAGTGTGGAAGCCGTCAATGGAGAAGCGCCGGATACAGCCCGGAACCGTCTGTTCTTCCCGGCATTGACACCAATCTATCCGGATCGCCTGATGCGTCTTGAGACAGAACCGCGTCATTTGTCGGTCCGGGTGATGGATATGATTGCCCCGGTCGGATTTGGCCAACGCGGTTTGATTGTCGCGCCGCCAAAAGCAGGTAAGACTTCTCTATTAAAAGAAATCGCCAATTCAATCCAGGTGAATCATCCGGATGTTGAATTGATTATTCTGTTGATTGACGAACGGCCGGAAGAAGTGACGGACATCGAACGTTCTGTCCCTGGAGCGGATGTCGTCAGCTCAACGTTTGACGAAACACCGGACAACCACGTTCGGATTTCGGAACTTGTGTTGGAGCGGGCGATGCGTCTCGTCGAGCATAAAAAAGATGTCGTTATTTTAATGGATTCGATTACACGTTTGACGCGTGCTTACAACTTAACGGTTCCGCAAAGCGGACGGACGTTGTCCGGGGGGATTGACCCGGCAGCCTTCCACAAACCAAAACGCTTTTTCGGTGCAGCCCGGAATATCGAACACGGCGGCAGTCTGACGATTCTCGCGACGGCACTCGTCGAAACCGGTTCACGGATGGATGATGTCATCTATGAAGAGTTTAAAGGAACTGGAAACATGGAACTGCATCTGGACCGGAAATTATCCGAGCGCCGGATTTTCCCGGCCATCGATATCCGGAAATCCGGAACACGGAAAGAAGAGTTGCTGTTACCGAAGGAACAACTGGATGCCTTATGGACGATCCGCCGGACGATGAACGAGTCCAATGAGTTCGTCGACAGCTTCTTACGCAAGATCCGGGATACAAAAAATAACGAAGAATTTTTCGTTGAACTGGAGAAAGAAAAGAAGAAACCCGTCCGGCGTGCGCCTGTGAAGCCACGTGTGACGAAAACCGATACAACGACTTGAAAATAGGTATTGCGGGGCATGAAAAAATCGTTTAGTATAGGAAGGTAACTTACTCTGGCTCAGCAAATGAACCAGGGCGGAAGGAGAGAAAACAACCATGAAACAAGGAATTCACCCAAACTACAACAAAGTTGTATTTATGGACTCAACTACTGAGTACAAATTCTTGACTGGTTCTACACGTTCTTCGAACGAGACAATCACTTGGGAAGATGGAAACGAGTACCCACTCATCCGTGTGGATGTGTCTTCGGACTCGCACCCATTCTACACTGGTCGTCAAAAGTTCAACGCTGCAGACGGTCGTGTCGATCGCTTCAACAAAAAATACGGCCGCAAGTAATTGCGACTTCAGTATTAAAAAACAGCCTGTCTCCTTCACTGGAGCAGGCTGTTTTTGTATAGGCTGAATTTGGCACGGTACGTCAGGTACGTCTTCAGAACGAAGGACAGACCGATTGCACCCGTAGCACCGACGAGGTACGGCAGTGTCTCCGGATTGTTCGCGAAATGTTCGAACAGTAGACTGAAGGAAAAATGACGTCCTAAAAAATATCCGGCTCCTAAAAAAACACTGATCCAAATGAGAGCACCTGTATACGCATAGGTGACGAAGATCCGGAACGGCATTTTCGAGACACCGGCAAAAAAGGCGGACAACTGTCGAAGGCCCGGTATGTAATAACCAATGATTAAGACGGTTTTTCCGTAACGTAAAAATCCAGCTTCGGCTTTAAAGATATGTTTTTCAGAAATCCGTAATTTCGGAGCCATTCGATGCAGTAACGGCATTCCGAGCTTCAAACCGAGCACGTAGCTGATCGTCATACCGATGCAACTGCCGGCATAGGCGGCAAGAATCGTTCCGATGAGCGGTAAATCACCGTGATGCATCCAAAATCCTGACATGACGAGTAATGTCTCGTCCGGAACCGGAAGACCGACGATTCCACCGGCCAGAAGAATTGCGAGTCCGAACGCTCCATATTGCTGGAGGACTTCATGTAATATGTGATGAATCGGAGTCACCTTCCTTCAAAGAAACTTCTCTTTCAGTGTACAGGAAATACATACCAGTTGAAATGAGAAGATGAAGAAAGTGGCGAATTTGGCAAGGGTTTTTGATTTTTAGAAGTCAATCCTTTTTCTCAATTTAGATTCGGGCTATACTCGTTAAAGTGACTAATTTAGAGGACGGTGTTTACGATGATGCATGTGATCAATCAATATGGTTGGATTGAAGTGATTTGCGGAAGTATGTTTTCCGGCAAGTCGGAAGAACTGATCCGTCGTGTCAGACGGGCACAGTATGGAAAGTTACCGGTTCAAGTGTTCAAGCCGGCAATCGATGACCGGTATCATGAGGAACACGTCGTGTCGCACGTCGGCAATTCGGTCATCGCGATTCCGATGGCGACGAGCCGTGATGTCTATGCAGCAGTGGCGGAAGAGACGCAAATCGTCGCAATTGACGAAGTTCAATTTTTTGACGATGAGATTGTCGCCGTCATCGAAGCACTAGCTCAAGATGGCAAACGCGTCATTTGTGCAGGCCTCGATCAAGATTTTCGGGCAGAACCATTCGGCAAGATGCCTGAATTATTGGCACGCGCAGAATTCGTGACGAAATTACAGGCGATTTGTCTGTCGTGCGGCGATCCGGCATCGCGGACCCAACGATTGATTGACGGAAAACCGGCCAACTACAATGATCCGATCATTCTGGTCGGGGCGTCTGAGTCCTATGAACCACGTTGCCGCCATTGCCACCAAGTACCGGGGAAACCACAACCGTTGCAGGAATGGAAAAAGCAACAACATAATTAAGCAATACAAAAAAGCGAACGATTCCCGGCAGTCAGGCCGAAGAATCGTTCGCTTTTTTGGGGTTCAGCCGGTCTGTGTCAAGTGGCTGAACTGTTCGACGAACTGCAGCGTTTCGCGGACAATCGTTTTTTGGTCGTGGTCAAGCGTTGCGACGTGGTAGGAGTCAAGCAGACAGTAACTGCGCTTATCTGCTGCACCAATCGTCCGGTACAAATAATCCGAACAGATCGGTGGGACGACATGATCCTCGGCAGAATATAAAATAAGCGTCGGAATTTGAATCGTCGCGAGGTGTGATCGCGTCTCCTCAATCAATCGTAACAGTTCCGAAGCGCAGACGGCGGGGACAAGATCATAGATGATTTCAAAAGCCGACTGTTTGATATCAGGGACACTTTCCGGAAGATAGACCGGACAATCGGTGAACGACAAGGCTTCGTAGGCAGGGACGGACAAGGCGGCATTGATGGTGATGATTCCTGCGACCGGGAGTCCTTCAGCGGCAAGTGACAGGGCAAGTGTCGCGCCCATCGATTGGCCGACGATGAAGACGGATTCGCATCGTCCCGCCAATTGTTCAAAGCCGTCCCGGACGCTCTGCTTCCAGTCATCGGCCGTCGCCGCTTCGAATTCTCGCAGATCCGTCCCATGCCCGTGCAGGCGTGGCGCATGGACGGAAAAACCGTGTGCTGCGAACTGTTCTCCTACAGCCCGAACACTTTGCGGCGTTGCATTAAAACCATGACAGAGCAAAATGCCGACGGATCCGCGTCCTAAGGAAAAGGCTTCGGCACCCGGTATAACAGGATAAACCATACTCATCATCTCGTCCTCCATTTCAAAAATAAAAACCCGTTTGGCTTTGGACGCAAACGAGTTTCTCGTGTGTATCATCCAAAGCAATTGCTTTGCTGGTCGGAGCACCTTGCCGATCGGCAGGTTGCCGTGGAGTCCTAGAGCCAGGTCTCTCGTCCACTCTTGATATATCGTATAGGAATTGTCGGATTAATCATTGAGAAGATGATAGCATTGACGGAAAGGGATTGTCAAACTCTCTTTATACGGCGTCGAAGAGCTTTCGGGAATCCGTCCTGTCCCGGGTTGCTGATCGATATGGGCCATATGGTTTATTTTTGAAAATATGGTTGACCTTTAAAAGATCTTTCTGTAGTGTAAAAATTAGTTTTACGACATAAGTTCAACCGGCAACAATACACATATGAATTTCATACCGCAACACTTATCCAGAGAGGTGGAGGGACTGGCCCTACGAAACCTCGGCAACAGACTCATTATGAGCACTGTGCCAATTCCATCAGACAATTGTCTGAGAGATGAGTCGAGTGGATTCTGCCATTGTGCGGATCCAGGTCTCTTCTTGTTTCTTAAGAAGAGACCTTTTTTGTATTTTGAAGGGGGAAAAAGTGGTGATTACATTCAAAAATGTAAAAAAAATCTATGAAACAAATGATCAATCGATTGCTGCGCTGAATGGCGTGGATCTCGAAATCCGAAAAGGCGAAATCTTCGGCGTCATCGGTTTCAGTGGAGCCGGGAAAAGCTCCTTATTACGTTGCGTCAACCTGCTCGAACGGCCGACATCCGGCAGTGTGACGGTCGATGGACAAGATTTGACGACACTGTCGGCGAAGCAGTTACGGGAGGCGAAGCAACACATCGGGATGATTTTTCAGCACTTCAACCTGCTGGATTCGAATACAGTATTTGCGAACGTCGCTAAACCGCTCGTCTTAAAAGGTGTCAAAAAAGATGAGGTCGAGCGGCGGGTCACGGAACTGCTGGAGTTCGTCGACTTGGCGGATAAAGCTGATCACTATCCGGATCAGCTATCAGGCGGACAGAAACAACGGGTCGGGATCGCCCGGGCACTCGCCACCCAGCCATCGGTCCTGTTATGTGACGAAGCGACATCCGCTCTTGATCCGCAAACGACCCAACACATATTGCGTCTGCTGAAACAAATCAATCAGGAATACGGCATTACGATTTTACTGATTACCCATGAGATGGGGGTCATCCGTGAAATCTGTGACCGGGTCGCCGTCATTGAAGCCGGTCAGCTGATTGAATCAGGGACCGTGTTCGATGTCTTCTCGAACCCGCAGACGGCAACGGCGAAAAACTTCGTCCGCTCCGTCATGCAGGATGAGATTCCGGCCTCGGTTCAAAAAGTCATCGATCAACGGGATGCCGGCCATCACATCTACAAAATCAACTTCCTTGGAGCAGGGACGGGACAACCGCTCTTATCGCAGGTCGCAAAACGGTTTGATGTCGATCTCAACATCCTGCACGGCAGCATTACGGAACTGCAAAACATTCCGTTCGGCAGTCTGCTTGTTGAACTGATTGGCGACGCGACGGAAATCAAGCGGGCATTACAATATATCGATCAGTCGGATGTCATCGTCGAGGAGGTGCTCGCAGATGCTAGTTAATTACACGGACATCTGGACTGCTTTTCTGCAGACGTTGACGATGGTTGGACTGTCATTACTCTTTTCGACATTGATTGGTTTACCGCTCGGGATTCTGCTTGTCGTGACACGCAAAGGAGCGTTGCTCGAACGAATTCCGTTCTTCAATGTCCTAAGCGGCATCGTCAATATCTTCCGGTCCGTTCCGTTCATCATTCTGCTCGTGGCAATCATTCCGCTGACCCGTTTAATTGTCGGATCGTCAATCGGAACACAGGCGGCAATCGTTCCGCTCGTCTTTTACGCGGCACCGTACATTGCCCGCCTGATCGAAAGTTCGTTGCTTGAAGTCGATACCGGTGTCCTTGAGGCAGCGGAAGCGATGGGGGCGACACCGTTGCAGACGATTTTCCGTTTTCTGTTGCCGGAAGCGCTCAGCTCGCTTGTTCTGAACCTGACGATTGCGACGATTGGTTTGATCGGCGCATCAGCAATGGCCGGGGCGATTGGTGGCGGTGGACTTGGTGACTTGGCGATTACCTACGGTTACCAACGGTTTGATACGACGGTCATGATCATCACGGTCGGAATTCTCGTCATCTTGGTTCAAGGACTACAGACGACAGGCAATCTGTTGGCACGAAAAATTCGGAGACACTAAAAAAAGAGAGAAAAAAGGGAGAGATGGATGATGAAAAAAGGTTTAGCGATTGGTGCAGCATTAACGACGGTATTGTTTGCGGGATGTGCCGCTTCCGGAGAAGAAGATCAAAAGACGGTCAAGCTCGGGGTCAGCGGTTCTGATACACAAGTCTGGGAATACGTCGCGAAAAAGGCGAAGAAAGAGGGCATCACGATTGAACTCGTCAAGTTCTCCGACTACGTCCAGCCGAACCTCGCCCTGGCGGAAGGGGAAATTGATGCGAACTCCTTCCAGACGGTTTCTTACTTTAACGCCTTCAAAAAAGAACATAAGTTAAAACTGTCGCCAATTGCGACGACGGTCATCGCACCGATGGGAATTTATTCGGATAAGGTCAAGGACGTCAAAGACATTCCGGTCGGCGGAAAGATTGCCGTTCCAAACGAAGCGACGAACATGGGTCGGGCATTGCTGCTGTTGCAGGAAGCCGGCTTGATTAAATTGCCGGATGACTTTGACGGCAACGGATCCGTTGATAAAATCGTCGAGAATCCGAAAAAACTGAAAATTGTCCCGGTCGTGGCCGGTCAGACACCACGCGTTCTGCCGGATGTCTCGGCCTCGATCATCAATAACGGAATCGCGGTCGATGCCGGATTCAACCCGATCAAGGACTCGATTCTCCATGAAAACGAGACGGCAAAACCATACATCAACATCATCGCGACCCGGACGGAAGACAAAGACAAAAAGACGCTTAAGAAAATCGCCTCGCTGTATCAGCAGGACGATGTCGCGGCCTTCATCAAAAAAGAATACAAAGGCAGCACGATTCCAACGTTCGTCCCACTCAGTGACATCGGCGAATAACTAAAAATCCAAAGGAGCTGACCGAAATGACGATTCAGACAAAACGGGAAAACCTGACACAAACGATTGAACAGGATATTGAACAAAAACGCGAGTCTTACCTCGAGACAAGCCACCGGATTCATGCGACACCCGAGATTGGCAATGAAGAATATTTTGCGTCACGCCATCATGCGGAACGACTGACGGCGGAAGGATTTACAGTTGAACTTGGTGTCGCGGGACACGACACGGCGTTTTTGGCCCGGAAGACTTCGGATAAACCGGGAGCGACCATCGCTTTTCTCGCTGAATATGACGCATTACCGGGGATTGGTCATGCGTGCGGTCACAACATCATCGGCACGACGAGTGTCGCGGCAGCAATCGCCCTCAGCAAGGTCATTGATGAAGTCGGCGGCAGTGTCGTCGTTCTCGGGACACCGGCGGAAGAAGGCGGGCCGAACGGCAGTGCGAAAGGCAGTTTCGTCAAACATCATCTGCTGACAGGGATCGACGCGGCCCTGATGGTTCATCCGTCCGGACAGACCCGGATCACCGGTTCGTCACTTGCTGTCGATCCGCTCGATTTTGCCTTTACCGGCAAACCGGCTCACGCGGCGGCATCGCCGGAAGAAGGGATCAATGCGCTTGACGCCGTCATTCAGTTGTTTAACGGGATCAACGCGTTACGTCAACAGTTGCCGAGTGATATCCGGATTCACGGTATCATTACGGATGGCGGAGATGCACCGAACATCATTCCGGAGTACGCGAAGGCCCGTTTCTTTATCCGGGCGACGACGCGGGAACGGTTGAATGCGGTGACGAAGAAAGTCAGAGCTGTTGCTGAAGGAGCGGCTCTAGCGACCGGGGCAACGCTTGAGGTCATCGCCTTCCAAAATGAGGTTGATAACCTGCTGTTCAATCGGACGTTTGACGAGATTTTCCGCGAAGAAGCGACGGCGCTCGGAGAAGATGTCAAGACGGACGAACGGCCGGGACTCGGTTCGACCGATGCCGGAAATATCAGTCAAGTCCTGCCGACGATTCATCCGTATATCAAGATCGGAGCTGATGATTTAGTGGCGCATACCGAAAGTTTCCGGGAGGCGGCAAAATCGGAACAGGGCGACGAAGCTTTGATTACGGGAGCTAAAATTCTGGCGCGGACCGGATTACGCCTGCTGACGGATGATTCATTGCTCGGTACGGTCAAACAGGAGTTTCACGACCGGAAAAACGGTTATTTGACGTAACCGGGACAGACAGAAGTATGGATTTTCCCGCCGGATCTTTTCTTGACCACCGGGCGGGAAAATCATACTTTTTTTCTTGCATCACAAAAAAAGAAAACAAATTCTTTTTTGTATTTTAAAATAACCTGTGCTAGTCTTGACCTGTACAACTGAATAACCAGTTCTTCGAGGTAGGGTGAAAATCCCAACCGGCGGTGATGCGATTTTTAAATCGACGAGCCCGCGACCCATAGTGTACGCACTATGGCTGACTTGGTGTGATTCCAGGGCCGACGGTAAAGTCCGGATGGGAGAAGAACGAAAAAATGTGCTTGAAACCATTTTCTGAAAAAATCTGTTCGGAAAAAGGTCTATTTCTGTATGCTTTTTAGCAGAAAACAAGACGTTTCTTTCGTGACCCTTCAATCATGACGCCCTGCATCTGCAGCGGCGTTTTTTCTTTTGAAAGGAGCGAAATCATGAATAATCGAATGCATCAGGCGATGCAATTGGCACGGATGTTAGACGGACAAACCAGTCCGAATCCGAGTGTCGGTTGTGTCATTACGAAACATGGAAAAGTGCTTGGCTTCGGCGCCCACCGGTTTGCGGGTGGACCGCATGCGGAAGTCGAAGCGTTAAAAATGGCAGGAGAGGCGGCGCGCGGTGCCGATCTCTACGTGACGCTCGAGCCGTGTAACCATCACGGCAAGACACCCCCCTGTACGGAAGCGATTTTAGCTGCCGGCATCAAGCGGGTGTTCGTCGCGACCGAAGACCGTCACGCCATCGTCGCCGGACAAGGCATCAAACGGCTGCGCGACGCGGGGCTGACAGTCGAAGTCGGACTGCTCGAAGACGAAGCCGTTCGCTTGTATACACCGTTTTGGCAAAGTCTCAAACGTCACCGCCCAAACGTCACCGTCAAAGTCGCACAAAGTTTAAACGGGATCGTCACGACAGGGCAACAACGCTTTATCACGTCAGTTGCAGCGCGAGAAGCCGGACGTGAGTTGCGGGCGACACACGACGCCATTCTCGTCGGAAGTGAGACGGTGATGGTCGATGATCCCGCATTGACATTACGGACGGAAGCCGGACCGGAACCAATCCGGATCGTCGTCGACCGGCGCGGACGTTTGCCGGAAACGGCGCAAATTTTCCGTGACGGCTTGAATACGACGTACTGGCTGACGGAACAACCGCGTGTCTCGGTTCAATCGAATGTCACGGTTCTCGTCGGCACGTATACGACACCGAATCAGATTTTAGACATATTGTACGACCAAGGCATCCGCAGTGTATTGATCGAAGGCGGACCGACGATTCAGTCGGCGTTTTTAGAAGCCGACCTTGTCGACCGTCTTGAGGTCTATCAAGCACCATCGGTTCTACGTGGAATGCCGGGATTATCAAGTACTGTCGAAATCGAAGACCGGTTTGACTTAACGGACGTCAAGCAAATCGGACAGGATGTCCACCTGCGCTACGAACGGAAAGGAGACGGCTTATGTTCACAGGATTGATTGAAGAAGTCGGAACGCTCAAACGCAAAGTTCCGCGCCCAAATGGTCTGGCGCTTGAAATTGAAGCGCAGCATGTACTCGAAGGAACAAAAATCGGTGACAGTATCGCGGTTGACGGGATTTGTTTGACGGTCACGGCGATGACTTCGACGGCTTTTACGGCAGATGCCGTGCACGAAACGATTCGGGCGACGTCTCTTCAGACCTTACGGGTCGGCACACCGGTTCAACTCGAACGGGCGATGCCGGCAGACGGACGGTTTGGCGGTCATTTCGTCAGCGGACATATCGACGGAACGGCTCGGTTCTTAAGCCGGCGCCCGGACGGTGAAGCGATGGAATACCGGTTTGAGACCGGTGACTGGCGTAAGTATTGTATTCCGAAAGGTTCGATTGCGATTAACGGAACGAGCCTGACGATTCAGCACATCGAGACAAACAGTCTGACCATCTCGTTGATTCCGCATTCGCGGCAGGTGACGACGTTTGACCGGTTGCAAAGCGGATCGCTCGTCAATATCGAGTGTGATTTAATGGCAAAACATCTGTATCACTTTACGCAGCAGGAACAAAAGACGGATTGGTCGGCATTTTTAGGAGGCGGAGCAGGATGAACGGATTTGATCTTGTAGAAGAAGCGGTGGAAGACTTAAAACACGGACGTCCGATCATCGTCTGTGATGATGAAAATCGGGAAAATGAAGGAGATCTGATCCTCCTCGCGGAACATGCGACACAGGAACAGATCAACTTCATGATTACGCACGGGAAAGGACTTGTCTGTGTCCCGGTCAGCCCGCAACTTGCAGCACGCCTTGAGCTGAACCCGATGACGGATGTCAATACCGATCCGCACGGGACGGCATTTACGATCAGCATTGATCATGAAGACGCGAAGACCGGCATCAGTGCCGCGGAACGTGCCTTGACGATTCAACGGATGCTGACGGACGGGCCTAAACAATTCAAACGTCCCGGTCATATCTTCCCTTTAATTGCAAAAGAGGGCGGCGTTCGCGAACGACGCGGTCATACGGAAGCCGGTGTCGATTTGGCCCGTCTTGCGGGAAGTGCTGAAGCAGCCGTCATTTGCGAAATTATTCTCGAGGACGGAACGATGGCCCGTGTGGATGATTTGCTGACGTATAAAGAAGTCCACGGGTTGAAGATGATTACGATCGATGCGCTTGTTGCCTATCTTGAACGTCCGGTCCGACGGGAAGCGGACGTCCTGCTTCCGGCGGTGCATGGCGCATTCCGGATGCTCGGTTATACGACGCCCGATCAAAAAGAGCATGTGACCGTTTTATCAGGAGAGCCGGAAGACGGGATGCTCGTTCGGCTGCATTCCGAGTGTCTGACGGGAGATGTCTTCGGTTCTAAACGGTGTGATTGCGGTCCGCAACTCGACGCGGCACTGGAACGGATTGGTCAGGAAGGCGGAGCCGTTCTTTACTTGCGGCAGGAAGGACGCGGCATCGGTTTGATGGCAAAACTGAAAGCCTATGAGTTGCAGGAACAGGGGCTCGATACGGTCGAAGCAAATCATGCGCTCGGCTATGCGACAGACTTACGCAATTATTCCGTTGCCGCCGCTATGTTGCACGATTTGGGAGTCACGAAAATCCGTCTGATGACAAATAATCCTGAAAAACAGCAGGCGTTGGAAAACGAAGGGATCACAGTGCTTGAACGGGTTCCGCTTGAAATTGCGGCGGTTCCGGAAAACAAACAGTATCTGCAGACGAAACAAACGAAACTCGGGCATTTGCTCGACATCCAAGGAGGAAACTAACATGGTATTCGAAGGATTTTTAACAGGTGAAGGACTGCGCGTCGCGATCGTCGCAGCACGATTCAATGAATTGATCACATCAAAATTAGTCGGTGGAGCGAACGATGCGTTCCGTCGCCACGGCGTCGCGGCGGACGCTGTCGACACGGCGTGGGTACCGGGAGCGTTCGAGATTCCACTCGTCGCGGAAAAGCTTGCGAAAAGCGGGAACTATGACGCTGTCATCACACTCGGGGCCGTCATCCGCGGCGCGACATCACATTATGATTATGTTTGCAACGAAGTCGCGAAAGGGGTCGCCGGCGCCTCACGGGAAACAGGCGTGCCGATTATCTTTGGTGTTCTGACGACGGATTCGATCGAGCAGGCTGTCGAACGGGCGGGAACAAAAGCCGGTAACAAAGGATATGAAGCGGCGGTTTCTGCGATTGAAATGGCCAACTTACTGCGCACCATTTAATGAGATAACTGAGTCTTGAGACCTGTTTCTTCACGGAACAGGTCTCTTTTTTCTTGATGGCGCAGGACTTCGCTGACATCATCCCTAATCAAAAGAGAAAGACTGTTCGCAAAGGGAGGGAACAATCCATGGGTGGTGTGAATAAATCGTATTATCTGCCTGGAATCGTCGGATTCATTGCGGGATATTATATTTGGCTCCTTGTTTTTAATCAGCAATCAGAATGGGTGTCTTGGGGAAGTAACTTATTCTCGATTTTCGGCTGTCTGTTCGCGACCATCCTGTTGGTTCGGGCGCAACGAGATCCGAATCAGCAGGAAGGGCGGTTTTTTCTGTACCTGGCCTGCGGGATTGGCAGTTATCTGATTGCGGAAATCATCTGGTTGACCTATGAAAACATCCTGCAAGTCGACGTACCGTTTCCCGGTGTATCAGATATTTTTTATGTTTTGCAGTCTGTTTTCTTTTTAATCGCCTTCATTCATTTAATTCACCGGCACGTTACGAAAAATCGGTTGCTCAGCTTTATTTTTGATATTGCCATCGTCATGACGGTGGCGGTCACGTACAGTTGGTATTTCCTGATCCGGCCGTTGTTTGATACACCGTTCGCATCGAACGCCGAGGTGATGTTAGCCTTTGCTTATCCGTTGTGCGACATCGTTTTGTTATTTTGTATGATCAGTATTTATTATCTGTTCGAGAAAAAAGAGTGGTACGAACGGCGGCGCTTGTTTCAGTTTCTATTTGCCGGACTGTTACTTCAGGTTGGAGCGGACACGTTATTTGTCTATATGACGACCGTCAGTGGAGACAATGCGATCCGGTTGATTGACCCGTTATTCATCCTTGGATTACTGATGGTCGGTGTCTCGGGGCATATCGTTAGTCCGGTAGATTCAAAAGAAGACAGACAGTCGAAACAACGGATAAAAGTGCAGGTCGGAAAGTTATTTTTACCGTATTTACTGGTTATTCTGCTGTTTTTGACGATGGCTTTCTATGCGCGTCGGGACGAAGCCTTAAACGGGTTGATGATTGGTTGTGCTGTCACGATTCTTCTGATTTTAGTCCGCCAGATTCTGATGATTTTAAGTCACCAGGAACTGATTCAGGAAATTCATGAAAAGGCGGATGAGCTGGAAGTCAGTGAAGAACGCTACAAGTCGTTGTTCACGTACCATCCGGATGCCGTCTATTCCCTTGATCTGAAAGGACGGATTGAGAGCGCGAATCCGTCTTTTGAAAAATTAACGGAGCAGCATGCGGAAGAGTTAGTCGGTAAAACGTATCGTCAGTTCACGACATGGCAACAGACGTCGACAGACAAGGCGACAGCACAGCAATTTGAAACTATTTTCCAAAAATCCGGCGGTCCGGATGTGTTGCTGAACGTAACCAACATTCCGATTCGCGTCCGGGACCGGTTCGTCGGAATGTACGGGATTGGTCAGGATATCACGACAATTAGGGAAAATGAATTAAAGATTCGCCGGCTTGCCTATTATGATCATTTGACCGGTGCCATCAACCGGACTTACTTTGAAGAAGTGTTGCACCATTTAATCGAAACGGAACAAGCCGATGAGACGATCGTCCTCTGTTTCATTGATCTCGACGACTTTAAACTCGTCAATGATTCGTTTGGTCACCATGTCGGGGATCAGTTACTGATTCAAGTGGCAAAACGCCTCCAAGAAGCCGTCGAACCGGACGATCTCGTTGCCCGGCAAGGAGGAGACGAGTTTACTGTCATCCTGCGGAATGTCACGTCGGATGATCAGGCGAGATGCCGTACGGCCCGTCTGCTGGATGATTTAAAACGAACGTATGCGATTGAAGGAATCGAATTGATTTCCAATCCAAGTATTGGAGCGGTCAGCTGCCGGCGGACGTCGGAAAAACATGTCGTGACGTTATTGAAGCAGGCCGATCTTGCGATGTATCAGGCGAAAACGGGTGGCGGCAAATCTATTATCTTCTTTGAAGATATTGCCGAAAAAGCGTCCTACCGCTTGCGACTCGAGTCGGAGCTGCCGATTGCTATCGAAACCAATCAGTTGATTTTACATTATCAGCCGCAAGTCGATACGGTCACGTACAAGATGGTCGGCGTTGAAGGACTGATCCGCTGGAATCATCCGGAACTCGGAATGATTACACCAAACGATTTTATTCCGATGGCGGAAGAAGCCGGAATGATTATCCGGCTCGGGGAATGGGTCTTGCGCGAAGGATTTTTACAGGCAAAACAGTGGCAGGATGACGGTCTGAACTTAAAAGTCGGACTCAATGTTTCGATGCAACAGTTTCATCATCCGACGTTCGTCCTGACGTTGATTCGGCTGGTCGAAGAAACAAAAGTCGATCCGACCCGGATTGATCTTGAAATCACGGAAGTCTCAGCCGTTGAAGACATCGAAGAGACCGTCTTGACGATGAATCGTCTGAAGGACCTCGGCTTCACGATTTCGATTGATGATTTCGGAACCGGTTATTCGTCCTTATCGCGGTTGGCGGATTTCCCGATCGACACATTAAAGATTCCGCGTGAGTTCGTCGAAAAAATCCAGCCGGCAACGACCGGTTACTCGATGATTTCGTCCATCATTCACTTAGCGAAGTCGCTTCATCTTGAAGTCATCGCCGAAGGTGTCGAGACACTTGAACAGGTCAACGTCCTGAACCGGTTGGAATGCTCGCGGATGCAAGGGTATTACTTTGGCCGGCCGATGCCGGCAGAACAAATCCCGGCTCTTTACTAAAAAAGAAGACGATCCTTTCCGGTAAAACAGGAAGGGATCGTCTTTTGGTCTTTTAGCATTATAAGCGCAAAGAAAGGGACGAACCTTTTCCAAGGACATCACGTTTCGTACTCAGGACGTCACTCGTCAACCAGTCGACGTAGGAGAGCGGTTGTTCGAGGATGAATCCGAAGTTTCCGCTCCGTGTTTCATCCGGAGCATAGGTTGCAGCGAGCGACTCAAGATAGATATCATCCTCGATCGTCTTCTCGATCTTGGTATCGAGTTTAAAGTGAGCGACGGGATTAAATGTGACCGGCTCATTACCCGTATTCGTAATCGTTACCCGTGTCTTGACGAGATCAAAGGATTCGTCATGGGTGAAGCCGTGAAAGAAGTCAATCATCCCGTAACTCGGACGGGCATGGAATACTTTGACTTCTTCGACTTTCATCCTGATCGGTCCGATCGTACGTGTTACATCCGGACGGACAAACTGTTTTAATGTCAATTCACCTTTGTCATCGGCAATTGATGCGTCGACTTTCGTCAGTTTCCGGTCATCCGGTAATTGCGGATTCGGGACGTAAGCGGCTGTTTTTTCAATCGATACCTGCTCCTGTTTTGGAAGGGACACCGGTTGTTTTGCCTCTTGGACCGGATTCCCGCAACCGGAAAGAATCGTTCCGAGCGTCAGGAGAACAACTAATTGTTTCATGAAAGACTCCTTATTTCTTTGACTTCAGCAAGTCGAATATGATTTTGGCGTGATCCGTATTATCGACTTGTCCGGCGAATCGTTCCTTCGCGGGACCGAAGGCATAGACCGGAACATCCTCCCCGGTATGTCCGCCTGTCGTCCAGCCGGTATGTGACCGTTCATTAAAGATCGCTTCGATGGCATTATCGATATCAAGCAGTTTCTGCGACTCCGCTGCACGAATGACGGATCCGATTTCGTCTTCCGTCAAGGCAAGTTTCTTTTGGTCGATATACGTCGTCAACGTCTGACGGACATCCGCTCCGTTGATAATTTTTTCCGCCATGAAGTCCGGTGTCTTTTTCGCCGCTTTGATAGGCTCGGCGAACCAGTTATAAATTCCGTCCGCGCCGATTGAATAACCGCCGGTCGAATGATCGGCCGTCGCGACGACGAGTGTATGTTTGTCTTTTTTCGCGAAAGCAATTGCCGCTTTAAAGGCGCGTTCGAAGTCTTCCATTTCGCTCATCGCTCCGACGATGTCATTGTCATGACCGGCCCAGTCGATCTGACTGCCTTCGACCATCAGGAAAAAGCCTTTTTTGTTGGAATCAAGACGTTTGATGGCGGAGTTCGTCATCTTCTCAAGGGACGGAACCGTGTTTTCACGGTCGATGCGCTTCGGCAGTCCGCCGTCTGCAAACAGACCGAGGACCTGCTTGTTTTGATCTGTCTGCAGTTGATCCAGATTCGTGACGTAACTGTAGCCGTCTTTTTTAAACGACTTCGTCAAGTCGACGTCCGGTCGGACGAAGTTGGATTTTCCGCCACCGAGGAGGACATCAATCTTATGATTACCGTTGACCCGTTCCTTAAAGTAATCGTCGGCAATTGCATTCATATTTTTCCGGTTCTCATCGTGTGCGCCGAACGAAGCCGGCGTTGCGTGCGTGATTTCCGATGTTGCGACGAGACCTGTGGATTTTCCGCGTTCTTTCGCTGCTTCGAGAACCGTCTTAACTTCCGATTTATCATTGTCGACCGCAATCGCCGCATTGTATGTTTTGACGCCGGATGACATCGCCGTCGCGGCAGAAGCGGAGTCCGTGACGTTTTGTTGCGGATCTTCCGGATACGTCATCTGTTGTCCGACGAGATACTGATCGAACGCCGTTTTTTCGGCCAGTGGCGTCGAAGGGTCATTCTTTAAGTAACGATGGGCTGATGTATACGAGACGCCCATCCCGTCTCCGATCAGGAAGATGACGTTCCGGATTTCCGGTGATTTCGCGTGCTTCGTTTTTGCTTCGGCATCGTTCATCGAGACCATCGTGCTTAAGGAAAGGGTCGATAAAGCTAGGACAGGAATGATTCGTTTCAAGGTCATGAATGGTTCCTCCTTCAGGAAAATGAGTACGGTTCAGATCTACAGGACTAACTCTAGCGTTGGAGTGTAAAACGCACATTTGACCGATGTAAAGTTTTGTTAAGAATCATCAAAGAAACTTTACGTTTGGCAAAGGGACGTTCAGTTTGATGAGTAAAAAAGAGTCAGAACGGTAATAGTATAAGAAATGGTTTTGAAACATTTTCCAGTGATAAGTCGTAAATAAAGATAATCAATTTCAAGGAGGAATGACGATGAAGAAGACAAGGTGGATGACAGTCGGTCTCCTCACGGCGACAATTGGGCTGGCAGGATGTAATGACCAGACGATAGAAGATGGTCAAGGGGAAAACGGGTCGAAACAGCTCTCGAATACGGAGTTGCTGAAAAAAGCATCGAATGCGCAAGAAGACATTAAATCGTTCCGGATGGAAGGAACGACGGCATCGGATGTCGGCGACATGACGGTCGATCAGAGGGTAACGGTCGATCTGATTCAGGAACCGCTCGCCATGCATCAGACGGTTAATATGAAAAACCCGCAAGATGGAAAAGATCTTCAGGTGGAAAGTTATATCATCGATGATAAGTTGTACCTCTCCCAAAATGATCAGTGGTTTGTTCAGGATGCATCCCAACTCGGTGAGATGATGACTCAGATGAAATCAACCGTCTCAACAGATAAAAACCTGCAATTACTGAAAAAGTATAAAGACAGCTGGACAGTTAAAAAGACCGGTAACGTCTATCAGGTGGATGTGGATTTAAAAGGGGGTCAGTTGAAAGCGTTTATGAAGGATTCACTGGAACAGTCCGGTCAATTTAATCAGATGAAAGAGGTCATGGATCAAATTGAGTATAAAAAGATGGTCTACTCGATGACCTACGATGCAAAAACCTACTATCCAAAAACGATGGATATGGAGATGGAGTTTGCGGTTGACGGGAAAACGGACTTTTCGATGAAAAATGAATCGACGTTCTCGAAATTTAATGAAATTCCAGCCATAAAATTGCCGATGGAAGCTAAAAATGCACAGGAATTGCCGGGCGGTAATCAATAAAAAAGCTGATTTACCTAAAGAAGCAATCGTCTCCCGGATTACTCCGGATAGATGATTGCTTTTTACTAAGCAGTAAAAAATACAATAATGTAATATGGACAATCGTATGCATAAAAAATTAATCATTGACAATAATCTGTAAATTCTGAAAAAATAGAAAAGTACATAGTAAATTGAAGGAGGGGATTGGAATGGGAACATCGTTCAGTGATTGGATTGGCGCGGTATCGGATTTCGTCTGGGGTCCGCCGTTGCTCATCTTTTTGGTCGGTACGGGGATTTACTTGACGATACGACTTGGATTCATTCAGATCACCAAACTTCCGTATGCCTTGAAACTGGCATTCTCGAAGCACCAGGACGATACGTCGGAAGGGGATATCAGCCATTTTCAAGCCTTAATGACGGCACTGGCAGCGACGGTCGGCACGGGGAACATCGTCGGAGTTGCGACAGCCGTCGTCCTCGGAGGACCGGGCGCGATCGTCTGGATGTGGTTATCCGGATTGTTCGGGATGGCGACGAAGTATGCCGAGGCGATTCTCGCCGTCAAATACCGTGTCGTCGATGAGAAAGGACAGATGGCCGGGGGACCGATGTACTATCTCGAGCGGGGATTAAAACAGAAATGGCTCGGTGTCCTGTTTGCCGCGTTCGCGTCGCTCGCCGCCTTCGGAATCGGAAACGGCGTCCAGACAAACTCGGTTGCGCTGGCGATGAAATCAACGTTTGACGTACCGTTGTATGTAACCGGAATCGTCTTGATGGTGGCGACGGGGGTCGTCATTCTCGGCGGGGTCAAATCAATCGGCAGAGTCGTCAGTTATTTTGTGCCGTTCATGATTTTCTTTTATGTCGGAAGCGGTCTCCTCATCATGGTGATGAACTTTGATCTGATTCCGGGAGCACTCGCGACAATCTTCAGCAGTACGTTCTCGAATGAAGCAATCACGGGCGGAGCGATCGGAGCCGCGATTCGTTACGGGGTCGCACGTGGCGTCTTCTCGAATGAAGCCGGTCTCGGTTCAGCACCAATCGCAGCAGCTGCTGCGAAAACGGATTTTCCGGGACGGCAGGCACTCGTCTCGATGACACAGGTTTTCCTTGATACACTTGTCGTCTGTTCGATGACCGGATTGACGCTCGTCATGGGTGGTCAACTTGATAAAAAGCTCGAAGGGGTCGAATTGACGACCGCCAGCTTTGAAGTGTTCCTTGGACCGGCCGGGAAGTATATCGTGACAATTGGTCTTGTCATGTTCGCCTTCTCGACCGTCCTCGGATGGTCCTACTACGGAGAAAAATCGATCTATTACCTGTTTGGTCAAAAGTCGATTTTACCGTACCGGGTTCTGTTTGTTCTCGTCGCGGGACTTGGGGCGATGACGACGAACTTAAACATGGTCTGGGCGATTTCCGACGTCTTCAACGGACTGATGGCCATTCCGAACTTGATCGGCTTGATTGGTCTGTCGGGCGTCGTCATTGCGGAAACAAGGTTGTTCCGGGAACAGCTGAAACGGGAAGAAGCTAACCGGCGCGTGTCCTAGAGATCACTTCATCTAAACAAAACCCCGCATTCTCAACTGAGAGTGCGGGGTTTTGTGTAGTCAGACCGTCCGGTACAGCATGACGGATTCGTATGGCCGTAAGATAAGCTGTCCGGATTTCTCTGAAACCTCCGGATAGTTCTGAATCAATACCTGATAGTCGAGCCACTCGTCCGGTAACGTGAACGGACGGTCCGTGCCGTAAAAGTTCGACAGGACGAGAAGTTGTTCGTCGTCGGTCGCCCGTTCGTACGCCCAAAGCGAGAGATCGTCCGGTGTCAGAAGCCGGTAACTTCCGTTCGTCAAGACGTCATACTGTTTGCGCAGGTGAATCAGCTGCTTGTAATGATAGAAGACCGAGTCCGGGTCGGCGAGAGCCGCTTCGACATTGATCGAGGTATGGTTTTCAGGAACCGGAATCCACGGTGTCGCTGTCGAGAAACCGGCGTGCGGTGAAGCGTCCCACTGCATCGGTGTCCGGGCATTATCGCGGGATTTCTGACGGATGGCTGCCAAAATGTCTGCTTCCGTCTCCCTAAGCGCCGCTTTTTCGGTATACGCGTTCAGTGTCTCGACATCCCGGTAATCGGTCAGATCCGTGAAGTCCGGATTCGGTGTACCGATTTCCTCGCCCTGATAGATGTACGGTGTTCCTTGCAAACCGTGCAACGTCGTCGCGAGCATCTTCGCACTTTCGACCCGGTAAACCGTATCGTCCCCAAACCGGCTGACGACACGGGGCTGATCATGATTACACCAGAAAATCGCATTCCAGGCATTTCCCTGCATTCCGACCTGCCAGTCGGAGATAATCCGTTTCAGTTCCAGGAAATCGAACGGCGCCGCCGTCCATTTCTCCCCGTTCGGATAATCGACTTTCAGATGATGGAAGTTGAACGTCATCTTCAGCTCCTGCTCATTCAGATTCGAATAACGGAGGCAATGATCGAGTGTCGTCGACGACATCTCGCCGACGGTCATTAAATCATGACCGGCAAAGACGCGTTGATTCATCTCCTGCAGATAGTCATGGACACGTGGACCGTCCGTGTAGTGTTTCCGTCCGTCACCGGTCGGGTCATTGGCGAAACTGTCGTCTTTTGAAATCAAGTTGATGACATCGAGCCGGAAACCGCGGACACCTTTATCACGCCAGAAGCACATCATCTGATAGACAGCTTCCCGGAGTGCCGGGTTTTCCCAGTTGAGATCGGCCTGAGTTTCGTCAAACAGATGCAGGTAATACTTGCCGGCCACCTCGTCAAACGACCAGGCAGGTCCGCCGAATTTCGATACCCAATCCGTCGGTTCGTCCCGCCAGATGAAGTAGTCGTGGTAGGGGCTGTCCGGATGTTGTCCTTGCCGGAACCACTCGTGATCGGTCGAACAGTGATTGACGACGATATCCATCATGACGGATAACTGGCGTTTACCGGCTTCCGCAATCAATTGATCGAAGTCTGTCATCGTGCCGTAAGACGGATCAATCGCATAATAGTCACTGACGTCATAGCCGTTGTCGCGCTGTGGTGACGCGTAGACCGGCGTCAGCCAAAGATAATTGACGCCGAGCTCCGCCAAGTAATCGAGTTTTGCGGTCACGCCGCGTAAAGTGCCGGTCGGTTTGCCTTCCGGACTGTAAAAACTTTTTGGATAGATTTGATAGACGGCGGATTTACGCCAGTCGGTTGTCGTAAGGGTCATATCAGGTCACACCTTTCTAAAACTTAAGCTGCCTCTTTGAGTGCCGCTTTGCGGGCACGTTTGGTCGAGACATAATGGAACAGGAACGTACAGACGATCGGAACGATGATCGCGATAACCATTCCGATGATGAACGACAGAATCGATCCCGGAACAATCGAGATGAACGCCGGAAGACCACCGACACCGATCGCCGGTGCGAGTACACCGCTGACTGCGATGAACGAGGAAGCAATCGCGGATCCGACAAGTGCCGCATAAAACGGATACTTGAACCGGAGATTGACCCCGAACATGGCAGGTTCCGTAATCCCGAAGTAAGCCGAGATGGCAGAAGTTGATGCCATGTTTTTATCGTTGACGTTTTTCGCAAGGAACAACATCGCAAGTGTCGCTGATCCTTGGGCGATATTCGAAATCGCAATCATCGGCCAGATGAATGTTGTCCCGCTTTGACCGATCAATTGCAGATCGACCGCGATGAACATATGGTGCATCCCCGTAATGACGAGTGGGGCGTAAAGCGCACCAAACAATAGAGCGCCGAGCAATGGAACAGCTTCAAATGTATTAACGACGCCGATCGTAATCCAGTCCCCGATTTGGCGCGTGACCGGACCGATGACGGCAAGGGCAAGAAAACCTGTTAACGTAATCGTCGTAATCGGAACGACAAGGAGTTGAATCGCATTTGGAACACGATTTTTCAACCAACGTTCGATTGTACTTAAGACGTAAGCGGCAGCGAGGACAGGTAAAATCTGTCCTTGATAGCCGACTTTTTCGATTTCGAATAAGCCGAGGATATTGAATGTCGGAATGTCGCCTTTGAGGGCACTTTGTCCATAATTCCAGGCATTGAGAAGATCCGGATGGACGAGCATCAGTCCCATGACAATCCCGAGGATTTCACTGCCACCAAAGCGTTTCGTAGCGGACCAGCCGACCAGGGCCGGCAGGAAGACGAAGGCTGTGTTCGCCATCATGTTGATGAGATCCCATAAGCCCTGCAGGTTCGGATACCGTTCGATCATCGTCTTGCCGCCAAACTCGATGCCGAAAAGATTGTTAATTCCCATTAACAGTCCGGCGACGATGATGGCCGGGATGATCGGCATGAAGACATCAGAAAAGACTTTGATCAATTTTTGGAACGGATTCATTTTCGAAGCACCGGACGATTTGACGTCAGCGATGGTCGTCGCCTGTAAACCGGTCAATTGAATGAACTCGGCGTAGACACGATCAACGTCGCCGGCACCGATGACAATCTGATAGACACCTGCATTCAAGAAGGCTCCTTTGACGAGCGGGACTTCGAGTAATGCTTCCTGCTCGACCAGACTTTGATCTTTTAATGTCAAGCGGAGGCGGGTGACACAGTGGGCGGCCTGCTCGACGTTATCTTTGCCACCGATTCGTTCGATGATTTGTTCTGCAATTTGCCGATAGTTGGATTTCATCTCACATTCTCCTTTGGGATTGAACTGAAGACTCATTTTGAAATGAAAACGTTTTCTTATATGCGCACACTCATCTTAACTTATCTATATAAGTTAAGTCAACAACTTATCTATATAAGTTTGGAGGCGCTTGAATTCAATTAAAAAAGACCGACTCGAAAGCCGGTCTTTTTTGATTGTATCGGTTTATATAGTAACAGTCAGATTGTCGGCAACAGTCTATTCAGGAAGATTGCAGCGCCTCAAAGACGAAGTGGGACTGCTTCACATCCAAGTACTGACATTCATATTCGATCTGACCGTTATCCAGTTCGATCGCCTGAAGCGGTCGGACCGGAATCGGCTGTTGCTTCAAAATCAAAACGAGTTCAATCCCTTCATGAACAGGCAGATGTAGCGGGGAATAGAAGGAGACACTATGCATGGTCCCTTTGGAGACTGCGATATTTGTTCGACCGACGTGGATATCCTGTCCGTTCAACCGTTGAATCGTAATCGAAGCATCGATTGTCCGGGTGCTGATCGGAGAAGTCATCGCTTCCGTCGCTGCAATTTGCCGCCTACGCATCGCCTGTTCGAAATCTGCTTTTGGCAGGGGTTTACTGAACAGGTAGCCTTGAATAGTTGTACATTCGAGTCCCCGTAGGAAGTGAAGTTGTCCCATCGTCTCGACGCCTTCTGCGACGACATCCATTCCGAATTCCTTGGCCATGAAGAGGACACTCCGGACGACGGATTGCGTTTTTTTATCTTGGACCAACGTCGTCGCGAACTGCCGGTCAATCTTAATCGTGTCGATTGGATACTGTTGCAGGTAAGAAATTGACGAGTATCCTTTTCCGAAGTCATCGAGGGCGATCTTGATCCCCATTTGGCTGAGCATCTGAAGCGACTGTTGAATTTTACTGTTATCAAACAGGACATCGGTCTCGAGAATCTCGATTTCAAGCATGCTTGGGGAAACACCGAAGCGTTGGAGTGTCTCCTGGCAGGTCTCGGCAAAGTTTCCGTGAATCAGACGTTTGGGAGAAACATTGATCGAGACCGGAACGATCGGTAAGTCGGCAAGAATCCATTGGTTGATGTTCCGGCATGTTTCTTCGAGCACCCAGTCGGCGATCAGGATATGCATCTCGCTTTCCTCGGACAACGGGATGAAATCGTTTGGCGGAATCCGGCCCCAGTCCGGATGTTGCCAGCGGATCAATGCCTCGGCTCCGACGATCGTTCCGGACCAGGCGTTAACCTTCGGCTGGTACTCGAGGAACAGTTCATTCCGGCGGATAGCTGTCCGGATACTTTTTTGAAGCTGATGACGCCGGTAAGTCTCGATATTGAACGTCGAGGAATAGACGCTGTATTCATTCACACGGGCCCGACCGAGAGCGATGCTCGCTGTTTTGACAAGGTCTTCCGCCGAATCCGCATCTTCCGGAAAACGGCTCACACCGATGCCGATTGACGGGTACCATTCATAGGAATCGATGACGATCTTTTGTTTGGACAGTTCAATCAATTGTTCACAAATCTTGTTGATCGAACATTCTTCGACGACGTTCGGGAACAGGACGATGTATTCGTCACCGTACAGATGTCCGAAGTAAGAAGCGCCAGGAAGTTGATGCAAGAGTTGAGTCGCCGTTTTCGACAACCACTTATCCCCGATTGCATAACCGAAATCATGATTGATGTCTTGAAGCGTGTTATAGCTGACCGTCAACACGCTGAATGTCGGATATGTCTTAATCCATTGTCCGATTTTCTCGAGAACCAGTGTCCGGTTCGGCAGCCCCGTCACGCGGTCATGCATGGCCAGCTGAAAGATTTTCTCTTCCTGCTGTTTTAACCGGGTGATGTCCTGAATGACACTTTGAAAGGCGGAGACGATACCGTCTGTGTTGCAGATCGGCGTCCGGTTTTCTAACACCCAGTACAATATTCCGTCGTGTTGAATCCGGTACGAAAGTTCAATTTCATGGTTGGCGAGGATACGCTGATGACTCGCTTCGACTTTCGAACGGTCTTCTTCCAAAATCAAATCCGTTTCCCAGGTTCCTTCCGTGCCTTCATAGTGATGAAGGATGCCGGAAAAAATCTTCTCGAAGCCGCGTGTATGAAAAATGATTGTCTTTTCCGTGAAATCGTAACGGTAGATGGCACTGGTCGAGACTTGTTGGAACGTCAGCAACTTTTCCTTTTCATCATGAAGTTGTTTATCAAGCAATTTATGCTCGGACAAGTTATAGATGACGCATGTCAGCTCCGCCTGTTCGTTCGCGCCGGTCCGGCGGAAGGCGCACCGGCAAAAGACATCCTGAAATCCGTGTTGCGGATGGATGACACGGGTTTCGATATCGAGCGAAGGAAGAAGACGGTTGGCTTTCAGCAAATCGAGAAATTCCCGGAATTCCTGCTGATGTGCAGGATCGATCCGTTGAAACAGTTCCTGTTTGGACAACGTCTTAATCTGGTCCGGTGAAACACTAAACAGTTCGGCGAATGAATCGGACGCACGTAACAAACAGCCGTCTTCATTAAAAGCGGCAATGGCGATACCGGGAAGCGTTTCGACCAATTGTTGATCGAACTGAATCGCATCCATCTGTTGTTTCATGACGCGGCTTGTCGTCAAGTCACGAATGATTCCGTAGGCCCCGACAATCAAGTTGTTTGAAAAAATCGGGATGTTGACGATTTGCATCTCAAGATACTGTCCGTTGACGTGACGAACGCGGATCGCATAGGTCTCACTGCTCCCGGACATGACTTTCTGAAAATGTTGCAGCGTCGTCTCTTGGTCCTCCGGATGAACAAAAAAACTGAAATGGTTCATTAAATCGCGTCCTGTATATCCGAGCAGCAAAGAGGTTTTATCGTTCAGACGTGTCACACGTCCGGTCGGGTCAAGGGTAAAAATCGCATCTGGATGGTTTTCCATGAAATGTTCGTCGATGACGGAGACATCCTGCCCACGTTTTAGTAAAGTATGTAATCCTTTCTTAAATGGCAAAGGTAAAACCTCCAGTTGAAAAATATATGAAACTGCCTAAAATTTGACTTCTTTTTTCTATAATATAACATTCAAATGAAAGAGTGAATGATTCCTTAAAAAAAGAGAGAACGGAATTTAAATCCGCTCTCCCATAGTTCTGTTTAAATGTGTGTTCGTTTTTTTGCTCAGCGGCGTGCGATATCGGTGAATTGGAACTTATCCAGCCGGTGACGCGACTGCGTCCGTTCGAAATGCTGTCCCTCGTAAAAATACGTGTCATTCGTAATGACGATGACGTGGGAGGTGCCTTCGAGGTCAAGATACTGCTGATCTTCTGCCGTCGCGGGTTGGGCTTCGATTTTTCGTTTGGCATAGCTGATCTGCCGTCCGAGAGTCTGTTCGATGTATGCATAGATCGATGCGCCGGCAATTTCTTTCGTCAGACCGGGGACGAGGGACGTCACGAACAGGTTGATATCAAAGATGACCCGTTCCCCGTCAATCGTCCGAACCCGTTTGACCTGTGTTAGTGATGTGCCGGGTGTGACATGAAACAACTGTGCCATTTCCTCGGTCGCTTCGATCAGGTCGCAGGAGATGACCTCCGTCTTGACATCATGTCCAGTCATTTGCCGGTTGGCTTCCGAAAAGCTGACGATGCCGTTGAACTGAAAGGCAATCGCGTCCTGGCTGAGGACGAAGACGCCTTTGCCCTGGTGTTTGCGGACGAAGCCTTTGTCCTGTAAGGCATCAATCGCCTTTCGGACCGTCCCGCGACTGGCACCGAATTCCTGCATTAATTCCGTTTCGGAAGGGAGTTTTGTTTCGGTCGGTAACGTTCCGTCCTGGATCCGGTCGACCAATTGTTGATAAATCTGAAGATATTTGGGCATGATCGATTCCGTCCTTTTTCACAAGTATTGGGGATAGTGTAGCACGGAATTAACGTTTCCACCCAATCATCCGACGATATGAACTGAAAGCGGGCCAAGCGAGAATCGCGACGGCAAGCCAGTAGAGAAATTGATTTTCAGACGAGATGATACCGATGATGGCAGCGAGTAAAACAGTCGTATAGACAGAAAACACGATGATCAACAGCGGATGAATCTTCGGAAAAACCGTGAAACGACCAAGACGTTCGTTTTCGCTTCGGACATAAAGCAGACTGCCGAAGCTGACCACGACGACAAGCAAGACGAAGTTGAATACGAGCGCACTGGTTAACTGTTCTTCTTGGAACAACAAGGTAAACGGAGAAGCTATCGTCGTCAGGAAATCGAATGACGAATCCTGCTCTTCTGCAAGGCCGAAACCAAGCGTCGTGATGGCAACGACCGCAAAAAAGGTCAAGTAGTTTAAAAACAAGAAGAACAGACCGAGCAGCAACTGACCGATGACATCACCGGCAATCGTTCCCGCGAGTAAAAAGATGCTGAAGACGACGAGGTCGAACAGGAAATAGGACACGAAGTCGAGTGCCAGGCCGGACAAGCTGACATAGTCAAAAGGATGAATGCCGCCGAGTCCTTGTAAAATCAGCCAGCTGAAGAAGAAACCGATGATCGGCAGAATCAGCAGGACCGCGACACCAAGACCCCACTTGATCCAGTAGAGCGTTTTTTTATTGACCGGCAGCGCATGGAGCATTAAACTCCGGCCGCTTCCCCGTTCTTTGCCGAGGATTAAAATCGCGAAGACAGCCATCAAAATCGCACCGAACCCGGCAAAACTCGGACTAACGAGTACAGACTGGATGATTTCGGTTTCTGCGCCGCCGTATGTACCGAAGTTATCGATGACCGTATAACTGCCGAAGCCGTAACTGAAGACGGCGAGCAGGAAAAGGGATGCGAGTGGCCAGATGCCTTGCTTGATATGATAACGGATCAGTTGTTTATACATGTTGATCGCCTCCGAACGTTCCTAAAAAGTAATCTTCGAGTTGGACAGGTAATGCATCCTTTAGTAACGGATTCGTGTTATCGACGTAGGCAGCACCAGCTTCTGAGCGGACGATCAGCGTGACGACCCGACCGGTCTGCGATAAGACGTGGACGTCATGATGTTGGAAATCCGGGACCGTCTCGTAGGCGAGCTGCCATTTCTGCATGCTCGATTTTGCATCTTCGAGTGTTTGCGGTTCTTTGACGAGGTGTTGTTCGATCGTCATGATCCGGTCGGCCAGTGAATCGAGTTCCTCCAACTGGTGGGACGCGATCAGGACGGCGGTTTGACGTTCAGCAAGCAGGGTCACGAGCTGTTTTAAGTAATTCCGTTTATTGATCCGGTCCAGTCCGTCCGTCGGTTCGTCAAGCAGCAGGACCGGTGCATTCGTCGCGAACGCCAGCTGCAGTAAAAACAGTTGGGCCTGACCTTTCGAGAGCGAAGCGACACGCCGTCCGCGATCGAGGTTCAAGGACCGGCAGTAGTTTTCGATGAAGGTCCGTTCAAAATTCGGATAAAAGGCATTATAAAAGCCGATCAGTTCTCCGAGTGTCATCTGGCGGTAGACCCCGAGTGAATCCGGGACTAAAAACAGATGCTGCCGGGCTGCCGGAACGTGATGGATCGACTGTTGGTTCCATTCGACTTTTCCGCGCGACGGCTCCAGTGCTCCGACGAGTGTCTTCATTAATGTCGTCTTCCCGGCACCGTTTCGTCCGATCAGTGCCGTGATTGTTCCGGCCGGTAACGTGAACGAGGCATTTTCGTAAATCATTTTGGAATCAATCTGTTTGGTCAGGTGAGACACGGTCAACATGATGAATCCTCCCTTGTTTGAATAAGTAGTTGATACAGATCTGCATTGGATATCGATAATTCATCGGCTACAGCGCACAGTGTCTGCACATGCGGCTGAATCGCCGCCTGTTTGACCCGTTCAATCGGCAGGTCGGAAATGAACGACCCTTTGCCGCGCATCGTGACGATGAAGTTCTGACTTTCGAGTTCCTGATAGGCACGGGAAACGGTATTCGGATTGACGAGTAACGTGCTCGCCAGTTCGCGGACGGACGGCATCTGTTCGCCGGACCGAAGCAATCCACGGGCAATCGCACGGATGATTTGGGCGACCAGCTGCTCATAAATCGGCAACGAACTTTTAGGGTCAACCGTAAACATTCGATGACCTCCTTAAGTGTATTAATTCAATTAGTACACTAATTATAGGGAATTCTATCCAGTCCGTCAATAGGTGAGGAATTAAGAAGGAACACTTCTAAAAGGAAGAAATGTTTCTTCAGCGTAACGTATCTTTAAATATTTGCTATACTGACGACAGAAGAATCATCAGGAAGGATGACCGAAAATGTTAGAGCGATTAAGTGCGTTAGAGGACCGCTACGAAAAATTAAATGACCTGCTGGCGGATCCAGCCATCATTAAAGATACGAATCAATTGCGTGAGGTGTCGAAGGAGCAGTCGCAACTGGCACCGACTGTCGAAGTGTACCGTGTCTACCGCGACAAGATGGAGGCGTATCAGGAAGCGCGTCAGATGCTGACCGACCCGGAGATGCGCGATCTTGCCAAAGAAGAAGTCGCCGTGCTGGAACCGGAGATCAAGGAACTCGAGACGAAGCTGAAAGCGCTGCTCCTGCCGAAAGATCCGAACGACGACAAAAACGTCATCGTCGAAATCCGCGGCGCGGCAGGCGGCGACGAAGCGGCGTTATTTGCCGGTGACCTCTTTAAGATGTACTCGAAGTTTGCCGAAAAACAGAACTGGAAAATCGAGATCATCGATGCCAGTTATACGGAGCTCGGCGGCTACAAGGAAATCATCTTCATCGTCAAAGGAACGGGAGCCTACTCGAAACTGAAATACGAGAATGGCGCGCACCGCGTCCAGCGTGTTCCGTCAACGGAGTCAGGCGGACGGATTCATACGTCAACGGCGACCGTCGCCGTCTTGCCGGAAGCGGAAGATGTCGAGGTCGAGATTCATGACAAGGATGTCCGTGTCGATACATTCACATCGAGCGGACCGGGCGGGCAATCGGTCAATACGACCCAGTCGGCGGTTCGCGTAACGCACGTCCCGACCGGCATCGTCGCCAGCTGTCAGGATGAGAAGTCACAAATCAAAAATAAAGAAAAAGCGATGAAGGTATTACGGGCCCGTGTTTACGACAAGATTCAACGCGAGCAGCAGGCCGAGTACGATGAAAAACGGAAATCGGCGGTCGGCACGGGTGACCGGTCGGAACGAATCCGGACGTATAACTTCGCCCAAAACCGTGTCACCGATCACCGGATCGGTCTGACGATTCAAAAACTCGACCGGATTCTCCAGGGCGAGATGGATGAAGTCATCGATACCCTTGTGATGGAGTATCAGGCCCGAGCATCGGAGGCGGCGAACTGATGCGGATCGCAAAACGTCTCAATCAAGCACAAACGGTGCTCGTGACGGCAGGACGCGAGGCCTCGAGTGCCGAATGGTTACTTATGCACGTTTTACAGGTCGACCGGACCGGATTATTGATCCGCCTGTCGGACGAACTCGAGCCGGAACAGGACCTGTTGTTCAGTGAATATTTATTGGCGCATTTAAATGGTGTCCCGGTTCAGCATTTGATCGGATATCAACCGTTTTACGGACGAAATTTCCGTGTGTCACCGGCCGTTCTCATTCCGCGCCCGGAGACGGAGGAATTGATTGAATTCGTGACGGGACGCCTGCAGGGCGAAACGTTCCAACCGGGGGAAATCGTCGATATCGGCACCGGCAGCGGCGCAATTTGTCTGACGCTTGCGCTTGAACTCGGACAACCGGTCACGACGGTCGATATTTCACCGGAAGCCATTGCGGTGGCAAAGGAAAATCAACAGACGCTTGGAGGAGAGGTCACCTTTTTGGAAGGTGACTTACTGGCACCGCTTGCTGACCATTCGGTCCGGGTGCTGGTCTCGAATCCCCCTTATATTGAAGAAGATGAATTGCTCAGTGACGTCGTGTTTGATCATGAACCGCACCTTGCTTTATTTGGCGGGAAAGACGGACTTGTATTCTACCGCCGCCTGCTTGAAGATAGCGCACGTGTCTTACGCGATGATTTTCGTCTGATTGCGTTCGAAATCGGACACAATCAGGGACAAGAAGTGCAAATGATGTTAAAAAAACGTTATCCAACTGTAGAAACGGGTATTTTAAAAGATATAAACGGTAAAGACCGTATCGTGTATGCGGAACGAAAGGATTGTCCAGAGTGAAGACGGAAATGATTCAGCAGGAGACATTAAAGGAAGCGGTACGACTATTACAGGAAGGTGAGGTCGTCGCGATTCCGACGGAGACCGTCTATGGTCTTGCGGGAGATGCGACGAGCGAAACGGCCGTTCGGCGAATTTTCGCCGCGAAGGGTCGACCTTCCGACAATCCGTTGATTGTCCATGTCGCATCCGTCGAACAGGCAAAGCAGTTCGTCACTCATATTCCGGATGTCGCGGCGCAATTGATGGATACGTTTTGGCCGGGTGCCTTGACGATCATTTTAGAATCAAACGGGCGTGCATCCTCACTCGTCACCGCAGGACTGGATACGATCGGATTACGGATGCCGGACCATCCGCTGGCGCTTCAGTTGATTGAAGCGACCGGACTGGGTCTAGCAGCACCAAGTGCCAACCGTTCCGGAAAACCCTCACCGACGTCATCTGCGCACGTCGCACATGACCTCTCGGGCCGCATCGCCGCAATCGTCGATGGCGGGGAGACCGGAATTGGTGTGGAATCGACGGTCATCGACTGTACCACGAATCCACCGGTGATTTTACGACCGGGCGGTGTGACGCGGGAACAGATCGAATCTGTCATCGGGAACACGGCACTTGATCCTGCCTTATCGATGAAGGATCAGACACCGAAGGCACCAGGGATGAAGTACACGCATTATGCACCGGAAGCCACTTTATCCGTTGTCGCGGGTGACCTCTCATTCCTGCAGCAACTCATCGATGAAGCACGCCAAAATGGACAAAAGACAGGCGTCATTCTCTTTGACGGAGAAGACATCGAAGCCGATGTCCGTTGTTTCCTAGGAACAACGATGGAAACAGCTGCGCAGCGTCTTTACGATTGTTTACGGCGATTTGATCAGACGACAGTAGATCAGATTTTTGTACGGGACCTATCAGAAGAAGGGGTTGGGCTAGCAGTCCGGAATCGGCTCCACAAGGCAGCAGGTGGTCGGATCATTCGCCCGTAAAGAAGGAGGATACTGAGATGAGCACACGTCGTGTATTGTTTATCTGTACAGGAAACACATGCCGCAGCCCGATGGCAATGGCATTATTACGCTCAAAAGTGGCCGATCAAGAATTCGATGTCCGCTCTGCCGGTCTGCGTTCGATGCAAGGGTTTGATGCTTCCGAAAACGCCTTACAGGTCTTACGGGAGCGCGGAATCGAACTCGAGCACTATACGCAAGTCTTTGACGACGTCCTCGGGCGTTGGTCGGATATCATCTTGACGATGACACGCAGTCATAAACAGGAAGTCGGCGAACGGTACCCGGAACTGAAAGACCGGACGTTTACGCTGTACGAGTATGTGACCGGCCTTGAACGGGATATCAATGATCCGTACGGCGGATCGATGAACGTCTACCGGCAGGTCCGAAATGAACTCGAACCCCTCGTCAACCGTCTTGTGTTAAAATTGACGCAGAACGGAAACGGAAGAAAAGCACCGGACAACCGGAAACTTCCGAAAAAACAACCTAAACAAACGGGGGAATAGTAACGATGAAAGTAGCAATTGGAGCAGACCATGGTGGTTTTAAGTTAAAAGCAGAACTGAATGAACTCTTACAGGAGCTCGGAATTGATTATACGGACTTCGGCACGTATTCATCCGAATCAATTGATTATCCGGACGTCGCGATTCCGGTCGCGGAAGCAGTTGCGAACGGTGAATTCGACCGCGGGATTTTAATTTGCGGAACCGGAATCGGAATCGGCATCGCTGCGAACAAAGTCAAAGGTATCCGCGCGGCGCTTGTCCATGACACGTTCAGCGCAAAAGCGACACGTCAGCATAACAACTCGAATATCCTGACGATGGGCGAACGTGTCATCGGACCGGGCCTTGCGCGTGACATCGCGAAAATCTGGCTCGAGACGGAATTCGAAGGCGGACGTCATGAAAACCGTGTCTGCAAAATCTCAGATTATGAGGTGAAGTAAATGGATTTGGAACAAATCAAACAGGATCTCGAAGCCTCGTTGACGGAACTGAACGAACGTTTCCCGTTGAAAGGGAAGTTACTTGTCATCGGCTGTTCGACAAGTGAAGTCATCGGGAAACAAATCGGAAAAGCGGGTTCACCCGAAGTCGCAGAAGCGTTGTTCGATGTCTTTGATACGTTCCGCCGTTCGCATCAGGTCGATCTGGCGTTTCAAGGCTGTGAGCACATCAACCGTGCTTTGACGCTGGAACGGCAGATCGTCGAACGGCTTGGACTTGAAGCGGTGACAGTCGTTCCGGTTCCGGAAGCGGGCGGTTCGATGGCAAGTGTCGCCTACCAACGTTTTTCGGCACCGGTCGTCGTTGAAGCGATTCAGGCCGATGCCGGCATCGATATCGGAGACACGTTCATCGGGATGCATTTGAAACATGTGGCGATTCCGATCCGTCTGCCGCACCGTGAAATCGGTGAGGCGCATGTGACGGCAGCCGTCACACGACCAAAACTGATTGGTGGCGCACGCGCTAAATACGAATGATTTGCGCAAGGGGTTGCACTCCCCTTGCTTTTTTAATGGATTTTTAGAGGGTGCCCGCAAGCGATTATTCGTGTTAAGATAGGTTTATCGAAATGAATGGGGGAATTCAGATGGAACAAACACCACTAACGTATCTGAAACAGCAAGATGAGGAACTCTTTTCGGCTATGCGCAAGGAACTAGGACGTCAACGCGATAATATCGAGTTGATTGCGTCAGAAAACTTTGTCTCACAAGCGGTCATGGAAGCTCAAGGCAGCGTGCTGACGAACAAATACGCAGAAGGGTACCCGGGTCGTCGTTATTACGGCGGTTGTGAGTTCGTCGATTTAGCGGAAAACCTGGCACGTGACCGTGCGAAGGCCATCTTTGGAGCAGAGCACGTTAATGTCCAGCCGCACTCAGGTGCACAGGCCAACATGGCCGTCTACTTCACGATTCTCGATCAAGGCGATACGGTCCTCGGGATGAACCTCTCCCATGGTGGTCATCTGACACACGGCAGTCCTGTGAATTTCTCCGGTGTTCAATACAACTTCGTCGAGTACGGCGTCGATCCAGAAACAGAGATGATCGATTACGATGTCGTCGCGAAGCTTGCGGAAGAACACAAACCAAAACTGATCGTTGCGGGAGCATCGGCTTATCCGCGCGTGATTGATTTCAAACGATTCCGCGAAATCGCGGACAGTGTCGGTGCCTACCTGATGGTCGACATGGCGCACATCGCGGGACTCGTCGCAGCCGGCCTCCATCCGAATCCGGTCGAACATGCACACTTTGTGACGACGACGACGCACAAGACACTTCGCGGACCACGCGGCGGAATGATTCTTTGTAAGGAAGAACATGCGAAAGCCATCGATAAATCGATTTTCCCGGGAATCCAAGGCGGACCGCTCATGCACGTCATCGCAGCGAAAGCCGTTGCCTTTGCGGAAGCATTAGCACCTGAATTCAAGGAGTACATCGAGCAAGTCGTGGCCAACGCAAAAGTCCTCGGCGAAGAGTTGACGGCACGTGGATTACGGATCGTCTCCGGCGGTACGGACAACCACCTGCTGCTCGTTGATCTCCAACCGCTTGGTATCACGGGCAAGCTGGCAGAGCATGCGCTGGACGAAGCCGGTATCACGGTCAACAAAAACACGATTCCGTTTGATCCGGCGAGCCCGTTCGTCACGAGTGGGATCCGGATTGGAACAGCGGCAATGACGTCGCGTGGATTCAAAGAATCCGAGATGAAACAAATTGCAGAACTGATCGAACTTGTTCTGAAAAATCCGGAAGATCAAGAAACACTGACAAGTGCCCACAAGCAGGTCCTGGCCTTGACAGGTCGTTTCCCGCTTTATCCGGAACGCGGTTAAGTTTTAAGCGTACAATCACCACCTCGACCTTTTCGATTGATGAGAAGTGCGGGGTGGTTTTTTGATGACCTTCAGCTAATCGGAAAGGAAGTGAAGGATGATGAAGATTTTAGTCGTAGAAGACGATTTACATATTCAGCGACTGGTTAGGGAGACACTTGAAGCGGACGGCCATCAGATTGTCGCGACGGCGGACGGGAACGAAGCAGCCCGGTGGATGAGTCATCAACTGTTCGAAGCCGCCGTGCTGGATGTGATGGTGCCGGGACGAACCGGTTTTGAACTGTGTACCTTGTTGCGGGAAAGTCAGGAAATTCCGATTTTGATGCTGACGGCTCTCGGAGAACTGACCGATAAACGTGACGGCTTTTCAGCCGGCGCCGATGATTACATCACGAAACCGTTTGATCCGGAAGAACTGGTGTTTCGTCTGCATGCCGTAGCCCGGCGTTATCAAAAAGCCGTCGTCCCGATCATGCAGTTCGGTGAAGTCGTAATCGATAAACAGAGTCAGCAGCTGACGATTGGAACGACCCGGTTGACGATTCCCCGCCGTGAGTTCGAATTGTTGCACCAACTGGCGAGCTTTCCGGGACGGGTCTTCAGCCGCGAAGAACTGATTGAACACGTTTGGGGGCTCGATTTCATGGGAGACGACCGGACGATTGACGTCCATATCAAGCGGTTGCGTGCCCGTTTACAACAGACGGATGCGATCACGATTCAGACAGTCCGTGGTCTCGGATACCGGTTAGAGGTGAAATCATGAAGTCGTTATATGTCAAAATCGTCGGCCTCGTCTGTCTGGTCCTGCTCGTCTCGGCGTTGATTGCCTTATTGATCAGCAATGTCTTGTATTACACGGTTTGGCAAGCTTCTTACAGCCAGAAGGTCGAAGAAGCGGTCGAGACGTCGTTCGCGTATTACGAACAGCATGGGGACCGGCGTGTTGACTCATTTTACGAGATGCTCAGTGCGACCGGCTTTCAACTCTATGTCGTGTCGGAATCCGGACAGGTCAAGCGGTACGGGAATCCGTTCCGTAATGAGACAATCGCACCTGAGATCCTTCGATCGGTGCAGGACGGACAGGTCTATCAGGGGATGCGGGACTACCCGTTCCATTTGTTCCTGCTCGGATTGTTTGATAACGAAGTCATCAATACGTACGGAACGTCCTTACAAACGGCTGCAGGGACAGACGCCGTATTCATCCGTCCGGACTTAAGCCGGCAGATTCGGGAGCTGCATCTGTTCGTCGGTGCGTTCCTGGCATTACTCGTTCTGCTCAGTTTTCTGCTGCTGATTTTCTCAATCCGTTACCTGGTGCGTCCGATCAAACGATTGACGATGGCGACGGAACAGATGACGGCCGGGGATTACTCGATTTCGGTCGCGACGGCCGGACAAGATGAGATTGGAGAGTTATCACGGCGGTTTGACGAGATGGCGCAGGCCGTCGCGAAGTCGGACGCGGAACGTAAAGCATTCGTCGCCAATGTCTCGCACGAATTCCAGTCGCCGCTGACGACAATCAGAGGATACGCGGAGCAGCTCGAACGGTCTGCTGAAACGGAAGAGCGTCTGAAGTTACGGACGATCGGACAGGAAGCGACCCGGATGGCCGAGTTGACCCGTCAATTACTGACTTTGGCCCGGCTCGATGAAGGGCGACCGCTTAAACGACAGCCGATTCAGCTCGTCCAATCCATTCAGGCGACACTGGAGACGCTTCGTTACCAGTTGGATGAACGGGGTATGGCCGTTGCGCTTGAGGCATCGGATGAGCCGGTGATTCTGGCGGATGAGTTGGCGCTAGAACAGATTTTTCAAAATCTGATTCGAAATGCCTTACATGTCTCAGCGGAAGGCGATTTGATTACGATTCAAGTCGATACCCAAGCCGAATCGGTCCTTGTGCGGATCAAGGATCAAGGACCGGGTATGACGGAAGAAATGATCAGCCATGCCTTCGAACGATTTTATCAGGGCGATACGTCACGGGGGACGAGTGGGGCCGGTCTCGGACTGGCGATCGTCAAGGAGACGGTTGATCAATTAAAAGGACAGATTCGGATCGAGTCGATTCCCGGTACAGGGACGACGATTGTCCTGACTTTTTTTAAGTAAGACGGAGTCGTTCATGTTCCGTTCATCTTCGCCCGCTACAATCAAATCTGTAACGTATAAACAGGAGGGATGACAGATGAAGATGGGATGGCGTGAATTGATTCGGATGCGGCAACGGTTCTTCTTGATGGCAATCGTGACGACGTTGATCGTCTTGTTGATTTTGATGATTTCCGGACTGGCCGATGGACTGGCATATGACAATGGAGCAATTGTCCGTAACTTGCCGATCGAGCAGGTTGCCTTGAGTAAGGATGCGGAAGGGCAGCTGACACGATCCTTTTTAGAGCGGACGGATCAACCGGTGGCAACGGAAGCACTAGGTGTACAAAACATGGTGCTTGAAAAAAGGAATGGAACAAAAGACGATGTGACCGTGTTCGCTTCTCCGAGTGATACGCGTTACGGACCGCGTCAACTGGCGGACTTAAAGGACGGACAGGTGTTGGTCGATCAACAGTACGCTGAACAGAGCGGTACGAAAGTCGGTGATTCGGTCACGGACTTCCGGACGAAACAGACGTTCGAAATCGTCGGTACGGTCAACGACGGACGCTACAGCCATGCACCGGTCGTCTGGATGACGCTTTCGACATGGGACGACTGGCAACAGCAGATGGGGACGGATTATGTCTCTGCCTTCATCAGCGGGAAACCGATCAAAACTACGCTTGCGACGTATACGAAACAGCAAATCGTTGAACAGGTACCGGGTTACGCGGCGGAACAAAACTCGTTCCAGATGATGCGGCTCGCTCTGATCGTCATCGGTTCGTTGATTTTGACGGCCTTCTTCTACATCTTGACGATGCAAAAGATGAAACAACTCGGTATCCTGAAAGCAATCGGGATTCGGACGCGGACGATTGGGCAAGGACTCGTCCTGCAGGTATTTTTGCTGACGGTCGTCTCGTTTTCAGTCAGTCTGTTGTTGACTTGGACGGCCGGACAACTGTTACCGGACGATTTACCATTCCGCTTTGAATGGACGACCAGTCTGCTGTACGGTGGATTGATCATCGTGACAGCACTACTCGGTGGTCTGATTCCGTTGCGTGCTTTGAGAAAACTGGAACCGGCGGATGCGATGGGAGGAATGACAGGATGATAAAGCTGACGGAGGTCGAACAAACGTATGGGGCGATGAAAGTGCTGCAACATGTCTCATTTGAAGCAAAAGAAGGAGAGTTGATTGCACTTGTCGGACCAAGCGGCAGCGGGAAAAGTACATTACTCCAGCTGCTTGGTCTTCTGCAGACCCCGTCCGGAGGAAAGATCCAGTTTGATGACCTACTCCTGCAGGACACGTCGGATGAACAAAGACGACAAATGAGACTGCTCGAAATCGGCTTCATCTTTCAGGAATCCCACCTCGTGCCCTTTTTAACCGCAGCGGAACAACTGGAGCTTGTCGCGGAAGAAGCCGGTCACACCATCGATGCGGCGACCCATCTTGAAGTGTTCGGATTACGTGACCGCGCCGACCATCTTCCGCAAGCATTATCCGGCGGAGAACGGCAACGGGTTGCGATTGCCCGGGCGCTTGTCAATGATCCGCGTCTTGTCTTAGCGGACGAACCAACCGCGAGCCTCGACTATACGAATGCTCGACAGGTGATGGAGTTGTTGCAGCGACAGGCACATGAGCACGGCAAGACGGTCATCGTCATCACCCATGACGAACGGATGCTGACGTATTGTGACCGTGTCTTACGGATGGAAGATGGACAGATTCAAGAAATCAATTAAAACAGGATACTGCTCTGACTTTTGTTTTCGCACTAAAAATAAAAGTTAGAGCAGTATTTTTGATATACTTAACTGAATACGAATAATTTAAGGGTGGATTTAAACGATGGACTTATCTAAATTCATACGGTCGGAACTAGAGACGATTAATACGGCACACATTACGAAATGGTTGGAAGATAAAAGTTTATCAAAACGTGACTATAAACGATTGGTTGAAGATTTTAAAGCCATTGTCATCATGGAACAAGCCGGTTTTTATGAACAGGCCGATGCACGGTTCATGCAGTGGAAACCTCTTCCGTTACCGGCGGAGATTTACCGTTACCGATTGGCGATTGCAGGAAAAATCGGTGGGAAACGATTGGCCCGAAAACGTTTTTCGGCATATCCTTCTGTTGTACAAAATCATTCGCAACTGAAGTCATGGAAAAAAATTCTTCGGAGCAATCCGTTGTGGTTAGGTGGATTAGTCGTAGCCGGCCTATTAGCAGTCGGCATTACGCAAGTTGATTTTTCCGAGGAAGCTCCGCCTAAAAAAATTTCCGAACAAACGAGCGTTGAACAAAAGCTTGCAACTTTAGAAAAAGAAGTCGAACAGCTGAAACAAAAAAATGAGAAGCTGACGGCATCTGAAGAAAAAAAGACGGAAACAAAAAAAACTAAAGCCGATCAATCGAAAGAAACGGAACAAGAGGAGCCACAAGCGTCAACGAAGGGTCCTGAGCAGGCCCTTCAGGAGGCAGTTTCTTCCGTTCAGTCCAAAGAGTATGAAACGGCGAACCAATTGTTGACCGGAAAGGTCCTGACGAATAAAGAGACAGCCGGTATGGCACGTTTCTACAAACTGATTGCAGCCGGAAAGCTGAAGGAAACGAAACAAAGTGACTATCTGGCGTATCGGAATGATTTCCCGGAATCCGGTTACATGAGTGATGTCTTATGGATGCAGGCTGTTTACGAACAAAAAAATAAAGTCGGTAATTACAAAACTACATTACAGGAATTAGCGAAACAACCTGACAACGAATGGTCATATGCTGCGAAGGCAATCCTTCAAGGGAAGAGTACGCTGGGAGATTGATTCGAAGAAAACAGTTCCCAAGCAGTCGCTTTTTGGAGTACAATGCGAAAAGAGAATGGAGAGGAGATGCAAAACAATGAGTAAAGTACATGTATTTGATCACCCATTGATTCAGCACAAGATGACGATCATGCGTAAAGTCGAAACAGGAACGAAACAATTCCGGGAGCTTGTCGACGAAGTGGCTTCATTGATGGCATATGAACTCACACGCGACCTACCACTTACTGACGTTGAAATCGAGACACCGGTCACGAAAACGACGCAAAAAATGATCGAGGGCAAGAAACTGGGAATCGTTCCGATTCTTCGTGCAGGTCTTGGGATGGTGGACGGCATGCTTCGCATGATGCCGAACGTCAAAGTAGGACACATCGGTCTTTACCGTGATCCGGAAACACTTGAGCCGACAGAATACTATCTCAAATTACCGACAGACGTCGCAGAACGTGATTTCGTCGTCGTCGATCCAATGCTTGCGACAGGCGGTTCTGCTGCTGACGCAATCTCCTCTTTGAAAAAACAGGGTGCACAAAGCATTAAGCTGGCTTGCCTCTGTGCGGCACCTGAAGGCGTCAAACGCATTCAGGAAGAACATCCGGATGTCGATATCTATCTTGCGGCACTTGATGAGAAATTGAACGACCATGGTTATATCGTTCCCGGACTCGGGGATGCGGGTGACCGTCTGTTTGGTACAAAGTAATAAACAGAATGAAAGGCGCTTCCTGCGAAGGGAGCGTCTTTTTTTGTATGAGTTGCCACAAGTGCGGACTGCGCACGTGACGCGGAATATGTTTTAATGAAAACAGAAGCAAGAAGGAGGAAGTCCGTATGCCCATCAAAGTCATGCCGATTTTCGGCACACGACCGGAAGCCATCAAAATGGCACCGCTCGTCAACGTCTTAAAGAACAACCCTGCGTTTGACGTCCATGTCACGATTACGGCCCAACACCGGGAGATGCTCGATCAAGTCTTGGAGCTGTTCGAGATTACACCGGATCATGACTTGAACATCATGAAAGCGCGGCAGACCCTGGTCGATATCACGACACGCGGTCTCGAGGGACTCGATGCTGTCATGAAGGAAGTCAAACCGGATCTCGTCCTTGTCCACGGTGACACGACGACGACGTTCGTCGGCAGTCTCGCTGCCTACTACAATCAAATCGCTGTGGGACATGTCGAGGCCGGACTTCGTACATACAATAAGTACTCACCGTTCCCGGAAGAAGTGAACCGGCAATTGACCTCGACGCTGGCCGATCTGCATTTTGCACCGACCGAGCAGGCGGCAGCGAATCTGGCGTCTGAAAACAGACACGCGGGTGTTTTCGTGACCGGAAACACAGCGATTGATGCCCTGCAAACGACGGTCCAACCGGATTACGTCCATCCCGTTCTCGAACAAATCGGTTCGAAGCGACTTGTCCTGATGACGGCCCATCGGCGGGAAAATTTAGGTGCGAAGATGCACCAGATGTTCCGGGCGATCCGGCGTCTTGTCGACGACCATCCGGACATTCATATCGTCTATCCGGTTCATTTGAATCCTGTCGTCCAGGAAGCGGCGAGTGACGTATTCGGAGGACACGACCGCATCACCTTGATTCCGCCGCTCGACGTCTTTGACTTCCATAACTTTGCGAGCCGGGCGCACCTTATCTTGACGGATTCCGGCGGCGTCCAGGAAGAAGCTCCGTCACTCGGTGTGCCGGTTCTCGTCTTACGCGATACGACCGAACGTCCGGAAGGCGTTAAAGCGGGAACGCTGAAGCTGGCCGGAACGGATGAAGAAACAATCTATCGTCTCGCGAGTGAGTTGCTCGAAGACGAAGTAGCACATAACAAGATGGCCCAGGCTTCAAATCCTTATGGAGACGGTCATGCTTCTGAACGGATTGCGGCGGCAATTCTGGAACATTTTAATCAGGATGCGGCGTTTGAGCCGTTTAAAGTAGAGAACTGACGAAAGTATAGGCATACAGCAAAAGGACCGATGTCCCCGTCAAAAACGGAGGCCTCGGTCCTTTTTGGAATACAACAGAATTATCTGTTCCAAAGATGGACGTACGAACGATGTGTCAATAGGCGACGTGAACGTCCTCGTTTCATGCGACTCCTGCAGGAAAAAGCGCGTTTTTTTGCGCTGTTAGAGACAAACGAGACCCGGTTTCCTGACCACAGGGGCAGGAAAGCTGGCTTGTGTCTCGCCTGCGGAAAGCGCATGAGGAAGAGGACGGAACGCCTGTTAAGATAGTATGACGGTTATGTTTGGAAAAGAGACACTCCTCTTGTCGGAGAATAGTGAATTACGCCCAGTGTGACGGGCGGAGCAACCGTTCCGGCAGATGTGTCTTCGCGTCGCCTTGTGCCGCATTGACCTGCGCCTGTGTCAAAAACAACGCATCGGTCAAATCGGCACCGGCCAGCTGACAGTCCCGCAAATCGGCACCGAGGAAGTTGACGCCACGCAACCGACTGTTCGATAAGTTCGTCGCGAGTAAAAACTGGCCGCGGACACTAACGCCGGAGAAATCCTGTCCGGCAAGATTTTTTCCGATCCAGTCGCGGGGGAGCGGACGTCTGCTTGTCCCTGAGACCGGCGTTTGAACCAGTTCTTCGATTTGGGCAAGAAGCGGTAGAACGGTTGCCCTTACCTGATCGAGATCGAGTGCCGCCAGTTCTTCCGGAGAAGAGTGGGTCAGGGCATCGAGTTCGGCCAGCTTGTCCTCGAGCAAATGATGAATCGGGCGGGTGGCCGGCCGGATACCGTCTGTCAGGTACCACATCATTTCCTGCAGATGGACCATCTTCGGATAGAGGGCGTACATGACCGGTTTTGTCGTCTCATCGTACACGCCGGAAAATGTCACCTGCGAAATCTGTTGCCCGGCACCGAAGCAGTCATAGACGGTGCATCCTTTATAGCCGCTTGGACGCAGCCGGTCGTGAATCCGGCAGCGGTACTCGTTGTCTAAATTCCGGCAGGGTGTCGCTTCCGGTTTGTCGTGACCAAAATCGCTTGAAGCGGAAAACGCGAGGGCCGTACAACAAAGTCCGAAGCAATCCCCGCACTGAACACGAAAGCGTTCGGTTTCCATGAGGTTCACTTCCTTTTGATTGGTTCATGTCACTTCTTTTTACCATATGTAGCCAATCGTTTTCAAATCAAGGTAGATGAGTAAAAAAACAGTAGCCCACTACTGAAGCGGAAGGACTAAATGTATGATTTTTGTTAAAAAAAGAGCCGTATCATGACCTTGAAAATAGAAAGTCATCCGTGAATTTTTAAGCTGTGACAAGGGACACACGGAACGAATTGGAAACCATGCATCCGCTTTGTTACAAACAGATGTCAGAGGGGGTAAACCGTCCCATAAAGGAAGCGTTTACAAATGTGAACGAAAAATGTTTTTTCACAAAATCGACACAAATCAGATTTAGGTGACTTGTTTCTCATTTCAGAACACGATATAACGTTACTGTTCAAGGATTTTGTTCACCTAGTGAACCATCTCGATAAACGTTGATAATACTACATATTTTCTTCACATCTTCGTGAAAAGAGTGGCACGGGACACCTCTGTGAAAACCTTATCAATTGTTGATATACAATGGTTTTACGGCTCCATTTTAATTGTGAATTCATTTGACTATGAAATGGTTCTCATTGTATTCTTGACTAGTATGAAAATCCGCAAATTGTGGGAAAGAAAAAGAACTCACAACTGGGAAAAGGGGGTCGTCTCTAGTGCGCCAAAAAGGGCTCGCGACGAGTATGGTCATGGCCTCGCAAATTTCGACGGCACTAGCCGCACCGATCGTCATCGGCTTTCTTGTTGGGAACTATGGGGAACAGCAGGATTGGTGGCAAAAGATGGGTGCGACGTTTGCAGTGTTCATCGGGATTTTCATCGGAATTCTTTGCATGATCGCAATGATCAGGCACTTGTTAGGAGACAAGACATGAATATCATCCTTCAAGATGCGTTGTATCGTGCGTACTTACGATGGTTCGGACTCTATTATGGAATCCTTGCCGTCCTGTTACTTGTCGGTTATCCGAGTGATCCGGTGATTTATGGACTGGCACTGGGTGGGGCAGGTAGCTTCATGATCTTGACGCTGCAACGATTAAGCGTCGATCGAATGTATCGTGTAATCGAGCGTGGGCGCAAGCCGATGTCTCGAGGGACCGTATCACGCATGGCGGTCGCGGTACTCTGTGTGATGATCGGCTTGAAGTATGAAGCCGAATTGTCATTAACTGCGGTGGTAATAGGCCTTCTCGCCGGCCACGTCATACAATTTTGTGAGTATTTTACTCACGAACTTAAGCGGGAAAAGAGGTGAATAATCAAATGAACCACGAAATGCCACTTTACGAAATCCCACTCTGGGGCGACTTCGTTCTGTACGGTAGCTGGACAAACTTGATCACAGTGCTGATTGCAGCTGCTCTCGTTTTCCTGATTGCCGTGGCCGGTACGCGACGTCTTGTGATGAAGCCGACCGGTGCTCAAAACGTGATGGAGATGTTCCTCGAGTTCGTTCGCGGAATCATCAGCAGCACGATGGACTGGAAAACAGGGGGTCGCTTCCTAACTTTCGGAATGACACTGTTCCTGTTCATCATCGTGTCCAACTTAATGGGTCTTCCCTTTAACGTTGTGACGGGTCACTACATTTGGTTCAACTCACCAACTGCAGATCCGTATGTGACACTTGCACTTTCATCTATGGTAGTGGTCATGAGCCATTATTACGGTGTGAAAATGCGCGGCTTCGGCTCGTATGCGAAAACGTTTATGACGCCGATGTTTATTATTACCATCATCGAGGAATTCGCAAACACGTTGACTCTCGGTCTTCGTCTTTACGGTAACATCTTCGCGGGTGAAATCATGATTGGTATCATTCTTTCGATCGGTATCGTCTCTGGAACGAACGATTTCCAATTCCTCGGACCAGTCGGTGCTATTCTGTCAGCGATCCCAATGTTGATCTGGCAAGGATTCTCACTCTTCATCGGAGCAATCCAAGCGTATATCTTCCTTATCTTAACGATGGTTTACATCGGGCATAAGGCAGCGCACGACCATTAATTCGAAGGTAAAGCATCTGCTTTTCCGATAATCGCACGACCAAATTTCGAACACAATCTAGGGAGGCAATTCATAATGGAACTTATTGCAACAGCGATCATCATCGGACTCGGCGCACTCGGCGCAGGTATCGGTAACGGTCTTATCGTAAACGGTACAGTATTAGGACAAGCACGTCAGCCAGAACTCAAAAACGAACTTCGTCAAACAATGTTCATCGGTATCGGTCTCGTTGAGGCACTTCCAATCATCGGTGTAGCGGTCGGTTTCCTTCTTCTCAACTCTTAATCCGTATTTAATTTTACGCACGAAGAACTGAGCTACATAGGGCGTTATTCGTTCCATTAGAGTGAACCGTCATGGGGGCTACGGCTCCCTTATGTAGATACTAGAAGTAGGACCAACCACGAGGGGAGTGTAATCGAATGAATCTCACGTATCGTGCGGCTGAAGGAGTTGCAGAAAGCAACCATCTTCTTCTCGCCAATATGATCGTCACGATCGTCGTTTTCCTCTTGCTCCTCATCCTCTTGAAGAAATTCGCATGGGGCCCGCTCGTCAACATGATGAAAGCGCGGGAAGAGCATGTGGCTAGCGAGATCAATTCGGCTGAGAAAAGCCGGAAAGACGCTGAAGTCTACGTAGAACAACAACAAGCAGAACTCAACAAGGCACGTACGGAAGCACGTGACCTGTTAGAAGCATCACGCCGTCAAGCTGAGGCAGAACAAGCACGTGCGATGGAGCAGGCACGTGTCGAAACAGAATTGAGCAAGGAAGAAGCTCGCCGTGCAATCGAACGTGAACGCGCTGAAGCACAAGCTGCTTTGAAGAACGATGTTGCTCTTCAAGCAATCGCTGCAGCACGCCACGTCATGAAAACACAGCTGGCGACAGACGAAGCGGCACAACGTGCACTCGTCGATCAATTCCTCGCTGATACTAAGGGCACGAACTAATGCGTGACCACGTAGCGGGACGCTACGCAAAAGCGCTCTTCGATCTTGCACTTGAGCATCACGTGCTCGACCAAGCAGAAGCTGATGTGCGAACGCTCGGCGAAGTGCTCCACGCAACACCAGAGCTCGCATCGGTGTTAGAAAACCCATCGATTTCTGCAGAAGAGCTGAAGCAAGTCCTTCAGACGAGCTTCACAGGCTTCAATACGATTGTCTTGAATACGATCCTCGTCATGGTCGAAAACGACCGGGCGGCGGAAGTATTATCATTGCCGGAGCATTTCATCGCGTTGTTGAATGAGCACCGTAACGTTGCGACAGCAATCGTCACAAGTGCATACAAACTGTCGGACGAAGAACTCACGAACGTGAAGGAAACGTTTGGCCAAAAATCAGGTAAAACGCTTGAAGTAGAAAATGTTGTTGATACGAACGTAATCGGCGGACTTCGTGTTCAAATCGGTTACACGACATATGATGGCACGATCGAAACGAAACTAACGCGACTTGAGCGTGAGCTGTTAAAAGCGTAAGAAAATAGGGGTGAAACGCATGAGCATTAGAGCTGAAGAAATCAGCGCCCTGCTTAAAGCGCGTATCGCGCAGTACGGTTCTACGATGGAAGTGAACGAGACAGGTACAGTCATCCAAATCGGTGATGGTATCGCTCGTGCACACGGACTCGACAACGTCATGTCGGGAGAGCTCGTAGAATTCGCTAACGGCACAATGGGCTTGGCGCAAAACTTAGAAGAAGGCAACGTCGGTATCATCATTCTCGGTGACTACCTTGAAATCAAAGAAGGCGACTCTGTTCGCCGTACGGGCCGCATCATGGAAGTACCAACTGGAGACGCACTCCTCGGACGTGTCGTTAACCCGCTCGGTATGCCAATCGATGGTCTGGGTCCAATCGAAACAGAACACTATAACCCAATCGAGCGTAAAGCTTCTGGTGTTATGGCACGTAAATCGGTTCACGAACCGCTTCAGACGGGAATCAAGGCAATCGATGCCCTCGTTCCAATCGGCCGCGGACAACGTGAGTTGATCATCGGTGACCGTCAGACGGGTAAAACGTCGATCGCCATCGATACGATCATCAACCAAAAAGAAGAAAACATGATTTGTATCTACGTCGCAATCGGACAAAAAGAATCAACAGTCCGTGGTGTTGTTGAAACACTCCGTAAAAACGGTGCACTCGATTACACAATCGTCGTTTCGGCAGCAGCTTCACAGCCGGCGCCACTTCTTTACCTCGCACCATTCGCTGGTGTAGCGATGGGTGAACACTTCATGGATCTCGGCAAGCACGTTCTTGTCATCTATGATGATCTTTCGAAACAAGCAGCGGCATACCGTGAGCTTTCGCTTCTTCTGAAGCGTCCACCAGGCCGCGAAGCCTACCCGGGTGATGTCTTCTACCTTCACTCACGTCTCCTTGAGCGTGCGGCGAAATTGAACGACGGACTTGGCGCAGGTAGCTTAACAGCACTTCCGTTCATCGAGACACAAGCGTCGGATATCTCGGCTTACATCCCGACAAACGTTATCTCGATCACGGATGGTCAAATCTTCCTTCAATCGGATCTCTTCTTCTCAGGTGTCCGTCCAGCGATCAACCCGGGTCTCTCGGTATCGCGTGTAGGTGGTTCGGCTCAAGTGAAAGCGATGAAGAAGGTTGCGGGTACGCTCCGTCTTGACCTCGCTTCTTACCGTGAGCTCGAAGCCTTTTCACAGTTCGGATCTGACCTTGATAAAGCGACACAATCGAAGCTTAACCGTGGTGAGCGGACAGTAGAGGTTCTGAAACAGGATCTCAACCAACCGTTGACTGTCGATAAGCAAGTCATCATCATCTATGCCTTGACTCGTGGTCACCTTGATGATGTTGCCGTTTCAGATATTCGTCGTTTTGAAAAGGAACTCAACCTCTGGCTCGATCAAAACCGCAAACAACTTTGCGACGAGATCCGTAAAACAGGTAACCTTCCAGCTGACGAAGAAATCGTTACTGCAATCTCAGAATTTAAGAAAACGTTCCAACCGACAGTCTAAGAGATTTCTCTTAGGCTCGGCGGAACACTCTTGATACTAACAAGGTGGTGAATCGAAATGGCATCGTTGCGCGAGATACAAATGCGGATCAACTCGACGAAAAGTACGAAACAGATCACGAAAGCGATGAACATGGTTTCGGCGTCGAAACTGAACCGCGCTCAAGCACATAGCGCGAAGTTCCAGCCTTACATGCTGAAAATGCAGGAAGTGCTCGGAACCATTGCGAATGGCACGACAGGTGCTAGCCATCCGATGCTCGAAAAACGTCCTGTCAAAAAGACAGGCTATATCGTCATCACATCGGATCGCGGCTTAGCTGGTGCATATAACGCCAACGTGCTGCGTGAAGTCTACCGGGAAATCAATGAAAAGCATACTACGGACAGTTACGTCTTGTTCGTGGTCGGTAAAGTCGGTGTCCAGTTCTTCCGTTCACGCGGAATCACGGTCACGGATGCGATCACAGGACTAAACGATTCTCCTTCGTATGTCGATGTCGCAGAAATCGTGAAGCGTACAGTGAGTGCGTTCACGCTCGGCGAAATCGACGAACTCAAGCTGTGCTACAACCACTTCATGTCTGTCATCAGCCAGGAAGTGAAAGTCGAAACCCTTCTCCCGCTCGGAGAAATCGAAGCTTCGTCTTCGACGACTTATGAGTACGAGCCAAGCGAGGAACAAATCCTGGCTGAACTCCTTCCGCGTTATGCGGAGAGCTTGATTTTCGGTGCGCTTCTTGACGCGAAAGTAGCAGAACATGCGTCACGTATGACAGCAATGCAAAGTGCGACAGATAACGCAGATGACTTGATCGGTCGATTGACTCTCGTCTACAACCGGGCTCGACAAGCTGCAATCACGCAAGAAATCACAGAGATCGTCAGTGGAGCCGCTGCGCAGCAGTAATCCACTCGGCGTAATGATAGCTAGGAGGAAACACGATGAACGAACTCGGTTTAAAAGGCCGCGTCGTCGCGGTCATGGGACCTGTCATCGACGTTAAGTTCGACGGACACTTGCCGAACATCTACAACGCGCTTCGTATTCAATATACGCCGCAAACAGTAGAAGAAGTGGCTATCGACTTGACGCTTGAGGTCGCCTTGCACCTTGGTGACGACGTCGTCCGTACCATTGCGATGGATTCTACGGATGGTGTACGCCGCGGAGTGGAAGTACTGGACACTGGTGCTCCAATCTCGGTACCTGTCGGAGAAGCAACGCTTGGTCGCGTCTTCAACGTACTCGGTAACCCAATTGATGAAAAAGAACTCGATGCAAGCGTGGAACGTCTTCCGATCCACAAAAAAGCACCGACGTTTGATAACCTTTCAACAAAAGTTGAAATCCTCGAAACAGGAATTAAAGTCGTTGACTTACTCGCTCCTTACATCAAGGGTGGTAAGATTGGTCTCTTCGGTGGTGCTGGTGTAGGTAAGACCGTCCTCATCCAGGAATTGATCAACAACATCGCCCAAGAGCACAGCGGTATCTCGGTATTCGCAGGTGTTGGTGAGCGGACGCGTGAAGGTAATGACTTGTACCACGAGATGACGGATTCAGGCGTTATCAAACAAACAGCGATGGTCTTCGGTCAGATGAACGAGCCGCCGGGCGCACGTCTTCGTGTTGCCTTGACTGGTTTGACAATGGCGGAATACTTCCGTGATGAGCAGGGACAAGACGTTCTTCTCTTCGTTGATAACATCTTCCGTTACACACAAGCAGGTTCAGAGGTATCGGCCCTTCTCGGTCGTATGCCATCTGCCGTTGGTTACCAGCCGACACTTGCGACAGAGATGGGTATGCTTCAAGAGCGTATCACGTCAACAAACAAAGGCTCGGTTACATCGATCCAAGCGGTTTATGTACCGGCCGATGACTATACTGACCCGGCTCCTGCAACGACGTTTGCTCACTTAGATGCAACGACGAACCTTGAGCGCCGTCTCTCTGAGATGGGTATCTATCCTGCCGTGGATCCACTTGCTTCTACATCACGTGCCCTTTCACCGGAAATCGTCGGCGAAGAGCATTACGGCGTAGCACGTCAAGTTCAGGAAACACTTCAGCGTTACAAAGAACTTCAAGATATCATCGCGATCCTCGGTATGGACGAGTTGTCTGAAGAAGACAAATTGACTGTACACCGTGCGCGTCGTATCCAGTTCTTCTTGTCGCAGAACTTCCACGTAGCTGAGCAGTTCACAGGACAAAAAGGATCGTACGTCCCAGTTAAGGACACGATCCGCGGCTTCAAAGAAATCCTCGGTGGGAAACACGATGATTTGACGGAAGAAGCATTCCGTCTCGTCGGTCCGATCGAAGATGCGATTGAAAAAGCGAAGACGCTTGTCTAAGTGACAAAGCATAAGGGGGACTTGAGATGAACACACTTCATGTCAATATCGTCACCCCGGATGGCGAAGTGTATGATGGCGATGTCCGTATGGTCGTTGCGAAAACGATATCTGGTGAGATCGGGGTTCTCCCGCACCACGTACCGCTCGTAACACCACTCGACATCAGCATCTTGAAGTTGCGCCACGAAGATGGCGGACGCACGTTGATCGCTATCAGCGGTGGCTTTATGGAAGTGCGCCAGGATACAGTGACAGTTCTTGCTGAAACGGCTGAAGCTGCAGACAAGGTCGATTACGACCGGGCTTCTGCTGCGAAAGTCCGGGCAGAACGTCGCCTCCAGGACACGAAATTATCAGATCTTGAGTTCAAACGCGCTGAGCTTTCATTGAAACGCGCAATCAACCGTCTCAACCTAAAAGAATACGGTCGCGATTGATTCAAGTTAAAGACCCGGTTTCCGTCATGGAAGCCGGGTCTTTTTTTGAGGATAGGTCAATGATTTCCTGCAGGACAACCGTTTTCCCAAATCCATTTGGGGATTCAGGTTTAACAACCCTAAAAAAAGTAAAAGTACAATATATGTGTCCTCTTCACACATTTTTCAATCTTATTATGTGGAATTTTCCATAATCATCTTTTCATAATATATTTTATACGATAAAATAAATTATCTTGTGCCTTTTTGTTTGCGCAATCATTCATTGTATGAAATCATGGTAAGGTTGGAAAAACCTTAACAGAAGAGGTGCAGTAGCAGTGACGTCAATCGGTTTAAGTGCACTAATCAGTATGCTTGTTTATTTAACGGCGATTGTCTTCGCCTGGTGGGCACTCCTTCCGGTCAAATGGGAGAAGTTCCTGCAGCATCCGAAAGGACCACAGGCGGTTGTCTTACGTGTGTTGCTTGCCGTGGCGCTCGGTTCGCTGATCGCCCGCTTTTTGCTCGACTATTCGGGATTCGCACAGCGTCTCCAGTTCTTAGTCGGGTGAACTTGTAACTTCGTTGTAAACCCTAAATCATCAATCTGATTTAGTATGGAACAGGATAGTATTCTTATAATGAAGAAACGTAACCATTGTGAAGCTGAAAAGTCGTGTTGGATTTGGAATGAGAGATCAACTATAGGGTGTTTCTCTTCTATCATGCGTTGGTTTTCAACTATGATGCACACCAATCGCGAATTGAACATAATAGAACAGAAACGAAAGCAGAGGAGTATGAGTAATGGAAAAAATCGTTGTCCGTGGCGGACGTAAATTAGCTGGAACGGTAAAAGTAGAAGGTGCAAAAAACGCAGTCTTGAAAACATTGGTCGCAACATTGCTTGCTTCAGAAGGTACATCGGTCCTTCAAAACGTTCCCCGTTTGGCAGACGTATACACAATCAACAACGTCTTACGGAACCTGAACGCAGAAGTGACATTTGATGCAGAAGCAAACACGGTCTCGGTCAATGCCGAAGCAGAATTGAAAGACGAAGCACCACTTGAATACGTCCGCAAGATGCGTGCGTCGATTCTTGTCATGGGACCACTTCTTGCACGTCTCGGTCGTGCGCGTGTTGCCATGCCGGGCGGCTGTGCAATCGGTTCACGTCCGATTGATCTTCATTTAAAAGGATTCGAAGCAATGGGTGCAAAAACAATCATCGGTAACGGATTCGTTGAAGCACACGTCGACGGTCGTCTGCAAGGTGCGAAAATCTACCTCGACTTCCCGTCAGTCGGTGCGACAGAAAACATCATGATGGCAGCAACACTTGCTGAAGGTACGACAGTCATCGAAAACGTCGCGAAAGAACCTGAAATCGTCGATCTCGCTAACTTCCTCAACGCAATGGGCGCTAAAGTCCGCGGTGCCGGAACAGAGACGATTCGCATTGAAGGTGTGGAAAAACTTCATGGTGGCAACCACTATGTCATTCCGGACCGCATTGAAGCCGGTACATTCATGATTGCAGCGGCAATCACGGAAGGTGACGTTGAAGTCATCGGTGCCGAGCGTGAGCATCTCCGTCCATTGATTTCAAAAATGGAAGAGATGGGTGTTAAAATCTCGGATACAGAAGAAGGCCTCCGTGTCATCGGACCGAAGAAACTCGTTGCGATCGACGTCAAGACAATGCCACACCCTGGTTTCCCGACAGACGTTCAAGCACAAATGATGGCGTTGGTCTTAAAAGCAGAAGGCACATCCGTCATCACGGAAACGGTCTTCGAAAACCGCTTTATGCACGTCGAAGAATTCCGTCGCATGAACGCTGACATCAAGATTGAAGGACGTTCATCGATCATCACGGGCGGTGTACAACTTCAAGGAGCAGAAGTTCTTTCAACAGATCTTCGTTCTGGAGCAGCACTTGTCACGGCAGGATTGATTGCAGAAGGCGAAACACGTGTTGGTGCACTGCATCACATCGACCGCGGATACGTTGATTTCCATCTCAAATTACAAGCACTCGGCGCAGATGTCGAGCGTATTACGGAAGAAACAGTTGCCATCGAAGAGACGGCAGCGGCGAAGCTTTAAGCTATCATTTCATTCCTTTATATTCTTGACGACTTTCTTTTAAAGAAAGTCGTCTCTTTTTGTTTCCCTGTGCTAGAATTGAAAGGTATGTATACATAAATGGGTTAGACGTCCAAACGACGTGCTATATTTTGGAAGAATAGCCAGTGGATAAAGGAGATCACGCGAGATGTTTTTGACAAAGGATATCGGAATTGACCTGGGGACAGCAAATGTCGTCATTCACGTAAAAGGTAAGGGAATTGTACTCGACGAGCCATCGGTCGTCGCGATTGATAAAGCAACAGGAAAAATCCATGCAGTCGGAACGGAAGCCCACCAGATGGTCGGCCGGACACCGGGAAACATCGTCGCGATTCGTCCGTTACGCGATGGTGTAATCGCTGATTTTGAAATGACGGAAGCGATGTTACGTCACTTCATCGATAAAATCGAAGTGAGAAGTATGTTCGGCGGCGTCCGGATGTTGATTTGTACGCCGGCCAGCATCACGACGGTCGAAGCGAAAGCGATTCGTCAAGCCGGTGAAAAATCAGGCGCCAAAACTGTTTTCCTTGAAGTCGAACCAAAAGTTGCCGCCGTCGGAGCAGGCATGGATATCTGGATGCCGGCCGGACACATGGTCATTGACATCGGTGGCGGCACGACGGACGTTGCGGTCCTTTCGATGGGCGATATTGTCTGCGGTGAAACGATCAAAGTCGCCGGAGACCGGTTTGATCATGATATCATCCGTGCGATCAAGGATAACCATAAACTCATCATCGGAGAACGGACGGCCCAAAACGTCAAGATGACGGTCGCGACCGTGTCCGATGAAGGACGTCAAGAAGAGATGGACATTCGGGGTCGTAATCTAGTGACCGGACTCCCGGACAACATCACGATTTCCTCGCAGGAGATGCATGAAGCATTGGCGGAAGCCGCGATGGAAATCGTCGAAGCGACAAAACGTGTCCTTGAGAAAACACCACCGGAACTGGCGGCGGACATTATCGACCGCGGAATCATCCTGACGGGTGGCGGGGCATTACTTGACGGCATCGATCAGTTGCTGGCAAAAGAACTCGGACTTCCGGTCTTGATCGCGGAAGATCCAATGTTATGTGTTGCCCGCGGAACGGGAATCATGCTTGATCATTTAGGAAAATAATCCGCATCAATGCCTGTGTTGGACGTCTCCGCCATCCTCGCTTTCCATGGGCGGAAGGTAAGCCGTGGCATCCCGCACTCCGTGCGGTCATGCCGGGTCTTACCTGTTCCTGACGGAAGCGTTAATCACGCTTCCTTTTCCCATAGGAGTCGAGGATGAACGTCTCCGTCCTCCATCAATCAAAAATGGCCGATCATCCTGTCTTTTCACGGGATTATCGGCCATTTCTATGGGGTTTTTTATTTTTTTACGAAGAAAAAGTGGGTGGTTTCTTTTGATACTGATTCAAAAACGATTCGCATTTCCTTGTGCGCGATATCTTGATTATTGCGTACTGCGCATGAAATCCTGATAGGCATCAAAATCATGATAGACGATGGCGCTTGGCGGCAGGGAACTGTTCATCGTTTGATTAACGAGCTGATTGAGCGCAGTCCGTGTCTTTCCGTAAAAGGTGATGCTTGGTGTTTCCGGCAGTTCCGTGAATTCCAGAGCGTACGACAAACGATGTTGATGACTGGCGGCGTAGAGCGCATCAGTCATCGTAATCGCAGCAAGTCCGTTTCCACCGCTGTAGACGGTCCGGTAACTCATCAAGGTGACTTCATCTGCCAACTCCATCGCCCATTCGCTGAGCGGTTGTCCGGAAGCATCCGGCACGGTATGGAACCAAAACGGCAGAAACAGTTGCAACGGAAGACGTTGCGACGTGCTGACATCGTGAAAAGCTGTCAACAGGCGTTGATAAGAGGCGATGACAGACGCTTGATCCGTTTCCCAGGCCGGTAAGGCGTAAGGTTCGAGATCGACGCTGATGCCATCCGGACGTTCCATCGTTTCTTGCAGATAGACACTGATCCAGGCTAACGGATCTTCGACGTTCGGCCGGTTCGTCGTGCCTTCATTCGTAATCCAGCTCGGCTGACCGAACAAAAAATAGACTTCGATTCCGGCAAGATGGGCTTTTTCAACGAAGGTGCGGTAGAGAGTTCGGTCACCCTCAACAGCGACATGCAGGTAGACACGTTTCATCTGTCTGTTTGCCAGCTGTGTGACTTTCGTTGAAATTTGTTTCGCTTCAGGAATGGACCACATCACGGTGTGACGCGTGACGGCGACGGCTGCTTCAGTTCTAACAGGTAGAAGCGTCGCAGCCATCGTAAGACAAAGCAAACTGAGGATGAAGCGTTTCATATCGTTCACTCCCTTATTGAGTTACCTTATTATCGGTCGTCCGCCGTGTCTTGGATATAAGCCAATAGTCCGGGAGTCCTGAGAATCAGTTCAAATCCTAGACATTTCACTTTGTGAAGTGTATATTAGAAGTTGTTGAATTGAAACGGAATTACCATTAAAAAGGAAGTGATGCCACAATGCCATTGTGGAAAAGAAATTTAGTCGTTGTTTGGATTGGTAGTTTTTTGACGGCTGCCGCGTTAAGTTTAGTTTTACCGTTTTTGCCCTTATTCATTGAAGAACTTGGTGTCCACGGACGCCAGGAAATTACGACCTGGTCCGGCGTAGCGTTTGGTGCGACCTTCCTCGTCGCAGCGATCGTGTCACCGATTTGGGGACGCTTGGCTGATAAAAAAGGACGGAAGTTGATGTTACTGCGGGCAAGCCTCGGGATGTCGATTGTCATGTTCCTGATCAGCTTCGTACAGGATGTCTATCAGCTCGTCTTCTTACGACTTGTCATGGGTGCCGTCTCCGGATTTATCTCTGCCGGAATCACCATGGTTGCCTCACAAACCCCAAAAGAGAAAAGTGGCTGGGCGCTCGGTACATTATCAACCGGTGGGATTGCCGGTGGATTACTTGGACCTCTGATTGGAGGATTCCTTGCCGATATGATTGGGCTTCGACCCGTTTTTCTCTTTACGAGCATTCCGCTCTTCCTGACGTTCCTTGTCACGTATTTCTTCGTCAAAGAGGACTTTGTTCCGTTACAAACGAAGAAAATGGCGTCAGCTAAAGAAATCATCCAATCGTTACGTCATCCGGAACTGATTTTAAGTCTCTTCCTGACGACGTTCCTGATTCAGTTTGCGGCACAATCGATCAGTCCGATTTTATCCCTGTACGTCCGGGAACTCAGTCCCGGTACGGAACGATTGGCCTTGCTGTCCGGTATCGTCGCGTCAGCTCCAGGGATTGCGGCCTTGATTGCCGCGCAGCGGCTCGGCCGGTTATCGGATAAAATCGGGGCGGAACGCGTTTTGTTCTTCGCCTTGCTGATTTTCGCCGCATTCCTGATTCCGCAGGCGTTCGTGACGGATACAAGCCAATTGATCATCTTACGGATGGGAATCGGTTTTGCGACCGCCGCACTGATGCCGTCAGTCCAGGCGCTTCTCCGGAAACATACGCCCGCGAATGCATCGGGCCGGATCTTCGGTTATAACCAGTCGGCGCAGTTCATGGGGAATTTCCTCGGACCACTTGCGGGTGGTCAGATTGCCGGTCACTTCGGTTTTGAAGCGTTGTTCCTGTTCACCGGTTTGATTGTCATTACAAACGCGGTGCTCGAACGGACGCAAACGGCAGTCCTCAGTAAAAAACACTCTTGATGCATACGAAAAAGGCGATTCCGATTCTGCATCGGTATCGCCTTTTTGATGTGTCAGGATAACATAAAGAATTCATCGAGCCTAAGTTGCTCGGATGTCTCGAGCGCCTTCATGATTTGTCCCGATTGAGCCCGGACTTTATAGTCGGCCGAATAATGGAACAGCCCGTTATCGAGTTCGGTCACGGCGAGCGGTTCGATCAGTGTTTTCGGATGGACGATGTCCGTCAATTGAAGCGACAGTTCGATTTGATGATCGACCGGTAAGCGGATCGACGCATAAAAATGAACGGAACGGTTCGTACTGCGGGTGATGAGGATCGGTGAAGCCCCAACGTTGACATCTTTTCCGTTTAACCGTGTGATCGAGATGAGTCCGTGCAGAGACGGCAACGGTTTTTTCGGTGACTTCTTCATTGATTCGACGGGGTGCAGGACACCTTGTTTCAACAGCAGACGTAAGGTGTCGATGCCGACCGGACGGCTGAACAGATAGCCTTGAACGGCGTGGCATTCAAAGTCCCGGAATTGATCGAGCTGGTGCAGTGTCTCGATTCCTTCAGCGACGACCGACAACTGAAATTCTTTTGCCAGGTAGACGATGCTTTTGATGAGCGGAACCGGCTGCTCGTCTTCTTCAAGTCGGGCGACGAACGACCGGTCGAGTTTCAGACTGCTGATCGGATATGTTTGAAGACTGCTCAACGAAGAAACACCGCTTCCGTAGCCGTCGAGAATCAGCTGGATCCCCAACTGGTGAAGCTGTTGCAACGTCTCTTTGACGAACTCACTCTCATGCAACAACACACTTTCCTGAAGCTCGAGTTGCAAGTACCGGGCCGGAACTTGATGGCGGTGCAGACACGTCCGGACCGTGTCGACGAAATCCCGGTGCAGCAGCTGCTTCGAAGACAGATTGATTGAAATCGGGACGACTGGACTTTGTTGTTGCAAAAGGGACTGAATCGTCCGGCAGACCGTCTCGAGAACCCATTCACCGATCGGCAGATAACAATGACCTTCCTCTGACAACGGAATGAAGTCTTGCGGCGGAATCCGTCCCCATTCGGGATGATCCCAACGAATCAAAGCCTCGCATGCCAGAATCTGCCCGCTCCAAATGTCGACTTTTGGTTGATATTCGAGAAACAGCTCATCCTGCTGGATCGCATTCCGCAGACTCTGTTCCAGTTGATGACGGCGGTAAATTTCAAGATCAAGCTGGGACGTATAAAATTCGTAAGCGGGCTGTGCTTTCAGTTTGGCACGGGACAAGGCCCGGCTGGCAGTATGCAACAGCTCGGTAGCCGCCATTTCGTCATGTTGGAATGGACTGAGACCAATCGCGAGCTCGGCCGCCAGTTCATAGCCTTCGATTTGAATCCGGGTCGTGTTCAACGCCAGCAAATCGAGACACATCGCTTTCAGGGCGACTTCATCAAACGGTTGTGTCGACAAGGCGGCATAATGATCACCGGTCAGACGGGCGCAATAGAGGTCCGGTAATGTTTCCGTTAAGTAGCGGCTCGTCTGGCGTAACCATTGATCACCAATATCGTAGCCGATCTGTTCATTGATCCGATGCAACTGATTGAAATCAAGCGATAGAATCGTAAACGGATGGTCGGTCCGGATCAAGTGCTCGACTTCTTCGAGGAATAACGTTCGGTTCGGCAGTCCCGTCACTTGATCGTACAAAGACAGTTTCCGGATATCTTCCTGTTGCTCGAGACTGGTCCGGTCGGACGTACGCTCCATTTCCATTTTACCAGTCGGTTTTACGACAGACTGAAAGAGAAAACTGAACAGCTCCTCGGAACCGTCTTCGGAGCGGAGTCCGTGACAGGACACTTCTTGTGAATAGTCGCGTGTCTGATTCATTCGCAAGGTACAGACGGCAGTCGGTTCTCCGGCCTGAAGGGATGTCAGCTGTTGCTTGAAGCGTGACCGGTCATCAGGATGGATTTCAAGTAAAAATTCATCGTAATCAAGTGAAGCGAGCCGATGTTGCGAGATGTCCAGTAACGAGGCGAAATGAGCCGATAAATTCAGTCGGTCCCGTGTCGCTTCGTATTCCAAAAAAGCCAGACCCGGGAGCGACGCCGTCAGCTGTTCTTTCGCTGACAGCCGGTTATGCTGAAGTCGCAGCTGAATATGCTGGGTGATGTCCCGGGCAATTCCGTAGACACCGATGATGACATGGTTTTGATAGATGGGAATGTTCGTGACATTCATTGTCAGGTGATGACCGTCGTGATGGGCGACTTCTGCCGTGAAGTGGACCGTTTCGCCGCTTAAAGCCCGCTGTTTGATCGGAGCGATTCGCTTTGCTTCAGCCGATGTGATGAACTCACTGAAGTGCTGGTGCTGAAGTTTTTTCCCACCGTAGCCGAGCAACAGGGACAGTTTTTGATTGTAGGAAACAATCTGTCCTTCTAAATTCAAGGTATAGACCGCATCGGGATGGTTTTCGAGAAAGTGTGTCGCATCGACCAGTTGCTTAAAATCCAGGGAGCCGTTGATGAAGGATTCTGTGTTCTTCTTTTTGAAGAAGGGCATGATCTCACCTCATTTAGTGTCGTTATAACTTGATTATAACAATTTATGGGATTTAGACATATCATGTCTGTTGAAAAATAAGCAAATGTTTTTGAACGAATGGGGTAGGCCTTTCGATTCATCTACGCGATTCATTCCCTTATTTTGAAAAAAACATCGAATTTCTAAAAAATTGACCGATATACTTAAGGAACAGAATTGAACAATAAGTCAATGAGGAGCCAACACATATGTTACGAGGAATGTATACGGCGTCTGGTGCGATGCAGGCGTTACAACGGCAGCAAGAGATGTTAAGCAATAACCTGGCCAACGCCCGGACGCCGGGCTTCCGGGCCGATCAGGCGTCCCTCCGGACCTTTCCTGAGATGATGATCCAGCAGTCGGGCGTCAATGAACAATCCGGTGTCCGTTCCCGCGGGACAGTCGGGAAACTCGCGACCGGTGTTTTCATGCAGGCGGCGACACCGAACTTCGCGCTCGGCTCGATTACAGAGACGGGTAATGCGACGGATCTTCAAATCAGTTCGCTTGAAGGAGCGGCTCTGTTTACGATCCGGCATGCCGATCCCGCGACCGGCGAAGAAGAGACACTCTATACGACGAACGGTCAATTCGCCGTCGGACAGGACGGTCTCTTGCGGACGACGGAAAATGATCTCGTCCTCGGTGACGACGGTCAGCCGCTGAACGTCGTGAATGAAGATTTCACCGTCAGTGCAGACGGTGCCGTCACGGATGGAAACGGTCAAGCCATCGGCAACCTCGGTCTGGTCGTCACGAATCAGCCGGAAACGCTTGAGCGGACCGGGAACGGTCTATTCCGGTCACCGGATGCGTTAAATGGCGGTGCCATCAAGGTCGATCAAGGGGTACTCGAACTCGGAAATGTCGAAGTTGAACAGACGATGACAGAGATGAACGCCGGTCTCCGCCAGTTCGAAGCCAATCAGAAAGTCATCCAGGCCTATGACCGGACGGCGGAAAAAGCAGTCTCGGAAATCGGACGCGTCCGTTAATCAAGGAGGAAGTTCATGCAATCACTTTATACATCGGCCAGTACGATGGCTCAGCTTCAAAAGCAGCTCGATACGACCGGACATAACTTGGCGAATGCCAATACGAACGGCTACAAACGGCGGGATTCCCAGTTCAATGAACTGCTCGTCCGGAATCTGAACAATCAACCGGCGGGACTGACGCCGGGACCGCTGACGACACCTGCTGGTCTGCGCCTTGGTGTCGGCGGATACGTCGCTAATGAAGCAACGCGTTTCGCAACCGGGACGTTCCAAAATACCGGACGTAAGCTCGACGCGGCGCTCAGCAATCCGCACCATTTCTTTGGTGTGATTGATGCGGACGGCGTGACGAAGTTTACACGTGACGGTAATTTTGAATTGTCTCCGCAGGCAAACGGACAAGTCCTGTTGACAGATGATGCCGGACGATCGGTCATCAATCAGGCGAACGAACCGATTACATTCCCGGACGATGCGACGTCGATCGAACTGAACAAAGATGGCAACATCACCGGCGTCCTGAACGGGGAACGGCGTGTTCTCGCCCGGATCGGTGTCGCCGATATTCCGAACCATGGTGAATTGACCGATGTCGGAGGCGGTCTCTATACGACGGCAGGACAATACCAGAATGCGACGGGAAATCCGTTGACGGTCGGAACGCTTGAGACCTCGAATGTCGATATGGCGACGGAGATGACGAACCTGACGCAGATTCAGCGGGCGTATCAGTTTAATTCCAAAGCCTTGACGACATCGGACCAGATGATGGGTATCGTGACGTCACTGAAATAAGGATGCAAAGCATCGCGTATATCGACACATCAAAAAGAGGGAGGGGATCGTAAAGATTCCCTCCCTCTTTCGTCTGTGTATTGTCTGAAAAACCAGACGGTCAGTTGTTTTTCAACGAGACGTAAATCGCCGCCATGTCTTCGTCGCCGTGGCCACTTTCCAAGGCATGCTGATACTGCGTCTGTGCTGTCGCTGCCAGTGGCAGGTCGAGCGTCAATCGTTTCGCTTCTTCCGTAATCAAGCCAAGATCCTTTGCCATCAAGCGGAGCGGAAACGCAGGCGGGAACTGTTCGTCCCGGTACATCGTCTGTTTCCCTTGGAAGAGCGGCGTGTTCATTCCGGATGCTCCGATCAGCTGAATCAGCTTCTCTTTGTCGAGTCCGGCCCGTTCGCCGAGCAACAGCGTCTCGGCAACACCTTCCCCGACAAGTGCGAGCAGGAGGTTGATGGCAAGTTTGGCCGAACTCCCTGTTCCATGGGCACCGAAATGAATGCTTTCCTTACCGAGAATCTCGAAATAGGGACGACAGGCGGCAATCGCTTGTTCGTCTCCGCCGAGCAGCAGGACGAGCTGACCGGCTTCCGCGACCCCGACGGATCCGGAGACCGGTGCTTCAAGATACGTCGCGCCGGCCTGTTCGATCTGTTTCGCAAAGTCGATTGATTGTTCCGGTGAGATCGTACTCAAGTTGACAAGCGTTTTCCCCGACAGCTCACTTGTCAGCAGCCCGTCTTCCTGTTCGAAGATGGCCATGATGGCAGGGCCATCCGCAAGCATCAGAAAGATGATATCCGATTGCTCGACGACGGCACGGGGGGATTCCAGTGCAACAGCCCCTTCCTTGACGAGAGAAGCCGTCTTCTCGACCGTCCGGTTATATACGTTAAGTAGATGCCCGGCTCGTCTGAGACGTAACGCCATCGGCACCCCCATATGACCTAATCCAATCCAACCTAATGCCATGTCTAAAACTCCCTTCGTTTTTCAGCTATTCTCCTAATACCCGTCCTGCCGTAGTCCGTAACCTGACAAAAAAACGTGCCCTTGTCGAATGACAAAGGCACGTCAGTTTATTCTTCATACGTGAGGATGGTCGAGATGACCGCAATCGGGAAGCGGATCGTAAACGTCGATCCGGCACCGATCGTCGACTCGACATCAATCGTCCCGTTATGGTGCTTGACGATTTCCTTACAAATCGACAGGCCAAGTCCGGTTCCACCGATTTTCCGCGTTTCTGAATTGTCGACCCGGTAAAACTTATCGAACAACTTCGACATCGCTTCTTGGGGAATACCGATTCCTTGGTCACGAATCGTGATTTCCGCAAAGCCGTCGTGGTTTTCGATACGAATCGCGACGTTGCCGCCATCCGGTGAATATTTGATTGCATTGCTGAGCAGGTTGTTCAGCAACTGTTTGATTTTTTCCGCATCGGCATCAATCATGATCGGTCCGACAGCTTCAAACGACAATTCGTGTGTCGTATGGGAAGCATCATGGAAGTCGATCAATTCTGCTGCCAGCTGAACGAGGTCAAACGTCGCCATCTGATAACGTTGTTCGCTTGATTCCATCCGCTGGACATCGAGGAAATCATTGACGAGTGTCGTCAGGCGTCCCGTTTCCGAGTGGATCGTCGTCAAGTACTTGCGTTGTTTCGGCGGATCGATTTCCCGGTTCAGCATCAGTTCCGTAAAACCGTAAATCGAGGACAACGGTGTCCGCAGTTCATGCGAGACCGTCGAGACGAACTCTTCTTTCATCCGGTCCGCTTCCGTCTCTTTCGTGACGTCGCGTAAGACAAGCATCGTGCCGACCCAGACCTGATTGATCTGGATTTTTTCCGCATAAATCTGGATGTAGGCACTGTGTGAACGGATCGAGACGAGAAGACTGTCTTTCGGCAGATTCTGTTCCACGATTTGTTCGATATACTGCTCGAACGGTTCCGGTTCATCGATGATGGCGGAGAGTGCCGACATCGCCTGGCGGAACGAGGACAGATTACTGTCGTCCTGGTATTCCGTCTGGACTTCCGGGAACAGTTTCATCAACGGTTCGTTGACAAGAAGTTCGTCGGATTCGTGTTCGATGTAGACGACGGCTTCCCGGATCGAGTTCAGGAGTTGGCCGGTCTTATTTTTCTCGTGCATCATCTTCTCATAAATTCCCATCCGCATCAGTGAAAGGGACAACTGGTGCGAGAACGACAGGATGTCACCCATCTGTTCCGGTGTGAACGCATCCCGGTACCGGACGAGGTAGACGCAGGCGATGATCTGTTCTTCGTTCGGATCAAGGATCGGCACGGCAACCTCATACATATAGTACGGATACGGCAACGGACTGTCATGAGCAACTTGTTTTGACGAATGGACCGGTCGTTTTAAGACGCGGGCCCGGTGGAACAACGATTGATCGTCCTTGACGAGCTGACCGACCATCTCTTCCGTCATCCCGTACTCAATCGTCGAGCGGACGTCATGCTGATCGAGGAACAGCAGGGCACCGATTTCTGAGTGGGTGATGGCGACAAGTTTTTCGATGATTTCCGGATACGCCGTCAACGTCTCGCGTGACGCGAGGGTCTCCGTCAGTTCATTGCGGTATTTCAGATGCTGTTCGCTGCGTAACGTGATTTCGAGTGCTTCTTCGAGCTCTTCCTGTTGTGCCTGCAACTCTTCCTGCTGGGCGACAAGCTCTTCCTGTTGCGCTTGTAACTCTTCGTTTTTCGCCAGCATATGGACTTTATTGTCGGCGATCGACGTCGCCATCCGGTTAAAGGATGTCGTTAAGATATACAGCTCATCCTGACGTTTTGGTAATGGAATCGTGTTGATGTCCTCTCCGCTTGCGAGCAGGGCACTGTCACGGGATAACGTGTTGACCTGCTTCGTCACCCGGCTGATGAACGGTCGCACGAGCAGTAACAGGATGATGATCAGGACGACGAGATTCGACAGCCAGATGAACTGAGCGACCCGCATCTCACCGAGCAGGTCCGTTTTCGCTTCCGTCTCTTTGTTTTGAATCAACGTCAAGTAGTCCGTGAGTAACGTATCGATGCCGGCTGCATCCGTATCTGTCGTCAATTGACTGTTTGAGCCTTTTAACGTGCCGTTTTCATTAAATAAATTTTCACCGTTCGACAAGGAAGCAAGGGTTTTCGGATCAAGGAATGTTTCGTCGATCGATCCGTCTGTCTTACCGGCGACGTATTCTGTCAACAATGGAAGGGCGGTCCCGAAGTAATCATCATAAAGTGTCCGGGTGGCGACCGCATATTCCTTTCCTTGTTCGTAAATGGCATTTTTTTCGAACCAGGTCGTCAAACGATTGATTTCCCGCTGATTCGCTTTGATCGTATCGAGTATTTCTGGTGTACCGAACAGCACATACGATTTCACATTGCTCTGCACAAGTGTCCATTCGTTGGCTAATGTATTGGCATTCGTTCGGCGTTCCCGTAAATCATCGAACGTGGCATTCGTCTGGTCGATCTTTCGTTCCGTATAAGTATAGACGATCGCTGACGTCAGACTGAGCGCGATGAAAACCATATAAAAGGCAAACATCAATTGGCGACCAATTTTTTGATTAATCCATTTCACTTGTTTATCCTCCGTATTCTGTTTTGTAGGTTCAAAAAATTAATCCAATATTTTTATATTACTTAATCAAATAGGTATCCATCAAACTTTAACACGCAAAGATGCAAAAAAGATATTTTAATTACTAGATTTATCACCGGAACGAATGGGAAGCAACTTCACAAACACTTTTGAATGAATGCTTCTTCAACTATTTTTTGAAAATAAGGATTAGAAGCGTCGGGATAAAGGGAATCTAATGAAGGAGAAGTCCTCATTTTAATCATAAGGAAGTGACAAGGTGCAAAAGATGTTCGAAAACAAATGGTACCGCGGTGCCTGGTGGATCATGACGCTGCTGATTATCGTCTGGATTGGTAATCATGTGACGTTCTTGTTCCGGCCGATTGCGATTTTACTGCAGATGGTCGTTCCGCCGCTCGCAATTGCCGGTATTCTGTATTATGTCCTGCTACCGATTGTCGAGCTGCTCGAGAAGAAGATGAAACGGCGCCCGGCCGTCATTCTCGTTTTGCTCGGACTCGTCAGTATTTTGACGGCGCTCGGGTTCATCTTCGGTCCGATGCTATCGGATCAGATTACGGAATTCGTCAATTCGATTCCGACACTCGCTTCCCAGTTCCAGCGTCAGCTGATTGATGTCCGGGATCAACTTGAAAACAGTGCTTTCTTCTCCCGGTTCCTCAGCGGACAGGATGATCTGTTTAATAAGTTTTCCGGAAATGTTTCGGAGTATGCCTCGACCTTCCTGAAAAACATCGGAACCGGTGTCGGCGGGTTCGTCAGTGTCATCACGACAACGGTCGTGACAATCGTCATCATCCCGATCATGTTGATCTACATGTTGCTTGACGGGGATAAGCTGAAAGGCAATCTCGTTAAGATGATGCCGTTTGAGTACCATAAAGAAACAAAAAAAATTTTGCATGACGTCCATTTGACGATCATGAGTTACATCCGCGGCCAGGTCATCGTCAGTATCGGGGTCGGAATCATCGCTTATATCGGTTACTTGATCATCGGTATCGATTACGCGCTGTTACTCGCTTTGTTTGCGACGTTGACGAACATCATTCCGTTCCTTGGACCGGTCATCGGCGTTGTTCCGGCACTGATCGTCGGATTCATCCAGGATCCGATTCTTGCCGTCTACGCCGTCATCGTCATGACGGTCGCACAACAGATTGATTCGCACATTATGTCGCCGCTCGTTCAAGGGAAGACGCTGGATGTCCACCCGTTGACGATCATCATCGTCCTGCTCGTTGCCGGAAACATTGCTGGATTCTTTGGTGTCCTGCTCGGTGTTCCGTTCTACGCCGTCATGAAGGTCGTCATCCTGAACATCCGTCGTCTGTATCACCTGCGGTCGCAAAAGAAGATGGTCATCGCAGAAGACGAGAAGACGTTTAATACGATCGTGACGACAAAAGACTGACTTTTGAATTTTGCTGGCAATTCCGTCATACTGAGAACGTAGTCGATTGTGTCACGAAAGGGGTATGTGTCAGATGGATCAACGTCACGTGGAAGAACAGGCTGATTTATTGGCCCTCCAAAAGTTTCAGCACAATTTCGAAAATAGTCTCAAGTCGAGTGTCATCTATATCCTGCGGGATGGAGCGTTGACGATCGGGGAGATTGAACAGCGTCTCGATCAGTCACATGGTCAGATCCTTGAGCAGTTGCAGGAACTGATTGAAGACGGACTCGTCTTACAGCAGATGTCGGAAAAAGTCCACGGACTCGCGTATTCCTTGACGGGACCGGCGGAAGAACTCGTTCGTCAGTTCAAGGAATCGATTGCCTGGAGTAAACAACATATTACGTATTAAGGAAGTCCGCCCTCGAGCAGTTGCTCGGGGGTTTTTCGTTATTATAATTGTGAAAAAATGTATAATTATTGAATCGAAAACGACATAATGAAAGCAAGAGTAATGACGTCAGAGTGGGAGAGAAGGAATCGGAGTGAAAAAAACAATCCTATTGTATGTCCTGATACCGGTATGCATCATTTTTGTCATCGTCAAGTGGATTATTCCCGTCGTCGGGTGGGGAGCAGACTCTGAACCGGTCAAGGCGAATCCGATTCCCATCATGCAAAAATGGGATGAAGGTCAATTGAAACAATTTGATCGGGAAAACCGGGTCGGGACCCGGTATACACTCGGTGGACTGGAAGTCGAGACGTTAGCGATGCAACGGCGGGAGACAGTCCGGACGACACCATTGTTGCGGGTGCTGGTCTCAAAAGAAAAACTGGTTCAGGTCGGAACCGGAACAAATCGGTTACTGGCTTTGACCGTCACGATTCAAAATCAATCGGACGATCCGATTGAAATATCGAACAAACTCGGAGAGTATGAAACGAATGGTAAAAGAACTGCCGTTTTACATGAGAAACATCCGCTTGTCGGCACGTACCGGGCAGGAGAAGAACGGACAGGCGTTTTATTCATCAAAACAGAGCAGAAAGAACTGACGGCAGGACATCTTGATTTACTGTACCAAACACAATCAGGTGAAAAACAACTGCGTGTTTCGTTGAATCAACAAAAAAACTGACCGGCTCCTATGTATTGGAGTCGGTCAGTCGGATTATTTTTGAACGGCACTGAACGCTTCTTCGGATTCAATTCCGGCTTTGTTGACAGCCGTGATGATGAAACGTCCGGTTGTATCTTGCGGTAACGGGAAGGCTTTTCGTTCGATTGATTCCGTCGAACCAAGTTTTTTCCGTTTTCCGTCTTGTTCCTAATAGATGTTATACGTGACGACCTCATCATCAGTCGAGGCATACCAGTTCACGAATCCACCTGAGACACGGACATTTGTCGCTGGTTTTGGCGGCGTTTTGACCGGGTCAGATGCCTTTTGATCCAGTTCCGTGAAGACGACGAGACGGTTGTCGTATGTGCCTTCATTTTCATCATACGTCCCGATACACGTGATCAAGTTCAGGTTTCGCTGATCAGAAGCACCAAAGATTTTTTCTAGCGGTGCATCGAGGTGACCATATTCGACCAGTTTTTTGACACGGAAGACAAGATTACGTCCCGATTCATCCTTGATTTTGATGGTATCGCCTTTTTTGAGTTCGTGCAGCTGGTAAAAGACGGCCGGACCGGTTTTGGTGTCCGTATGACCGTCGATGACGGCATTTCCGACGTCACCGGGACGGGGTCCGAACTTATACCACCCGACTTGTTGTTCATTTTTCGGCGTTCCCATGGCACCTTTTTTATCGAGACCGACTTGTTCAATATTCGTTTTGACCTTGAGCGAATCAATTGTCAACGTTTTCGGCAATTCGACCTGGTTCGTCGACAGACTCTTGAATTCTTTTTTAAAGATTTCAGATGGTTTGAGTGGATCTTCCTTTGTCTCGGAAGATGCCGCAGATTCAGTTTTTGTATCGCCTTGCGTAATATTCGTTTCCGGTTCCTTCGTGTTTCCGATCAGTAGAAAAATTAACGTACCGATTGAAACGAGCATCAACAGGATGCTGACCGGTAATAACCATTTTTTCAAGACACGTCACTCCTTTCCGAGACAAAGCCTCTTACACAGAAAAAGGATAGTGCCGAGGCGCTATCCTTTTTAGTATACCCGAAATCTTATGCGTTTTGACGTTTGCGTGCGAGGACGATTCCGGCTGCACCGAGTGCAAGACCGAAGAGCGCGATCGCACCTGTTGTACCTGCTGTATTGTTGTCGCTCATGCCGCCGTTACCTGTGTTCGGCATTGAACCTGGTGTACCATCCATGAATTTCTCAGGTGATTGTTTGACGATCGCTTCACCGAGGTTTTCACCGACGCCGTACATGTAAGCATACGACTCACGGAACGTGTCAGCTGATCCTTTGTAGTCGCCTTCGACATACTGCATGAACGTATCTTGGACGTATGTTTCATGACCAGAGACCGCTTCTTGTGCTGCTTTTGTCGGAAGGTTCTCTTCTGTTGCTGCGCCAAGGAACGCACCGAAGTCATTCGAGAACATTTTGAGCATGTCTTGCGCATCACCCATCAATTTCTTGTCGTCGTTGATGGCTGCTGTGACGAGGTTCGCTTGCGCTTCAATGTGGTTTTTCGTCCAGACTTGCTCGAACTGATCCGCACCTGCTTGACCGTAAACCGATTTCATAGCGGCTTTGAAGTCAGCTGTGTGCATGTCTTCTGCCCAGTTCGCTGCATCGTAGTCTTTCGCTTGATCGACGCCCGCTGTCATGCTGATGTTGGCAAGTGCCACGTGTTCAGCTGCGAGGCTGTTGAGTGTTGACCGGAGGTCAGCTGCTTTTGTGTCTGCTTTCGTGTTGTCGAACTTCTCAGGCATTTGTGTTGTGATCGCGACGGAGAGTGCTTTTGAGATATCATACATGCGGCTGTAACCTTCACGGAACGTGTTGTACGATCCTTCGTAGTCACCGGCTGCATATTGTTGGAATGTTTTATAGACGTCTGCTTCATGAGCACGGAGAACTTCTTCCGCTGCTGCCTTCGGCAGTTTACCTTCCGTTGCTGTGTCGAGGAAGCTCGAGAGATCTTGAACGAACTCTTCTGTTTCTGCTTTCGACGCGTTGATGCCGTCCTGGTCATCGGCTTTTACGGCTTTGACGAGATCCGTTGTGTATTTGTTGTGGGCCACGAAGATTTTTTCGAATTGTTTTGCACCTTCGTCGCCGTAGACAGAAGCGATTGCCGGTGTCATGTCGAGTGCGTTCTGTTTCAGTGCCGCTTCATAATACTGAGCATCTTTTGATCCGTCATATTGTTTTTTCATGTCCATGACGGCAAGCACGAAGTGCTCCGAGAGTAACTGATCGAGTGTTGCACGGAGGTCAGCGGCTTTTGTTTTGACCGTGACATTCTTCGCGCTCTCCTCATGTTTCATGTCGTCTCCGCCACCGGAAGCGAATGCTGCCGTTCCTGGTAATACGAGTGCTGCTGCCATGGCTGTTGCTGCGAATTTTTTCGTGTTTTTCATCTTGTCTCATCCTCTCAAATTTGGGTGTTGTTTTTGTATATTTGGTAGTTGTTGTCTGCATCGTTCTGAACAGCATACGCACCCGGATTTTGTTTGGATTGAAAAAATTGAAAAATTTTTTTAAAAAAGACCGTATGGTTCTGTTTCTTCCTTATATATAAAATGCAGAACTTTTTTTACAAGTTCACGGTTTGTGCATGTTACACTTAAAAAAAGAACCGTTTTGTAGCTGAACTGCAACTATTTAATACCAGGTACTAATATGCTATACTGTTCTTTAGACTGAACCAATGAAAGGTGATCAAGATGGTACAAAATCAAGCCGGAACGGACCAACCGACCCGTGAACGTCTGAAACGTAATCAAGAGGTTAAGAACGAACAGCCGCAAGAACAGGAACCGAAGCAACGTAAAAAATTACGTCAGTATTCTTCACGTCGCGTTCCGATTATTGCTCGTTTATTGATCATTGTTCTTCTTATTGTCCTTGCGTTAGTGATCGGCGCAATGGTTGGATATGCGACACTTGGTGGTGGCGAAGCGATGGATGTCCTTAAGCTCGACACATGGACCCGCATCACCGATTTTTGGACAAAATCTTAAATTAACCAGTGATTGGAGCTGCGCTATATGTATACGATTGAACAAATCAAGGAAGTCATTCCACACCGTTATCCGTTTTTGCTCGTCGACCGGATTCTCGAAGTCGAGGAAGGAAAACGGGCTGTCGGAATCAAAAATGTCACGGCAAATGAAGAATTCTTTAACGGCCATTTCCCGGATTACAACGTCATGCCCGGTGTGTTGATTGTCGAGGCGTTGGCGCAAGTTGGTGCTTTTGCTGTTCTCAAGATGGAACAAAACCAAGGCAAACTGGCCTTTTTTGCCGGCATCGAGAATTGTCGTTTCAAGCGTCAGGTCGTTCCCGGTGACCAGCTCCGACTGGAAGTCGAACTGACGAAACTGCGTGGACCGATCGGTAAAGGGCGTGCCACAGCAACAGTCGATGGGGAAGTCGCCTGTACTGCTGAACTGACTTTCGCAATCAAGTGAATCCGTGATGAAGCGTTTGCTGATTCCCTTGGCAATCTCGCTGCTTGTCATTCCCGGTTGTCAGCGTGCTGACGAGGTGGAGACCGCTTCCCCGACGGTCATCATCGATCCTGTCACGCGTGCCGGACAAACGGAAAACATCTCGGCTCAGATTTCAGCAACGGACAACGACCGGATGCGTCTGACGATTCGGACGGCCAATGACATCCGGCTGGATGACCAACAGGTTGATATTCGACTGGATGTCGCCAATCAGTCGATTCCGTTCCCCTTTGTTTCGTTTACGGCGAAAAAGATGGGGGAAATCAGAACGTACACGTCGGATACGACGATTGAAAAAGAAGTCTTCGATGAAAACCGCTTGCCGGTCCTGATCATCGATGCAGGCGCCGGACGTGGCATTGAAATTCCGCTTGAAGTCGTCCGTTAATGGAAAAGAACCATACGATAACCAGTTGTTCCCCGGTTATCGTATGGTTCTTTTTTTGTTTTAAGAGAGTGTATCCGGGGAAGAAGGATACTAGCGTTTACTTAGTCATCACTTCAAAGGGGGAATCATATTATGCACGAAGCACATCAGGAAGCTCTAACGACACTCGAAGCCTGTATCGTCGCCTGTAACACTTGTTTTGACGCCTGTCTGAATGAATCCCACGTTACTCATATGACGGATTGTATTCGTCTTGACCGGGACTGCGCCGACATTTGCAGCCTGCTCAGTCAGGCCATCGTCCGAAACAGTCCAAACATCGCCGTGCTTGCGACGGCCTGTAAGGAAATCTGTTTAGCCTGTGCCGAAGAATGCTCGAAACACGATCATGACCACTGTCAAAAATGTGCTGCAGCCTGTGAAGCGTGTGCGAAAGCCTGTGATTCACTCGTATAATCTTAAGACGACTGATCCTTTTTGAGGGACAGTCGTCTTTTTCTTGGACGAATTTCGGAAATCAGGTGGTTTATTTTCCCTTTATTGTTTAAAATCTAGGTAACACATATTTTAGAATGGAGCGAAAACAAACATAATGCGAAAAATTGGAATGTACATAGCAGCGTGTCTGCTTGTCTTTGGTATCATCACACCAGCTCAGGCAGAAACGATTTCTGCATGGGATGTCACCGGAACGGGAACGAATCCGTATACGTTGACATTCACGGGAGAAGGGACAGTCAATCTTGAATCTGAAACGGAATTGGTCTTTGAAGGCGGATTGACGGGACAAGCAATTGATATCGTCAAAAACCCGACCGTCACGTTTACAGCGGAAACGGCACCTGTCGTGAAAGTAACATCGACGGATCAGGCGAAGACGATTTTGATTCAATTCGGCCGCGAAGTCAAAGCGGAGCCGACACCGGAAGAACCCGTGACAACGGAACCAACGCCGGAAGAAAAACCGACACCGGAGGAGCCGGAGACGGAAGAACCAATCAAAGAAGAACCCGTGGAAGAAGAACCCGTGGAAGAAGAACCGGTCAAGGAAGAACCGAAGCCGGAAACGGAACCCGTCAAGGAAGAGCCGGTAAAGGCGACGACGGGAATCATCAACGGACTCATCTGGTTTGATGAAAATGAAGACGGGATCCGTCAGGAAAAAGAAACACGCATCAGTGACGTCCCGGTGTACCTCTTAAATAAAAACTACGATGTCGTTGAGGAAGTTTACACGAAAGACGGACTCTACACGTTCAAGGACATCGAGCCGGGCACGTATTACATTGAAGTGTACGGCATGGACATCGGGTACTATTACACGTCTCCTCAACACGAAGGAACGGATCCGACGATCGATTCGGATCTTGACGAAGATGACCTGGCAAAAGTGAAGCTGCAAGCAGGGGACATCGTTCAAGTCGATGCCGGTCTCTACGGTCTCGAAGACGAAGAAATGGACATGGCGAACCTTCTGATCGTCACGAACTTCCTCGATGCGAATAACGATCAGATTCCGGGTTACACGGAGCAGACGATTCCTGCAACCTATACGATTACGGATGCCATCACGGGGAAAGACGTCTACACGGAAGAAGTCGGAAAAGACGATGCCTTGTCGATCGAATTGACACCGGGAACGTACACAGTGAAGACGGAAGTCGCTGCCGGATACACAGTCGAAGCGATGCACCACGTCTCGCTCGATGAGATGATGGATTCGTTCGAATTGACGAAAGCCGGAGCGGAAGCCCTTGCTGTCGGTATGGCAGATGAAGACGAAGAAGAATTCCCGGGATACGATGAATTCCTCAAACTGTTCAAACGAAAAGCAACGACGGATTCGGTCACGTTGACGGATGAGACGATGGGGTATTTCCTGCTTGCTGAAATCAAGAAGACGAAACCGGTCGTGGAACCGAAACCAACGCCGCAACCAACGAAGACATCGACTACACCGGCGCAAGCACCGGTTACGGAAGTCAAAGCAGACAATCCGGATACAAGCACAAGCAATAGCAATGCATCCGGTGAACGACTCCCGCAAGCAGGGGAAGAGAAACCGTTCCCGTACGCAGCGACAGGAGCAGGACTGGCAGTCGTCGGACTCTGGTTACTGTTACGACGCGCAGGATAAGGACAACCCTCTGGACCATACCGGTTCGGAGGGTTTTTGATGTGTGTATTGATTGACACACACGCACACACGTGTGTATAGTAAGAGTATCAAATGAATGGGAAAGAGGGATTACGATGTTAACGACAAAACAGATCAGTGAATTGTTACGCGTATCAGAAGAGACGGTCCGCCGCTGGATCCGCACAGGCGAATTACATGCGGAACAGGACGGTAAAGGGTATTTGGTCGACGAGCTGGCACTCAAACGTCTGGTTGACGAGAAGTCACAGATCCCGGGCAACGCGATGAATAAAGTTTTGCCGATCATCAACGACCTGTTTGGTCCGGAAGCGGCGAAGTTTGCCAAGTCAAACCTGTTTGATCCGCTCCGTCAGTCAATGGATCAGTCGGCACCGCCACGCCCGGAAGCGTCACCGGAGTCGGTTGCAGAAGAACTGAGCCAACTGAAACGGAAAAAACGTCGCCTCGAACTCGAACATGAACTGAAGCTGCTAGAAATCGAAGAGAAGATTGCCGTCCTCGAACAAAAGGCGTCACGTCTTTAATCGAAGTGCTGAAACGATTCCGTCAACCGGAGTCGTTTTTCTTTTGGATGGAAACTCTGACGAGCAAACGAGTACGGCTTCCGCAACAGGCTATGCGACAATGAAAGCATCATAAGTGGAGGAGTTGGAAAAATGTTCGAACGTGATATCAAGAATCATTGGCAAGTGACATATCAACAAAACGGTTATCCCCATGTCCAACAGGGCTGGGTGCTGTCACCAGACCGGAAAGACGAGTTTGATCCGTTTATCCTGATGGCGGAGGACTGGTTCAAACGCGGAACGTTTTCCGATCATCCGCACCGCGGCTTTCAGACAATCACGTATGTTATCGACGGTCGGCTCGAACATATCGATAATCATGGCGGGCACTCCATTCTTGACGCCGGAGACATCCAGTACATGAATGCCGGCTGGGCGGCACGACATGCAGAAGAAGCGGTCGATGACGATTTGATTCATACGTTGCAACTCTGGCTCAATCTACCGAAGCGTTTGAAAGAGACGACGACATCGTATCAAAACGTGTTGCTTGAACAAGCTCCGGTCGTGACGTTTGACGGCGGACACGTCCGCGTTTATTCCGGTGAGATTGCCGGCGTGACGGGACCGCTCGACAGTCTTGTCCCGATTACGATGAGTGAGATCTTCCTGGAACCGGGTGCGACGTATGAGCACGTCTTACCGACGAACCATAATGCCTTTTTGTATGTCTTAGCCGGCGAACTGGAAGTCGGGACAAGCAAAACCCGACTTTTGAAGACGATGGCCGCGACATTGACGTTTGAAGAACAGGCAGCAGGAGACAGTTCACTTGCGTTGACGGCAGTCAGCCGGACGAAGGTCCTGATTTACTCCGGCCAACCGATCCGGGAGGAGACGATTGCCTACGGACCGTTCGTCATGAACACGGAAGACGAGATCCGTCAGGCATACCGCGATTACCATGACGGAAAATTCGGACCACCGGCCGTCCTGTAACGACAAAAAAACCAGTTCCGTTGATCGGACTGGTCTTGTGTGATCGATAGGCGGACACCGCTCGACCTCAATTTGAGGCAGAACCGGTCGTCCGTTTTTTCTTGCGGCGCCAAAACCAGTAACCGAGCCCGAGTGCAATCGGGATCGCGGCCAGGTAAGGGTTCGCTTCTAAATAACTGATGATCTCAAACAGCGCGAACCATCCACTGAGTAAACCGAGGATGAGTAAGATCGTCCGAATCGCTTCGGGAAGCTTGCGGATACGATATGCGAAGAGACATACGAGGCAAAAGATGATAATCGCCACGAGCATTCCTCCCATTCCCGTATTCAGTATAGCGTATTCGAAAAGCTTTTTCGATGTTGAATGATGTGTTTTTTATCAGCAGGATTTTCGAACAATCCAACTTCCTGACCTGTCATATAGGGTGAGTCCATCAAGGATTCATCCTATTTTTTATGGTAAAGGAGAAGACGGATGAAAATCGATTACTTCAGCGTCATGCCGAGTGGTCCGAAAGGCGCACTGGAAACACATTGTCTGACGAACGGAAACTGGTACGAACGGATCAGTGAGGAGTGGGAACGGGCGATTCATTACGGAGCGGGTCTGATCCGGATCAAGGACAAAGGGGCCGAACTGCGGATTCCGATTGAATTCGGACTCGGTTATGTCCTGCAATACTTACGGCAGTTCACGGCAGCAGAACGGCATACGGTCGACCGGGCGCGACGGCATCTCCAGCAGCAGCTCGAATGGATCGGACGTGGGCTGCCGATTCAATTGCGTCGCTTGGACGACATGATCGAACTGACAGCGGACGCGGATCACCGGTTTCGACGCGACTCGTTTTTGGAAGCGATAGAGCAAGCCAATCGAAGTATATCTTAATCCTGAAGCCGTCATGAATAATCCATGACGGCTTTATTATATTTCAGAAAAACATTAGTAAGTATGAAATTTGATATAAATGTAAGCGTTTTCTTAAAAAGGTATGACCAGTTTTTCAATTTCCATATACGACCTGTAAATATATTTTACTAGTTACTACTATTCACCTAATTTTTACAAAAAACCTATTGTCGTTAGTTTCTGAATTTTGTATATTTGAGCTGTAGCTGAGTGATTCACTGATTTCAAAGTGAGGCTTGGTACGAACCTACGACATACCGGATGCCTTACCTGTAAGGCGTTCGACAGCATGTTCCTGTTCATCCCAAACTGGATACATAATGGATCACTGACGATCGTCTACTGAATAGGCGATGGATCGGCGTGTGAAACAGAACGTATTCCTCCGAAGAAGGCAGGGACTTTGTTGAATGGATTAAAGTAAAATATTTGTAAATATTTACTTTAAGTGTAGGTTATCTGGTTGGGATTGTCGCATTTAGTTTTGAAAGACAAGAGGAGGAATTGTAAACATGGCTTACACGAAAAAATCAAACAAATTGTACGCTGCTGCAGCTGCACTCGCAGTCACTGCATCTGTCGTCGCACCGGTTGCTGCTGACGCGGCTTCGAAGGTCTCTGTTAAATACATCGAACCAATTTTGATGAAACATGCAGGCGGTTCAAAGTACGCTGTTAAGAAATTGATGTTACCGACGAAAGTCAAAGTCAAGCTCACAAACGGTAAGTACGAAATGCGTTCAGTGAAGTGGAACGGTACCGTGAAGTTCGAGAAGAAATACATCAACAAGTTCCAAGTTCTTTACGGAACAGTTGCTGGTACTTCGAAAAAAGCAATCCTCAAAGTAGAACTTCAGAACTATCCGGTTGATGTCCTCGAACCAGTCCTCGAACCAGTTGCAGTCGGAGGGAAAGTTGTTCTTCCAAGCACAATCAGTATCCGTTACAAATCAGGCATCGTGGTTAAACGCCCAATCAGCAAGTTCAACCTGAAAACACCGAACACTTCAAAAGCCGGCAAATATAAACTTGCTTACTCATACAAAGGTGCGAATTCTGTCGTAACAGGTTCAATCAGCTATGAAGTTAAAGCAGCTGACATCACGAACGTCATGGGAAGCGTCGATGATCAGACACTTTCTGTTAAAGCGGACGTCATGTACGCAGCGACAGGCGCAATGGCAGAACTCTTAATCTACCCGGGTAAAGATATGTCAAAAGCACCAATCGTCGTCAAAGGATCGCTTTCAAACGGGAAATTCATGGCTTCACAAGGTGGAATCCCTGAAGGCACACACAGCTATGTCGTCAAAGTCGGCGATGTGAAATCAGCAGCAATGGACTTCACAGTAGCGAACACGATGCTGACATCAGCAAAAGCAATCGGCAACAAAAAAGTCGAAGTTTCATTCTCACGCGCCGTTGATAGCGCATCAGTCGAAAACTTCAAAATCGCAGGCGGAACAGTTACAGCTGTTACCCTCAGCCCGGACAAAAAATCAGCACTCCTCGACGTGTCAGGTCTTGAGTACGATAAAGACTACACAGTTGAAGCGAAAGGCATCATGATCGGCGGCGTCGCTCGTGACCTCGGTTCAATCAGCTTCATGACACAAGGCGTTGAAAACCTCTGGATGCTGGAAGTTTCACCGAAAGCCTCGACAATCGTCGCAAACGGAGCTGACAACACAGAAGTGACGTTCTTACTCAAGGACAAAGCAACTGGTGAAGTCGACAAAAACGCAGACGATATCGTCTTGAAATTATCCACATCATTCGGTGCCCTTGCGAAAGACCGCGTGACAATTCAAGACGGAAAAGCAACGGTCATCCTCACTTCAGAGTTCAGCAACACAGACCTCGAAGCCATGATCCGTGCCGAAATCATCGAAACGGCAGCAGGCGATTACAAAAACCTCATCGGTAAGATTTCAGGAGAGACGAAAGTCAAGTTCAGCACAATCGCTGTTACTCCGGCTCCGATCGAGATGATCAACGTTCTTGCAGCTGAATCAAACCAGGCAGATCGCGTGACGGTCTTCCTTGATAAAGCCGTTTCACGTGAACTCTTACTCAAATCATTCGGACTTGATAAAGTCATGCAAGGTCTTCACGAAGAAGATTACCTCGCAAACGACAACATCCAGATTGAACAATTTGACGGCATGAAACGTGTCATCGGTGTTAAAGCGATTCCTTCGAATCCGAAAGCATTCGAATTGATCCTGGACAAAGAAACACCACTCCAAGACAATGCAGTCGTTAAGCTCGTCGCAAAAATCACGAGCAGCACGGATACAGAAGTGAAATCAAAAGCAAGCTTTAAGTTGACGGATGCTCGTCCTGCTGAAGTAACATCTGTTAAAGCAGTCGGTCTGAACCAACTCGAAGTGAAATTCTCTGAAGCAGTCGATTCTGCGAAATTCAAAATCGACGGTCAATACGGAGAGAAGTACTTCAAAGTCATCCATTACGGATTTGACAACAAAACTGGTGTCGATCGCCGTGATACAGTCCGTATCATGCTCGATGATAACTATCCAGGTGTCAAAGAAGGTTACTTCGCTGCAGGTAAACACTCGCTTCAAGTCTGGGATACAATGGACTTCGCAGCACTTTCAGATGAAAGTAACATCGGAACGACACAAAACCTCGACTTCACGGTTGCGGCTGACACAGTCAAACCGACAGCTGGCGTCGTTGTTGAGTCACCTGAGCAATTCCGCGTGATGTTCAGCAAAGGCCTCAAAAATGCGAATATCCTGGCATTGCTTGATAACGAACTGAAGTTTGAGCGTTACAACTCGAACACGAAGAAATACGAAGACTTCAGCAAGTATGTCAATGTCACGTCTTATAACAAAGAGACGGGCGAAGCTGTCATCGAGTTGATGAAAGACTGGACGGAAATCTACGATACAGTCAACACGAAAGAAAACTACTACAACGATAAGTTCCGCATCACGCTCGACAAAGGTGCTATCCAGGCCGAAGCGAACGGTGAGAAGAACGATGCGTTAATCCTTGACCTCAGCTATGAAGGATCGCCGCTCAACACGCCGGACCTGAAGAGTGCTGAAATCAACACGATCGACCGCGTACCAATGACAAACGACTTCGTTGTCATGATGAGCGAGCCGGTGAAAATCCGTGACCTCGATGAGTACAACACGCCACTCATCAATGCGGACGGTATCGTCTTGCCTCCGAAAACGACAGTTGAATTCATCGGTAAGAACAAAGATGGAAAAATCGTTACAATCGACGGATCTGTCGTCAAGTACACGGATACAACGGACAAAAACTTCCAAGTCAAAGCAAACGAGAGCCTGCAAAAACTCGTCGACATGGAAGGGTACGGCGAAGACTGGAAAGTCGTCGTCAAATCATTGTCTGATGATGTCGGTAACACGGTTGCAACAGCGACACATGACTTCAAACTCATGAAAACGCCTGTTAAACCAGTCTTGACGCCGTTCGAAATCGTTAAAGTATCAGCGAACGAGAAAAACGAGAAAGACGTCATCCGCATCAAGTTCACAGAGGGCGTTCAATACTCTGGTATGTACGATGCGACAAGCACAGCGAACTACATCCTGAACGGAAAATCACTTCCGGTCGGAACAAGTATCTCGCTTGCTGACTCAGATGACATCGTATCGAACGGACTTGATATCGTTAAAATCAAAGTCCCGGCTGGTACACTCAAAACGTTGTCGAACGTCATTGTCGTCAACAAAGATCTTCAGTCATACGACAACTCAGTCTTGACTGGCGGTTACGAGAAAGCAGTTCTTCTCGGATTAAACTAATTCCCTCGAACACCTTTCGTCCGGAAATGGATGGAAGGTGTTCTTTTTTATGACAATTAGTGCAATCGATTGCATTTTGTTAAATATATTGACTTTTTTTGAAAAATAGAAGGTGTTATCTTGAAAGAAAGATGTTAAATTATGTGATGTTGTTTAGTAATTAAAGGAAAAAATAATCAATTAAATACAGATAGTAAAGGAGACTTATATTGATGAAGAATACCAAAAAAGTATCGGCTGGACTGCTTGCTACCCTCGTAGCAACAAGTAGCTTCGGTGTAGCACCAAAACAAGCAGCAGCTTATACGTCAGGTGAGAAATTGGATAACCATGTCATCTTCCAGAGCTTCAGCCTCTACCAACCATATGACAGCAATATGTACCGGACTCTTGCTAAAAAAGGTGACCTGTTAAACTCATGGGGAGTAACAGATGTATGGATGCCGCCTGCGTATCGTTCGTTTGATATGGCGCGCTACATGGAAGGGTATGCTATTGCCGATCGGTATGACTTAGGTGAATTCCCACAAGGACCAGGCGGGACAACGGCAACGAAATACGGTAAAGCCAGTCATCTCGAGATGATGGTCGACATGTTGCATGATGATAACATCAAAGTTCAAATGGACTTGGTTCCAAACCAGATGCTTGGATTAAACAAGCGGGAAGCTGTTTTCGTACGTCGTGCGACAAGCTCAGGTGAGTTATTCACGAATCCATACACGGGCGGACAGACAACAAAAACGCTCGCGACACCTTACCTCGCCTATACAAAAGGCGGCGGACAGGGACAAGAAAAATACGGGTACCTCAAAGAGTGGAACAAAACCTTCTTAAATGGAACATCGCTTCAAGGTCAAGGTACAGGACGTGTCATGACGGACAAAGACGGTAAACCGTACCGTTACTTTGGACCGGAGAATGAGAAAAACTATTTACCTGAATGGTTGATTGAAGCGTCTAAAACTCAAAACTTGAATGTCGTCGATACTTATCTCGCGGCTGACGGTTGGTATGAAGTTTCACCGCAGAACTGGAAACCGATGTTATCGCAATACGCGAAGGATCCGGGTTACCTTGCTTATATGAAAGAAAATGGTTTCGAGACAAAAGAAGCACTCCTCGCGTCAGCGGACAATGGAACGATTGCGAAGTTGACGGAAGAATACATGAAGACACAAGCAACTTACGGATACGGAACAGAAGAACGTTCGTATCAGAATGATAACTCGGGCATCGATATCGAAGATCAGTTCCTCTTCGTAGATGAAACAGGATTTCCGCTTCAAGCCTATAACAAGACGATGACGAATAACGATGAGTTCTTACTTGGCGTAGACTTAGCCAACTCGAACAAAGAAGTCATCAAAGAACAAAAGAACTGGATGAAGTGGATGCTTGAAACATACAAGTTCGACGGCTTCCGGATTGATGCAGCGTCACACTACGATACAGCGATTTTAAAAGCGGAAGCAGAAGTCGCGAAAGAACACTTCGGTAAAAAAGAGCATTTAAGCTATATCGAGAGCTATAAGTCAGAGCAAAAAGCATACATGAAAGCTAATAACGATGAGCAGCTGATCATGGACTCACCACTTTACTTCACGATGCGGAATGCCCTTGGAAATGAAGCATCAAAACGTCCCTTGAGTGCCATCGTGACAGGTTCAACTGTTGATCGTTCAGCGACTGGTGCAACAGATGTATCAGCTAACTGGTCATTCGTTAATAACCACGATCAAGAGAAGAACCGCGTCAACCAGATCATGCTCGATCTGTACGGCATCAAAACAGGTATTCAGTACAAAGCAGGCGAAGAGCCGAAATCGTTTGAAAAAATGTACGATAAAGATACAGAAAAACAAGCACTCGCAATCTACAATGCAGAACTCGCAAGCACAAAGAAAAAGTATTCAGTGGATAACGTCGTCTCACAATATGCGTTCTTGCTGACGAACAAAGATACGGTTCCGACTGTTTACTACGGTGACTTGTATCAGACGGATGCTTCATATATGTCTAAGCAAACGCCATACTATGACGAAATCACGAACTTACTGAAAGTCCGTAAGCAATATGCATACGGTGCTCAGAAAGTGGCGTATCATACGACGAACACTTCAAAAGTCGCCGGCAGTCATTTGATTTCAAGTGTCCGACTCGGTAAAGACCGTAACACGGGTGTTGCGACAGTCATCGGGAAGAAGTCAACACTTAACACGACAATCAAAGTCGATATGGGCAAACAACATACGAACCAAGTCTTTGTCGATGCGAGTGGTGTAACCCAAACGAAACTTGTCACAGACAAAAACGGAATCTTGACAGTTCCGGTTAAAGGGATGAGAACGGCAGAAGTAAATGGATACCTCGGTGTCTTCGTTCCACAAACAACAAAAGCACCGACGGCAACAATCGAGAAAGCAAGTGTCTATCAAGGTAAAGGTATCAACCTGAAAACAAAAGTCTTGAATACGTCATCAACTGTATCATCGATTCGTTATCAAGTAGCGGACACGTCAAAAGCAACAGTGGATACTACGGGACGTCTCGTTGGTAAAGCATCAGGCAAAACGACTGTGACGGCAACCGTGACATTAAAAGACGGATTCGTCCTGACAACTACATTACCGATCGAAACGAAAGTCAATGAAGTGAAGCTGAAAGCTACACAAAAAACATTGAAAAAAGGTCAAACAACGACAATCGGTTATGCGTCAGCAACCGATAAAATCAAATCTGTCAGCTATGCCTCGCTCAATAAAAAAATCGCGACGGTGAACACAAAAGGACAAGTTAAAGCAGTCACTAAAGGAACAACATCAATTCGCGTTACCTATACGACTGTTGGAAATTATAAGGTCGTTAAAACCTTCAAAGTCATCGTGAAGTAAAACAAAAATCCATCACCTGTTGAGGTGGTGGATTTTTTATTTAAAAATAAATAAATTAGGTAAATGATTTTTAATATACCACATTATTCCAAAATTTACAGGTATATAGGTGTAAGGACCTAAGACAATTGGAGGGTGAAGGAATGAAAAAAATCGTCGCAGGAAGTCTCGTAGTCAGTTTATTCATCGGATTCAGCATGAACGGGGAAGCGGTGAATGAGCAAAAAATGGTCAGTGCAAAACAAAAAACTGTCAGTACCAAACAAATCAATCAAGCGAAAGCACTGCCGACATTCCACGGCAGTTATGTCGGAGCGCCGATGAAAGGACGTTTCGATGAAGATGGATTTGACATCTGGTACATGGATGCAAAAGACTTTGTCAAAGACGGGACGCATCTTGAATTTGATCTTGATTGGGACGTTTACGGGACGATCTTTACGAGTAAGGCAGATGTCGACGCCGGACGTGTCTACAACCGTTATTTCCAACGCAATGATGAGACCATGTATTTCCCGCTGAGCTGGAGCGGACGACAGTATTTGGTGTTGGAAGGATATCCGGGCGATACATATTCTGTCCCGTTCAGTGTCTCGCGTTACGAGCCGATTGAAGCGACCAGCAGTTCTGCAGTCCAAGCAAAGGCGAATACGGCAACGGCTCTGATCGTTCAGACAAAAACCGGTATGGTCCGCAGCAGCAGTCTCGGTGCGAAGACTGTGAAATCAGTCGCGCCGGAATTACGTCTTGAGAAGTTGACGTATCGTTCGGCGGCGGAAGCAAAAGCCGCGAAACAGAAGTTTGAGCAGTCGAGTGCGACGGCCTACGTCGAATACGATACACCGATTCAAGCGTTCGGAGCCGATGCTTTTAAGAAACACCAATGGTCCTTGTTGAACACCGGTCAGAAAAAAGGTCTCAAAGGAGCGGATATTGGTCTGACGGCGATGCAAAAACGGATCGCGAAAAAGAAACAGTCGACGACACTTGTTGCGGTCATCGATTCCGGTGTCAATCCGAGTTATGCGGATTTCGCCGGGAAAGTCCGGATGGATCTCGGCTACGATTTCGTCAACCGTTCGAAGACGGCCTGGGATGATTACGGTCACGGCTCGCATGTCGCCGGTATCATTGCAGCGGGGACGGACAATACGTATGGCATGACGGGCATCAATGCGAAAGCCGCGATTATTCCAATCAAAGTGCTCGATGAGAACGGTGCCGGCTATACATCGGACCTCGTCAGCGGTATCAATCACGCCGTTAAAAAAGGCGCTAAAGTCATCAATCTCAGTCTTGGTGGCGATACATCTTCGAAAGCGGTCGAGTCGGCACTGTCTTATGCGAAAAGTAAAAATGTGTTGATCGTCGCGGCGTCCGGTAATGCCGGCAAAAAGGATCTATCATATCCGGCACGCTCGAAATATGTGCTTTCCGTTGGTGCAACAGGGCGGACAGATAAACGGGCGTCGTTCTCGAACTACGGGACGGGACTTGATCTCGTTGCACCCGGCGTCTCGATTCCGAGTTATCTCGCAGATGGAGAACTCGCCTTTGCGAGCGGAACTTCGATGGCAGCGCCGCATGTCGCGGCTGTCGCCAGTGTCTTGTACAGTCTAAAGCCGACAATCAAGGCAGCAGACGTTGAAAGTATCCTTAAAAAATCAGCGAAGGACCTCGGTTCGAAAGGATATGATACGACCTATGGTTCCGGTCGTCTGAATGCTGACCGGGCGACGAGTTACATTAAATGAAACAAAAGGTGGATCCGGTTGACGCCGGATTCACCTTTTGTGTGAAGTGACTTGAAAACAGAAAAAAAATCTACGCGAAACGTAAAAATTAGGTGTTTAGCGTAAAATTTTCCATTATACTGGTTCTGTAGGTCAAGAGGTGGATGAAGGAGTGGAGAAATGAAAAAATGGATCGCAGGATTGACAGTAGCAGGTCTTCTCGGGACGATGATCCCGACTCAAATAGAAGCAGCAGGTACCGGGGCAAAGAAATTACCGACGCTGGACGCGAAAACAAAGAAAGCCTATATCAAAGGCAAGTTTGACAGTAAAGGAAAAGCATTATTTTATTTCGATACGAAAACCTACCTGACAGGCGGAACCCATCTGAAATTTGCTGCCGACGAGACAGAAGCCGTCACCGTTTATAAATCACAATCCGACTACAAACGACAACTGGTTTACGGACGATATGATCAAGTTACGGATCAGTCGCTCGTCTTCCCGCTCAGTTGGAGTGGTCGTCAGTACATAGAAATCGAAGGGAAGAAAAATACAGCGTTTGTCGTGCCGTTTAAGCTTGAGCGGTTGCAGCCGCTTCGGGAATCGATTGGACAATCGGGTACGGTCGCGAAGTCGAGCAGTCTCGTCGTCAAGATAACAGGCACGAGCAGTCAGAAACAACAACTGTCCGAGAAAACGGCAGCCGTGAAGCACGAAACAATTGATGCCGGCCTCGGCCTCGTCAAGTTCACGTACCGGACGGTCATGCAGGCATTGGCGGCGAAACAACAACTCGCAAAATCGAACAGTGTTGCGTATGTCGAGCTCGACAGCTCCATGCATGGACTCGGAGGCGACGTCTTCAAATCGTATCAGTGGTCACTAAACAATACAGGGCAACGCGGTGGCGTCAAAGGCGCCGATATCAACTTCGATGCGATGAAGAAACGGATTGCCGGTAAAAAACAATCGACGGTCCTCGTCGCAGTCATCGATACCGGGATCAATCCGACGTACGCGGACTTTGCCGGACGTGTCCGGATGGACCTCGGTTACGATTTCGTCAACCGCCGTCAACTCGCGATTGATGATCACGGGCACGGCTCGCACGTCGCCGGTATCATCGCGGCGAACAGCAACAACACGTACGGCATGTCTGGCATCAATGCCAAGGCTTCGATCATTCCGATCAAAGTGCTCGGCGAAGACAACTACGGCTTGAACTCGGATATCGCGAAAGGGATTTTACATGCCGTCAAACAAAAAGCGAAAGTCATCAATATCAGTATCGGCGGTGGGTTCTCATCCCGGGCGATCGAAGACGCTCTCGCATATGCGAAGCGAAAAGGGGTTCTCGTCATTGTCGCTTCCGGTAACGAAGGACAAAGTAAATTGTCCTATCCGGCCCGGTCCCAGTATGCGTTTTCGGTCGGATCGACGAATCGGTTCGATAAACGTTCATCCTTCTCGAACTATGGCAAGGGACTGGATTTAGTCGCTCCGGGACAAGACATCCCGAGTTATCTCAGTGACGGCGAATCCGCTTTTTGGAGCGGGACTTCGATGGCAGCCCCTCACGTCGTCGGTGTCGCGAGTCTCCTCTACAGTCTGAAGCCGACGATCAAAGCATCAGAAGTGGAAGCGATTCTCAAAAAATCAGCACAGGATCTTGGTGCCAAAGGATATGATCCGTCATACGGATACGGGCGACTCGATGCGGATAAAGCTGTGCGGTTACTGAAATGAAGAGAGTAGGGACAGTATGAGAGTTTTGAAACAACTGGTGTTGATGCTGGTCATCGGTGTTCTCTGCTTAAGCGGGACACTCGGTGGACAAGCGGCATCCAAGGAAGAGCAAAGTGTATTAAAAGACTACCGGTCGTTTAAATTTGGTCTGACACTGACGCAGGTCGCCAAAGTCATGTACGGTCCATCCTACAAACAACATTTGAAACAGACGAATGGCACGACAGTTTTTAAGAAAAAAGCCGATTGGACGCAGAATGAAAAAGGGTACCGTGAACGGGGCTATTCGTTTTACGACCAATCGAAGACATTACCAAGACTGATGACACTTGAGTTTCACACGAGAAAGAATCAAACGACGTATTTCCTGGTCCAAAAAACATTACAGTTTGCAGCGGATACGAACAGCGGATTACGGGAAAGTACCCGGACGCTTAAACATGTGACGTATATTCGGGGAGATGAAACGGAAACAGAACTCGACGAGCTGTTATCCGGTAAAGGTCTTGGTCAGGTCGCGATGCGCTGGTCCTGGGACTTTACATCCGTCCAGACCAAACAGGAACGAAAAGAATATAAGTACCGCGGTCAGATCAAAATCTATACGTTCAAAAGTTCAAATCCGAAAAAGCAGATTGAAACGACGATGAAGTTTGATCATGCGAGTAAACAGTATAAATTGAATAACTATACCATTCTCCCGATTAAAACGAAGTAAAAGGGGCAGTCTTTCATGCCAAGAGGATTATGGAAATATGTAGTCTTGATAACGTTGTTAACTTGGACTGTAATCAGCAGCCCGGTCGGTGCAGCCACCAAACAGGAGAAACAAGTCACGACGGATTTTACGAAATATAAGCCAGGCATGATGATTACCGAGTTTGCGAAACAGCGGTATGGCAAAACCTATAAAAAACATCTGACGAAAAAGAATGGACGAACGATTCTAAAGGAAAAGTCACCAAAAGAAGAGACGTCTAAGGATTTAGACTTCACAGTGTACTTCGTTCCCGGCAAAGAGGAAAAAAACTATATGACCTTTTTGTTTGCAGCTAAGCCGAACGATAAAGTCTACCGTTTGGCAGTAAGGTCCCTTGATTTCAGTGGAGAAAATCCGATGGGCGTCCGGCAAAGTGATCGACAACTCAAACGAGGCAAACGGGTCCAGTACGATATGACGGAGCAGCAGCTCGACAACGTATTGACAGGAAAAGGTCTCGGTGACTGGATGAGATGGTCGACAACAGACTTCAGTCATAGCTTTTCCAAACAAGAGCTGAAAAAAATGGGTCTAGGAGAAGGCAAGACGAAGATTTATATTTTCCAAACGAATCATCCGAAGAAACGGTTACAAGTCCATATGACATTCGATTCAAAGAAAAAAACCTATCGTGTCGATTGGATGGAAACCATCTCGAGTACGCAAGAACTCTACTAATCCTAAAACAGAAAAGAGCGAATAGACATGACAACAACATTTGGTAAACTCACAATCGCGGCATTAATCGCCGGATCAACACTGATCGCCGGAACAGCAGAAGCGGCAACGAAACAAGAAACAAAGGTAACGACGCAATTCAAGACATTGAAGAATGGGATGACGATTGAACAGGCGGCAAAAGTTCTTTACGGAAAAGACTATAAAAAACAATTAACGAAAAAGAACGGAATGACCGTCCTCAAACAAAAAGCAGAGGCGACGAGCACGACACAAGGTCAAAAGACGACGATTTATAGTTTTTATGACAAAAAGGAAATCGTGCCTTCTGATATTACGACGCTGATGTTCATGACGAAGAAAAATAGTTCGGTTTATCGTTTGACATCGAAGTCGCTTGATCTGTTCCGTGACTCTTCGACAGGCGCGCGTGAAAGTAAGATGAAACTTGCAAAAGGCGCGAAAATTAAAACAGGAATGACTGAAAAACAATTGGATGGTGTATTGTCAGGAAAAGGATTAGGCGAATGGACAGGACTGGATTCAATTGATATGACATCTGTCCAAACGAAGCAGGAGATCGATTTAGGACTTGCGATTAAATCAGAGTTTAAAACATATGTCTTCCCGACTTCGACAAAACAGAAAAAATTTGTCATGCTCGAATACAATGCAAAAAAGAAAACGTACGTCGTCTCAAGTCAAATGTCATATTAATCTAGACGAAAGAGTCTGCCAACCGGTAGACTCTTTTTTTCATCTTTTCCCGTTTTTGACAATTCGTCCGCGATTTTCAGTATACTCGACTGTAAGATCGTTTTTATTTGACCGATAGTAACGAGAACTGATGAAGTTACATAGGAAACAAGCAACGTATAATAGAAGGGAACGTGGGAAAGTGGAACGTGTCAAAAAAAGAAAGAAAGTCAAAAAGCGGTGGACGCCGTTAAAGGTTATGCTGTTAATCGCTCTAGTACTGGTCGTCGGAATCGGAGGGTTTATCGGCTACACGTATTATCAGGTTGATCAAACCGTCAAAAAGATTCAGTCGCCGGTTAAAAATACAGGGGACGAAGTCGTCGAAAAACAAAAACCGGTGTCAGTCTTGTTACTTGGAGTCGATCAACGTCCGGGCGAGCGGGGGCGGAGTGACTCAATCATGATCATGACGCTCAACCCGACGCAAAACGAAAGCCGTTTGATCAGTATTCCACGGGATACGAAAGTCGAGATTGTCGGTCGCGGGACAAACGATAAAATCAACCATGCTTATTCGTTCGGCGGACCGGAGATGGCGATCAAAACCGTTGAGAAGTTCCTCGATATTCCAATCAACTACTATGCGGAAATCAACATGGAAGGTTTCACTTCACTCGTTGATGCCGTTGGTGGAGTGACCGTCAATAATGACTTAGATTTTAAAGTAGGCGATAAACAGTTCACGGTCGGAAAAATCAACTTAAACGGGGACGAAGCCTTAAAATATACACGGATGCGTTATGAAGATCCACGTGGAGATTTTGGTCGTCAAATGCGCCAACGCCAAGTCATTGAACAAGTCGTCGCCAAATTATCATCGGACGTTTCTGTCAGTAAATTCAATGCAATCATGGATGTCGTCGGTAAAAACGCTCAGACGAATGTATCGTTCAAACCGATGCGGACGCTTGCCTTTGATTATATGGATGCGTTTAAAAACCAAAAGAATTTAAAGCTTGAAGGAACAGGTGGAAAAGAAGCGGATGGCATTTATTACTGGCATCCGACTGATGATTCACTGGCCCAAACGAAAACCGCATTACGTTACTCGCTTGGTCTGGAGTAAACAAAAGGGACAATCCATTTTTCGGATTGTCCCTTTGCGTTTCATCATGTTATAAATTTTGTTCAGCCAAACGCACGCGGCTGGTACTTGTTTCTGTTTGTTCAAACCGTTGCAGACGGTAAGAATTACTTGTGACAAGACCAGTCGTCTCCGTTTCCAGTTGAAGCGGCGCAAGGGTAGCTAGTTCAGCATTTGTGATTGCTGTTTCTGACCAGTCAATCGCAATGACTTTATCATTTTGGAGTGTAAAGAAATGATTACCGTAGAACAGATACGTGTTTACTTCGTCAGAAAACGTCCGTTCCGGTGGACCATAAGCACTATTTAAATCTTCGGCAGATTTGCCGATAAGGTCAATGAGCGTCTCAGTAACGAAGCTTGTATCGAGATTATCACCGACCCATGTTAATAACGATTCGTCGGCAATTGCATCTTCTTTCAGTGATTTTGTCGTATCCACCGTTTTGATGTATCCGGTCAATTCGTCTGTCAATTCGATTTTGCTGACGGTATCCGTTGTTTCAAGAATCCGGTATCCATCACCAAAGTCGGCTTCGTAAAGAGTATCGGTTAGACCAGAGTCACTGTAAATGTTCGTGTTACGGGTTTTGACGTAAAGAACGTCAGGTTCTGCTTTCACATCGGGTGTTTCTTCCTCAGTCTTTTCCTCGGATTTTTCAACCGTCACCGGTTGTTCGACGGATGATTTCGGTTTTGTGTCGGGAGACGCGATGTAATTCGAATAGACATACGTCCCGCCGGCGCCGAGGAAGAAACAAAGAAGCAGTAAGGCGATCCATCCCCATGGAATTTTTCGTTTAGAGCGAGGTTCGGGTCTTGTTTTGATTTTCTTTCTGCGTGATGCTTCTGGTTCACGGTGCGTCCGCGATAAGGCTGGAGCAATTTCGATGTCCTCTTTAGGTTCGACAGGGCCATCTTCCTCAAGAATCGGACGAGCCACGAGTGTTCCGTAAAAATCAGCTAATGCTTCATGATGTTTGCCGGCTAAAAAAGCTGACCATTCGTCGGCGGTTACTGTATCCTGCTTGAACGGAACAAGTGGTGTCTGGCCTGTCAAACGAATCATCGTATCCGTTAACGATTCTGTCGAAGCAAAGCTTAAACGAATCCGTTCATGAAGGCGACGGATGTCTTCTTCCGAGTGCGATGTATAGTATTGAAGGGCTTGTAGAGAGCGATGCATGAAGATCTTCCTCCTATGTTGATATCCGGAAATTCATGTAAAAAGAAACATGTCATTCTTTATTATACGCAACAAATTTCAAAAAACGTATGTTATTTCCTGAAATTTAATCAACCATTTCCCAATTTTTTGTTATACTGAGTTCTAGTTGATGAAAAAAGACACCGTATTAGACAAATAAAGGAGAATAATCAAACCATGAATGAAACGATCAGCTTACAAGAACTATTTTCAATTTTGAGAAAATCGCTTTGGCGGATTCTCGCACTGACCATCGTCGCAGCCGTCATCTCATTTGCCGTCAGTACCTTTTTGATCAAACCGACGTATCAAGCCGGTACGCAAATTTTGGTCACACCGAAAAAACAGGAAAACGATGTGATTGATGCTTCGCAAGTCCAATCGTCCGTCACACTTGTCAATACATACCGTGTCATTATCAAGAGTCCCGCTATCTTAGAAAAAGTTCAAGCAGAAGTCGAAAACGCACCTGACAATATCGGTGCTTTGAACAATATGATTACTGTCGAGAGTGAACAAAATTCCCAGGTTATCAACGTCTCTGTCCAAAATACGGATGCCGCCCTTGCGTCAAACGTTGCAAACTCCGTTGCGAAAGTCTTTAGTGAAGACATCACGGAACTGATGAACGTCGATAACGTCAAAGTATTATCTGTTTCAGGCATTCCGACTGCTCCGGTCAGCCCAAATATCATTTTGAATACAGCAATCGCCGCAGTGGTTGGCTTCTTATTAGGTGTAGGACTTGCTTTCTTACGTGAAGTACTCGATCGTCGAATCCGCACAGAGGAACAAGTGCAACAAATTCTTGACTTGCCTGTTCTAGGAAGTATCCCGGATATTGACAGCAAAGTCTTCAAGTCATCAGCGAAAGCAACAAAAAGAGAGGCGGCAAAACAATATGGCTAAGAAAAATAAGATGAATAAAGATGCCCGTAATCTGATTACGGTCACTCAACCGAAGTCGCCGATTGCAGAGCAATACCGGACAATCCGGACAAATATCGAATTCATGGCAGTCGATAAAGAGATTCAGGTCATGCTTGTGACATCAGCGACACAAAGTGAAGGGAAGTCTACGACTTCTTCGAATCTCGCAGTCGCATATGCCCAGCAAGGAAAAAAGGTCCTGATCATCGATACCGATATGCGTCGTCCGACGGTTCATTATACGTTCCGGGTTGCTAACGGTCTGGGATTATCCAGTTTGCTGACACGACAAGCCGAGCTTGAAAAAGCCATTCTTCCGACAAAAGTCGAAAATTTATCGATCTTGACGGCAGGACCAATCCCGCCGAACCCGGCTGAATTATTATCGTCTAAGGCGATGGAAAACCTCATTTTGAAATTACGGGAAGAATATCATGTCATCATCCTGGATGCACCGCCATTACTTCAAGTGGCCGATAGCCGGATCACGTCTAAATTGACAGATGGTGTCGTCCTTGTCGTCAGCTGTATGACGTCAGATCGTCAACGTGTTTTGAAGGCCAAAGAACAACTCGAACTGGCCGAAGCGAAGATCCTCGGTGTTGTCTTGAACCGTCGTGAACTGACGGATGATTCAGCGTATCAATACTATTATTCCTATGAATAAGGGGTGCCATCATGGTTGATCTTCATTGTCATCTTTTACCGCTGGTCGATGACGGTCCGGCGAGTGTCGAGCAAATGTTAAAGCTGGCGGAGCAGGCAGCAAGTGAAGGGGTCACACGAATCATTGCGACACCGCACCTGTTTCATCCGCAGTTCGAGACGGAAGACGTCGATGTAAAACTGAATGTCGATGAACTAAACGTCCTGTTCCATCAGCGAAGTATTCCAATCACCGTATATCCGGGACATGAAATTCGTTTGACGGGTGATTTGATTGAAGAAGTTCAAAAGGGTATGGCGTTGCCACTTGCGGATTCACGTTATTTACTGATTGAATTTCCTTCGACCGGAATCCCGTCCTATGCGCGACAAGTGTTTGCCGAATTAATTTCTGACGGTTACGTTCCCGTCATCGCTCATCCGGAAAAAAACAAAGCGATCATTCAAAATCCAACGTTTCTGTTTGACTTGATTTCAAATGGGGCGATCAGCCAGGTGACCTGTGCCAGTCTGATCGGAAAGTACGGCAAAGACGTCCAACGGTTTGCCGTTGCCTTACTCGAAAACGGACTGGCCCATCTTGTGGCGTCCGACGCCCACCATACTGAAAAACGTCCGTTCTATTGGGAACAATGCCGAAAGTATTTGGAGCATGAATTAGAAGACTGGTTGTACGAAGAAATTTATGAGAACAATGAAGCAGTTCTTCTAAATCAACTCGTGACGATAAATCCTCCAAATCCAGTCGAAAAGAACTGGAAGGGTCAGTGGGTATAAAGGGTTTAATGTGAAGAAAATGTAAAGAGAGTGAAAAGACACTCTCTTTTTTCTATGTTAACGCTTACAATATCAACAATTGGAAAACTTTATGGAATAAATAGCAATGGATGTGTTATCTTAATTTACATAAAGAATGCCAAATTGATTATATTATGGGAATCTGAAATTAGAACTGGGAGTTGATTTCATGAATCGTGTAAAAAAAGCGGTTATTCCAGCTGCTGGACTTGGCACACGTTTTTTACCGGCAACCAAAGCGATGCCGAAGGAAATGTTGCCGATCGTCGATAAGCCGACGATTCAATATATCATTGAAGAAGCGATTGAATCGGGGATTGAAGATATTTTAATTATTACCGGTAAAGGGAAACGCGCGATTGAGGATCATTTTGATTCCGTTCCGGAACTGGAGGCGAACTTGATCGCCAAAAATAAATCAGAGTTGTTACATCTCGTTGAAGCGACAACTAACATTAACATCCATTTTATTCGTCAATCAAAGCCGAAAGGTCTCGGAGACGCGATTCTCCAAGCAAAAGCCTTCATCGGCAATGAACCGTTTGTTGTCATGCTCGGTGATGATATTGTGCAAGCAGAAGTACCATGTACACGGCAGCTAATTGAACAGTATGAGATTACGAATAGTTCCATTATCGGTGTACAACCGGTTGCGGATAAAGATACGCACCGTTATGGAATAGTTGATCCAAGCACAAGCATCTCAGAGCACTTACATAAGGTAAAATCGTTTGTTGAAAAACCAGCACCAGGAACAGCGCCATCGAATTTAGCAATTTTAGGCCGCTATTTATTGACACCGGAAATTTTTAAATACTTAGAAACACAAAAGGTCGGATCGGGCGGTGAAATTCAATTGACCGATGCGATTACGCGACTCAATGAAATGCAACGGGTCTTTGCCTACGAATTCGACGGAAAGCGTTATGATGTCGGGGAAAAACTGGGTTTCATTCAAACGACACTCGAATTTGCCTTGAAACGCGATGATCTTGGAGACGATGTGGCCAAGATGATGGAAGAATTACTGGCAGAACGAGCAAAAGCATCTTCACTTGTCTAAGTACTTTTCACCAATCATAAACAGAAAGGAGACTGCTTTTTGAAATTCTACTATTATTACCGAACCCTGACGTTAGCTTGTATTGATGCCGTAGCTTTAGGGCTTGCGATGGGATTTACTTATTTTTTCTTATATCCTAAAGAATTGTTTGAACTCATTGATAGTCAGTTGTTATTGCAATCAGCTGCTGTCTTTGCTTTGTTGTTCGTCACATTGGCTTTCTTAATGAAGCTGTACCGTGTCAACTGGAAGTATGCAAGTATTCAGGAGGCACTGACTTTATCGTTGTCACTTGGTGCAAGTTCGATTGGCTTAATGGTCTATCAGAATTTTGTGTTTGGACAAGTGCTCGAACGGATCACAATTCTTAGTTTTTGTATTTCGCTATTGCTGCTTGGTGCGATTCGTGTGGCCTTACGCTTACTTGGAATTGGTCAACATTGGCGCAAATATGCATTACCTCGCCGGATGGTCAAGTCACGTAAACGCACGCTTGTAATTGGAGCTGGTCGAGCCGGACGTTCGTTAGTTCGACAATTGTACGCGTCACCGTTTCATGAGTTAAAGCCTGTTGCTTTTTTGGACGATGACCCTAAAAATATGCATTTCATGATTCAAGGGATTGAAGTTGTTGGAACAACAAAAAATTTAAAATCTGTCATTGAAAAACACCAGATTGAAGCGATTGTCCTTGCAATTCCATCATTAACACAACAACGACGGATTGAACTAATCACGGAAGCGAAAACGCTTTGTAAAAACGTCCAAACGTTGCCAATGATTGAGGAGTTGATTACAGGTAAGGTTTCTGTCAGTGCGATTCGTGATGTTTCCATTGAGGATTTGCTGGGTCGTGAGCCGGTCGAACTCGATATTTCAGGAATTAAATCAGAAATTGAAGGACGAACAGTCCTTGTGACTGGAGCCGGCGGATCGATTGGATCAGAAATTTGCCGACAAGTCATTCAATTTAATCCAACAACGATTTTACTACTTGGTCATGGAGAAAACAGTATTTACCTGATTGAACGAGAACTACGTGGACTTCAGTTTCCGATTAACTTAGTCCCCATCATTGCCGACGTTCAAGATCGAACGCGACTGGAAGAAGTGTTTGCGACACATAAGCCACAGGTTGTTTTCCATGCAGCGGCCCATAAGCATGTTCCGTTAATGGAAGCAAATCCGTACGAATCCGTCAAAAATAATGTATACGGAACAAAAAATGTCGCTGAAGTGGCTGATTTATTCGAAGCAGAACGCTTTGTCATGATCTCAACTGATAAAGCCGTGAACCCGACGAACGTCATGGGCTCAACAAAACGGATTGCCGAAATGGTTGTTCAGGAACTGGGACGTCGCAGTAAAACAAAATTTGCGGTCGTTCGTTTCGGAAATGTACTGGGTAGTCGTGGATCGGTTATTCCACTCTTCAAGTCACAAATTTTAGCAGGTGGACCGGTTACCGTCACTCATCCAGAGATGACACGTTTCTTCATGACAATCCCGGAAGCTAGCCGTTTAGTCATTCAAGCCGGTATCTTAGCGGATGGTGGAGAAGTGTTTGTCCTTGATATGGGTGAACCGGTCAAGATTGTGGATCTTGCGAAAAATATGATTGAACTGAGTGGTTTTACAGAAGACGAAATGCCAATTGTGTTCTCAGGGATTCGCCCGGGGGAAAAAATGTATGAAGAATTACTAAAAGACGGCGAAGTGGACCCGGAAGCAATTTATCCAAAAATCTTTGTCGGTCGAACGCGACAAAAAGAACCAGTTATGAATATTTTGAATGTAGTGGATCGCCATAAGAATGTACCACTGCAATTAAGAACGGTCTTACTTGATATTGCGAATGATGTGGTTGTGCGTGAAGAAAACTTAGTTTGATAAACCGTATATAAAAAGGAGGAATGAAATTTGAATTACTTAAAAATCAAACGTCCCCTGGGATTTTCGATTGCCCTTGTTGCTTGTTTCGTTTTAATTCCTGTTTTTATTCTGATCATGGCTGCAATTAAGATCGAATCACGAGGTCCAGTGTTTTTTAAGCAAAAACGAGTTGGTCTAAATAAAAATCATTTTAACATTCTAAAATTCCGAACGATGTATATTGAAACACCAAATGATACTCCAACTCATTTGTTGGCAGATCCAGATGTATACATTACACGTGTTGGTAAAATTCTACGGAAAACAAGCCTCGATGAATTACCACAGCTCTTTAACATTTTGAAAGGTGAGATGGCATTCGTGGGACCACGTCCGGCTTTATGGAATCAATACGACTTAATCGATGAACGTGATAAGTATCAAGCCAATGATACATTACCTGGTTTGACAGGTTGGGCACAAATCAATGGTCGTGATGAACTACCGATTGATATCAAAGCCAAGCTTGATGGAGAGTATGTTCAACGAATGGGGATTCTGATGGATACACGTTGTTTCATTGCAACAATTTTTAGTGTTCTGAAAAGTGATGGAGTAGTTGAAGGTGGCACAGGAAAGATTGCTGTAAAAGAAGTTGCAAGTACGAAGGAGTAAAAAAAGTGATGAAAAAGGTTCTTGTTACAGGAAAAAAAGGCTATATAGGTTGTAAATTTAAAGAGTGGATTAAATCAAATAATAAAGATATTGAATTAGATTATATTTCTTTAAGAAGTGAAGCATGGCGAGATGTTGATTTTACTAAGTATGATTCTATACTACATCTTGCTGGTATTGCTCATGTTTCTAATGATAAAAAATTAACAAATGAATATTATAAAATAAATCGAGATCTTTCATATGAAGTTGCCAAAAAAGCGAAAAAAGATCAAGTAAAGCATTTTATATTTATGAGTAGCGTTATTGTTTATGGAGATTGTAGAAATAATCATGGTCAAATAAATAAAAGTACTGTTCCTAAACCAAGTAGTGATTATGGAAAAAGTAAACTAGAAGCAGAAAATTTAATTCTTCAACTACGAGATAATGAATTCAATATTTCAATTGTGCGACCTCCAATGGTATACGGAAAAGAATCAAAAGGAAACTATAATAAATTATCTACTCTAGCAAAAAAAACACCAATCTTTCCTCAAATTCAGAATAAAAAAAGTATGATATATATTGAAAACTTATGTGATTTTATATATTACATTTTAGATGGAAAAATCGATGGACATTTTCATCCACAGAATAAAGAGATAATTGGAACTAGCTTCTTAGTTAAAGAAATAGCTAAGAGCAATAAAAGAAATATACTATTTTTAGATGGTCTGAATAAAATAATAAATTATTTATCGCACAAGTATAGTTATATAAACAAAATCTTTGGTGATCTTTATTATGAGCAAAAAATGTCTAATTACGATTATGAATATAATAAAATCAGTTTCTCTGAGAGTATAAAAATTACTGAGTCAAGGAGAGTAACAAAGTGAAAAGAAAAATTCTGATAATGGGAGATAATAATCTCGAAACAGTTGGTGGAGAGCAAGAATCAACTAAAATCATTTTGAAAAATTTGAAAAATCATTTCGAATTTCATGTAATACAGCCTGGAGATACAATAAAACCTATAAGTGGAATTAATTATAAATATTTGTCCGAACAAGATAGATTGAAAAAATTAATAAAAAATCCATTTTTATTTATAAAGTATATTTTAGATACCAAAAAGATTATAAACGAGATCAATCCAAATATTATTCATACTCAAGCACAAGTTAGCTTTTTTATAATCGGTATGCTCATTAAATTTAAATCTTTAAAAAATAATAACTTAGTGGTTGTACACACTGAAAGAGGATTATACAGAAAATATAATCTGTTTTTCAAAAGAATATTCTACTTATTCTTGAAAAATACTGATTTACTTATTACTACTACAGAATATAACAAATTGGATTGGGAAAAGGCTTTAAAGAATAGAAACAGTTTTCGCGGAGAAATTAAAGTTATAGAAAATACGGCAGGGGACTTATTCGAAAAATTTGATGACATGAAAAAAATTAAAATTACTGATGAATATGTTATTGGATTTGCTGGAAGATACTGTGATTGGAAAAACTGGCCGTTAGCCGTAGAAATAATCGAAAAAGTGTATAGAGATACAAAAAATGTTAAAGTGAAAATGGCAATCGGATGTTTAGATAAAACATCTGAAAAAGAAACAATAGAAATGTTTAAAAAAATCGAAAAAATAACTAATGGAAATTTTGACGGTTACATAAATCTAAATTTAGAGGAAATGAATAATTTTTATTATGATTTAGATTTCTTTATATTGACTTCGAAGACAAATACAGAATCATTTGGTCGTACTTTAGTTGAAGCAATGAGCAGAAAAACAGTTGTGTTTTCTACAGATGCTGGTGGAACAACAGAAGTAATTGGAAACTCTAATAATATATTTGAACAATCAGAAGATGTTACAAAAAAGATTTTATTTTACATGAACAATAAGGATGAAATGAACGCGGAGAAAAAATATAATCTTGAAAGAGTTAAGTCAGTTTATTCATTAAAAAATAATATAATCAAGCATCAAAATTTATACTCATGAAAAAGAATAGCAAAGAATTTGAGGTTGAAAAATGATCATCTTATTCATAATATTCAGTTGGTTTTTAGTTGTTTTTAACTTTTTTGTAAAAAAAGATTTTTTATATCCGGCTTTTTTGCAATCTATATTATGGTCAATTGTAATTACGATATACGGAATATTAGGGGGAGAATACAGAGAGTTACAATTTAAAACACTCTTAATAATATTATTGGGTAACATATCTTTTACAATTACTTCGTTTATAGTTATAAAAATCTTGGATTTTAAAAAAACTTCTGAAGATCTTTCTTTAAAAAGAAACCTTAATTTAAAAGTAATGTTTATTTTAACATTATTTAACTTGATATTTTTTCCTTCTTTTTTAATTAAATTATATAGTGTTTCTAGTTTTAGTAATCTAATAAGTTACAGTGATACTATAGGAGCTGCAAAATTAGATGGTGAATTATCAAGTTATGCAATATTTATGTGGGTGGCAATAGTAAGTTGTTTATTGTCTTTAAATAAAATTTTAAAAACAGAAAAGAAATTTGATAGAAAAAATCATTATTTTAAAGTTATTTTTGCTCTAAACTTGCTCATTTCTATGTCTTACGTTTTGTTATTTAGTGCAAGAAATTTTTTAATTGGTTTTTTGATCAGCCTAATTTTTTTATCAATATTGAATAAAAAAATTAGTTTTATTAAAGCAATTACTTTGAGTAGTGTTTTTTTTACTATTGTATTTATTGGTTACTCATTTATACAAGATTCAAATTACTTAGAATCAATAACATATCAGTCGAAAATAGAAACTATTTATAAAATGTTTCTTTTATACACTATTGGTTCTTTATCAGCCTTTGATTACGTTGTTAACACATCAGTCACCAATTATGAATTTGGTATAAATAGCTTTAGGATTATCTTGCTGAGGTTTAATGATATTGGTTTTAATTTTCCGATATCAAGTTTAGTTAAAGAATTCGTATTTGTACCCTATGCAACAAATGTATACACTTATTTGTTACCATACTATGAAGATTTTGGATGGATTGGAGTCGTAGTATTTAATTTTGTTTTAGGTGGATGTCACAGCATTGTTTACTATAGAGCTAGACAAGGAAGATTTTTTTCTCAAGTATTATATGTGTTGACGTTAGAAGCTTTATTCTATCAATTTTTTACAGATTTTTATTTTACTATTTTAACAAAATGGATTGTATATATCTTTATTTTATTTTCAATCAAATTATTAAGTAGAAGCGGTGAGAAAAATGTTGTTTAAAATATGCGCAGTAATAGTAACGTATAATCCAGATTTAGATGTGCTAAAAAAACTAACTGAAAGCATAGGAAAACAAGTTTCTAAAATAGTAATTGTCGATAATGGTACTAAAGAAGATATAAGAAAAGTAATTAAGAGTACTTCTAATTTGGAAATTTTGTTGATGAATAAAAATTTAGGTATCGCTGAAGCCCAAAATATAGCTGTAAAGAACAATTTTGATAATGAAATAACGCATTTTATCTTTTTTGATCAAGATAGTTTGCCTAATTCAAACCTAGTAAGTACTCTTATCAAGGATTCTAAAGTTTTAATTGAAAAAAACATAAACATAGGAGTTATTGGACCAAAGTTTGTTGATTCGAGGAATAATTTTACTTATTCAAAGTCAGATGTAATTGAAGAAAAAACACTAATAATTTCGTCAGGAAGCTTAATTTCTAAAGAAACATTTCGAAAAGTTGGCTTGATGAATAAAAGTTTCTTCATTTATCATGTTGACACAGAATGGTGTTTTAGAGCATTAAATAGTGGATTCCGAAACTTTATGTCTGGTAATGCATTAATGAAGCATACTATTGGTGAAAATTCTAAAAAAATTTGGTTTTTTAAATGGATTAATATTTCAATACATTCTCCTAAAAGTCATTATTACATTGTTAGAAATTCATTAGTAATGATGTCTTATAAAGAAATTCCATTTAAATGGAAAATTAAATATTTTTTGAAAAATATTTTTTTTGTCGGGTTTTATATTTTTCTGGGGGAAAATGTGAAGGAATATATTTTGGAAATGTATAAAGGATTTAATGATGGATTGAGAATAATTAAACAGGGGGGAGTTTGAACAGTGAATATTGGTGCACTCGTAGTAACTTATAATCCAACAGAAAAAATCTTGAATGGATTGATAGGAAAATTAAAAAATGATTGTGAAGAAATAATTATAATAGATAATAATTCTGAAAGTAAGGAAATAATAAAAGCTATAAGTAAAGACGTAAGAATTAAAGTTATCTTTAATAACGAAAATGTAGGGTTAGCTAAAGCACAAAATCAAGGAATAGAATTTTTAAAAAATAAACCTTTAGTTAAAAAGATAATTGTTTTTGATCAAGATAGTAATCCAGATTTGAATATGGTCAGAAATTTAAATAACGAATTTGAACAAATAAAAAAGATAGATAGTAATATAGCAGCTGTAGGACCTAGATTTATAGATACAAGGTCAAACAATTATTTTCCTTTTATTCAATATGGATTTTTTAGAACAAATAAAATTTTTAAAAATAAAAATCATAAAACAAATCACATCAAGGTAGACTTATTGATATCATCGGGTACTCTCTTGTCAATTGAATCTTTGGATAAAATTGGTTTGATGGATGAATCACTTTTTATTGACTGTATTGATACAGAATGGTGTATGAGAGCTATCAAAAAGGGATTCAATCTCTATGGTGTTTTTAATGCTGAAATGTTTCACACAATAGGAGATAATTTAAAAACTATAAAAATACCAATAATAGGGCAAAAAAATATTTTGATACATTCACCTATTCGAAAATATTATATGTACCGAAATAAAATACACTTAGTGAAGAAAAAACATATTTTCTTTAAATGGAAACTTCAGAGTATATTGAAAATAATCCCTTCTGTTGTTACATATATTGTATTTGTTGTTGATAGAAAGGAAAACAGTAAATACATTTTTAAGGGATTAATACATGGTTTAAAAGGTAAAATGCACAAGTTATGAGTTTAATAAATAATATTTTAAGAATACTTACCTCGAATATAGTTTTATTAATCGGTAATTTGATTGTAGCCTTTCATCTACCAGGTGTATTAGAGAAAAGTGATTATGGAACTTACAGACAAATAGTTTTAATATCAACATTTTTGGGGATGTTTCATTTTGGATATTTAGATGGGATTCTATTAAAATATGGACACAATATTCAAAAAATAAATGAAGAAGACAAAAATAATGTAAAAAATGATCATCTTAATTTTATATTATTACAATTTTCTATATTTTTAATTGGATTAATTATGTATATATATTCAAAGGAACTTATGTTCTTATATGGATCGTTTTTATTAATCCCTATAAATGTATCTTTTTTTCATAAAAACTTATATCAATCAATTGGTAACATGAAACTAATTTCAAGAGCTACGATTATTTATTCTATAACTAACACTTGCTTTATACTGTTCGGAACCTTTAATCAAATTATAGATGTATCATATTATGTTTGGACACTAATTGTTTCGAATTTGATAATGTTATGTGTGTTTGAAGTTATTTTTTATAAAAATTATGGCTTTAAAGTAAAATTTTATTTGGATCTCAAAGAAAATATTAATAAAGGCATCTCAATTCTTACAAGTAACTTATTGTATCTTTTTGTTACTTCGTTAACAGCTATATCTATACAAATTTTTTTCGGTATTCGGGAATTTGCAAATTTTTCAATAGCAACATCTTTGTTAAGCATGATTATGATTTTGGTGAGTGCAATTAGTTTACCGTTTTATAACTTTTTAAAAAATTCTAATCGAAAAGAAGATAAAAAAACAATCAAATCTATATTTTTAATTACAGGAGTTTTTTTTCAAGGAAGTTATTTTTTAATTGAAATACTGATTAACAAGATACTTCCAGAATATAAAGCGTCTATTGATTATTTATTTGTTATGTTAATGCTTCTTCCCTATTTAATGATTATAAATATTTTAATCATCAACTTATACAAAGTAAGTAATAAAGCATTTAAGATGATGAAAACAACATTTTTAATTTTGATATTTTCTATCACTTTACATTCTCTATTAAGCTTGATATTTGAAAATGTTCAATTTTTAGTTGTTGGAAATCTGATAGTGATCATCGTCTGGTATATTTATTCAACTGAAATTGAGTTTAAAGAATTAAAAAACAGCGCTAAAGATATGTTCTTTTTAACTGTATCGGTTATTTTTTATGTAACTTTATTTTACTTGGAATTAGGAAGTTTTTCGAAATTTTTAATTTATTACTTTTTTGTCGGAATACTAATAATTATTTCTTATAAAAAATTATTGGTATATATAATAAAAAAAATAAAAAAAAGGTAAGGTGAAAATTATGAAGGGTATTATTTTAGCAGGAGGAAGTGGAACGAGACTATATCCACTTACTAAATCAATTTCTAAACAATTATTACCAGTATATGATAAACCGATGATTTACTATCCGATGTCCACTTTGATGTTATCTGGAATTAAAGAGATATTAATTATTTCTACTCCAGAAGATACACCACGTTTTGAACAACTACTTGGTGATGGAAAAGAGCTTGGTCTTTCGTTATCTTACAAAGTCCAAGAGTCACCTGACGGCCTTGCCCAAGCCTTTATCATTGGGGAAGAATTTATTGGTAATGACTCAGTAGCTCTTGTTTTAGGTGATAACATTTACTATGGTCATGGGTTTACGGACTTGCTTCAAAAAGCAGCTTCATTGCAAGAAGGATCAACTGTTTTCGGATACCATGTTCACGATCCTGAACGTTTTGGTGTCGTTGAATTTGATGAGAATCAGAACGTGATTTCAATTGAAGAAAAACCTGAAATGGCTAAGAGTAATTACGCTATTACTGGACTTTATTTTTATGATAATCGAGTTGTGGATTTTGCTAAATCGTTAAAACCTTCTTCAAGAGGAGAACTTGAAATTACAGATTTAAATAAGTGTTACCTTGAAGACAATTCATTACGTGTCGAATTACTTGGTCGCGGATTTGCTTGGCTTGATACTGGGACACATGAGTCGTTATTAGAAGCATCAACTTTTATAGAAACAATTGAACGGCGTCAGAAACTAAAAATCGCTTGTCTTGAAGAAATCTCATATCGCATGGGGTACATTTCTAAAGGACAGTTGATTGAATTAGCGCAACCATTACAAAAAAATGCTTATGGTCAGTACCTACTTCATGTTGCGAAAACAGTGAAAGATACTTCTGAGAAGAAAGCAGGTCTTACTTTATGAAAGCAATAAAAAGTAAATTAGAAGGCGTTCTTTTACTAGAACCTAACGTTTTTGGCGATCATCGCGGTTTTTTTATGGAAAGTTACAACCAACAAAGTTTTCATGATTTAGGTATTACGAATGAGTTTATTCAGGATAATCATTCGCTTTCTAAAGAAGCAGGGGTATTACGCGGTATGCATTATCAGTTGGAACCAAAGGCACAAACAAAGCTCGTTCGAGTAGGATCAGGAGCAATCTATGATGTAGTGGTTGATATGCGAATTGGTTCACCGACCTACGGAGAATGGGAAGGATTCATTTTAAGTGAACATAATAAACGTCAGTTGCTTGTTCCAAAAGGCTTTGCGCATGGTTTTTGTACATTGACTGAGGATGTCAATGTTCTTTATAAAGTAGATGAATTGTATTCGGCTGAACATGATCGTGGTATTCAATGGGACGATCCTGAACTCAACATTAATTGGCCAGTATCAAACCCAATTTTATCAGAAAAAGATACAAAACACCCGATGTTGAAAGATGCGGAAAATAACTTTAAATGGAGTGAACAATAATGAATTTAATCGTTACTGGTGGTGCTGGATTTATTGGAAGTAACTTTGTCCGTCATATGCTTAATACATATCCTGACTATACAATCATCAACCTTGATTTATTAACCTATGCAGGAAATAAAGAGAGTTTGGCTGATTTAATGGATAATCCTAAACATGTTTTTGTGGAAGGAAACATCACAGATCGTGATTTGTTAGATCAACTGATTACAGATTATAAAGTAGAGGGCATCATTAACTTTGCTGCTGAGTCGCACGTGGATCGCAGTATCTTGAATCCAGAAGTCTTCGTCGAAACAAATATTCAAGGAACATTGGCACTGTTAGATGCTGCTCGTAAGCACAAGTTGAAGAAATATGTTCAAGTCTCAACAGATGAAGTGTACGGTTCGCTTGGAGCTGAAGGATACTTCACGGAAGATACACCGCTTGCACCAAACAGCCCATACTCAGCCTCTAAAGCTGGTGCAGATATGTTAGTCCGTTCATATTTTGAAACATACGGTATGGATGTCAATATTACGCGCTGTTCAAATAACTATGGACCGTATCATTTCCCGGAAAAATTAATTCCATTAATGATCACGAATGCAATGGATCAAAAGAATCTCCCGATTTATGGAGATGGTGAAAATATTCGTGACTGGCTTCATGTAACCGATCATTGTGCGGCAATTGATTTAGTTTTCCACAAAGGTAAATCCGGTGAAGTTTACAATGTAGGCGGACATAACGAAAGAACAAACAATCAAATCGTTGATTTAATTGTTGACCGCTTAGATGTTTCGAAAGACTTGGTAACATATGTTGAAGATCGTTTAGGGCACGATCGCCGTTATGCGATTGATCCAATCAAGTTAGAGACAGAACTAGGATGGAAACCAAAATATACGTTTGATACAGGTATTGTTGAAACAATTGACTGGTACTTAGCAAACGAAGCTTGGTGGCGTCCACTTAAAGAAAAAGCAGAACTCGTGAAATGAAAAAAACTATTTTAATTACAGGTGCCAATGGACAATTAGGTACGGATTTAGTTCATTTAGTCGACGCCTCATCATATGAAGTTGTAGCTTTTACGAAGCAGGGTTTAGATATTACGGATTATCCAGTTGTTGAAGAAACAATTCAACGAATTAAACCGGACTGGATTCTACATGCAGCTGCTTATACCAATGTTGAAGCAGCCGAAGATGAAGGGAAGGCAATGAATTGGCTTGTTAATGCGACAGGTACAGAAAATGTTGCAAAAGCAGCGAAGCAAGCTGGAGCAAAAATGATTTACGTCAGCACAGACTATGTATTCGATGGCACAAAAACAACCGAGTATGAAGTGACAGATCAAGTTAACCCGTTGAATGAGTACGGCAAAGCTAAGTTGGCTGGAGAACAAGCCGTACAAAATATTTTAAGTGAAGATGGATACGTTATCAGAACTTCGTGGGTGTTTGGAGTTCACGGTAATAACTTTGTTTATACAATGATGAAACTAGCTGAGACGCGCTCTGAATTAAATGTAGTTGCTGATCAATTTGGTCGACCGACATTTTCAGAAGACTTGGCACGGTTTATGTTATACCTTGTTGGAGATTTTAAAATTCCAGGTGGAGTTTATCATTTTTCTAATGACGAATCATGTTCATGGTATGAATTTGCAACGGAAATTTTAGCAGACACAACTACAACAGTTAATGCATGTAACTCGGATGCTTTTCCACAAAAAGCAAAACGACCGGTACAATCTATACTATCGTTATCTAGTTTAAAGAATACTGGTTTTACGATAGCAACTTGGAACGATGCGCTTAATCGATTTAAGAACATATCTAAAACTACACAAAGAAATTGAGTGATATGTAAATGAAAATTACAGTAGCAGGAACGGGATACGTTGGTCTTTCTATGGCAGTTTTGCTCGCCCAGCATAATGAAGTCACATCGATTGATATCATTAAAGAACGTGTCGAACTCGTTAATAATCGGAAATCACCGATTGTTGATGCTGAAATCGAAAACTTTTTACAAAACAAAGAATTGAATCTGCATGCGACAACCGATAATTTTGAAGCATACAAAGATGCTGAGTTCGTCATTATTGCGACTCCGACGGATTACGATCCAACACGAAACTATTTCAATACTCGGACCGTTGAAAGCGTCATCGCAACAGTCCTTGCCATCAATCCGGATGCGACGATGGTCATCAAATCGACAGTACCGGTTGGCTACACACAAGAGCTAAAAGAGAAATTCGATACACCGAATATTATCTTCTCACCGGAGTTCCTCCGCGAAGGTCAAGCTCTTCATGATAACCTGTATCCGTCACGTATCGTCGTCGGTGAACAGTCAGAACGGGCACAACAGTTTGCTGATCTCTTACTTCAAGGAGCCATTAAAAAAGATGTGCCGATTCTTTTGACAGATTCAACAGAAGCAGAAGCCATCAAATTGTTCTCGAATACGTATTTAGCGATGCGTGTCGCGTTCTTTAACGAACTCGATACGTATGCAGAAGTCCGTAATCTTGATACGAAGCAAATCATTGAAGGTGTTGGGCTCGATAGCCGAATCGGAAACCACTACAATAATCCATCTTTTGGATATGGTGGTTATTGTCTTCCGAAAGATACGAAGCAGCTGTTGGCGAACTATGATGAAGTACCGAATAACATCATCGGGGCAATCGTTGAAGCAAACCGGACACGGAAAGACTATATTGCGGATACAATCATCAAACAAAACCCAAAAGTCGTTGGGGTTTATCGTCTAACAATGAAGACTGATTCAGACAATTTCCGGGCATCGTCGATTCAAGGCATCATGAAACGGATCAAGGCAAAAGGAATCGAAGTGACAGTCTTCGAACCTGTATTGACGGAAGATACATTCTACAATTCTCGTGTCATTCGTGATCTTGAAGCGTTTAAGCAAGAATCGGATGTCATTCTTTCGAATCGGATGCATCCTGAGTTGAGCGATGTTGAAGATAAAGTATATACACGTGATTTGTATAGTCGTGACTAATTTAGGAAATATAAACTTAGAATTCTTTTAATGTGACTCAGTAATATTAAAATATTACTGAGTGTTTTATTGTATTTAAAAAAGTTAAAAGGAGAAAGGAGAGTAGAATTGAAAACCAGATACGAAGAACTCGATTCAATCAGAGGTATTGCTTCATTAATTGTTTTAATTCACCATTGTTTACTAGTAATTCCATCAATATATGCATCTCATCTTCACCGCGATAACTCAGATATGTTAATTAATATTATTTCATATTCTCCGGTGCATATTTTGTGGGCGGGACATGAGATGGTTATTTTGTTTTTTGTACTTAGTGGTTTTGTATTGTCATTACCTCAGATTGATGGGAGACCATTTCATTATAAAAATTACTTAATAAAACGGATTTGTAGAATATATATCCCGTACGTATCCATTTTAGTTTTGTCTTTTTTGATATATAAGGTCTACACGATTTTTTCCCTAATGGATGATAACTTTAAAGTTACGAGCATTTGGTTTAACTGGATGTGGTCAGAAGAAGTTAGTTTAAAATTATTTGTTTCTATGTTGCTTATGTCAGGACAAGGAATACATAATTTAAATACCGTTACTTGGAGTTTAATTCATGAAATGAGAATTTCTATAATTTTACCATTTATAATAATTTTTATTAATAGAATAAAATTGAATAAAACAATTTTATTTAGTATATTCTCTTTTCTTATATTCATATTTATTTGGATTTTTTGTGTGTGTTTATACTTATATTTGCCGCCTAGCAGCTTTTCATTATTCATAAACAACATCGGATATACATTTTATTATTCAATCTTTTTTCTCTTTGGAGTATTGTTAGCAAAATATAAGTTGTGTTTATCAAAAGTATTTGAAAAAATGACTATAAAATTTAGAGTATTTGTCGGATTAGTAACACTTTTAGGAATTACAAACGAATGGATTATTCCTAGAATTGGCTCAATGAAATATAGTAAAGAAATTAGTACAAGTTTATTTTTTAATTTTATAGTTGATTTTACTATAGCGTTTAGTGTTTTTTTGTTGTTTATTTTAGTACTAAGTTCAAAATATATAAAAGTTTTTTTAGGAAATCCTTTTTTACTATATCTAGGGAGAATTTCATTTAGTTTATATTTAGTTCATCCAATTGTATTAATGGCTTTTGTTAATATGTTACGTGGTACTGTGAAAATTGAACTTTTAATATTAATCGTAATTTTAAACTCAATCTTTTTTGCTCACTTTTTACAAAAATATTTAGAGATTCCTACAATTAATTTAGGTCTAAAAATAATTAAAATAGTGAATAGGCAAAGAAAAGTTGCTTAGTTTCTTCAAAAAAATAAATATTCAATAGTTTGATTTTTTTAGAAAAATGACTAAATAATTAGTCAGAATAAAACGATTAGCTTAAAAATAAAATGGGGATTTATATAGGACACTCTTTAAAGGAGGTTTGCTTAATGAATCACTTTATATACTTGAATTATTACTTGGGAAATGAAACTAATTACAGTAAATCGACAATCAAAGCTTATCGAAGTGATCTACGGCAGATGAAAAATTCTTGTGTGGGATGGTCGGTCAAGTCTCTTCAAGCATATTTTGATCAATTGATTCAACACTATAAACCAGCAACGGCGATGCGACGATACCATGCGTTGATGGCACTGGGAAATGAACTGGTCCGAGCAAAACGGATCAAAATAAATCCGATGAAACAAGTCCGTCCAATCGTTCATCAGCACGTCCAACAACGTGAGCATCATCCGCTTGAAGAGGCGATTCAAGCGATTCGTCAAATCAATCATCCGACCTACCGTCTCTTCTTCGAGTTAATCAGTCAAACGGGCCTCCGCTTCACGGAGGCCCGTTTGTTGTCGATCGAAGACATTCAATTTACGACGTTCACTTTACTCGTGCGACACGGGAAAGGACGACGCTTGCGGACGGTTCCGCTGGGAGAGAAACTTGCTCATAAGCTCCAAGCATTTTTAGGAGGACGGACGTCAGGACTCGTTTTTCGTTCCACTCGTGGTCAAGCAATCAATGAGCAACAAGCGCGTGATACGTTACGCAAACAGTCACTCGCTACCCGTGGACGACCGTTACATCCGCATGACTTACGTGTTTCCTTTGCCACATATCTCTATCAGACGGGAGATTGCAGGCTACTTGAGATTCAACGGTTACTTGGTCACGGTAGCTCTCGAACGACGGAAGGTTACATCCTCAGCCAGGAAACGAAGCTCCAGCACATCATCAATGCATTGTCGGCATGAGCCGATTGATCGAGGAGCGGGCGACTTCTGACGACGGCAGGATATACTGTTGCGTCGTCTTCGCGTCACTATGGCCGAGCAGGCGCATGACAGTCAGTAAATCAGCTCGATGTTCCCGATAAATCGTCGTCGCGAACGTGACCCGTAAATCGTGTGGTCGGAGTGTCCGTTTTAAGACATTTTGACTGGCAAGCCGGAGTTGTTTCCGGGTCTGATTCGGGTCCAGCAAACCTCCAGCAGTGTTTTGAAATAAGGGACCGTCATTCGGTTGAACATCGAGATAGCGCATCAGGGCAGTAACCAGCTCGTCGTGGAGCGGGACGTAGCGTGTTTTCTGTCCCTTGCCGTGACGGACAAACAGTTGGCGTTCGGTCAGGTCGAGATCGGTTTGGCGTAACTGTCGTGCTTCGTTGAACCGAAGACCTGTATGTAACAGTAGGAAGTAGAACGTATACATCGTTTCGTCTTGCAAGGTCTCGATGACGCGTCGCGCTTCAGTATAACTAAAGGCGGTCCGGTGTTTCGGAATCGGTCGCGATGGTTTCTTGATGCGGGATAACGGGTTCGCGGGGATTGATTTTTCAGCGACTAAGGCGTCAAATAGTGTGGCCAATGCATGAATCCGTCGGGAGACGGTCGTCGGGGCATAGGTTTGTTTTAAGAACGAGATATAGCGATGGAGGGAAGGGATATCAATTGTTTTAGCGTGGGCACAAAAATGCCGGACGTCGGCGCGATAGGCTTTTTTTGTCAGCGGACTGTAACGCGGTGACTGTTCGATGATTGTCAGTAACCGTTCCAAGTAAAACGTCATCATAGGAGAATCTCCTGGACCTTCCGTTTGAGTTCCGACTTGAGAGATCGGAGCCGGGCCGGCGAGTAACCGAGTGTCTCCTCGTTTCCGTGGAGCAGGGATTGGAGGATCGCGAATTCCTTGCGTGAGAGTTCCTGTTTCAGTTGGTCGAGTAAGTAGGTGAACGAGACTTGCTGCTGACGAGGGAGTTCCGGTAATGTCTCGACGGCGACTTCACCGGCGAGTGTCCGGTTGCGGGTTGCTAAGTAATCGAGCATTGCCCCTTTCGCCCGAATCCGGGCGAAAGTGACGGTCATGACCTTGCCTTCTTCGATTGATTTCCATAAACGGAGCAGGGCAGCCTGGCGGCATTCATCCTGTTCATTCGGATGAATCGAGAGACGGGAGAGAAGAGAATTGACGAGGGGCATCCACTGTTTTAACGCTTCATTCATTATAAAAGAATCCAATCTGAGATATGCATATCTATGTATTCCGCGGTAGTTTTAGTATAAGTAGAGTTATCCCCTCTTTTCAAATCACCTTTTTTGAATCATGCCAACGGTTTTCTCATCTTTTAAAATGCCAATTCCCTTCATTTTCTCCATTACACTCATCATTCTTCTTGAAAAACCGCCTGTTTCCGCCACTCGCTTCAGGATAACTCTACTTATCCAAGAAGATGTTCGAAAAGAAAAAAACTTATATTTACTTATATTCAAAAAAATAGAAAATATTCAAAGGTTTTGTTCGGTACACTACATGAAGAAACGAATTTTAGAAGTGGAGTGTATTTCAATTATGAAAAAAATACTAATAGGATTGACTACGGCTTTGACACTGAGTGCAGGAACGGTGAACGTACAAGCAATGGTCGATTTTCCAAGTACGACCTCTTTTGCAAGTACAGGATATCTTAAACTGATTGAAGGACAGAACTTGGCATGGACGAAGACGTCAGCAAATACGATTGCATTGGTTGATTTGGAGAGTGGAGAAAAGCTTCAAAGTATAACGTCCTCAACTTCGGATATCGGAAAACACTATGCAGTTTCCGATGATCAGAAACTGGTGGCCATCATTGAAAATACAAGCATTAAAATTTATGACGAGTTTGCAGAGATGGTCCAACAAATTGATTCCATTCCGAATAAAAACGAAACGTTATCTATTTTTTACTACCTTGAATTTTTACCGAACTCTCATACGTTAATCGGAATGTCGAATAAAGGAGCGGATGGCAAGCTGTTCGGCTATGACTTGGATCAGAAATCGATCACGTTTTCCAGAGGAACCAATCATTTCGGTAGAATTCTTACCTCAAATGATACAATAGCTGTCATCAATTCAAATGACGCCTACTTTTATGGACATGATGGAACATACAAAACGGTCATTCATCCTGAGGACGGAAAGATTGAAGTGTTTGATTTTAACCGTGACGGATTATTGGCCCTTGGGGAAAATGGAAGTCCGCAGTTGAAAGTATATGACGGAAAACAGGACTTCAAAAAACTACATACGTCCAATACATTTATGACGAATGCAAAATCTGATTTCGGCAAAATCGATTTCAAAGACATTGACATTGATGAATCCGGTCAGTTTATCGCGGCGACTTATTATAATTATTCAGAAAAGTTTTCCATGTTCGAACGGTCAGGCCGAACGATTCATACCTCATTGGACAGAAATTCAAAAGTAAACAGAAATTCGACCGTCAAACTAACGAACGGTGCTCAAAAAATTCTGTTGCGTTCAAATAATGGCAACATAAATGTATTTGATGGCCGCAACGTCATAAAACGTCCTGTCGCGATCAATATTTTAAAAGAACATCAGGAAGTGATGACAGGCACGTCGGAAGAACTTTCGATTGAACTGACACAAGCTGACGGGAAAAAAGTAAAGGTGAAAGACGGTGTGACCTGGGCGATTAATGCACCGACCAAAGCCTATCTAAAATCGAATCAACTGGTTGGGAAAAGTGTCGGGACATACACATTAAAAGCAACATATGAAGGGTTCACGACAAGCGTGACCGGAAAGGTCGTCGCTCCGCCAAAATTGTCTTCGTTGAAGGATGTTCCGTGGTTACAACGGCACCGCCAAAGCATTTTGACGAACAAAGCATTTGAAGGAACCGTTGCTCCGGAGTCCTCGTATAAAAAAATCAGCGGGGTAGCAGGAAAAATGTATATCCCCAAAACAAATGAGATGTGGAATGGAAAGTGGAGTGGCAATACGCTGTATGCACGGTCTGCTTCGTATGATGGAAATGGTGCGGATCAAATCGATCTCGTTGTCCTGTTGCCTGCACTAGAAAAACGAACGCTGACGAAGACAGAAATCAAAACCGCTTTTGGAAAAGCGACAAAAACATACAACTATCAAAAACCGTTTACGTATTATTTGGATAAATCAAAGAAAAACTTCGCTAAATATACCATCAGCAATGCATCGGTCTATCATGTGAACGGTCAGTATCTGTACATCGCATTTGATAAAAATGATTATGCACGTATTTTTGCACTCAGCTCATTAAACTAAAAAAACAGGTGGTTTCCTTTAACAGTCCCTTATTTCAAGCGAATAAGGGACTGTTTTTTATAGGAATATATGATGCAACATATTGCTATTGAAGTTCGAAAGGGATGAGTGAAAGGAAATGAGAGAGGAGTACAAATCAATCATAATCCCAATAAGTTAAAAAATTAGAAACATATTGACCTGAAATTAATTTGATGAAATGTTTTGTTTATATGGAAAAGATATACTTTTTAAGGTGGATACTAATAAAAGGGAGAATTGAGCAAATGAAGAAACTTATCTTATTATGCAGTTTTATTTTTGTTTGGTACGGTAGTTTAAATGTAAGTGCCAACAGTGGGCAAGAAGAGTTGGAAGAGGCAGAAGTCATTACCTTAAACGGATCAAAATCAGTAAAAGTAGAGTCGGAGCGTATAGATTACGAGGATGATGCGGCTGATTTTTACCAGTTAGATGTGACTAATGCAGGAAAAGTGACAATCAAACTAGACGAGATGCCTGTTGATGACTTTTCGGATGTGGATATTTCCATCATCGATAAAAACGAAACCGTACACGCTGACTTTGTTTCATTGGATCCCGAGTCCAATACGAACAGCATCCATGCTTATTTAAAAAAAGGTACTTATTTTATGAGATTAAACTTTGGTGATATTTACCCTGGTGATAAATATGAATTGACACTTTCGCTAGACAATGACGGCTTATATGAAGGGGAAGTGAATAACTCAAAGTCTACTGCCAATCTAATCGAATTGAATAACATCTATCAGGCCAGCTTAATGGCAGATGATCTTGCCAGTGAGTTTGTGGAGTATGATGATGAGAGTTTCGACAGAGATTTTTATCGTTTTGAGATTACTAAAGACGGACGGGTTCAATTAGACAGCGCAACTATGCCGGACAATCAGCTTGAATTCAGTCTATGGAATACGTCGGGGAAAAACATTTGGAGTGGAATTCGAACAAAAGGAGCCAACGATGGAAAAATGAGTGCTCAATTTGTTGAATATTTGAAAAAGGGAACGTATATCTTATGTATCCAACATGAGAATGTAGAACTAGATTACGAGGTACCTTATCGTTTTAAAATAACGCATTCTCCAGTCGCTTACTCCGAGATTAATGGAGCCAATTATTCGTTTGGTAAAGGATATGAAGGAACATTACTCGAAGAAAATACTAATACTGATCAAGACACATATACGCTAACAACTAAAGAAAAGCTCTATATTACAACAAAGGTTAAATTAAAAAGTACAGATTCTACTAAAGTAAGTGTAAAAATAAACGGTAGCAGCAGCGGGAAAGTGACGGTTTCCAACAAGTGGACTGAAATTTCAAAAGCTTATGTGGTCGCAGCAAAAGATGCTTATAAGATTCAGCTGTCTAAAGAAATCGGTTATTTGAATCCAGTGATTTCATACAACGTCAGCAGCATCGCCCATCCGTACTGGGGGAAATTCTACTATGCCCCTACCATGCTCGGGAAGATGAAGACGAAACTGACAAAAACGCAGTTTTATTGCGAAAAAGGCGGCAAAATCATCAAATCCGGTACACCTGTAAACAAAAACAAAGAGTATAAAGTCATTAAAAAAGGCAAAACCTTCTTTACGTTATCCGACAATCGATTGGTCAAAGTGAAAGACGTGACGTTTACCGCTGTACCAAACGAAGTGAAAAAGAAATATCAACTGTTGAATCAGATGAAATAAGATCAACATAAACAAACAGGCCAATCCGATCCACGCGGATCAAATTGGCCTGTTTTCGTTTCGATAGAGAACGTCTTACGATGGGGAAGGTTATTTTACCTGTTTTGTACGTTTGGCTTTTGGTGTCTTCGCCGGCTTTTTCGATGATTTTTTGACAGGAGTGGCAGCCGGTTTTTTAGACTGTGCCTGCTTGCGGATCTCTTCAAATGAATCAAACCATTCCGTATGATCAGCGAGTGCTTCGTGCGTATGCCACAAATGACTGAGCGGGAGCGATTTCAAGGCTTGTCTGTAATAAGTGACAGCCCGTGTTTTATCTTCTTCTGCCAGTAGCGCTGTCAAGTACTCAATGGCTCCGAATTCTTCCAGTTCGTAAGTCATCAAGAATACATGCATGTCATACAGCAACTGTTCGTTTTCCTCCTCGCGGAGGGCATCTTGCAGTACGCTGATTAAGTGCTTGCGTTTTTCAAAGAAGCTGTCAAGAAGGGCGATTTCTTTGAGCCATTGTAACACGGCAGTCCGGTCGAATCCGGATGGTGTATTGTGCGATTGATTGGAGAGTAACAGTTGTTGTAAATCCTGTTCAAGAGCCGTCAGGAACTTCTCTTCGATATGCTCGGTCGTTTCCTTGATGACGACCGGATCCGGTGTCACGATGACGGATTCATTACGCAGATTATAGTCTCCCCGATAGGATAACCAGTTAAGTGATCCGAGCAACAACGTCGTCTGGTCGATGACGATTTCCTTGTTGTGCTGATTACCGAACCAGCGGACGAACACGGCCGGCGTACCGTCCGGATGGGTGATGGCTTGCAATTGATCAAGTAAATCTTGATCCGGAGCCCGGTCTTCCCATTCCCGGCGTTTGGCGATTCCCCAGGCAATATATAACGTATTTCCGGCTTCCGCAAATTGGCGGAGGACGGAAAACATCTGTCCGTCGACGACGTTTTCGGAAATCCACGGAGATACCATTAACATCTTCCGTTTGGTTTCCTTAAACGAGTTGAGGAAACTGTTACGGATGTCGATCCCGCGCAGAACGGACAGTTTCGTCTGCTTTTTATTTGACGTTGTCTGTTTTTCGAGCAATGCGAAGTCTTGCTTTAATTGTTGATAGCGTTTCGTTAAATGAGGAGCCAGCTCGATTTCATAGTTATCCCGCCAACTGTCCTCTTCGTGCTGTGTGATTTCAGTTTGGAGGTCTTCATCCCATTTGCTGATAGCCCCGTTCCACACCTGACAGAAGACTTGATCCGTCAACACATCATACAGGTGACATTCCAAGACCTTTGCGTACTGTCGTTCTTTTGGAGTCAGCGGCTCGATGGAAGAAATGATTTTTTCTTTTCCACCCACTTCAAATACTTGTTTCGTCTCGTTTAAGAATTCTCGTAACCCTGTGCTGTCCAGTACTAGATTCTCGAGAGACAATTCAGTTGATTGATAGCGGTAACCGGGGAGCGACCAGTCATCCTTAATCCAGCGATTACCTGTGTCATCCGGTAAAACTTCTCCTTGAAGTGCATTATGATGAAAAGAAAAGTGTTCCGTTCTAGGAGAACTGAGTACGGTTCCTGCAGCCAGTTGTTTTTCCCCTAACGATGTTAAAGACAAGCTCCCGTCGTGCGCTTCTTCCAGTACATGAACGTTCAACATTTGACGTACGACGTCCTGAATAAAGACCTCATCGACATGCAAAAACTCAACAAGATTAAACGTAGTCATGTTTTCCCATCGTTGGACGAGTTTCATAATCATTTTTTTTAGGACATCGAGACGGGTTTTGGTAGCGGAAGTGACTTTCGTTTCATAAGTAATGATGGGCAACTGCCATTCTGTTACCTGTAATAACCGCCAGTGCGGTTTTTTTTCAAGAAGATTCTGGATGGTTGTCTGTTGCAATTCATCTTCCGTTTGTTCTGTTTCTAACGTCCATAACATTTCGCTTCACTTCTTTCTCCTGTCATTTATCCTAGAAATCGTCCGAGGTGATCACGCAGTCCATTTTGCTGCTGAACGGTGCGCATCAGTTCCTTGAACATCGCCGCATGCTTAGATTGTTTCATGAGGGTTGCAGAATTCCCTGTAATGAGCAATAACTCTTTAGCCCGTGAAAGCGCGACGTTGAGCCGGCGATAGTCTTTTAAGAAACCGATTGTCCCCTGGCGATTGTTCCGGACGAAACTAGCGATAATGATATCGCTTTCCATTCCTTGGAACCGGTCGACTGTTCCGATTCGGAATTTTAAGTGTGATGTTTCGATTTCGTCATCGACGAGTGCTTTCAAACGACGGATTTGTTCTCCGTAAAAGCTGATGATACCGACTTCTTTTTTGACATGCTTGTCCATCAGGCCTTCATCTTTTGCTTTTATGACGGCCTGTTCGATATCCAGAATCAATCCTTTGACGATTTTCAATTCTTCCAGATTGAAAATACTGTTATTACCGGCTTCCCTTTGTTCGAAAAACTCTTTTTCATTTGGTAAATCAAACCACATTAAATGTTGACCGCGCTGAACATACCGGCCGTCCAGCAAGTGATCGCGTTCTTCATCGGAATTTTGCAAGCCACACGTCAGACCGGATGCCCCCGGGACGTCATCTTTTTTATAAAAAGGTGTAATCGTCTGCATGATGGACTCATGCATCCGGTACTGGATGCGGAGTGTTTGTTTATTCTCGGACGGCAGCGTTTCAAACAGTCGTTCAAATAAAGACTCTTGCAACGTTTCTTTTGCCTCTTCCTGTTGGGAAAGGGGGAGAGCGGCGACTGCTTCTTCGATGGTTTCTTCACCGATCAGCGGAGGCAACTGCCGGTGATCTCCGACCAAAATGATTTTTTTTCCTTTGAGCATGGGAATTAAAAGTTCCGGCGGTGTTGCTTTTGAGACTTCATCAATAATGACGACATCGAAATCAGGATAGTCGTCGATGAAGTCACGTCGTGCTGACTGCAGACAGGTCGTCCCAATGACGTTGGCATGACGAATGTAGAGCTGACGGATTTCTTCTAAATCCTCATTTTCAGCTGTCTCCAGAAGGCCTTTCCAGACTTCTTTCATTCTGATAAACTCTTCCCGATCATTAATGGATTCGCTTAACGCAGCAATTTGCTCAGTTATTTCTATAATGCGTTGACGAAGCGTTGCAGCCGTAACCCTCCCGATCATTGTTGCCGCGGATTTAATTTCGGCGAGTTTCGTCTTATGCGTTTGAAGAGACGACGCATGCTGTTCTTTTAAATTTTTTATCTTACTGTTCACTTCGTTCATTTTTGCCAAAAGCACCGATTTTTCGTTTTCAGCTGAGATGATTTTTTGTTCAAGAGTGATCAGTTCTTTCTGACAACGCTCTTTCGTATGGGCAACATCGAGCAACAGTTGCTTATTCTTGTCATTTTGAAGTGATTTTCTTTGCAAGTCCTCGATGTTTGAGTTGGCCAGAACTAAAAGTGAATCTTTTTCATGAGAGGCTTTAAGGTTCGATAAAGCTTCTTGTGCGAAAAGAACCTTTTTTTCAGCAGAAGTGGCATCCTGGTTTTTGAACCGGATTACAGTATCAATCATCGCGCGAACATTCTGTTCCTGCTCGGTGCACATCAATTGGTAGTGTTGCTGTTGTTCGCTTTTCTTTTGTTGCGATTTTACCATCCGGTTCAAGGCCTTCAGGTGACTGCTGAGTTCATGATAATAAGTAATGGACTGCTGGATGGATGCAGGATATTTTTTAGTCAGTTTATATTGAACCTGTTCCAACCAATTCGGAGCTTTCCAATCAATCAGGTGAAAACGGATTCTTCTTAAAAAGACTTCATATTGTTGCCGGTTCCATTTGTCAGTAGCCGGCTCAATCAGATCAAAAGAACGATCCGGATACACTTCGAAAGGTTGAAGGGCCGGAAGAAGACGTTCTTGGAACATCCGAATGGTTGAAATCCACTCGTCGATTTGATTGGTCGGAAAACTTTCTTCATTCAGCAGGATGCGCAACTCTCTTATTTTACGTTCGGTCTCATACAATGAACTTGGAATCGAAATCGTGGATTCGTCCATGAATTCTGTCAACCGATTTAAAGACATGGAGGGATCCAGAGACTGCAGAATTGCCTGTTGTTTTTGGATTTCCTTAAGTTCATGTGAGGCATCATCCAATTGTTTCGCCAGCTTTTCGATGCGTGCTTTTGAGTCTCTGACACGCTTCAGTCGATCCATATCCTCAGCCAACGACCGTTCGATCCGGTCGTACTCCGCCAATTGCACCTGTCGCTTTTTTTCATCATTCAATTGATGCAATTGATCGCGCGTCGCTTCTCGCTGTTCAACTAATTGAAGCAACTGATGTTCCGTCACTTGTACTTTCTCCGAAAGAAGATGGAAGGTGCCTTGCTCGGTCTCCAATCTTTCAACGGTTGCGGCTAAGTCCTTTTTTAATGGAGCTTCTTCTTTTTTCATCAACGCCAATTCATCAATTTTTGCAAGCAACGCTTCCTTTTGTTTGACGTCTCGTTCTAAGGCTTCTATCTTATTGGTTTGCAGTTGAGCTTCTTCTTTAAACAGAATCAAATCGTTTTCGACTAATTGATACGTTTGATTTTTCCAGGTCCGGGCAATATTTTCCTCGATGTATTTTTTTCCTTCTTCCTCGATGCTATTCGTGCGTCCTTTGCGGAGAATCCGGATGGACGGATGTTGAAGGAGTTTGCTGAGTGCATTATCAACAGCCAGGTTGGATTGCGAAGCCACGAGCGTTCGTAGCCCGCGGGCGGCATTTTGATAGCAGATTTCTGCAATGACCGTTGTTTTTCCGGTACCGGGCGGACCTTGAATTAAAAACAGATCTTGTGCTTTGAGCGCACCGAGTACAGCATCTTGTTGAAAAGGGTTCAGGTTGTCACGCAATGTATCCTTAAATACAACTTCTTTGGTATGTAAAGAAGAGGGGGTAATCGGTTCTTCATCGAAAATCAGATACTCTAGATTCGGATTTTGTACATTCCCTCTTCGAAGGTCATGGAATCCTTTTCGAAGATTACGGGCTTGCGCCAAGTCTCCGAAATTGTTTAGTTTGATTTGTCCTATGACAGGGACCGCCCATTTGTTCATGCGGAGGAGTTCAACATAATCGTCCTCAAGCTCAATGACGAGCAGATTTTTTGAAGGAACTGCCCGCTTGATGGTCCCGACTTTTTCTTCTTCTGTTTGGCCAGTCTCCGTTACAGACAGTAACGTAGCGTTAAACCGTACGATTCGGCGTTGCTCGATATACTCTTTTAAGTACTGCACAGTCACGTGAAGCTCCCGGAAGTTTTTCGAAGGCTGAGCCGTTATATAATCTAACGTCAGTTCATTATCCAGAGCGTTCTTATTTAATAAATCTAAATAAATTTCCCAGCTTTTCAGGCGTTGTTGTACAATCTTGGATTGTTCACGAGCAACAGGAAGTTTTTGAATCTGGACGAAGATGTCCTCCTTGATAGGCAACTGTTTGGTACGATTTTGATAAAACAGAAGCTGAAGTTCCATTGGCAGACGACGACTGTTTGGTTGGGCAAACGAGCGGTCGACTTCTTGAATGGCGATAAGCAAAAAGCAGTCCGGTTTAATGACCGTTTTCAGCCGCAATGTCTTTTTCGGAAAGACGAGACGAAACGTAGGGTTGGCCTCTAATTCAAAATAAAAGTTAACGGTGGTCTCGCCTCTAGAATCATAATCTTTTTCGAGCTGCATCGAATACTGACGTTGCAGACGGAAGAAGTCCAGGGCAAGGGAACGTGGAGATCCGTAAATGGAAGACATGCTTAAAACAGCCATTAGATCATCAATGGCTTTTGTAGTTAATTCCATATGAATGGAAGTGGGGGATACAACAGATGAATGAATAATAAGAAACACCTCGCTTGAAAAAATAAGAAACGTAAAAGAACTTTATAAGAATAATCATAAATGGTTAAAAATAAAATAAAAACACTTTTATTCCATTTTTTGATTAAAAAATGGAATATTCATAAAAATAAGGATGGACAAAGAAACAGAAAAGCCCTTTACCTGTAAAAAAGTTGCTTTTTTGCAACTCTTTACAGGTGAAGAGAGGTATTAGACGAAGTTAATTCACAATGTTTAATGCCATTACAGCCTCTTGTGATTGTGACATCAATTCATTTGCCGGATCATCTAGTAAAACCGGCAAATCTTCCGAATCTTTTTCCTGCCGGGTTAAATCTTGATTGATTAATCTATGAAGGACGGCCACCAGCTTGATATTCGTATCAACGAGTAACCGTTCTTCATGAGTGTACGAATTAAAATCCGTGTTGTGAGCTACCAAAGTTTCCAGTTTGTACACTTGCTTACGGTAAATTTTATGAATCATATAGAGATGCAACTCCATTTTATGAGCAAGTATTTCAAGTCGTATTAAAAATTTAACGGACTTGTCGATGGAAGCAACAATTTGATCAACTTCATATTGCACTCTAAGTGCTTTGTCTAAATTGGAATTGTCTTTTAATTCTTTAAGCACGGATCCGAATGCTAAAGGTCCTCCTATAAAAGGAATCATCGTCATGGTAAGAAATTTTTTATGCATGTCAGTTTGAAATGTTTCGAATTTTTTAAAGTCATTAAAAGAGTATTCAGGCAGGGTGAAAGGATCTTTTGCTTTCTGTTCAAATTCCGGCAGACCTTTAATTTGTTCGAAGGCATGCGAAAAACGCTGAAAACTTTTAAAGATTTTAACCTCGAGTTTTTCCAGTGTAGCCAATTGTTCTGATGTTTCTTCTTCGGTGGATGAAAGTGAATGTTTAGATCGGTTGTACGTTTTTTCAGCCTCTTCAACGATATGTCGGGCTTGTTTCATTTTTTTTCTTGAACCAATACCTGCTGCTACTGCGATTCCGCCAACGATAAATGGAAGTGGCATGTTAAACGCATCTCCTTTTTTTAGTGTTCATCTGCTCAGATTGTGACGGAACGGCGTGATGCTGTCATTCATATTTACAAGGCAATCAAAGGAAAGCCGTGAAAAGAATCATAATTTAAATTGTAACGTGCTGGTCGGATTGTTCATAAAATCCGTTAATCCGTCGATCGTCCCGTCATAAGACAAATGAATCTTATATTTTTCAACAATTTCTGAAAGAATGCGGTTGATTTCTATGTCTGAATCCGCAGCATTCATTTGATGTGCAATTTCCTGAGTCATCTCAACTTGTTTTGAAAATTGATCTAGATCGATTTTTTCAAGTGTTGTGACATAAAGAAGCAAATCTTCATTTATTTTTTTAAAGTCATCGATTTTAGAATCGAGGGAAGACTTTGCTTGATTCAGCCAATCCATAATTTTTTTTACGTTTTTTGAATTCTCGATATAGTAAATCAAACTGATACTCATCAAACCTGTGACACTTGCGCCCACGAATGTTGTCAATACTTCTCCGACAACCGGAATATTAAGCGCCGGGATTTTTCTCATGGCTTCCATCACAACGGTTCCTAAGATGACGGAAGCACCGGTAGAAATAAGAACAGCGACAGACTTCATGACTTCTCCGGGAGGTAAGTTTTCAGGATTAAGAATCAGGACTTTTAGAGCTTCTACGACAGTCGATAAACTTTCCCTGATGATCTTTACGATATTTTTTGCAGATGTGACGAATATGTTGATTAAGGTTGTTACTAATGATGATAAAATTCCGGCTAATACACCGTCCTTGAACCCTCGAATGATATCTTTGTATTTTTGACAGACTCGTTTGAATGCGCGCTTCATGATGGCTGCCGTTTCATTGAAGAACAACTTCAAATCAAACGATGTTTTCATGCTTTTTACTAGAGCAGGCAGTTCTGCTTTTACTACTAATACGACCTCTGTCAAAATCACGCCGAGTGCCTGTCTTAACCCCATTTTGAAACCGAGTTTGCAACTGGACTTGATGGTGTCATTTAAAAATTTGGTACTCGTGTAATAGTTACGTTCCAATTGTTTATCATAGTGATCACGTGCTGTTTTTTCGGCGTTCTCCATTTTTTTGGCATCAACCGACTCCAGTTGAGTGAGTTTGTTCAATTCTTTTTTCTCACGGTCGTCAAGTACCGACTTGTTGGAAAGCTCCTGAATGCGTTTTTGTCTGTCAGGTCTCGTTTGATCCAATGAATCATTGAATTGTTTTGCGGTTTTGGCTCCTTTTGAACGATTGACGGAACGATTCGTATGCTTCAGATTGGTGGACTGGTTGGCGAGATCAACACCGTCTGAACCGGCTAAAATACGGCCCGCATCTCCTTGGATTTCTTTTGCGGAAACCACATGGTCCAAATCAATTTTTTCATTGCGTTCAAATCTTTTTCCGGTGTAAGCATCATCTAAGATGCCTTGGTCTTTCTGAACAGCTCCTTCTCTGTTGCGGTTGATGTAGTTTTTATGACTGTGATACTTGGCAGAGGTGGATTTATCGTACCCGCGTTGCGCGTCATAATCACGTTGATTGTTTTCGTTGGCGTATCCATCAAATCGAGAATCCCCATTTTGCATCGCCCTGACATTATGAATCGTATCTACATCTCCGCCGTGACGATCTTTTACGAACAGAAGATCCAGTCCGAAGGAAGTGATTAAACTTTTGATAATCACTTCCTGGTATTGATTTAAAAGATCCCGTACAGGAAATTTTTCGGACGTATTGACTGATTGAGTCGTCTTTAAATTTTGAACAAGACCGTATGTCTCTATTGTATTCACTGGAACACCCCATCATAATGTAAAAGTAGTTTTTTTAGAAATATATGTTAATTTTATAAAAGTGATCGGCTTCTTTCTGCAAGTTTTTTGTTGAAATAGTAAATGATTTTCTAGAAATCAGCTGACGTTAAATATTTTTTATAGGGTGACTCTTTAATAAACGAATTATTAAAGGATTTTAATTCGATGTGGAAGGAAAAAGGATGTATATACTGCTTCAGTACAATCTCCGTCAAGTGAAAGGATAATCGAAACTACCGGATTAATATCTATGTAAAATGAGGAAGAACCGGGATGTTACCTGACATACAGCGTAAAAGATCGTACGAGAGACAATGAAATACTTTAAGAATGGAAAGATGGTTTGGATAAACAAATCCGAGCCGCTTTTTTATTGAGTATGGAATCGACCGATATTAAAGATAGGACGGTCAAAAAATGTACAGCAGTGAAACATAAAGTACAAATTACCGGTGGGAAATCAAAACAATCTGTAAGAAAAAAATGAAGTCAGAAAAATATAGTAAATAAAATCCATTTTTAATAAAATGAGAGATAGGAAAGTTAAAAATAGAAGAAATTTACTAATTACAAGAGGAGAAACATAGTCTATGAAAAAATTAATCCATTCCATGATAGTCGTCAGTACGCTGTATGCGGTGGGCGAGTTAAATTATGATACCGTACAAGCCGGTTCCGTCCTTGACAGTGACAGTTCAAACGCTCGTTTGGAAGCAGGAATGACAGTGAAGGATACTACCGCCCCTGAAATCCTCTATGTCTATTCTTTAAAAGAAAATGAAACGTCAGTAAGCGGAGTAACAGAACCGTCCGTAATCATTACGGTGAAAGTAGGGACGGAAACGATTGGAACAACGACAGCGGATGAAAACGGAGAGTTCTCAGTCTCTATTCCTTCACAAAAACTGGGGATGAAACTGTCCGTCACTGCAACAGATCTTGCCGGAAACAGCAGTGAACCGTCAGAAATCATCGTCGAAGACGGCACACCGCCACCGCCGCCGCAAGTCAATGAGCTGAACGAGAGCTCGAGAACAGTAAGCGGAAGAACAGAGCCGTATGCAACGATTTTGGTGATGATACGATCAAGTATAGTGGCTCTCATTCAAGCCGACGGAGAAGGATTTTATGAAGTTGGCATCAACAATCAAGTGGCAAGGACACGAGTGACAGTCGCAGCACAAGATGCTGCCGGGAACCGGAGTCTAGATACGGATGTATTTGTAAAGGATATTATTCCACCGGGACCAGCCTGGGTGTTTGAAGTAACAGATAAGTCGACGGTAATTACCGGAAAAGCTGAAGCATATTGCGAGGTGATGGTGAGAGAGGGAACAAAGTATATCAGCGGATCACGCGTGAATTCAGACAGAAGTTATGAAATCTATATTTCACCCCAAAAAGGCGGAACAAAACTCAATGTTGTCGTCGTGGACAACGATGGAAACATGAGTGAACCGACTGAAATAGTTGTGAAAGATACGACTGCTCCTTCAGCACCACGAGTAAATAAAGTGACGGACCTCTCTGCGACGGTAAGCGGGATTTCAGAAGTAAATTCGAGAATTACCATCAAATCCGGTAAAAAAGTAATCGGTGAAGGCTTAACGGGGAAAAATGGTGCATTCAGCGTAAAAATTAAGAAACAAAAGGCGAATGCAGAGTTATTTGTATATGCCACTGATAAAGCCGGAAACATCAGTCGTTCGGCCAAAATAAAAGTGTTGGACAAAACGCCTCCTGCTGTTCCGAGCGTAACGGCTGTATCGGACCAATCGACCCTTATTAAAGGGAAAGCAGAAACAGATGCAAGAGTTTACCTGAAAATAAACGGGAAATTAAGCGGAGTATCAAAAGCTGAACAAGGTTTGTTTTACTTTAATGTGTCTAAACTGAAAGCAGGAACTCAAATTATCGTCTACGCCATTGATCAATCTGGTAACCGAAGCAACGATAAAAAACTTACGGTTTTGGACCGAACAGCTCCGAAGATGCCAACAGTCAACAAGGTGACCAGTACGAGTGGAGCGGTAAGTGGAAAAACAGAGCGTCATGCTCAAGTGATCATTTACAGCAACTCTAAAAAAATTGGTGAGGGTTTCGCTGATTCGAAAGGATCATTCCGAATTCAGATTAAGAAGCAAAAGCGTGGAACGGCTTTAAAAATTGTCATTCAAGATCAGGCAGGAAACAAGAGTCAGGAGAAGAGACTGACTGTCAACTAAACAACAGAACAAAAAGCATTGGTCGGGAACCGTCACTAGACCCGATTCAATGCTTTTTGTCTTGTTTCAAAAGAAACAGAGACACGGATGATGGGAAGACAAAAGAAAATATAGAGTTGTTTACTATTTAAATTATACACTTCATGTATGTTTTTTTATAAACAAGGGTAGCTTTAACTGTTAGAAAGGTTAACTCAAACTGACATTTACGGAGGCGGGACAATGAAGCAACTGGACGGATTTCCAACATCATATTGGCGTACTTCGATTGAACCTTCGACTTATCCGAAACTCGAGACGAATCGTGAAAGTGAGGTTGTCGTCATCGGGGCCGGGATTGCCGGGCTCGTCACGGCCGTTCAACTGGTGGAACAAGGATACAGCGTGACCGTAATTGAGGCGGACCGGATTGCAAGCGGAACGACCGGCTATACGACAGCAAAAGTCTCATCGCAACACGGTTTGATTTACGACGAACTGATTCAGACATTTGGCGAAGAGAAAGCGAAACTCTATTATGAAGCGAATGAAGAAGCGATTCGTTTCCTGCGGGATCAGACGACGCGTCTTGCGATTGAATGTGAGCTTGAAGAACAGGATGCGTATCTGTACGTGGCGTCGAGTGGACCGAAACACAAGCAACTGATCAAAGAAGCAGATGCCTACAAACGACTTGGTATTAATGGAGGGGACGCGACGGACGAGGTTAAAGCTAAGTTACCGTATCCTGTTGAACAGGCACTCGTTATCCGTCAGCAAGCCCAGTTCCATCCCGTCAAATACTTACTGGGTCTCGCGCAGTACTTCACGCAACAAGGCGGGCAGCTGTACGAACAGACGCGGGCGACGTCTGTCGAATCGAAACGAACACCGACGGTCCTGCTCGAATCGGGTCATCAGATTGAAGCGAAAAAGGTCATTGTCGCAACTCACTTCCCGTTCAATGATTTTAAAGGACTCTACTTCTCGAAACTGGAGGTCCACCGCTCGTATATCGTGTCGGGACTAGTCAGAGACGATTTCCCGGACGGCATGTTCATGAGTGCCGACAAACCGAGCCGGTCGCTCCGTCACGTGCATACGGCGGACGGGAAACGACTTGGACTGTTTGGTGGAGAAAATCATCTGTCGGGACATCAGACGGATACGAAAACCAACTATCAAGCATTGGCTCATTTTGCAGAAAGTGAATTTGATGTCGCCCAAATCGAGCAATTCTGGTCGGCCCAGGACTTGATTTCACTGGATAAAGTGCCGTACATCGGTCAGATGACGAGTGATGATCCAAACATCCTGGTCGCGACCGGATTCGCTAAATGGGGAATGACGAATGGGATTGCAGCAGGGTTGCTTTTATCTGATTTATTGACCGGCACGCCGAACCGGTTCCGGGGACTGTTTGATCCGAACCGGTCGAAGCTCAATAAACAGGATGCGAAACAGTTCGCGAAAAATAATGCGGATGTCGCAATTGAACTGCTGAAAGGAAAGGTCAGTCGTGCCGGTCGAGCAGCAGACGATCTTGAGCTTGATGAAGGTGGACTCGTCCGTCATGCTGGAAAGACAGTCGGCGGGTACCGTGATGAATCCGGTGAGTTGCATCTCGTCAAGACGACCTGTACGCATATGGGATGTGACGTCAAATGGAATAATGGCGAACGGTCGTGGGATTGTCCGTGTCACGGTTCGCGCTTTGATTACCTGGGAAATGTCTTGGAAGGACCGGCGGTGAAACCGTTGAAACAGATAAAAAAATGAGAAAGATACAAAAAGCCTCTTCAAGATGATTTCTGACATCTCTTGAAGGGGCTATTCTTATTTTTAAAGGCAGACTGATGTAATCAGAAAGTAATTCGCCCTTGCGGATCTAGGATAATCTGCAAAAACTCCGGATTGTCCAGTTGGTGTCTGTCACTGACATCTTCTCCGGTTCGATAGTGAACTTTACGATGTTTGTGCTGTCCGGCTCGCATGCATTCGATGAAAGAAACAGGATCCGTGACAGATTGATTTTTTACAATCGAATCAAGCAATTGATCAAGTGACTGAAGACGGTAAACGGAACGAAAAACGTGCTGGTCTTCCATGAAGAGGGCTCTTCGTAAGGTTTCGTTGTTTGCCATCGTCAGACGCGTGTAGTAGACGCCCGGTCCTTCATTGCTTAACAGGGTTACAGTTTCGGCACCGTCGACGAGTAACGAACAGACCAAAAGATGAAGGATCCGTTCACCGCAGTCTTGCGGGACGGAGCGAATTGCCGACTCCATCGCTTCTATCGTGGTCGATTGCTGTATTTGTTGTGAAAGGTCTGTATGCGTGCGAACGATTTCACGAGCCAAAAGACGAAATTGTGCGAAGGCTTGATGACGCGTCACTGCTCCGCGGTGGACAAAATCAAAGCATTCACGAAAGGTGATACAAAATAAATCAATGTGTTCCGACATGATTTGAAAGAACGGCTGATATAAAGTAGTATACCGTTCCGGAGTCATACCGCGATTCCCGGAGCTTTCTTCAAAAATAATGTCCGGAATCAATAAAACGGCATTATGCTGACGAAAGTGATTTATAAAAAAAGTAAAATAATCAGGAGCCTCGCGTGCTGCTTTCGATAACTGTGTCAAGAGCATGTTATCCAAAAGATAGATGGTCTGCCCGTCCTCGATGACAAAATTCAATTTAACGTATGGGCGGATGGCATCATACATCGGAGAATTCAAAGTGTCAGACATTTGATGCCCGTTTTTCCTTCAAACGTGCAAGCACTGTCTTGTACTGGTCGGTAAAACGTTCGTATTCATTACCGGTCAAACGTTCCTGCATCCGAGGACTGGATAGTAACGTCTTAAGATTATTCAGCTTGATGACAAGGCTCGGATGGAAAATCGATGTGTCAAAATCATCCGGCAGATGGTCAAGATAGTCATAATCAATCAAATCGAGTGCCGCAGACGGCGAAATCAGCCCGTCTTGCAGTAACTTGATGACAAGTACTTTGTAGGGAACTTCGAATATGGCAATCAAATGAATGACCTTCTCTTCGATGGGACGATCCGGGTAACTCTTACTGATTTGCGCGAACGATTCTTTTAAGACTCTTGTATCAACGAGCAGTTCAGAAGCAAACAGATTGGCATGGCGTTCCTGTGCATTTAAAACCGAGTCTTCAAAAAAAGTTTCGGTCTGCTTATCCTGGATCCGTTCTTTCTCATATCTATAATGATAGTATTCGTGAACCCAAACGAAGTTTTCATACGTCTTAGGTTGCGCTGTATTGATATGCAAGTAAAACCGCTGATTCCGATAAGTGAGGAGTCCGCCATAATGCGTATCGGGAGTAGGGAACAGGATGACACTCGTTTTCTGCATCAAGTAGTATTTAATGCTGTCGAGGGGTTTGTAACGAAACAGGAGACTTTGTTCCTTCGTATCGTCTACACGACTGGAAACAACGTCTAAAATTTCTTTGTTCTGCTCGATGACGTCGAGCAAATTGTCTCGTGTGATCATGCTTCCACCTCGTCAAACGAATGAAGAACGTCAAGCATGGTGATGATTTCTTCCAACGTTTCAAACGTCTCGTCCATAACAGGGGACGGTCCAAACGCATGATAATTTGCTGCTGCCTGTTGTTTTAAAGTGGCTGTATTTTGTAAATCATGAATAGACATCGGCACTTTAAAGTCCTGTTGATAAAAATAAGTGGGGTCTGAAATTCGGAAAACACGATTTAAGCGGGTGATACCGCCTTTGATGTCTCCTTTACCTTTTAATAGATTATAAAACGTCGGCTTTGACATACCTGCCCGCTCGTAGACCCACTTATGGGTTTTACCGATTGTTTCAAGATATACCTGAAGATTACGGGAGACAATTTCTTCAATAGACGTAATGGTTGATGGATTCATTTGTTTCACCTCAATTATATAGTATAACAAAGTGTTAATTTAAAATTAACTATAATTAAAAAATAAGCATATAAATCACTTTATTGAGACATTTATCGTTTTTGTGTATATAAATAGTTTACCCTTTTTGAACTTACCTACACTTCTTATTGATATATTTTAGAAAAAACTAAGTTAGTTTATGAAATCGAATTTTAAAAATTATACGATAATTAATCCTGTATTCTTTTTCTGTGTGCTATAATTACCTGGTAATAAAAATATTCAAGCGTTTAACTATATCGGTCGGGTCGATCTTCATGTGGATGTTACGAATTCACCGTCACGAACGCCGTTTACAGGTTTCATATCAAGTTCATTTCATTGTAGCGTCGTGAACGCTGTACGAATTCGAGGAGGAAGCAACACATGAGTAAAGAAAAAATCGCCCAGCTTCGCAAGACCGTTTCGCCTTTTGAGAAGGCAGACGTCAAATCAAGCGTCCGGCAAATGATCAATACGATCCTGCCGTTTCTCGTCGCCTGGTTCCTGGCCTATCAGGCCTTACAGATTTCCGTTTGGCTCGCGGTTCCGATTGCGATTGTCGCAGCCGGTTTTGTCGTCCGGATGTTCATCATCTTCCACGACTGTACGCACGGGTCATTCTTCAAAAACAAAAAGGCCAACGCCATCGTCGGAACGATTACAGGCATTCTGACCCTGTTCCCGTACGAAAAGTGGAAACGGGAACACTCGATTCACCACGCATCCAGCGGAAACCTGGATAAACGCGGTGTCGGTGACATTTGGGTAATGACCATTGAAGAATATATCGAGGCGTCAAAATGGACGCGTCTGAAATACCGTCTCTACCGTAATCCGCTCGTCATGTTTGGTCTTGGACCACTCCTGTTGATTTTAGTCGTCAGCCGCTTTAACCGAAAAGATGCCCGGAAGAAAGAACGCATCAATACACATGTCATCAATGCGTCACTGATCGTCTTATACGGCATCCTGATTTACTTCGTCGGATGGCAGGCGTTCCTGATCATCCAGGGAACGACGATGTTCACAGCCGGCGTCCTTGGGATTTGGTTGTTCTACGTCCAGCATACGTTTGAAGACTCGTATTTCGAGGATGAGAGCGAATGGGATTACGTCAAGGCTGCGATCGAAGGCAGCTCATATTACGAATTGCCGAAAGTCTTGCAGTGGGTGACGGGGAACATCGGTTTCCACCACGTCCACCACTTAAGTCCACGCGTACCGAACTATAACCTAGAAAAAGCGCATACGGCGACACCACCGCTTCAAAAAGCGACGACGATTGGATTGTTCTCAAGTCTGAAGTCGCTTCGCTATAAATTGTACGATGCGAAAAATAAAACATTCGTGACGTTCGGTGAAATCAAGCACCTCGTGCGTGAACCGAAAACGATGGCTTCATAAGAGGATATGCCTTGCTTCCGACCGGGAGCAAGGCATGTTTTTTTGTCGTGTCCTCCGTCTTTTGCCGTATGTCCCGTCTTAAAAGGCATGGTAAGATGGCAAGTATTGAAGGAGAGATGAAACATGCGCCGTATACCCGTAGCTTATCTTGCAACAGGAGCCATTTTACTTTTATTATTCGGATTCAGTTCGATGACGTATCAGCAACAATCACTGATTCCGTTTCTGACGAATCATCTTCCACTCGGATGGGTCAATCATTTCTCGTTCATCTCGTTTCATTATGAGGTGCCGATCAGCGTCGCATCCCTTGGACCAGCTGCTTTTCTCGAATTCTTCATCCGCAAAGGGATGCATGCCGGTCTGTTCTTCATTCTCGGGATCAGCGTTGTCCATGTCCTACGTCTGCGCGGATACCGTCCTGTTCCGGCCGCCTTTTTTGCCGCAACGACAGCGGTGACCGTCGGCGTCCTCGATGAATTTCATCAGCAACTGACCGGCGGACGGACACCGCTCGTCGGAGACGTCATCATCGACGGAAGTGGTGCCGTCTTCGGAATCGTCCTCTATACGGCTCTTCGCCTTTTCCTGAAAGCCGACCGGCTCGTCAAGTCGGAATACCAACAATCGAGCTGACCACAAAAATACCCGATCGTCTCAGCAAGCTTGAGGCGATCGGGTATTTCAACGATTAAAACCGTTGGACCCATTCGATTTTGTATTGTGTCCGACCAAATTGTTTGCGGAGCATCGTGTCTGCTTTTTTACGTGCAGCGGTGTGGTCACCGGCTTTAATGATTAGGCGGTCGGTGTCGACGACTTCTTCCTGTTCAAGGACGTGGTACTGAACGGTATATTCTTTGTTAAACATTCCGAGAAATCCCAAGAAATTCACTCCCATATTCTTCATTCTATTAGTTATTATATGGTATTAAAATGTGGAATGCAATTTAAATAAATGACTTTCGTCTCACCTGTGACAAAAAGAAATATGGTTCAAAAGAAGGATAGCGCTAATATTTCAAATGTTATAAAAATTGTTGGTATAACACGACAAAAATCAGAAAAATATAATATTTCTACGTGTAAGTTACATTAGGGGTAGGTCTTTAGACATCCCTTAAAAAGATTCATTTCCATCGCTAAAATATATTCGGGAAGAATGTTTTTATCCATTAACAAGAATTGCCTTGGAACTCTTATGGAATTATCGGTATGATAAGAGCAGTGAGAAAAAAGAGGTGAACCGATGAGTGAAGAAATGAAACAGGAAGTCCATTCGGGCAAATTACGAACAGGAAAACGTGAGCATGTTTTCTTTACGATGTTATTGATCAGTACCGTAGTAACGGTGTGCGGACTCATTGTTGCGTTGTTTACGCTCGGGATAATCGGGATTGTCCTATTGATTGCCGTTCTTGTTCTGCTCGGCATCATCTGGACGTGGCAGCTCGTCCGGGTGATGACGATTCGGACGGACGGGATTCTGCTGAGTGAACAGCAACAGCCGCTCATCTATGAACAGCTTCGACAGGATGCGGAACGATTAGGGTTTTGGAAAGTACCGGACGTCATCGTGACGCACCATAAGACCATCCAACGTCCCCGGACGATCGGTTTGTTTCAAAAATATATGCTCGTCTTACCGGCCGGTTATCCGGTCGATGCGACAACGCGCTTCGAACTGTTGCGTGAACTCGTCCATCTAAAACAAAATCACGAAGAGAAACAGATGCTGCTGTTACTCGGGAGCTGGGTGCCGTTCCTGAGAAGTGCTTACATACGGGCATGCGAGGAAACGGCAGATCGCCATGCGCTGGCTTGTCTTCCGGAAGAGGAACGTGTGCCGGCACTTGTCCGGTCCGTTGTCGGTCCTGTCTCTTGGCAGACACTGAATCTTCCGGTTTACATCGATCAAAAACGGGAATCGATGTCATTTGCCGCAACGCTCAGCGAACTGTTCCGAAACCAGTCATCGGTTTCCCGCCGATTGACGTTTGCCGGACTCGGCGCTCCACGAAACCAGTCGACCCGCATTGCCGGTGCCGTCCTTGTCAGTCTCAGCTGTCTGGCACTGGCCGGTCTGGTCTTCGTCGCGACAGAGTTCAAGTTGCCGCAGTGGATAACGGACAGTGTATCTTCCGTTGAGCAGCAGACGACGGCAAAAGAAGATCTTGGAGAATCAAAGCTGATGGCGGCGATTCAAAAGGGGACGCTCAAGGAAATCGAAGCCTTGATTCCAAAGAGTGACATGGAAGCAGTCGATGCGGACGGGGATACAGCTTTGCATTATCTCGGGTACCGGAAGTCAAGTGAGGGGCTCGAGACGGTCTTTAAAGCATTGCTCGCTGCAGGAAGTGATGTCGACGCCGTCAATGAGTTCGGCGAACGACCGTTCATCACCGCGGTCTACAGCAACAACAAGGAATTAGTGGAGCTGTACTTAAAACGAGGCGAAAAAATCAATCAGCAGGACGATGAGAAATATACACCGCTCCATCACGCCGTAGAGGGTGAAGGAAAAGAGACGGTCGAGCTTTTGCTTGAACAGGGCGCGGATCCGACCATCAAAAATGCCGACGGTTATACGCCGCTGATGATGGCACAGGAGTATGAGCTCGACGATATCATCGTTTTACTGAAACAAAATCAGACGCAGACGTTATGAACACAAAAACAGGAGGGGATCTCATCCACCTCCTGAAGACGCAAAAAAGACCGGCTGTTAAGCCCGGTCTTTTTTTGCGGAATTATTTTGTTTCTGCTTTTGTATCAACGATCCGGCCTTCGATCGAATACTTGACTTCGCCGAGTGATTTCGTGAAGTCGCGGAGGTTTTCCCAGTCCGAAAGACCAAGATCCGTCACGCGGCCATCTTTGTACGCAACTTCGAACGGTGTAAGACCATCGCCGCCCTTAGCTGTAAAGGCATTGGTCGCGATGACATACGTTTTCGTAAGATCGAGGGGCTCAAACGTGTCGCCGTTTTTAACTTCCATTTTCGTGACACGATCGCCTTTCGCGAGTTTGCTGCTGTACTCGAACTTCATACCGGAAACGTGGAGGAATCCGCCGTTTTCGATTGGAGCAACACCGACACTGATTTCAAGCAGGTCTTTGATTTCCTGACCTGTCAATTTCACTGTCGCAAGTGTGTTACCGAACGGAAGTGTCGTTAAGACTTCACCGACTGTGAGTGGTCCGGCATTGATCGCAGCACGGATACCACCACCGTTTTGCATGGCGATGACGGTATCTTTGTTGTATTCTTTCGCTTTTTGGAGCATACCGTCCGTGATCAGGTTACCGAGTGCCGTTTCGCTGTTCCGGACACTGACTTCACCACGCGGATTGACGAGCTCGTTGACGATGTTTGCGCCGACTTCTTCGTTTTTAAGTTCTGTAATCTGATCAGCGTATGGTTTGAGGATCGAAGCAGCCGTAGCATCTTCCGCTGCTTTCGAGACATCGATCAATGATCCTTTATACTCTGTCAATTTCCCTTTGTAATCGAACGTCAGGTTTAGGTTACCGAGGAAATCGCCATATTGGTAAGCTTGGGCGATGATCGTTGGTTCTGCTTTACCCGGTACGACCGTATCGTCCACGACGACTGGTGTTTCGAGTTTCGTATGCGAGTGACCACCGACGATGACGTCAATTCCGTCGACGTTACGTGCGAGCAACTGATCGTTGTCGACAGCCGGGTTGTCATCAAAACCGATGTGCGTCAACGCGACGATTTTGTTGACACCACGGTCCTGGAGTTTCTTGACGGCCGCTTTCGCGCTGTCGATGTAGTTGGCGAAGGCAACAGATCCCGGGCTCGAGATGTCAGCTGTTTCTTCCGTCGTCAAACCGAAGAAACCGATTTTTTGACCTTTGTATTCTTTGATGATTCCTTGATAGATTTTACCTTTTTCAGGACCGGCTGTGATCGTTTTCGATTGCAGACCACCGAGTAATTCGTTTTTGCTGAAATCGACGTTCGCTGTAATGAACGGGAATTTCGCTTTCTTGACGAATTCCTGTAATGCAAGATGGTTGTCCGCATCCCCAAGATCGAACTCGTGGTTACCGAACGTCATCATGTCGTATTTCATATAGTTTATGAGCTCGAGATCGGCTTGTCCTTTGAACTTGTTGAAGTAAAGGGAACCTGAGAAGACATCTCCAGCATCAAGTAATAGGGATGGTGTACCGTCTGCTTTATAGGAAGCGCGGAGTTCTTTAATGACGGTTGCGCGTTTTGGTGTTTTGTCGAGGTTTGCGTGCGTATCATTCGTGTGCATCAAAGCGATCGAGAAATCATCTTTATTGATATCAAGCACATTGATTTTAGCTTTGAGGGTAATCGTTTTGCCGAGACGTGTGTAACTTGCGACAGCGTATTTCACGCCGGCTTCGCTCGTATCGACTTTCGACCAGCGGACCGGTTTGTCATAGACACGGCCTGTCGCATAGAGGACAGCGAGTGTTTTCGGGAGTTCCGGTTTTTCACCGACATAGATCGTCTGTTCCTTGACACTTTCGACGAACTTCACGGCATAATTTTGAATGAGGATTTTAACTTCGATCGGTGATTTCTTCTTGCCATACGTTCCTTTGACCGTCTGATAACGGTTGAAGATATGACGATCATAACTTTTCCACGTGATTTTCTCGCCCTTGTATGTAGCAGGTAACTTGACCGGGGCACCTTTTGTGAAGACGAGTGACTTGAGTTTGACCGTTTTGACTTTGACATGCGTTGCTGCGGATACAGTAGTCTGTGCAACCGGCACGATTGCCGATGTCGTCAGGGCGACAGCGACGGCTGCCGCGTAAAGCGGTTTTGATTTATACATACGTAAAAATCCTCCTTCAAAGTGGGTGTATGAATACAAGGTCGAAATGCGATCGTTGACCTCTTCTTCTACTATAAGTTGTTCCGAGCAGATGATGCGATAAAACTTTTGTAAAATTCGTAAATTCTTAGGTCGGACGACATGACAACTAGCAGGAGACGTCCGTTTCAGTCCGTTTTTCTGGTTAATTTGACCTAAACACATAAAATGATAACGCTTTCATTATAATCTGTCTGAATGAAAAAAGAAACGGAAACATACATCAATTCGTCAAACATTTCCATTAATTGATAATCTATTGGTGGAGTTCAGTGTATGAATTCTGTATGATGGAGAAACGAGGAAAATGCGGGAGGAGAGCAACGAGAAGATGAAAGAGACGATTCAAGGCACGATGGTGCTGGTCATTTTATGTGTGATGAGCATTTTATTGATTTGGGGATTGTCATCCCCGCCGACGACAATTGAATTTCCACTTCTGTCCCATTCGCAACCAGTCAACAGCGACGTCCTTCATACCGCTGCCGACTGGTTTTTTTAGCGGTCAGAAAGCTACAGTTTGGTGTCGGTTTGTCCAATACATTGACATGAATTTTAACGATGGCTAGAATTGATTAAGTGTATGGCACCCGGTGCCTGCCTTTTTAATAGGAAAAGCGTGTTTGAAAAGGGAAGGAGGAATGGACAAACGTGCAGGCGAGCTGCCTGTCCGCGGTCGGTCGTTCGTTTGAATAATCGCGAACGGAGTCCGTTTTTTTATTTTGATGTGGATGCAACGGAACTAAAATACATGTACCTTTACAGATCGGAAGGAAATTAATTATGTGGAAAGAAATGAAAAGTATCATCCGCGAACAAGTGGAGAATTTTCCGCTGATTCGCCGTCTCGCCCGGTATGAGATTAAATCGGCGCACGCGGAGCAACGACTTGGACTTTTATGGGAGCTGCTCAATCCCGGTTTACAGATCTTTATTTATTGGTTCGTCTTTGGTGTCGGTCTGAAAGGGAACAGAAACGTCGAAGGCGATACGCCGTTCATCGTCTGGCTCCTGTGTGGGATCGTCGTCTGGTTCTTCATCAATGATGCCTTGTTGCGTGGATCGAACTCGATCAACAGCCGCCTGGCGATGGTGACGAAAATGCGATTCCCGATGAGTGCGATTCCTTCGTACGTCATCTTGTCCCGGATGTATCAGCACTTCGCGATGCTCCTGATTGTCTTCATCGTCATCATCCTGAACGGTATTCCGATCACCTGGAAGTTGCTTCAACTCCCGTATTATATGGTGGCGACGTACATTTTCGTCTACGCGTTCTCCCTTTGTTTCTCAACACTGATTACGCTCGTCAAAGACATTCAATTATTCCTGCAATCGATGATGCGGATGCTGTTTTATCTGACACCGATTCTGTGGAACATCGAACGGTTCCCGGACGTCCTGCACGGTGTGCTGCGTCTGAACCCGGTCTTTTACCTGGTGGAAGGATATCGTGCGAGCCTGCTCGGCGGTGCCTGGTTCTGGCAGGAATGGCCGACGGGACTTTATTTCTGGAGCGTGACATTGCTCTTGTTCACAGCCGGAACGTTTTTACACATTAAGTTCCGTAAATCATTCACCGAGCTCGTTTAAGGAAGGAAATCGCCATGTCTATGATAAAACTCGACCATGTCACGAAACGGTTTGATATGGTCACGACGACAAAAGAAAAATTTAAGTTACTGTTTAAGAATCAAAGTAAAAACGTCAAGACGTTCACGGCGCTCCGGGATGTCTCACTCGAAATCGGATCCGGTGAAGTCGTTGGTCTTGTCGGAATCAACGGTTCCGGGAAATCGACGTTATCGAACTTGATTTCCGGCATCATTTACGCCAACGAAGGTGACGTCGAAATCAACGGGGAAGTGGCGATCATCGCCGTGTCCCAAGGATTGAAAAACGTCTTGACCGGTCGTGAGAACATTCACCTGAAATGTCTGATGCTCGGGATGGACGATGCGGAAATCGAACGCCGGATGCCGGGAATCATCGATTTCGCGGACATCGGGGATTTCATCGATCAACCGATTAAAAAATATTCAAGCGGGATGAAGTCACGACTCGGCTTTGCGATCGCCGTCAATGTCGATGCCGATATCCTGATCGTCGATGAAGCCTTGTCGGTCGGTGACCAGACGTTTTACAACCGGTGTATCGACAAGATGAACGAGTTCAAGAACGAAGGCAAGACCATCATCTTCGTCAGTCACTCGCTGAACCAGATCCGAAGCTTCTGTGAGCGGGTCATCTGGCTCGAATACGGACAGGTCAAACTCGACGGGACGACGAAGGAAGTCGTACCGGAATACAAGAAGTTCCTGACTGAATACAAGAAGCTGACGAAAGAAGAACAGCACCAGTACCGGCGGGATCGTCTAAAGGAGCAAGGCGCCCAGGCAAAACCGGGCAAGAAAAACACGGATGCGGAAGACACGGTCAAACATCCGGGCTGGATTTTGTCAGGCATCAGCTTACTCGTACTTGCGGCCGGCAGTCTGATGGTCATCGATGAGACACCGTCATTCGCGACATTCACGGAAGCCTTAACCAAATTATTCTGAGTGACAGACCAGGGACACATGTCTCTGGTCTTTTTTTGACTCAAACAGGGAACAAGAGATTAGAAAGAGAATGTTTATCTATAACCGATCCAGTGCGGAGGAGGAATAGACGTGTCGAAAGTCAGAAAAGCCATTATCCCGGCAGCCGGTCTCGGGACCCGGTTTTTACCGGCGACCAAAGCGATGCCAAAAGAAATGTTGCCGATTTTAACGAAACCGACCATCCAGTACATCGTTGAAGAGGCGGTGGCGTCCGGAATCGAACAGATCATCATCGTCTCTGGGCGGAGCAAACGGGCAATCGAAGATCATTTTGACCACGCACCGGAACTCGAGAATATCCTGCGGCAAAAAGGAAAACTTGATCTGTTGAAAGAGGTCGATGCTTCGACGACGATGGCGGAGATACATTATATCCGTCAAAAGGAACCGAAAGGACTGGGACATGCGATTTGGAGTGCCCGGCATTTCATCGGTGACGAACCGTTTGCCGTTCTGCTCGGGGACGATATCATCGTCTCGGAAGAACCAGGTCTGAAACAATTGATGGATCAGTACGAAGAACTCGATGCGTCGGTCGTCGGTGTCCGGCAGGTCCCGAAGGAAGATACGCACCGGTACGGGATCATTGATCCGTTGAACCAGACGGGACGCCGTTACCAGGTCCGGCAGTTTGTCGAAAAACCGGTTCAGGGAACGGCACCGTCGAATATGGCGATCATCGGACGGTATATCCTGACGCCGGCGATTTTTGAATACTTGGCGACGCAGGAGGCGGGGTCAGGCGGGGAGATTCAGCTGACCGATGCAATCGAACGGCTGAATGGACAAGAAGACGTCTACGGATATGAATTGAAAGGGAAACGATTTGATGTCGGGGAGAAGATGGGATATGTCGAGACGACGTTAGCGTTTGCGCTTGAAGACGCAGAGATTCAGGCAGATGTCCGAAACTTACTTCGGCGTTATGTCGAGGGTTGGGAGCAGGAATGAACAATAGGAGTGACGGGATGAAAATCCGCCACTCCTGTTGAAAGAAGAGTGCTGAACGTTATGTTTGTTTCGTGTTCATGTATGTCTTGACATGCGGCGCATGATACGTCCGGAATCGTTCGAGCAACCGTTCCGGATCCGATTCTACAATCAGCATCGCCGCGTGTTCCGGAATCAGGAAACCTTGTGTCTCCATCTGCTGAAACAAGGCAACGAGCGGGTCATAGTAGCCGTCAATGTTTAAGATGCCACACGGCTTTTCGTGAAGACCAAGCTGTGCCCACGTAAAAACTTCAAAAAACTCTTCCATCGTTCCCGGACCACCGGGCAAGATGATGAAGCCGTCCGCAAGCTCGGCCATCTTCGCTTTCCGGTCGTGCATCGATTCGACGAGGTGAAGTTCGGTCAGGTTCGGATGGGCGATCTCTTTTTCCTGCAGGAAATGTGGCAGCACGCCGACTGCCTGTCCGTTGGCTGCGAGAACAGCATCGGCGACGGCACCCATCGTTCCGACACGTGAACCGCCATAGACAAGTCCGATTTGATGCGCTGCGAGCGTCGTCCCGAGTGTTGCTGCGGCTTGCCGGAAAATGGGTGTTGCTCCGTCTTTAGAACCACAAAATATTGCTAGCTTTTTCATCCATAGGTCCCCTTTTTAAAAATCGTCTTCTGTCACCATATCATATCAGTAAGTTTTGAATAAGAGGAGTCTTGTAAGGTTTTGACGAAGAAAAACAAATCAGGAAACGTCAAAGTAAAGGAGGAAGTAATGAGACCTAAAACCATCGTCTGGCTGGTCCTGCTGATTGCGGCAATCAATCTTGCAATCGGTCTTTGGATCCCGGAATCATCTGTCCGAACGACGGTTAGCAGCATTTTGCTCGGGCTGGTCGTCTTACTTGGAGTAGGGTATTTCATTGCACTGCGCCGTTCGTCAAAATAAATTAAACCCGTTTCATTTGCGTGCAGCAGACGGAACGGGTTTTTGTATGCAGCACAATCATAAAGTAGAGGGTGATTGAATATTCTAAAAAATCTATTTTCATACACTTTATCGACACAATGATGGATAAAATGTAAATAATATGCACATTTCGGGACGTATGACCCAAGTCAAAAGATACGGTTAGTGTAAATAATGTGCAAAATACACTAAATATTCGTATTCGAATATCCGAGGGGGGTCTAAGGTTATATGATGTTGTTACAGAGCTAGACAAAAAAATTAGGAGGTTATTCATTATGAACTTAAAAAAGAAGTTTTTAATTTTAGTTGGACTCATAACTATTAGTTTACCGATTTCAGGTATAACTCATTCTGAAACAAATAACAAATTAGCAAAGAATGATTTACCTTATGAGTATTCAATAAAACAGTTAGCAAAAAATGATTTACCCTATGAATATTCGGTGAAGCAGTTGGCGAAGAATGATTTACCTTATGAATATTCAGTGAAACAGTTGGCGAAGAATGACTTGCCATACGAATACATTGTTATCGGTAAAACTAAAGCTTGATTATCTTAAAAAGTGAGCTTTATTCTTTAAAATAATTTGCTTATACTCTTCCATGTTTAAAAGCTCAAAAAATACGTTGGCTTTGAAATAAGATTGTTTGATTGTTTCGTAGTCATAATTCAAATTTTCTAAACAAAATCCTTGTTGATAATAAAGTTGTCCTAATAGTGACATATCTTTAAACTTTAAGCTTTGTTGAATAGCTTCTTCAACAATCTCTAAAGCAGTAAGTGAATCTTGAAGGTGTAAAAGCGTTTTAGAAAAGTTGTAAAGAATCCTGATTCGATCGAGCAATAATTCTTCACTTTCAAAATCTAGAGCGATTAATTCTTCATACACCTTTCTGCTGTGGGTATAACTTTTATTTTCAGAGTATAGATTTGCAATAGCAGACTTAATTCGAATTATCATACTAGGTGAATAAAAAGTGGAAGAATATTTTTCAGAAAGTTGTCTTAAAACGACAATACAAGTTCTATAATCCGTTTTTTTTAATCGATGAGCAGAAATACTGTTATAAAAATTTAACAGAAGTGAAATTTCTTCATCATGATACTGTTTTAACCTTAATTTAGTTTCTTCATAAACAGTTTCAAATTCTCGATTTCTAAATTTAATTAATAATTCTTCATCAAGATGAAAAAATGAATCTCTATAATTAGCATGATCAAAAAAAGAAGAAAACGGTACTTGTAACTTTTTTGATAATGCAAAAAGCAAATCAACCGTCGGAGAATGTGTCCCACTTTCAATTTTACTGATTTCCGCCTGGCTGCAAATTCCGTTCGCCAAATCCTTCTGCGTCAGATTATGCTTCTTGCGAAGGCGGCGAAGGGCCAGACCAATCTGCGGTGACGTGAATTGATCCATCGGGTTCTGTCCTTTCTGTCCAGTGGATTTGAGAAAACGATACCCTTTTCCATTATAAGAGGGAACGGGATCCGATACCAAACTTTTAGTTCAAAAAGTCGTCAACGTGTTGTCTGCCATTTTAAACGAAAGAAAGGGGTAACTCCTATGAATCTCACCTTTAAAGAATCGCGCCGGACGATGACATCTTACGGCTGGTGTTTAAATGCTGCTGCTGTCTCGGTCGCACCCTTGGCAAGTCGGGAAATGGACCGGATCAAACCGCCGGCGAAACGAGAACTCAAAACTTCATGATAACGTCTCTTGTTGACGTGGCTTCATTCCGTCACAGGTTTGAAGCCTTTTTTAATACGGATTACTGAAAGGAGCATGGATATGATCGGACTAACGGTTCTTTCTGAAAGCGAAGGCTGGTTACACCAACTCGACCCGACTGATGCCCTCACGACTTTTTGTGAGCAGCACCGGTTCTCAATGGATCGTTATGATTACGATCAACATACGTTTTTGGATTTACTCGACTATATGGAATTTCAGGAATTCGAACATTATTTGTTTGTCCTGCGAGGACCGGGGAAGCGGACCTTGCGACTGGTCGCGTATTTACAACAGCGGATGTTACATGTTCAGTTTCATCTGATTAATGAGCGGGGCGACGTCTTGTTCGGAGACCCCTATTTCTTGGATAGGACGATTCCGTTAGAAGGGACGACAGAATATACGCAACCGATTGAATTACAAGATGCCTTGATGTCGTTGTTCACCGGTGTCTATCCGGACACCGCGTCGCGTCAGCCGCAACCGTTGCGTCACGTCTACATGGAAACGACGGATTTGCTCGACTCGATTACACCGACTTTGTTTGATCAAATGACAATCAACAGTTTGTTATACATCGATCAGTCGACCCGTCATGACTTACCGGTCATCGAATTGATGAGCCGGACACCGGTCCTGCTGGCGTTTTCCGATACGTTATCCTTTAGTGTCAGAGACCGGTTGGCGACGTTTGAGCGCAGTAATCTGGATGCTGCCATCAAACAGTGGCATGAGACAAGTGTCGTCTCCAATCCGGAACAGCGGATCGGGATTCTTGATTATGCGACGCTCACCGGCATGCCGTCCTCCCATCGTCTGTTCATTCACAGAGACGGAATCTATGCAGATTATGGAAAGCGGCTATTGCTCAGCGAGGCGTTCGACTTAAATATCTGTCAGTTACGTCAAAATCAGTTGGCGACATGGGAAGCGCTCGCTCCGATTACTCAACTCGCCTTATATCCGATTCTGTTTCAACTGGCTTCAGCGTTTCAAGGAACAAGTCAGTTCGTGACGCCTTACAGCGTGTTCGAGCTGCCGCGGACGGAAGGAAAGCTTGGTCCGCTGACGATGATCGGGATTCAAAATAAAGAAGGCTGTTTTGCCTTCGAACTGTTGACAAATCAATTGTTTGAGACGGATGAAGTCTTTCTCGCGATTCTCGAAGCCGATCAAAAGGAACGGTTCGATGTGTTGCCGAAGCGGCTTGGGAATGATTATGAAGCGGCGGTTCAGATGTATAAGGAGTTGATTTATCATGGATGACACACCATTATTCGGTCCATTTGCGCGAAAAGGAAGTTATTCACGTGTTCAAGTTCTCGATCATCTGTTTGCAGATGACCGGTTCACGGCACTGTATCAAGAAACGTCCTCCTTACCGGAAGTCGACGAATTGATGTTATACCGGCGCTACCTTCAAAAAGAAGATCGTGTGCTGGTACATGGGAACTTTTCAGCAAAGTTATTCAATACGTTATGTGCGGAAGGATACGATCTGTATCTCATCGAGTCGGAGTTAAACCGAATTGCCGGTATCTCCGAGCAATACCTGAACCGCGTCTACGGACTCAGCAATGAGGTGGTCGATGTCATGGGAAGCCATGCGTTTCATAAAATCGTCTTGCCGGGTACGACGATTGCCCGGTATTCACGAGGAGAACTGTTATTGTTCTTCCGGAATATCCGTCACTTACTGGCAACGGACGGTCAATTACTGATCAGTATCCATAACGCGGATTATCTAAGACAAAACGTCCAACCGATTGCCTCGCGACGTATGGAGGACTGTACCTTGTTTTACGGTCAAAAGGTCGACCGCGACCGGTTGATTTTTAATACGTATCTGAAATCGGCTTCTGATGAGAAGGTTGGTTATGTAGTGGAACATCTGTATGAAACAGACACGTTGTTTGAGTTTGCTAAACTGTCCCGGTATCGGGGACGGACATTGTACGCCGGGAAAAGCATCAGTATTTTGGAGTTCGATAAAATCGGATGATTTCAGAATCCTTCTTATACCATCAAAAGGGACAGATTTTTTATGATCTGTCCCTTTTTGCTATCATAAAAAAATTAAAGAAGGTAGCTTGTTTGAAGATAATTAATTCCTTAAATTGGATATAAATATTTTTAATACTAGTTTAACTAGGTCTAAAGGTGGGGTAATAAACAAAAGCAGTACTTATCAATCAGTTTGATGATGCCATGCTAAAATCGGAGGATAGGTAAACGTTATGGATGAGAAGGTAGTTAAACTGAAAGCCAGTTGTTTATCCTTTATTGAGACGTTATTTCCGGAAGAGCATTTTGAGTTTGTGGAGCATACCATTCTTCCAGATGCCTTTGGCAAGAGCGGTACACATCTGACGTTTAAATCAGATGAACGCGAGCTCAAACTCAGTTTTGTCAATCAAGCACATAGTCGCTTCGAACGTGTTTTCCTAGCCGAAAAGACGCCGGAGTCCCCGTTCTTCAGTCGGATGATGGAAGCGACATATGAAGACGGTCAATTGTACATTCACCATGTCTTAAAATCTGATTGAAACGGCAAGTAAAAACACGATGAGATGTGCACAGGAAACATCCTGTCCGCTTCTCATCGTGTTTTTAGGTCAAATCTCAATCGATTGTAAGCCTTGTTGAAGTGCTTGATTGATGGTTGTCGCCATGCGATCACGGACTTCTTGCGTCAGGAGACGGCCATTGAAGTAGACTTCCGGCGAAAGTGTCAAGTGGACGAGAATATCTTCCAGGACAAGTTTAAAGTCGAGCGGTTGTGTCGGTTCGAGGGATTGAGCCATAAACTCCTGCAGCGAAGGATGTTGGACATATTGGGGATCAATCAGATCGATCACAGTCGTATTCAAAGCAAGAGCAAGCCGTTCTAATGTTTGAGTATTCGGCATCCGTTGACCACGCTCATAAGCTGAAATCGAAGTGACCGTTTCGCCGCAGCGTTCAGCCAGGTGTTTTTGGGTGTACTGGTGTTGTTTACGCAACTGCATGATTTTTTTTCCGAGCGCACGTTTCACAGGGCTCAACTCCTATTCTTGCATCCTTGCCTAATAGTACTAAATAACCACTTTCATTATATCGCAAACCTTTGAAATGTAAAAAAAAGTGTCTTGAAAAAAATAATTGCATGATTATGTATGTAATGGGTTGAAAATTCAGAATATCGTAGGTTATTTGAAAATCTTAGGAAGGATCAGAAAAGAGAACATGCTATTCTATTAGTTAGTGAGAAGAGGAGGTCCTATATGTTGAGAAAAATACCATGGTCGGGTTATGTGACCTTGTTGATTTTGGTCGTCTTGTTTATAGCGAGTTCGATGCCGTACGAAGAACAGTCCTTAAAACCGGGTTTGTCGCGGTACTTTGATTTAGGTTTCGTCGAGCAGCTCCGGTTCATTTCGTTCGATTATCACGGGGAAGTCAGCGTCGCAGCGCTTGGTGCTTCAGGCTTCGTCGAGTTTTTCATTCGAAAGGCAGCCCATCTGTCGATCTTCATCGTTCTCGGAATCGCTTTAGTGGATTTAACATATCGCTTAATCCGTCCGTATGCCTTGGCAGGTTTGTTTGCGTATACTGTCGCGATTACGGTTGCCGTCTTTGATGAGTTTCATCAAATTTTGACTGGAGGACGGACCGGGCTGATTCAGGATGTCCTGCTGGACGGGACGGGTGCTTTGATCGGGATTCTAGTGTATCGCTTGTTTTGGAAAAAAAGACCAAGTGAACAGTGGATGCGACAGTGAGTCTTCGGTCCTGGTTTTTTTTTACGGAAAAGCAGGGTTTTAATGACAGAAGTCGAAAAAAAGATTAATCTCATTAACAACTAAGAGGAGTGAATCGGATGCAGAAACCTCATCTATTGATTACGAGCGCCGGTCGCCGGGCCAAGCTCGTCGAGTATTTTGTCAAAGAGTTTAAGACGGGACGTGTCAGCACAGCAGATTGTAGTCCATTGGCATCGGCGTTATATATGGCAGACCAGCACTACATCGTACCAAAGATAGATGAGGTCGAGTACATCGATCATTTACTTACGCTTTGTCAGGACGAGGGAGTGACAGCTCTGATGACGCTAATCGATCCGGAACTTAGTTTGCTGGCACAAGCGACGGAACGATTTCAAGCCGTTGGCGTGACGGTAATCGTCTCACCGTATGTCGCCTGTGAGCTGTGTTTCGATAAATACACGATGTATGAGTATTGTCTGAGTCAAGGGATTGCACATGCAAGAACGTATGCGTCGATGACGTCATTTGAAGAAGCACTCTCTCTAGGGGAAGTAAAGCTACCGGTTTTCGTCAAACCACGCAGCGGCAGTGCCAGCATCGAAGTACGACGGGTCGAAACCGTCGAAGAAGTGGAGCAGTTGTTCTCAAAGAACACCGATTTAATCGTCCAGGAACTACTCGTTGGTCAAGAGCTCGGGGTCGATGCATACGTCGACTTAATTTCCGGAAAAGTGACGTCAATCTTCATCAAGGAAAAATTAACGATGCGGGCGGGAGAGACCGATAAAAGCCGTTCTGTTCTCCGGGACGATGTCTTCGAACTGGTCGAACATGTCCTCGACGGATCAGGGCTGGTCGGACCTCTTGATTTTGATTTGTTTGATGTCGCCGGTACATTGTATCTGTCGGAAATCAATCCGCGTTTTGGCGGGGGATATCCCCATGCCTATGAATGTGGTGTCAATTTTCCGGCGCAACTGTATCGGAATCTGATGCATGAGATCAACGTTCCGCAAATCGGACAATACCTCGATGATATCTACATGCTGAAGCATGATACCGTCACCTTGATTTCAGCTGCTGAACTGCAGCGGATTAAACGATGAAAAAAGTAAGATGATATAAAAAGGAATCACTCGTTCTTTCACGCCCTTTCCTCAGGCGAGACACAAGCCAGATTTCCTGCCTAACCGAGGCAGAAAATCGGGTCTTGTTTGTCTCTGACAGCGCAAGCAACCTTGCGCTTTTTCCTGTAGGAGTTGCGTGAGCGAGTGATTCTTTTTTTTACAAGATAAGGATTGGCAGAATTGTAATCTGCCAACCCTTATCTTTATTGAGACCGACTTTCGAGTCAGCTCTTATTAATCTTTTGACAGGAAGACTTGTCTGTCTGATGATTTCTTGAAGTAGTAAGTAAAGAGGCGGACGTTTTTCGTCCGCCCCTCATTGAGCATGTCAATCAAGAAATCGAAACACGCGACCGTTTGAGGCACTGTACGGCAGACGTCCAGCTTCCGAAGAGCGCATTGATGGTCGACGTACTCGGAACCGAACGTCCTTCCGCCCATTTCCGGTAATGGATGATGCTGAGCGATGGCAGTTCACGTTGGGCTTGTCGTAAAGCATCGAGGACATCTTCTTCGACCCATTTCCGGCGGGGTGGAGCGATATCGAGACACGTAAGGGCATCGACCCATGAACCATACTTTCGGGCAATCGTCGCGACCGTCGGATGTCCGTTTTCCTGTGCCCAGATTGAATACGTTTGGGTCGTCAGGCGGGGAAGGACGTCCGATGCTTCGAGGAGCGCATTGATGATCCGTTCTTCCGTCATACAGATCGAACGTGTCATCTCAATGTGAGCTTCCTCAAGGGCCCGTGACCATGACCCGAATCGTAAGTTGATCAACGTCAAGGAAGGTCCGTGTTTCGCCTTGGCCCATTCCCGGTAGCTGTTGCTGTGGAAAGGATGGAGCCGTTCCGAAGCTTCTTTGATGAACGCAAGAATTTCCTGATCGGAGTAGTACGGACGGATGGAAGACAGACCGGCCGCGTGCAAGGCTTCGCGCCAAGAACCGAACACATTGATGATCGTCGTGATTGAAGGAATCTCTTTTCCGGTCGACCAACGGGCATACGTTTTGGCGTCCAACTCAGGATAGGCGATGCTCGCCTCGATTAAGCTGTCGATGACTTGTTGTTCTGTCCATTTCTTCATGATGTCATACCCCTTTCGTGTAGGTGTTCGTCTAGGTGTGGGTACTTTCTTGTGAGGTCGTCTGACGCCGGGTCGCATAAATCAAAAGACTGAGCCAGATGAAATAAAATCCGCTCGGCCGGATCAAAACACTTTCCGTGAACTGAAGCAACAGTAACCAAAGACTAAGCAACAACAAGCTGATCGATAACGGATCGTCGTGACGGTAATCCTGAATGAACCGGATGAGGATCAACAGAAAAGATCCGGCATATAGCAACAGTCCGAAAAATCCCAGTTCATACAGATAGACGATCGGTGTACTGTGAAACGTATACAGTGTACTCGGCCCGAGTTGTTGTTCGAGCCCGATGGCAGCGGAACCGAGCCCGTGTCCGAACCAAAACCGATCGAGTGAAGCGGTCAGGCCCGCTTGCCATAAGTCGCTCCGACCGTTAAGACTGATCAACTTGGCGAATAACGTGTGGTTCAGGGACAATGAGCCGATGAGAATCGCGGCACCGATCAGATAAAGTCCCGTCACCTGATAACGCAACCGGTTGGTCGGGATCAATAAAATCGTCGTCAGCAACGCAAGCAGACAAAACGAGTAGAGACCGGTCTGTGAGGCACTGAGCACGAGCCCGATTAAAATCACGGCGAGAATTATTCCGAAAAGCACGCATGACCGGACATTTCGACGGTTGAAGGCTTGTAAGACAGACATCCAGGCGATGAGACTACCGGGGACGAGCCATGCCGCCAATGTATTCGGATTGTTGGTCAGACTGGCTGACCGGAGAAAGCTGCCTTGTTCACCGACATACAGTTGCGATAGAGATACGGGACCGAGTTTCAACGACTGGATGTTCTCGATCGGCACGTACTGTTTTCCAAATGAGACGATCAGGGCATAAACAGCGAGACAGAAGGCTTGATACAGAAGAATGAGGTTCATCAGCTGAAACCAGCGGATGTAAGGCTGAACTGAAAGTGACAGTACGATGAGGACGAAAAGTCCTGTCGTAAACAGATGAAGTAGGACAAGCGAAGAATCGACCGCTGGACGAAAGAAGAAAATAATAGCATGAAACGTAAGATAAAGTAAAAACGAAGTGACAAGTCGTTGAGTCAAGGCGCGTGGCGGAAAGTACAAGGGACGGGTAACAAGATAAAGACCAGTAAACAGGATCAGATAGATAAGAGCGATCCAGATGTTCCAATGACTCGGCAGGACTTCGTCGGTGAAGGAGAGCGGACGCGTCCATAAATCGATCAGGACCCAGAAGGTCAGGAGGAATAAGCCAATCGATTCAGGTATATTGTCTGATTTTAACATCATTACTAGTATCTATCCACCCTTCATATAGGACTTATTACCGAATTTTCAGACTTTTAATCATCAAATTGGTATTTACCCTTTATTTCTTAAAAATCATGCAGTTTTTGTGGATGATTTTGAAAAAGCGGCGATCATTTTTTTGTGAATCGTCTTTTTTTTGTGAATCAATCTTTTTCGATGAACTAACGATACGCAAACATGATGACTCCTCAAAAAAATATAATCATTTCCACCAAGCTCTAATTGTTTTGGCAGTCGTTTGGAAATAAGGTGTAAGCATAACCAGTGTCCATCCAACCTGTCAGGTAGCGAGAAAGAGGTGAACCATGTGAATTCCATCCATCAAAAAAAGACATTCGGTGACCATCTGATGACATTAAAGAAAGGGTGGTGGGTACTCTGCTTACTGACACTGCTCTTAGCGGGTGCCGGATATGCCGTCAGCACCTATGTGATTCCACCGACGTATGAAGCGACTGCCTATATCCTGGTTGTCCCGCAACAAAATGCGGAAACGACTTCAACGACGACGCTTGTCAGTACCTACCAAGATATTTTAAGAAGCCCGGAAGTCATCGATCAGGTTGCTCAAAAAATGGACGTCACGGATAAGCGGATTTTCGATTTGACGAATCGTCTGACCGTCGCCAGTAATCTCGATTCGCAAGTTATCGCCTTGTCGGTCACAGATCGGTCGGCGGAGCAGGCAGCGATCCAGGCGAATACGATGACGGAAGTCTTCCAGGATTATGTTCCGCAACTGATCAAAACGAGCAGCACCGAAGTATTCTCGACAGCCCGGATTCCGACAGAACCGGTCTCGCCGAACATTCTGATGAATACCGCAATCGGCGGCATCCTCGGACTTCTCTTCGGCTTACTGATCGTCTACTCCCGGGCACTCGGAAAAAAGTCAGTCGCTGAAGAAACGAAAGAAACCTCTTACCCGCAAGCTGTCAGTCATCCCAGTCGTTCTTGATTTGAGAAAGGAGGAGCCGCTCATGCAAGCCCCGCCATTCCAGCAATATCGCCGGCATATGAAGATCGGTCTATTGCGACTGATCGATGCCTCGATCATCATTGCTGCGACGGTCGTGACCTTTTACTTTTTTAATCCGCTGAACCTCACGGCCAACTTTGAACTGATGGATGCTATCGAAATCGCTTTGATTCAATGGGTCGCCTTGACACTCGTCGCCCACTGGATGCGTTTTTACCAAATCATCTGGCGGTATGCCAGCCTGCGTGATTTAGGCGTACTGCTCGTCGTCGTTGTTGCGAGCAGCTTCGTTCTTCTCGGACTCGAGTACGCTCTGTTCGATTTTGCCGTCGAGCGTGCCGTCTTCCTTCAGACCGGTTTAGTCCTGAATGGCATCTTGTTCGTCCGACTGTTGATCCGCGGACGAAGTCTCGAGCTGAAACGGGAAAACCGGACGCTCGGGAAACGGACGTTAATCATCGGTGCCGGTGCCTCGGGGCAGATGATCACAAAAGAGTTGAAACAGAAAAAAGCCCATATTCTGAACGTCGTCGGGTTGCTCGATGACTTGACGGAACTGAAAGGAATGATGATTCACGGTGTCCCCGTCATCGGAACGATTGATCAACTCGAATGTATCATTGAAGAACATAAAATTGAAGCTGTCGTCCTGGCGATTCCGTCACTTGCCTATCCGGACCGGGTTGCTTTACTGAACCGGATCAAACAGACGAAAGTCGAAGCCCATACATTACCGATGCTTGTTGAATTGGCGTCCGGCAAGGTATCCGTCAATCAGATGCGCGAAGTATCGATTGCCGATCTGCTCGGCCGGGAACCGGTTGAACTGGATATCACGGAGATTGAAAAGAGTGTCAGTCAAGCAACGGTGCTCGTCACCGGAGCCGGCGGATCAATCGGCTCCGAGATTTGCCGACAGCTGATTAAGTTCAAACCGGATCATCTGATTTTACTCGGTCACGGCGAAAACAGCATTTATCTGATCCGCCGTGAACTGGAAGCCGTCACAGAAGGAATCACGCTCCATTCCGTCATCGCAGATGTCCAGGATGCGGACCGGATGATGGATGTGATGGAACGGTTTAAACCGGATCTCGTCTACCACGCGGCAGCACACAAACATGTGCCGTTGATGGAAGACAATCCAAGCGAAGCAGTGAAAAACAACATCTACGGGACGCGGAATGTCGCTCTTGCGGCAGAAGCGGCCGGAGTCAACCGATTCGTCATGATTTCAACCGATAAGGCGGTCAATCCGACCAGTGTGATGGGAGCGACGAAACGAATTGCCGAGATGGTCATCCAGCAGATTGCCCGCAACAGTGAGACGACGTTCGCGGTCGTCCGGTTCGGCAACGTGCTCGGGAGCCGGGGTTCCGTCATTCCGCTCTTTAAAGACCAGATTGCGAAAGGCGGTCCAATCACCGTGACGGATCCGGCGATGACCCGGTACTTCATGACGATTCCGGAAGCCAGCCGGCTCGTCATTCAAGCGAGCGTCCTCGCGGAAGGCGGGGAAGTCTTTGTCCTCGACATGGGTGAACCCGTCAACATCACGACGCTCGCCCGGAACCTGATCCACCTGAGCGGTTTTACCGAACAGCAGATTCCGATCGTCTACAGCGGCATCCGAAAAGGTGAAAAGTTATATGAAGAATTACTCGCAACGGAAGAAGTACATGAAGAGCGGGTCTTTGACAAGATTCTCGTCGGGAAAACCCGACCGTTCGGATCAATTGATCCGTATTTACGGAATATCGCCTTGACGCTCGATGATGAACAAGCGTTACGGACGTATCTACTCGAAGCAACGAACCGGACCGACATGATGCCGGAGACGATTCCACCGGCGATTCGGATTGCCCGGGAATGAGGGGGAGACGAGATGAAACCTGTTCGGCAACTGTCACGATTTAATCTGATTTTCATTGCAGATACGGCCTATTCCCTGCATCAGTGGATGATTTTGACGCTGCTGATCAAATGGAGCACACCACTCAACATCGGTTACTTCAATTACGCACTCGCTTTGACGGCACCGATCGTCATGTTTTGTTGGTTAAATGCCAGCACGATCCTGACGGCAGAACGGTCGGGCTTAAAAAACTTCAACCTGTTCATCAAGACCCGCTTTTCCTTATTATCGGTCGGGGTCTTCGTCCTTCTCGGTGTCTATTATTTCTTCGGTGAAGCCGATATCCTCTGGCTGACATTACTCGTGTACCTGAACAAGTATATGGAATCCTTTGCCGATCTCGCGTACGGCTTCCTCCAAGGACACATGGCATTCAAGGAAGTCGCCTTATCGAAGATTTTCCGCAGTCTCGTCAACGTCTCCGGAGCGGCCTTGATTCTTTTTACGACCCACTCGATTCACGGCTTCGTCCTGGCACTCGTCGCCGGTAACCTGATCATGCTGATTGTTTACGATTTACCGACCGTTCGGCGTGTCGGTCACGGATTCGAAAACCAGCAGATGAGTCAACGTTATCAAACCGGACGGCAATTATTCTTCAAAGCCGTCCCGCTCGGATTCGTCGCCTTATTGATTGCGCTTAACGCCAACATTCCCCGCCTGTTCGTCGGACATGCGATCGGAACGGAAGAGCTCGGTTATTATGCGAGCATCGCCTATCTGCTCGTGCTTGGCAGTTTGTTCATCCATTCCCTTGTCGCCGTCCTGCTGCCAAACTTCTCTTCCGACAGCGGAGAACGGCAAAGCTTACCGGAATTACGGAAGCTGACCCGGTCAATGCTGCTCATGACGAATGCAGTCGGCATCCTGTTGATCATCGGTTCGATCTTCTTCGGCAAGTGGGGGTTAACGATTTTCTACAATGCGTCGTTTGTCCAGTACCATACGATTTTCGTCCTGATGATGGTCGCCTCGCTGTTCTTCTATAATTCGACCGTCATTCAAGCGTTGTTGACCGGATTCCAGCAATTCCGGGTTCAAACGATTGCCATCTTCGGCAGTGTCGTCGTCAACATCGTCGCCTGCAGCATTCTGATTCCGATGTACGGTTTGTACGGCGCAACGACCGCTTACGGATTATGTGCCGTCACCCAGATCGGATTATTGATTCCGGCACTTTACCGTTGTCTCTACCCACGAAAAATGGCACTAGCGATTGAACAAAGTAGCTAAAGGAGGAAAAAGCATGCGGCCGATCCTGATTGTCGTCGTTCTCGAAGCCTTGCTCAGCCAATTGGTCCGACCGCTCTTTTTGACTTCCGAAGGTTACGTCGCAACCGTCCTTGCCATCAACTCGGTTTTGCTGATGTTTTATCTTCTCCGGCAAGCCGATACGACCCCGTTGTTCCTGATTTTCGTGACGGCATTCCTGATCCGGCTGACCTTGATGCTGGTCGATCTCGAACTGTTCCGGCTCCCGCCGCACAGCGGGGACGATACGGAAGCGTTTCATCTCGAAGGATTGCTGATATATACCGATCCGACGATGTTCAATGAAGTCGTCCGGGGAAGTTACTCCAAATTTTTAGGTATCTTTTATCTCGCATTTGGTCCGGAACGGATGCTCGCCCAGTACTTCAACGTCATTCTCGGCGTCGTCTCGATCGTCATCCTGTCGAAAACGCTGCTGCTCCTGAAACTGCCGATGCATTACGTGTTGATTGCGACCGGTGTGTTTGCTTTCTTCGCTCAAGGATTACTGCTTTCGCCAATCCTTCTGCGCGATCAGCTCGTCGCACTCGGCATCGTCTACACCTTGTATTATATGGTGCGCTGGACGCTTGATAAGTCGGCGGCGAGTCTGACCTTTGCCTATCTCGGTTACTTCATCAGCACCGTCTTTCACTCGGGACTCGCGATTGGGATTCTGGTCCTGCTCGTCTACTTCTCCTTTTATAATCACGAGACGCAACGGATGGACTTTGAAGCATCGAAAGTCCAGCGGTTGATTGTTCAGGTCGTCATCGTCGGGTTCATCGTCTACAGCTTCCAGGACGTGTTGTTCGCAAAGTTCACCCACGTCTCGGAAAATGGTCAGCTGTTCAGCGGAATGAGTTATGACCGCGGAGGATCGGCTTACTTGAACGGGCTGTCGGTGACCGGACCGTCGGATATGGTCCTGTACGCGCCGCTGCGGATGGTTTACTTCCTGTTCTCGCCGTTTCCGTGGCAGTGGTCCAGTGTCATGAATATCGCGATTTTCTTCGCCGATGCGGCTTTTTATCTCCTGTTAGCCGTCTTGACCCTGATGCATCTGAAGTATTTAAAACAACATTCGCTCGGAAGTGTGCTGCTGTTCATGCTGATTCTCTTCATCGTCAACGCCGTCATCTTCGGTCTCGGGACAGGGAATGTCGGAACAGCGATCCGCCACCGGTATAAACTGTTTCCGATGCTGCTGATTGCTTATACATCAATTCATTACATCCGCTATCAAGTGCTCCACCACTTCGAGGAGGTTGAGAAACGTGCAGAATAAGACGATTTTAATTACCGGGATTGCAGGATTCATTGGATTTCATGCGGCACGTCGCTTTATGGCGGAAGGGTACCGGGTCATCGGGCTGGATGAAGTCAACGATTATTATGATCCGACATTAAAAGAAGCCCGCTTGATGGAACTGGATCCGAAGCGCTATACATTTTACCGGGTGTCACTTGAAGATGCGACAGCAATCAACCGGATTTTCGAGACGGAACAGATTGACCTGGTGCTCCATTTAGCCGCCCAAGCCGGCGTCCGTTACAGCATCGATCGTCCCGATGTCTACATCACATCGAACATCGTCGGATTCTTGTCCATCCTCGAAGCCTGCCGGCATCATCCGGTCGAACAATTGATTTACGCATCTTCAAGTTCCGTCTACGGATCGAATACGAAGATGCCGTTCGCGACGACGGACGCCGTCGACCATCCGCTCAGCCTCTACGCCGCTTCGAAAAAAGCGAATGAGCTGATGGCGCATACGTACAGCAGCCTGTACGGCATCAAGACGACCGGTCTCCGGTTCTTCAGTGTCTATGGACCGTGGGGACGACCGGATATGGCCTTGTTCAAGTTCACGGAAGCAATCGCAAACGGACAGCCGATTGATCTTTACAACTACGGAGAGATGGGGCGGGACTTCACTTACGTCGACGACATCATCGAAAGCATTTACCGGCTGATGCAGACAGAACCCGCCGCCGACCCGGCATTTGATCAGGAAAATCCGTTGCCCGACCGGAGTAATGTTCCATACCGTGTCTTTAACATCGGCAGTCACAGTCCGATCCGGCTGAACGAATTCGTCTCCCTGATTGAAGAGCGGCTTGGTAAAAAAGCGATCAAACATGAAATGCCGCTGCAAGCGGGAGACGTTCCTGAAAGTTTTGCTGATGTTGAATCGTTGTTCGAGACGATTGGTTACCGACCGCAAACGACCATTGAAGCAGGTGTCCATGCATTCATCGACTGGTACGAACAGCATTACCGGCTGAAGGAGGAAGTCCAGGATGGCGCTTAAAGAAGAGATTTACTACAACTCCCCGATATTTATTCAGAATATTTTGACATCGATGTATGGAAAAAAGCTGATGCAGGAACGGTACGGTCCGGGATATGAGAAAAAACTTCAGGAGTTACGGGTCAAAGACCGGACCGTCGATTACCGGATCGAACAGCTCGAACGGTTGAATACGTTTCTCCTGTTTATCCAGGAACACACACCATATTACCGGAAGCTGTTTCAGGAGCACGACATCCGTCTTCCTTTTACGTCACTCGACCAGCTACAGACGATTCCGATCCTTGAAAAAGAAACGTTACGGCAACAAAACGAAGCCTTCATGTCAGAAGTCGATGCGCCGGTACGCGGCCGGACCGGCGGGACGAGTGGGAAATCGCTCCAAGTCGCCTTCATGCGGGAAGACGTCCAGGAACGGATGGCGCATCTTGATTACTTTAAAGAGTTGCACGGGTTTCGTTCCGGGATGCGGCGCGCCAGTTTCACCGGACGAACGTTGACGGCAATCGATCAAAAGAAGCCGATCTTTTGGCGGATGAACCGACCGCTTAATCAACTGTTGTTATCTATTTTTCATATGAAAGAAGAAAATTTTCCGGCTTATCTCGAAGAGTTGAACCGGTTCCGACCGGCAGCACTCGACGGGACACCGACCGCGATGCTCGAGATTGCCTTATATCTGCTGAAACATGATTTGCGGCTCGACTTCTCACTCGTTGCGATTTTTCCGACATCGGAAACGGTGACGCCGGAGATGCGGCGCTTACTTGAAGAAGCATTTCAAGCACCGGTCTTTGATCAATACGGCTCATCGGAAGGGGCACCGATCATTTCGGAATGCCGGGAACGTAAACTCCATCTCCATCACGAAACCGGCATCATCGAACCGTATGGAGACCTGGGAGAAGTCGTCGTCACGTGTTTTACGACCCGCGGCACACCGCTCGTCCGTTACCGGATCGGCGACCGGATGACACTCGGACGGGAAGCCTGCACCTGCGGACTGAACGGACCGGTCATCGAGTCGATTGACGGACGGGGAACGAGTTTCATCGTCAGTGAAAAGCGCGGCAAGGTCTTTGAAGGCGACATCACGACGATTGCCCGGGAACTGCCGAACTCGGTTCTACGCCTGCAGGTCGAACAACATGAGCTGAATCATGTAACACTGCGCTACATTCCCGACGAGCAACGATTCGTACCGAAACATGAAAAAATCCTCTTGCGGGAGATGCAGAAACTCCTTGGATCCTCGATGAAAGTCACGCTCGAGCCGGTCCAGCAGATGAAGCAGGAGCCGAATGGAAAAACGCTGATCGTCAAACAGTCGATGAAATAGGAGGAATCCATCATGAACAAGGCAGTCAAACACATCGTAGATACGACAGCAGCCCAAACACGATCACTCCCCATCGCCAACCGTTCGATTGCCGTCGTCGGTCTCGGATATGTCGGGCTTCCCGTCGCTGTCGCCTTTGGTGAAAAAACGGAAGTCGTCGGCTTTGACATCAAAGAACAGCGGGTTGCCGAACTGAAAGAGGGCATCGATGCGACGCTTGAACTTAGTCCATTCGTTCTTAAGAATGCCGACGTCGAATACGTCACCGACGCAGCGGCACTCGGAGCAAGCGACTTCATCATCATCGCTGTTCCGACACCGATCAATGCGCAAAATCAGCCGGATTTGACGCCGCTCCTCCGTGCGTCGCAACTCGTCGGACGCCAGTTAAACAAAGGGGATATCGTCGTCTACGAGTCGACGGTCTACCCGGGAGCGACGGAGGAAGATTGTATCCCGGTCCTTGAAGAAGCATCCGGTCTGAAGGCCGGGGTCGACTTCTTCGTCGGCTACTCGCCGGAACGGATCAATCCCGGCGATCATGAGCATACGTTCAAGACGATCAAAAAAATCGTTTCGGCCCAAAACGAAGAAACACTCGATATCGTCGCTGAAGTCTATGAAGCGGTCGTCGAAGCCGGCGTCCACCGGGCCTCATCGATCAAAGTCGCGGAAGCCGCAAAAATCATCGAGAATACGCAACGCGACTTGAACATCGCGCTGATGAACGAACTGGCCATCATCTTCGACCGGATGAACATCGATACGCTTGAGGTCCTCGAGGCCGCCGGAACGAAGTGGAACTTCTTACCGTTCCGTCCGGGACTCGTCGGTGGTCATTGCATCGGTGTCGACCCGTTCTACTTGACGATGAAGGCAGAATCACTCGGTTATCATCCGGAAGTCATCCTCGCCGGACGGCGGATCAACGACACGATGGGACGGTTCATCGCCACGTCGCTCGTCAAGAATCTGATTAAACAAAACATGCCGGTTCTTGGTGCACGAGTGACGGTGCTTGGTCTGTCATTCAAGGAAAACGTCAGCGATATCCGGAACTCGAAAGTTGCGAACCTCGTCAAGGAAATCGAAGAGTTCGGAATTGAAGTCCAGGTAACGGATCGTCTCGTCGAAAAAGGGGACGCGAAACGCGAGTACGGCATCGATTTAGTCGATTTAGCAGACTTAAAACCAGCCGATGTCGTCATCTTCGCCGTCTCGCATGAAGAGTACGTCGAAGGCAACTGGCTGCTTGCGCAACACCTGCTCAAAGTCGGTCGCGGCATCGTCATCGATATCAAAGGGATGCTGACGCCGTCAGAAAAACCGGAAGGGGTGCATTTATGGCGACTTTAAAAATCCTTCAGGTCTGCGCCCTCGATACGACGGCCGAGACGATGTTGAAACCGTTGCTGCTAGCCTTGCAAAATGCCGGACACGAAGTCGGGATTGCCTGTGCCGACACCGGGGCGGCATCGAAACTCGCTGCGCAAGGATTTACGATGCATGACATTCCGATCGAACGGAAAATCGACTGGACGAGTAACTGGAAGACGATTCGCTCGATCGTCCAGATTTTAAAAGACGAACAGTATGATGCCGTGCATGTGCACACACCGGTCGCGGCGGCCCTTGGCCGGGTCGCGGCGAAGCGGGCGGGAACGAAACACATCGTCTATACGGCACACGGTTTTTATTTTCACGAAAAGATGGGACGTGTCACGTACCAGCTGACGTATTCCGTTGAGAAATGGCTGGCACGGTTCGCGACGGATTATCTGTTGCTCCAAAGTCAGGAAGACTACGAACTGGCGAACCGGAAACGATTTAAAAATACGACCCGTCTGATGCATCTCGGGAACGGGATCGACTTGACCCGGTTCTATCCCCGACCTCGCCAAACGACCGGACCATTCACGTTTTTATTCATCGGCCGGATTGTTGAAGAGAAAGGAATTCTCGAACTGCTGACCGCTTTCGAGCAGGTCGTCTCGGTCCAACCGGACGTCCGGCTGATGATTGCCGGTGAGATGATGGAAAGCGAACGCGATCAGACGACGAAGCATACGTTCAGGAAACGGATCCGGGAAATCCCGAACATCGATTATCTCGGTTTCGTCGAAGATGTACCGGAACTGTTGCATCAAGTCGATGCGTTCGTGTTACCGTCGCACCGCGAAGGTGTTCCCCGCTCGATCATCGAAGCGATGGCGACGGCGAAACCGGTCATTGCGACAAACATCCGCGGCTGTCGGGAAGAAGTAGTCGACGGCAAAACCGGTTATCTGGTCGAGGTACAGGATGAAACACAACTGGCCCGGCGGATGCTGAATCTGGTCGAACAGCCGGACGTCGCGTCTGAAATGGGACGGGCCGGATTCGAACGGGCGATGAAACACTTTAACGAAGCAGATGTCATCAAGCGGCAACTCAATCTCTTTTCGAATTTATGAGAAGGAGGACGTTATCATGAAACGGACATTCGATTTCACTGTCAGTCTAATCGCCATCCTCGTCCTGTTGCCGGTCTATGCCTTTGTCGCCGTATTCATCTATACGAAGCTCGGACGACCGATCTTCTTTAATCAAGTCCGTCCGGGGTACAAAGGCGAACTGTTCAAGATTTATAAGTTCCGGACGATGTCGAACGAAACCGATGCGGACGGCAAGCTGTTACCGGATGCCGACCGGATTCCAAAATCGGTCGAATGGATCCGGCGCCTGAGTCTTGACGAGATCCCCCAGTTCTTTAACATTCTGCGGGGACAGATGAGTTTTGTCGGACCCCGTCCGCTGCTCGTCAGCTATTTGAATCATTACTCAAAAGAACAGATGACACGGCATGATGTCCTGCCGGGCTTGACCGGATGGGCACAAATCCACGGTCGAAACGCGACGACCTGGCAGGAACGGTTGGAACAGGATCAATGGTATGCAGCGAACCATACGTTCCGACTCGATTTATACATCTTGTGGAAAAGCGTGAAGATTGTCATTTCTTCAGAAGGGAATTCGACCGATCACCAGACGGGGATGGGTGAGTTCAAGGGACTCGACGGGGGTGTCCATCATGATGTCGCTAAGCAATGAACGTCTGATTCATGATCCTTTGGAATGGGATGCGCTCGTCGCCCGGTACGGACTCGATTGTTATTATGAGTACGCTTACTTTAAACTGGCCCAAGAACCGGAAGCCGTGCCGGAGATGTACGTTCATCCTTCGGAGTTCGGGATTCTGATTTATCCGTACTTGAAACGCCGGATCACCGGGACACCGTTTCAAGACTTAACGACGCCATACGGATACGGCGGACCGATCTTCGTCGGACTTTGGTCGAGCGATCAAATCGAGGACATCCGGCAGCACTTTCTCGAGTATTGTCAGGCGGAACGGATTGTCAGCGAAACGATCCGGTTTCATCCGCTCCTCGAAAATGATGAGCTCGGACGAAGCTGGTGTGAAACGACGACCGTCCTGCAACAGACGGTGACGGTCGATTTGACCGAACCGTTCGAGACGATTGAAAGTCAGTTCTCTTCGATGACGCGGCGCAACATTAAAAAAGCCGCCCGGGAAGACGTGACGGTCCGGGTCGCCGGACAAAACGAGTATGCCAAGTTCATCCAACTTTACCGGCTGACGATGGACAAACATCAGGCCGATGCCCGTTATTACTTCACTGACCAGTACTTTCACCAGTTTCAGGACGGGCGGTTGCCGGCCGAGTTACTGGTCGCCGAACGGGAAGGAAAGATCATTGCCGGTTGTATCGTTCTCTACGGTCACCAGTTTGCGCATTATCATCTCGGTGCATCTGATCCGGCGGAACTAAGTGCCCGTCCGAACCATCTGCTGTTCGCTGAAATGATCCGCCGTGCCAAGGCACTCGGAAAAACAGCCCTTCATCTCGGGGGCGGGACGACGCGGAACGCGGATGACAGCCTGCTCGCCTATAAACGTTCCTTCAGCCATCGCCAGACGCCGTTTACGCTTGGAAAATCTGTGCTCCATCCTTTACTGTACCGTCAGTTATCCGAACAGCATCTCACACACAACGTCCTGTCGTCACAGGACTGGTTTCCGGCCTACCGGACACCTGTCCGCCAACTGTCACCAAGGGAGGAGCAGTCATCATGAAACACATCCCGTTATCGATCCCACATCTCAGTGGTCAGGAAATGCGTTATGTCACGGAAGCCTTGGAAACGAACTGGGTTGCGCCGCTCGGTCCGAATGTCGAAGCCTTCGAAGCAGCAATGAAAACATACAGCGGTTCCGCTGCGACACTCGCGACGAGCAGCGGGACAGCCGCCATCCATTTGGCACTGGCGACACTCGGCGTGACGGCCGGAGATGATGTCTTCTGTCAGTCGTTGACTTTCATCGCTTCGACAAATCCGATCCGTTATGTCGGTGCACGGCCGGTTTTGATTGATTCCGAACCGGAGACGTGGAACATGTCACCGGCAGCACTGCGACGGGCGATGATTCAAGCCGCGACCCGGGGACGCCTGCCGAAAGCCGTCATCGTCGTCCATCTGTACGGCGTTGTCGCGAAGATCGAAGAGATTGCCGTCATCTGTGAGGAGTATGATGTACCGCTGGTCGAGGACGCGGCAGAATCACTCGGATCGACGATCAACGGTCGGATGACAGGCACGTTCGGAACATTCGGTATCTATTCGTTTAACGGCAATAAAATCATCACGACGTCGGGCGGGGGTATGTTGGTCTCAAATGACACCCGCTTGATCGAACGGGCCTTTTATCTCGCGACACAAGCCCGTCAGCCCGTCTTACATTATGAGCATACGGAAGTCGGCTTCAATTACCGGATGAGCAATGTCTCTGCCGGAATCGGACGCGGCCAGCTGGAAGTGATTGAAGAGCGGGTCGAAGCACGGCGGACCATTTTCGAACGGTATGTCCGGGCCTTTGAGACGGTCGACGCGTCACATTACCAGCAGGAAATCGAAGGAAGCCGGGCAAACCGCTGGCTGACGGCACTGACATTACCGGGCGGCATGCAGCAACGGGATGCGTTGATTCAGCAGTTGCAGCAAAAAAACATCGAGGCGCGTCCGGCCTGGAAACCGATGCACTTGCAACCTGTTTACCGGGATGTACCTTACATCACGGCGAATGAAGAGGATGTCAGCCGCCGTCTATTCGAGGAAGGGATCTGTTTACCGTCCGCTTCACAAATGAGCTTTACGGATCAAGCATTGGTCATTCGTTTTGTTCGCCAAGGACTCGTTGAAGATGTTCGACGAAATGTTCAGTTATGAATGTGTGGGAGGGAGACATCGTGATGAGCGATTTGGAGGAAGCGATTGAAGCACTCCGTCTCGCTGCGAACGGGAAAAATGAACTGACGGCAAATACCTACTTTCGCTGGCAACTGAATACCCAGTATCCAAGCGTCGCGGAAATCCTGATTTTATTCGGATCATGGCAGATCGCTCTCGAACGGGCCGGTATCGGTAACGTCCGGGTAGCCTTCACCAAGTCGGATATCATCGAGGCCTTACGGGCCGCAAAGGAGGAACTGGAACCCTTCACGAGTGCGACATACCGTGAATGGGCTCAGCAACATCAGGCGCCGAGCTTGACCGATATCGTCCATCAATTCAACTCGTGGCAGCAGGCATTATCGGAAGCAGAGATCTTAAAGGAACGGGTGCAGGAGATGGAGCGCCGGATCATCGAATCGTTACTCGAAGCACAAGAGACGTTATCCGTCCTGACGAGCCAGACTTATACGAAGTGGGCAGCGGGCAAAAACCGGCCGACGGTGGCGACGATTGCGAGACGTTACGGATCGTGGAGCAATGCCCTGGAAATCATCGGGATTGAACAACCACGCAAACGCTGGACAGAAGAAGAGGTTTTACGCATTTTACGGGAAGCGGCAGCTGAAATGGATGGCTTGACGATTGCTCATTATCAGCGATTCAGTGAGGGACGGGAGGCACCGAGCATCGGTGTCATCACAGCCTTGTTCGGCAGTTGGAGCAATGCGGTGATGATCGTCTCCGACGAGCAATCGTAAATCGACTTGATCCGAAAGAAAGGGGGATATCGTGATGAAAAAATGGACGTGGCTAATCATAACAGTGGTTGGTATCGGGTTACTCGTTTTTTTCGGATCAGGTGGGTACATCCAACAGGCGGATCACCAGACGGGCAAGCAGGCGGAGGTGACGGATCCGGCACATGTCGAGGCGACGCCGCCGTCCCAACCGGCAAAAACCTCGAAGAGCAAACCGGCCAATCAGCAAAAGGCATTGTCGTTTTTATTACTCGGTGTCGATCAGCGGGGGAACGAAGCCGGGCGGAGTGATACGATCATCGTCGTCACGGTTAATCCGGCAACCGGAGAAAGCAAGATGCTCAGCATTCCCCGCGACTTGAAGACGGAGATCATCGGCGTCGGTTCGAACGACAAAATCAATCATGCCTATGCTTTCGGAGGTCCGGAAATGGCACGGGATACGGTCGAGCATTTATTGGACCTGAATATCGACTACTTCGCCGAAATCAATCTGAAAGGGTTCACCGATTTAGTCAATGCCGTCGACGGGGTGACGGTTGAAAATGATATTGATTTCTCTTACTACGAGATGCAGTTCCCGAAAGGTCAAGTCTCGTTGAACGGGAAGGAAGCGCTGGCCTACGCCCGGATGCGTCATGACGATCCGCGGGGCGACTTCGGACGGCAAATCCGGCAACGGCAGGTCGTCCAGGCCGTCGTGGATAAACTGACGGATGATTTTTCTTTGACACGCTTTAACGATGTGTTGACGGCACTCGGTCAAAACGTCAAAACCGATATCCCGTTTCCTGTCGTGCGGAAGCTTGCGACCGATTACCGGGACAGTCTGAAACAGGTCAAGACCTTGTCTCTTGAAGGAAGTGGCGGCATCGAATCGGATCACATCTACTACTGGCATCCGACAGCGGCTTCGCTGAAACAGGTCCAGACCGAGTTGAAAAAGGAACTGAAGTGATGGTTCAGCAACTGAGAAAAGCGTAATTCTTGTTAGGCGAGAAAAGGAGCTGACTCAAAAAAGAAACACTCATTCTTTCACGCCCTTTCCTCAGGCGAGACACAAGCCAGTTTTCCTGCCTGAATCAGGCAGAAACCCGGGTCTTATTTGTCTCTGACAGCGCAACATGCGCTTTTTCCTGTAGGAGTCGCGTGAAAAGAGTGTTTCTTTTTTAACGCGAAAAGGGTGGCAGATTCCAATTCTGCCACCCTTCTCTTTGTAGAATCTGACTTTTGAGTCAGCCCCTTGACGTCTGAGTCGGAATAAACGAAGCTTTTTAGTTTTTTGAACGGACGATTGTACGGACAGGGAGAAACTTCACAGCCGCATAGATGAAATATAAGACCGTCATGATGGCGGCTGCACTCCAGATGAGCTGGTAGTTGGCACCTGTCGTCCCGAACCGGAGACCGACGAGGGCAGGCACGATCAGCGTCAACCAGCTGAGGACGATCGCGACACGAGCCGTCAGCGCATCGAGGCTCATATTCAATCCCATCCCGAGGAAAAACAGTCCCCAGAGGATGACCCAGAATAACCACGTCGCACCGCCGATGATGTCACCGGTACTGAAGCTGACGCCGGCATAAAACAGCGCAGAAATGGCGACGAACAATGAGAACCAGCCGACACCGCTGCCGTCGAGACCAAATAAAAACGTGATGCCGACATACAGGTACGTAAAGGCGAATAAATAGATGCTCGCATACCCGAACGTCAGCGCCGGATCCCCGGCTGCCCCGATGACGAGCCAAGTCGCGATGAAGGTCTGCAATAAACCGGTCAACAAACTAAAAAGACCGGCGCTCTTCAAATCGACTTTCCCGAACAGCGACAGACTATTTAAAAAGAGGGCGACGCCTCCGAATAACAAACTTACATTTCCCACGTGAATTCCTCCATTAAGACGTCAGACGTCTGATTGTTACTTCCACCATATGATGAATTCGCTTCCATTGCAAGTGAAATTTTTCAGGTGGAAATAACAAAAAAAGACTCCGGATATTACTTTCAGCAGAAAGCGAATCCGAGAGTCTGGTCTTAACGGTTGAGGACAGAACGTAATGTCGTTTCGGTTTGCGGAAGTGTTCCTTTTAACGTAACGAGACCGTAACGTGTCGATCCTTTTTTGATGAAGAAGACGCGTGTATAGGCAGATTCCGGCGTATAACCGGTCTTGCTCGCATAAACACGTGTGTCGCCTGGAAGTGACGTGTTCGTATGATACCACGTCAACGTCCGGGCATAAGGTCCTTTAACGGTCGTCTGGAACGATTTACGTCCGCTGACCGTCATCAGATAACTGTAATTCGCATACGTATTGGCAAGCTTCTGCATATCCGCTGCCGTCGTATAGTGGCTTGGATGATAGAAGCCGTGCGGATTCATGAAATGACTGGCCGACATACCGATGCGGCTCGCACGGCTGTTCATGAGCGAAACGAACTTCGATTCCGAACCGGCAGTCCGAACGGCAATCGCTTTCGCAGCATCGTTGCCGGAGCGGATCAACATCCCGTTTAACAGTTGGCGCATCGTGACTTTGTCACCTGAACGGAAACCGGCGGTGCTGCTGCCGGAAGGGACGGCTAACATCGAGTACGTCAACGTAAAGGTCTGATCGAGCGTTCCTTTTTGTGCCGCCGCGTCATAAGCGACGATTGCCGTCAGTAACTTCGTCGTACTGGCCGGATAACGGCGGGCAAAACTTTCTTTCGTCAGTTCATAGCCGGACGAACCGAGTTTGAAGTAACGCATCGATGCGACCGGATAGCTGCCGCTTGCCGGAGCCGGCGAACTTGTCGTCAGCTTTTTCGCGACCTGGTTCGAGACATAATAGTAGTTCGTTTTTCCTTTGACCTTATACCAGCCATTCGAATAGGAAACAGCGTTGAACTTTGATTTATATGTAGCATGCCGTTTGATATTTTTAGAAGAGGCCGTACTTGGTGACGTCCGGACATTCGCGCCTGCCGTCGAGTAAACGATAATCTTATATGTCTTGACGGAGCCGGAACCGACTTTTTTCGCGACCTGATTCGACAGGTAACGATAGGCGCCTCCGTCCTTAATCTTGTACCAACCGTTCGAATAAGACACAGCGGTAAACTTAGCTTTGTACGGGGCACGACGGGTAATGGTTGCAGATGAACTTGTGCTTGGCTTCGACCGGATGTTTGCCCCAATCGTCGACGTGACGATGACCTGATAGCTTGCTGCTTGAGCAGGCAGGGCCGGGAGACATAAGGTAAGAAGCAGGACGAGTGTCAAACCAATCCTGAATAATGATTTCATAAAAAACTCATTCCCTCCTTTTGCAAAATATGTTCTTATCATAAAACAAAAAAAGGAAATTATCTTCTTTTTCAAAAAAATAGTTTCCCTACACGAAGCGCATGAAACCGGCTAACATAGGGAATGAGAGCAAAAGACAGGTTCAAGGAGGAAATCAGATGAAAATAGCAGTAATTGGTTTAGGCGATATCGCCCAAAAGGCGTATTTACCGGTCTATGCAGAGCGGACAGACCTGGAAGTGTATCTTGTCTCGACGGATCAGGAGAAGGCAGAAGGGTTGCGGAACGCTTACCGGTTTGCCGGGACGTTTTCTTCACTGGATGATGTCATTCGGGAAGGGATTCAAGTCGCGATGATTCACTCAGCGACGAAAGTCCACGCGGAACAGGCGAAGCAACTGCTTGCAGCCGGCGTCCATCTTTACATTGATAAACCGGTCTCACTCGAAGTCGAGGAAGTCCGGGCCTTAACAGAACAGGCGGAAGAACAAGGACTGCATTTCATCACCGGCTTCAATCGCCGGTTTGCATCAGCACACCGGGCATTACTTGAAGTCGAAGAACCGAATCTGGTCGTCATGCAAAAAAACCGGACATCCTTCATCGAAGATGCCAAGACATTCATCTTGGATGATTTCATCCATGTCGCGGATACCCTGCGTTTCTTGACCGGTCGAGGTGAAATCGAACAGTTGCAAGTCCGGGGTAAGAAAGTCGACGGATTGCTGCATCACGTGACGATTCAATTCGAATCGAACGGCATCACGGCGATCGGTATCATGAACCGGAACAATGGCGTGACGGAAGAACGTGTCGAAGTGATGGGACCAAATGAAAAACGGATTGCGACAGATGTGACGTCGGTGGAACGATTGACGAAAGCCGGTACGTTACGCCTGCCGCTCGATAACTGGGAACCGACCCTGCACCGTCGCGGATTCGTCGAGATGGTCGATGCCTTCATCGAGACCGTCCATGGTCATCCGTCAGCGTCTGTCACGGGAAAAGACAGTTTGGCAACCCATGAGCTGTGTGCGGAAATCGTGAAGCGGTTGGACGCACTATAAGTCAGTTAAGACAGCAAAAAACGACGGTGTCCTCTTCGATCATCGAGAGAACGCGGTCGTTTTTTGTGTGCTAATCGACTTTTTTTAATTGATAGATCCGTTTCCCGCCTGGACCTTCGAAAGTTAAGGTCAGACCCGCGCGGCTGAAGACATAACTGACCAGTCCTTCGGAGAGGGCGAGACGGGCTGATAAATCCGGTTCGAAGCGGACGGTCTCCGTATCACTTCGCGGAGCATCGGGCGTTCCAAAGTCCTGATACTGAACCGTCGCGAGCAACGTATGCGGTTGGCCGAACGAGACGTGGAGCTGACCCGTGGCCGGGAAGGTTGTTTCTTCCTGCCCATCATCGAGGATGCTGCGCTCGATTTGATAAGTGCCCGCTGCCTGTTTCAAACGATCGAGCATCGCTTCAGCACTCAGCTGAATCGACTTCGCACGCAGGCGGATCGGATTATCCTGAGGCAATGGTAACTTTTCAATCGTTCTTGCAGTAGTGATGCTGTCTTCAAAACGGTAACTCGCGAACTGCGTTTCGAGCCGCACCATCAACTGAGCCGCATCATGCATCGGATCTTGACGGGACGATTGATCGACCGCCTGTGTGTATTGTCCGAGGTCCAGCTCGTCCTGGATACGCGACGGTTCCTGCGAACATCCCATCAACAAACTACAGAACAGAAGCAGAATGACAATTCTCATGCGTCCACCTCCGTCCGGACGATGTGGGTGATTTGCAGATGATCCGTATGTAACCGGACATTATAGCGGACATCATATGTGACGAGCTGTTGATTGACAGGCAGTTGATAGGTTTCGACCGTTCTGACCTGATAGGAATCCCCTTTTGAGACGAACCGTTTAAAATCAACGGTTTGGAGGCGCGGCGGAACCGGGCTGTCGGAAGCGGCATGAATCGTCCGTAAGGCATCTACTTCTGACTGGAAGGCATCCAAGGTCGCGAACTGGATCGCGGAGAAAGTTTCCAACGTATCCGTCGCTTTGGAATAGTTGGCCGTTTCCGGAACCGTTTGTGTATATTGGCGGACGAACTTCAGGATATCGTAAGAGGCCGGAGGATTTTCCGACGAATAGGTTTGGTTGTAGGCAGAGGTCTCGTCGGACCAGTCCGACAAGGACAGGGCCTGGACGGGTGCAGCAAGCGTCGTGTGGGTCGAGTCGGTTTGCGTCAAAGCGTACCACGTCCCGATCGCTCCGACTGCAATTGCAAAAACGATAATAAAAGATAAGACGTAACGGCTGGACTTGACGGGTGTGACAGATGATTCCTCATCGAATTGTCGTTTTTTGAGGACAGGATGTTTGCAGTAGGAACATGCTGTCGCTTCTGTTTCCAACGGTGTTCCGCAAAGTGAACAACGTTCCATGAACCATCCCTCCTAATTGAAATGACACATTATTTTTTATAGAGAATAATATTTTTGAAATTCTAATTTAGAATAACATTAATTGGAAATCAAATCAAAAAGCAATTGGCTGAAGCCGATGGTTTTTCGTCAAATCAGAAAAAAAGATTCCTTCCACGCGTGTGGAAGGAATCTTAAAAACATAAGCTCTTAAACAGAATAACTGCCGTCCGACTGCTCGGTCATTTCAAGTGTATCTTTTGCAAAGTAGGTGTCAACGACACGCGAAGCCGCCGACCCGTCTTCCATCGCACAATAGGATTCCCGGAAAGCATCGAGCCGTGACTGGTAGTCGCTCGTCAATTGCGGGATATTGGCCAAGGCTTCAACGAAGGCATCTTCGGTTTCGAGAATCGGTCCCGGCAAGTCCTGATAATAATCAAGATAGAAGCCGCGTAATGTATCGCGGTATAAATCGAGATCGTACGCATAAAAGAACATCGGGCGGTTCATGTTCGCGAAATCAAAGAACACGGACGAATAGTCGGTGATCAATAAATCCGTGATCAAGTACAGTTCCTGAATATCCGGATAACTCGTGACATCGATAAAACGTTCCCGGTGTTCAGCAGGAATACGCGGTTTCTTCGTCACAAGAACGTGCGTCCGGATCAAGAAGACGTATTCGTCACCGAGTGCTTCCGTGACACGGTCGAAATCGAACGGATAGTCGAAGAAGAACTTTCCGTTTCCGAGCGACTGATGATCGCGGAAGGTCGGAGCGTATAAAATGACTTTCTTCTCATCCGACAATTGAAGTTTCGTCCGGATACTCTCGATGGTCTTCGGCTGATTGTTCGAGAAGAACAAATCATTCCGCGGATAACCGGATTCTAAAATCGGTCCATCATACCGGAAGGCACTTTTGAAGATGGTCGAGGCGTAAGCACTTGGAGACAACAGGACGCTCCATTGTTTGATCGAGTTCGTGACCCGGTCGACATACCCTTCGTCCCGTCCGTGAATCTCGTCCAAATCGAACAACATCTTTTTAAGTGGTGTCCCGTGCCACGTCTGAATGTACGTTGTCTCTTTCCGGCGTGTGAAGTAATGCGGGAAGTTTTGGTTGTTGACCCAGAACTTCGCCGTCGCCAAGTAATAGAAGTAAGCAGGAGACAGACGCTTGATGACTTTGGCATTCGGGTCCCCGAGGTAAAGCCGCTTATTGTAGACCCAGACGACTTTGTAATCGAGGTTACGTCGTTTTAACTCTTCATAGATATAACGCGGGCTGTCGGAATACTGTTTACCGAGTCCGCTCTCAAACACAACGAGTTTCGGATCGACCGGCAGTTTTTGCATGAGACGATAGGCAAGCTTCATCGACGGGAAGTAGTAACGATTTTTTCTATACAAACGGTATAGAATATTCGCAGCTTCACTCGTCTCTAAACGTTCTAACCAGCTGGTTTGCTTTTTAAAGTCAGTAATGTTTTGATAAATCGTTTCTGCATAAGATGAATTGACCGGTCTCAAGAAAATATCCGCTCGCTTTTCATACTCAACTTCCATTTGGAACTGACGTTCAGCGGAAAGTTCCAATTGATCCAGTACTTCATCCGGTGTTTTGGAGATTGGACCGGGTAATTCTTTCTCCAAGTCGTAATGGGATCCTTTAGGTCCAATGAAACGCCGACTGTCAAACTGGAAATAGAAAACAGGTCGTTTCAAGAAGCTGAAGTCAAAAGCAACGCTTGAATAATCTGTAATCATCAGCATACTTTCTTTCATTAGATCCTGAACATCACGTTCTCCCTGATTGATGACCGTAATCGGCAAGTCTTCGAAATGACTCGAATATTGTTGCATGTTCGGGTGCAGACAAAAAATAATTTCCATGTCATGGGCCGAAGCGAACTCATGGAGTCTTTCGCTCGATAAAAGGGTCCGATATTGCTCGTAATACTCAGATTCAAAGAATTGGAGCGGTGTCTGTAACCAGGTACGCCATGTAGGAATAATTAAAATTTGACGTTTTACTTCGCAATCCTTTGCGAGCAAGGTATCGAAACGTGCCAGTCCAGTGACTCGAACTTCATGTTCCGGATAACCCATATCTTCTGTAACGACACGCTTTTCGCGTTCTGAACTGACGAAAAACAGATCAGTATGGAACGACGGTGAATTCTTGCCGTAATGATTTTCTAAATTTTTCGTTCCGAGTACACCGTGTTGGAGGAAAACATGTTCTGCGTTCATCTTGTTATCAAAACGTTTTGAACGAACAGGATATAAATAATCTCCATGGTGCGTACCAATGACTTTTTTCGCCATAAGCGTGTGATAGATATGTTCTTTGGATTTAAACGGTAAGGCATGTCCCAGTTGATTTACTTTCTCAAATTCCGGCGAATTTTCGTCAATGACATAATAAACAGGACGATCAGGATAGGTATCGCGCATATATTTGAAGAAGTGATAACCATTATCCTGTGCCTTATAAGGACGTTCTCCGACAATCCACGTATTCTTTTCAGCAAACAACCGGTAAACCGGTGCGAATTTCATCATATGATTCAGATAATCATAGTTTTCATTCGTGAATTCCGTCATTTCGAACGAGAGATTTCGATGTCCGATCGTAAAGTAAGGATTGATGAGCATCGTGTGTCGATCGCTTCGGGCTTTTGTTTCTGAAATCAATTGGCGGGTGATGTAACGAGCACGACCGAGACGGAGCAATGTAGTCTCTGAACGATGATAGTATTCGAGCGAGACGAATGTATCATATACGCCTTCTTTTAAAAGTTGTTGCTGATGGTAAATATCTGTCCAATCAATCAGTGCTCGATAGGTATACCGGTAAAGTCCGAATTTCTCAGCACTTTTGGCATTGTCATACATCCAATCGATCGGGACTGCAACTTGTTCTCCTGTTTCCCGGTGGACCAGTTGCAATGTTCCTTTTTGAATAAAAGCATGGCGGGTAAAGATTTTCCCTTTAATTTCAGTTTGATTCGCAACAGGACGCTCGATGGAATCGATTTGCATCTTCGGTTTAACTTTAGGTTCTTTGTTTAACAGTAATCTTAAATTCCCTTTTAAATCCGTGTAGATATGAGCCGAATTTTGAAATTCTGAATCAATCAACGGCTTTAAAGGAGAAGAAATTCGAGTCTCGAGAAAACGTCCTAAGATAATTTCGCGGGTAAACAGTCCACCGTTAATCGAAGAACGACTCGGTAATCCTTTTGTTTCCCATTTTTTGAGCGTCGTTGGACGAAAATCTTCGAGGTTTTTTGAAAACTTCAACCAAAAAGAAAATCGACCGGTCGGCAAGTCCGTTTCGGATTCTGAATCAGTTTCTGCTAAATCTTCCGAAGCATCTGCCTCCAAGATCGAGATAGCCTCTTTCGTATCTTCTTCAAGAGACAGTTGTTCTTGCTCCGCTAACAGTTTGTTTTCTAATACCTGTTCAACGAGAGCAGGCAAGATATCATGTGTTAGCGAGAAAGAGAACTGGCCATCACCTGTCGGATGGGTATTTTGTAATTGAACTACTTCATTCAATCGATTATCACGAATGATCAGAGACTCAACATTCACTGAAGGATCAGACAAACGTCCACTCAAAATATGTTCTTGAAATGTTGAACTGAGTTGTAGCGTTTGTTTAAACTTAGCGCGACGTGAAATCGTCTTTTTGGGTTTTGGTAAAACTGAACTGCCGAATCGTGCCATTCGTAAAAGTGTCTTGGAAAGACTCACGGGGTAGAACCTCCTCATAAAAAATCGTCTGTTTTCGACGGCGAAAACAAATAGAACGTGTCGTGTGCATGACAATTATCATATCATATTTTCTTTTTTTGGGATGGTCAAATTAAAGACAAGTCAGGGGAGGTAATCAAGATGCATCATTTCATCTGTATCGACAGCTTTAAAGGCTGTATCGGCTCGGAAGATGCAGCGCGTGCCATTGAACGGGGCATCCTGCATGCTGATCCTGACGCGACGATTGACTGGAGTCCGGTCGCAGACGGCGGAGAGGGCACGATTGATACGTTATTCGCCAACGGCTTTAAAAAAATCTGGGCTGCAACAATCGATTTTGCCGGTCGTCCGATTGACGTAGCCTATGCGCAAAAAGACCGGATTGCCGTCATCGAGGCGGCAAGCGTCTGCGGACTTCACTTGAAACGACCGGAAGATGAGGCCTTTTCGGTGCATACACGGGGCGTCGGTCGTCTCGTCCGGCAGGTGTTGACGACGGGTGTATCTGACGCATTTTTGGCTTTGGGCGGTACGGCGACGACCGATGGCGGACTTGGTTTCTTGGCAGAGCTGGGGGCTGACTTAATGACAGAAACCGGGGCACCGATTTCGTGGCAAACAAACCCGTTGATGGAAACGAAACACCTCTGTCTTCCAGCCATGTCCGTTCCCTTACATGTCTTGGCAGACGTCACGGCTCCATATGCCGGTGAACTGGGAGCCGCGTCCGTCTTCGGACCGCAAAAAGGATTGACTGCATCGGAAATTATTTTACTGGATGGACGGTTAAAAGAAATCGGACACCGGCTGCATATCAATCAAATCAAAGGAGCAGGGGCGGCCGGTGGTCTCGGCGGAGCGGCATACGCGCTTGGTGCTTCAATCGAATCGGGGGCAGACTTTATCTTGCCGATGATTAATGCGAGGGAACGGATGGAACGAGCCGATTATGTCTGGACGGGGGAAGGACGGGTCGATCGTCAGACTGCAATGGGGAAGCTCCCGGCAAAGGTCATGGCATTAGCGGATCAGGCGGACGTTCCTTGTATCGTCCTTGCGGGTGAAGTGACGGAAAGGATGGAACAGGCATGGATTTGCGAAGTGATTCATGATCCGGATGAAGAAAAGACGCTTGATCCGTTCGTGACGAAACAACGTTTAACGCGGCGTGCTGAACAAATCGTCCGAAGGTTGCCGGCAGTGCGAGACAGGTGAATTCTTTTAAAATCAGGTGAATAGTTGAAAGGAACAGGTATGAACGGATAGGGCTTAGGGTAAAAGAAACTATATTACTCTATCAATTGGAAGGCAGGTCAACCTCATGATCAATCAGTCGATTCAACTGTCATTTCGACAAGTCCGTGCACTCGTCGAACATACCTTATTATTATTCAAGGAGCTCGATCAACAACTCGCCAACCGGGGATACGAACCGACTTTACCGGATGTCGTCCAGACAGAACACGGCATCAGTATTCATCAGACGAAGGACAGCGCCGAATCGCTTGTCCCGCATTTTTTGACCCGGTCTTACACACGTCAAAATGAAAAAGTGTTGAATCATGCTCTGATTGTGTCCGTTCAATACACGCATCCGCTTCATGAACGATTTGATCCCGTTGTCCTGGTCGGTGACGTCATGTTCAAAAATCCGAAACAGACGACAAAATTATTGCTTGATAAACCGTGGTTGCTGAAGTACGCCGCCTTCGAATCAACGGCTGCCGGATCATTTGAGCCGACCGGCAAACGTTTCCGGACCCAGCCGATTGAAGAAATCGAATGGCTGGATGTCTGGGGACATCCGTTTACGGAAATGCGCGACGTCGAAGATGTAAAAGTGTTGGCGGAAGAAATGATTAAAGGGCACTTGGATCCGGGAACACCATGAGTTACGTTGGATCAGCAAAAAGAAAATAGAAAAAACGGGGGAACGGACGTTAAATCCGCTCCCCCGTTTGTCTGTTTGATGGAAAGATGTGCTTCGTACGAATCGATCTTAAACCGGAACGACAATCCGTTCGATAGCTGCGACAAGATCTGTCGGATTAGTTTTTGGTGCGAATCGTGTGACTTCCCCGTCACGCGTCACTAAAAATTTCGTGAAGTTCCATTCGACGTCCTGCTCGCCCGTCGTGTTCGGGGCAAGTGCTTTCAGTTCTGCGAACAACGGATGTGTCCCTTCCCCGTTGACTTCGATTTTTGAGAAGACAGGGAACGTCACGCCGTAGTTCATTTGGCAAAAACTCTGGATTTCTTCGTCTGTTCCCGGATCCTGTCCGGCGAACTGGTTACAGGGGAAACCGAGGACGACGAGTCCTTGTTTCCGGTAGTCCTGATGAAGTTGTTCCAGTCCTTCAAACTGGGGTGTCAAGCCGCATTTACTCGCTGTATTGACGATCAGCCAAGCTTGTCCCGGATAATCTTTTAACGTCGCTTCCGTACCGTCGATCCGTTGAAATGTCTGCTCCTGTAACATATCTGAATTCCCCCTTATGGTCTTAATCCCAGTGTAGCAAATGCCTCCGGCTTTCGCCTGAATGACGGTTATCAAGATGACAATCCCTTCACAATCCGGTGTCAGTCACCCTGAATCGTGCCGATATTTGATAAAATACAAAAGTCTTTGGAAGGAAAGGAGAGATGCCACATGAGAAAGATGTTGAAACAATCGCGTTTTGTCATGATCGCGACGCTTTGTCTCGTCTTGGTCGCAAGTGTTGTGACACTGCTGACCCTCGGATTCGAACGTGATATTGTGATTCTTGTTTCTGGAGTGGTCGCCCTGTGGGTGACGATGCTAGCTCCTTTGACGGTCCAGGCCAAACTGAATGAGCAATCATAACCGGTGTTGATTCAAAAAAACCGCAGTCCGATTTCTTGCTGAAGGAATGTTCCATTCAGATGAAGGAATCGGTTTCTGCGGTTTTTTTTCTTCTATAGCATAGGCTAAAAAACACTATTTTTATAAAATAAGTCATCAAAAAGTCTGACTATATTTTTTTTAGAAATTCTATTTACAACGTCAAATAATCGGAGTAATATCCATCTCATCAACGAACACTAACATGTTAATGCTTCGATCTCAAAGTACGCCGAGTTCATGATTGAAGCGGGGGACCCAACCGTCACGACACGTGACACGGGGTGAATCTTCTCAGACAAGAGAAGTAGGGCAAAATCCTAGGTATGCCCGAATCCGACAGCTAACCTCGCAGGCGTTTTAGGAGGGAACGACTCTTATTCAGTGCTGCCATTTTTTAAGGCGATGCTGGGGCCGTTACTGCCTCACATCGTCTTTTTGTCGTGTTTAATTGTAAAAATATTGAATAATATGGAGGTAATTTCAACATGGGGGATATCTGGAGCATTCTTTTATTCGTCTTCTTTTTCGGAAGCTCGTTTTTGATGATCGGTCTGATTGAACGGATTCAATGGCGGGCAGGTGACCGGAAATGACATGGTTTTTATTGGCAGTCGGTTGTCTCGTCTTTTTGTATCTGAGCTATTGTTTAATTTATCCGGAAAAATTCTAATCGCATAGGAGAAACAAATCATGTGGACTCAATTTTTACTTCAATTTTGGATTTTACTGGTCATCGCACTCGGAGCAGCCGTTTTGCTTGGGCGGTACATCGGAACGGTCTTTGCACCTGTAGGTATTCGAAAGACTGACTGGATTGGTAAGCTGGAGCGGCGTTTGTTGTTGCTGCTCGGTGTCGATGAACGAAAACAAGACCAGTCGTGGGTCGGGTATTCGAAAAGTCTGTTACTCGTCAACTTGCTGTTTTTTGTCGGAGGATACCTGTTACTGCGTTTTCAAGGGAGTTTGCCGCTGAATCCGAATGGAGCCGTCAATCTGGATTGGTCGACTGCTCTGCATACGACGATCAGCTTCATGACGAATACCGATCAACAGCACTACTCTGGTGAAGCGTTATCGTATCTGTCCCAGACATTTGTCCTCGGTACGATGTTGTTCGTCGCACCGACGATGGCCTTCACGGTCTGTATCGCCGTTATCCGCGGACTGGCGAATCAGCCGCTTGGAAATTTTTATGCGGATTTCGTTCGTTTTATTCTCCGGATCTTAATTCCGGTGTCCTTCCTGTTTGGATTGTTGCTGATTTTACTCGGCGTTCCGCAGACGTTTGGCGGAGCGGTGACCGTGACGACACTCGAAGGAGCAAAGCAACTGATTTACCGTGGACCGGTCGCGGCGTTTGAAGTCATCAAACAGCTTGGGAACAACGGCGCCGGATTCTTCGGAGCGAACGGAGCGCATCCGTTTGAGAACCCGAACCAGTACGTTAACTTCATCCAGATGTTTTTGATGCTGCTGATTCCGATGTCACTTCCGGTCGCTTACGGAAAAATGATCGGTTCAGCGAAGCAGGGCCGTCTGTTCCTCGGCGTGATGACGCTCCTGTTTATCATGATGACGTTCGGCATGGCCGGCAGTCTCCTCGCAAATCCGACCGCACATGGTCAGGAACTCCGGTTTGGTCAAATCGGGACGATCTTATACAGCTCGATTACGACAGCGGCTGAAACCGGTGCTGTCAATGCGATGCATGATTCGCTTCATCCGCTTGCCGGGCTGATTCAGCTAGGCAACATGATGCTGAACGTCGTCTATGGTGGAACGGGAGCCGGTTTCCTGAACGTGTTGTTGTATGCGTTTGTCGCCGTCTTCCTGACCGGATTGCTGATCGGCCGGACACCGACCTTCCTCGGCAAAAAGCTCGAGACGTTTGAAGTCAAGCTGATGGCGATTACCTTACTCGTCCCACCGTTCCTCATTCTCGTCGGAACAGCAGTTTCAATGTACGTGGCACCGGGTGTCGGAGCGATTTCAAATCCTGGCTACCATGGTCTGTCACAAGTCTTGTATGAGTTCACTTCGGCTACCGCCAACAATGGTTCCGGTTTTGAAGGGCTCGGTGACGCGAATGTCTACTGGAATGTCTCGACGTCGTTTGCCTTATTCTTTGGTCGTTACATTCCGTTGATTCTGATGCTTGCGATTGCAGGATCACTGAAAGCAAAACCAGCTGTTCCGCAAGATGAATTTTCGTTTAAAACAGATACCCCACTATTCGGTACAGTTTTCCTCGGGACGGTCGTACTCGTCGGTGCATTGACATTCCTGCCAGTGCTTGTACTTGGACCTATCGCGGATTGGCTGACGATGTGAACAGGAGATAATGAAAGATGATGGAACCAATCAAAGATCAACCTACTGGGCAGGAACCGAACGTTCCGGAAAAAGCGTCAACATCAGCCGTTAATCCGTCAATTGCAAAACAAGCGACACTGGATGCCTTTAAAAAATTAAATCCGGCGCATATGGTCAAACAACCGATCATGTTCGTCGTCTGGATCGGTTGTCTGCTGGCAATCGGTTATACGATTTTCATCGACGAGATGCGTGGTTTTAACTTAGCCGTCAGCATCATCCTGTTCCTGACCGTTCTGTTCGCGAATTTCGCCGAATCAATCGCCGAAGGACGTGGGAAAGCCCAGGCAGATTCTTTAAAAGCCTCAAAAGCGGATGTCATGGCGCGCAAACGGGTCGGGCAGATGATCGAGACTGTCTCCTCGGCGACACTGCGGAAGGGTGACATCGTTTTCGTCCGGACCGGTGAATATGTACCGGGGGACGGCGAAATCATTAAAGGTCTCGCTTCGATTGATGAGTCGGCGATCACCGGAGAATCAGCACCGGTCATCAAGGAAGCCGGGGGTGACTTCTCATCTGTCATCGGCGGCACGTTAGTCGTCAGTGACGAAATTGAAGTCCGGATTACGAGTAACCCGGGTGAATCGTTCCTCGACCAGATGATTGCGCTCGTCGAAGGAGCAAGCCGGCAAAAAACACCAAACGAATTGGCGCTGTCGACGTTACTGACAAGCTTGACACTAATCTTTTTACTCGTCGTCATGACACTACCTGTCTTTACGAATTATTTAGGCTTTGATTTGTCCGGTCCGATTCTGATCGCCTTGCTGGTCTGTCTGATTCCGACGACGATCGGCGGATTGTTATCGGCGATCGGGATTGCCGGGATGGACCGCGTGACCCGCTTTAACGTCATTGCGATGAGCGGGAAAGCGGTCGAAGCAGCGGGAGACATTCAAACGATCATTCTTGATAAGACGGGTACGATTACATTCGGGAACCGGATGGCGTCCGACATTCTGCCGGTCGGTGCTGCGACGACGGAAACTGTCTTTTCCGGTGCGACACTCTCTTCACTCGCAGATGAGACACCGGAAGGCCGTTCGGTTCTGGAACTGGCTGAACTTCGAAACATGCCGATTGAACAAAAACAGTTGGACGGGGCGGAAATCATTCCGTTTCGGGCGGAAACGCGGATGTCGGGTCTTGATTTAGCCGACGGCCGCCGGGTCCGAAAAGGAGCCGGACAAGCGATTCAACAGTGGGTCGCGGACCAAGGGGGAGAGATTCCTAGCAATCTGCAGGAAACAGTCGATCAGATTTCACGGCTCGGCGGGACACCACTCGTCGTCGCCATCGATACGGAAATCTTAGGTGTCATTTATCTGAAGGATACGGTTAAGCCCGGCATGCGGGAACGGTTTGACCGCCTGCGGGAGATGGGAATCAAAACGGTCATGTGTACCGGCGACAATCCATTGACGGCAGCAACGATTGCCCGCGAAGCCGGAGTCGACGATTTCGTCGCCGAATGTACGCCGGAAGATAAAATCTGTGTCATCAAACGTGAGCAGGACGCCGGACACCTGGTTGCGATGACAGGCGACGGAACAAACGATGCACCGGCGCTTGCCCAGGCCGATGTCGGTCTTGCGATGAACAGCGGAACGCAGGCGGCAAAAGAAGCAGCCAACATGATTGATCTCGACTCCAATCCGACGAAAATCATCGAAGTCGTTGAAATCGGTAAACAGTTGCTGATGACACGCGGTGCGTTGACGACGTTCTCGATTGCCAATGATGTCGCGAAATACTTTGCGATCATTCCGGCAATCTTCATGGTCGCGATTCCGCAAATGGAACTGCTGAACATCATGCGTCTCGATTCCCCGACGACGGCCATCCTGTCGGCACTGATCTTTAACGCGATCATCATTCCGATGCTGATTCCGCTGTCGATGAAAGGTGTCTCGTATAAACCGATGACAGCGGATCAACTGCTCGGCCGGAATTTACTCATCTACGGTGTTGGCGGCGTCATCGTCCCGTTCATCGGCATTAAAATCATTGATGTCTTGCTCGCAAGCATCCTATAAGGAGAACAGAATCATGAAACAGGCCATTCGTGTGACGGTCTTCGTCACTGCGTTGTGCGGGATTGTTTTTCCCGCTTTGCTGACCTTGTTCGGTCAATTACTTGTTCCGGACAAAGCAGCCGGTTCACTGGTGCAGGAAAACGGAAAATTCATCGGATCGGAATTGATTGCGCAACCTTTCACGTCAAAACAATATTTCCACGGACGTCCGTCAGCAGTCGATCAATTAGCGGGATCATCTGCTGGGGATAACCTGGCCGCTTCGAACCCGGAGCTTGGCAAGAATATGGCGGAATTCGCGAAACAGAATCAAGTGGACGGCGCTTCGCTTCCGGACGATGCCCGCGTGACGTCCGGTTCTGGCTTCGATCCGCACATCTCGCTCGACTATGCGCGGGCACAGGTCAAACGGATTGCAACCGAACGAAATCTCTCGCGTGATGCTGTTCAGCGATTAATCGATCAGGAAGCAGGGAATAATCAATATGTGAACGTTTTGATGTTGAATCTGAAACTTGATCGGAGTCCATCATGACACGCGGAAAGCTGAAGCTGTATATCGGCTCGGCTCCCGGTGTCGGGAAGACGTATAAGATGCTGGCGGATGCCCATGCGTTGGTCCGGGAAGGCAAGGATGTCGTCATCGGTTTGATCGAGACGCACGGCCGTCGGGATACGGCAGAGATGATCGGGGGGCTCGAACAGGTGCCGTTACTCGAAGTCCACTATAAAGAGAAAGTGTTTCTTGAAGTGAACGTCGAAGCGATCATTGCCCGCAAACCGGACATCGTGTTAATAGACGAACTGGCACATACGAATGCGCCGGGATCGATTCGGAAAAAACGATATCAGGATGTCTCCGTCCTGCTTGAAGCGGGCATCAATGTCTATTCGGCCGTCAACATCCAGCATTTCGAAAGCCTGCTGTTTAAGGTGAAAGAAATGACAGGGGTCGAAGTCCGGGAGCGGATTCCGGATCCCTTCCTCGGGGAGGCGGATGAGATTCTACTCGTGGACGTGACGCCGCAAACCTTGCGTGAGCGATTGGAACACGGAAAAATCTATAAAAAAGAGAAGATTGAACAGAGCTTAAATTCTTTTTTCTCCTTGCAAAACTTAGCGAGCTTACGGGAGTTATCGCTCCGGCAGGTCGCGGATGAAGTCGACGATCAAGTGTATCAAGCACGTCTCTTGATCGAAAAAGATCCGACCTTATTACAGGAACGAATTTTAGTCTGTGTCCAGTTGAATGAAAATGCGCGAAAGTTGATCTATCGTGGATTTCGGATGGCGAGCCGGATGAAAGCCGATCTTTACATTTTGACGATTCTACCCAAACCGGAAAACCAGTTGACGGCATCGCAAAAAGAAGTACTGGCGATGTTACGCGAAAGTGGAGCCCTGTTTGACGCAGAAGTCTTAATTCGGATTCAAGGGGAACGTTCGATTGCGGAAACCATCACGGCAGCCGCAAAACATCATCGCATCACACAAATCGTGCTCGGTCAATCCGCACGGACCCGGTGGCAGGAAATCCGGCGCGGTTCGATCGTCAATCAAATCATGCGCCAAAACCGGGGCATTGATTTGCAAATCGTCGCTGATGATCAAGTCTGACAGGGTGTCTCTTCCGCGTAAATGCAGGAGACGTCTTCCGTCAGATGGTGGCGGTCAAAGCACACAAAAAAAATCCAGACCACGAATCGATGGATTCAATGTCTGGATTTTTTTGTAGTTCTTAACGCGTAAAGACTGGAATATCAAAGACGGCCGTATAGCTGTCCATCTGTTCATACAGCTTGTAGATTTGGGTTGTTTGTTTGACCGCCCAGCCCATATCCGTCGCGTACTGGTGAACACCCGGACGCATCGGACTCCAACGCATTTTGTAGAGCGTGTTTTGGTCGTAAGCATTGTGGATGTATGTCGTACTGATGAATTCCGCACCACCGACGATGGCGGCTTCCGGTGTGAACCATCCTTTGCTGTACGCATACGCAGCACCTGTATTGATGGCATCGTAGTCATACGCACCGATTCCGTACATGTTGTAGACTGTTCGTCCGTTCCAGATGACACCTGTCGCAAGTTTCGACGTCCCGTTCCCTGTCTCGAGTAAAGCATGTGAGATCAGGTACGCTTCGTTGACCGAATACTTCGCGCCGGCATCGATGAAAGCTTGACCGCAACTGCCTGTCGTACATTTACCGAAGATACCTTTTGTCGCGAGGATGTTGTTCAACGTCGCCGCTGAAGCACCTGTTGATTTGGATAAATCAAGGAACTGGTAATAGGCAGACGATTGACGATCAACTTTGAGCGGATCCGCCGCATTCCGGACATCGGCTTCGAGTGCGTTCAACCAGTAAATCGTTGAATACTTTGTCGTCGTTGTGTAGACGCGCGGATACGTCGTGTAGAAGCCGCTGACGTTTTGATAGACCTTGATCATCACGCTTGGTTTGAACTGACCATAAACGTGACTGGCCGTCGTCGCACCGGAGCGGATGTTCAGCGGTGTCGTTGCCGTGACCGTGGCAATCGTTCCGTTGACCGGATCGAGGGCACCGCCGAGGCGAACGTAGTCAGCACTGACGTACATCAGTTTTGAAGCATACAAATCGGTTTGTGGGGGAGGATTCAGTTTCATTTGGGCACTGATGAAGCTGTCAAACGTATACGGTGTTGCGACTGAATTATAGACGTTCAGCTTGGCTGATGTCATGACCATTGTCCCGTTATACGCATAAAGCGTCTTCCCTTCATAAGAAACTTCATACCAGCTGCCGATTTTTCCGGTGACCGGTAAAACCGTATTCACAGGAATGGAAGCGACGAGTTGATATGCATCTCCGACATAAGAGCGGAGCGAAGTCGTTCCGGTTGCCCGGACAAACGATTTTTCGATCGGCTCATAAGCGATCGGTGAAGTCGGCTGACCAAGCTTGATATAACCTGTTTTTCCGTTGACCGTGACTTGATGCCACTGACCATTGGCAGATGTCGTCACAAGCGTTTTCGTCGTGTAGACATTCCCTTTGTTTAAGTTGGCGATGGTTGTGGCCGTATCTTTCGCATCACTTTTGACAGCAACCGGGGCGTCGAGCAGGAAGCGGGCTTCCGCAATCGTCGTCGTCTCCGAAAACTCCGTCAAAGTAGACGCTACTGCATAACCGCTCTTACCGGCATAGGTGATCTTCACCCAGTTGCCGATTCGTCCTGTCACCGTGATGACCGTTTTGTTTGGAATCGTCGTGACGGGAGCGTAAGATGGTCCGGCATAAGACCGGAGCGGTGTTGCCGCTGACGTTTTGTATTTTGTTTCCGGTAGGGCTTCGTAGGCAATCGATGTTCCTTGGTTGACGCGGACGTAACCGGTTTTTCCATCAATCGTCATCCGGTGCCACTGTTCTGCACGACCGTTCGTGATGACTTGTGTCGTATAGTAGACGTCATTTACCGAGAGTGTCGTCAACGTATCGGCTGTCGAGTGGTGCGATTTCTTTACGTCGACTGACTTCGATAAGACGAATCGTGAAGCCGGCAGTGTTTTTTTCGTAATCAATTCAGTCATCGTATCCGCAACAACATAACCGGTTTTCCCGTTAGCCGATACTTTATACCAATCTTGAATTTTTCCGATGACCTGAACATTCGTACCTGTCGCGATGGTTGCGACAGTCGCATAGGAATTTCCTGCATATGTACGCAGTATAGTCGTTTCTGTTGCTTTCATTGCCATGTTCTCTGAACTGTAATCGACAGGTTTCCCTTGATCGACCGGGATGTATCCTGTCTGACCGTCTTTTGTGACACGATGCCATTTAGACGAACCATTCGTGACGAGTTGATTCGTTTGATAAATATCCTTTGTCTTGAACATCGTGACGGTCGCAGCGTTGGCTTTCGGTGCTGCTTTCATCGCGACATCCGTTTCAAGTTGGATATCGGTCGCCGGAATCGGTTGTGTCGTCACATAATCCGTAAAGGTCGTACCGGCTGCGTAACCTGATTTTCCGTCATAAGAGACTTTATACCAGTTGCCGATCTGTCCTTGGATTTTGACGACGGTCCCGTTTGGAATCGTTTTGATGACACCGTACGAAGGACCGGCATACGAGTGCAACGCCGTTGCTGTCGTCGTCTTTAGAGAAAGATCATGGACCGTATAGTACTTGATCGTTTTTCCTTGATTGACTTTGACATAACCGGTTTTGCCGTCTTTTGAGACTTTATGCCACTGCTCGCCAAGTGGATTTGTCACGAGTTGCGTCGTATAGTAGACGTTTCCCGTTTGCAGGCTGGCAAGTGTCGCGACGGATGAAGCCGGTGTGGCTTTGATTTCAACGGAGTTCGACAACAGGAAGCGTGACGAGGCTAACTTGACCTTTGCCGTGTACTCTTTCAAAGCAGCAGTCAAAACGTAACCTGTTTTCCCGTCATACGTGACACGATGGTAGAGACCCGAAACTGCAGTCGATTTAACGATTGCTCCTTTTGGAAGTGTGACGAGCGGACGTTTCGTTCCGTCCGTCGTATCGTACAGGACAAGAGCCGATTTCGTTTGGAACGTCGTTTCCGGAATCGTCGTCACTTCCTGTTTAGAAGAGCCGGCGAATGCACCTTTATGCATATAACCTGACTTGCCTGCATAAGTGACATTGTACCAGTCACCGATTCGTCCGGTTGTTTGCAGGGAAGTCCCTGTTGGAACGACAATCTGCCGCGGATAGGCTGTACCGGCATATTGACGGAGGATGTAACCGTCTGTCGTTTTTAAAGCAGTCTTCGACATTTTCGTGTAGGCAATCGGTGTCGCGTTTAAGGCACGGGCATAAACCGTCTTGCCGTCATATTTGACACGATAAAAGATTTCGCCAACCGAATTCGTGATTTTTTGTGAACTGTAGTACGCATCCTGTTCATTTAAAGTAACGATGACAGGAGCTGTCGCCGACGCTGATGTATAAAGGGGCGTCTTTTTCGAAACGAGGAACCGTTGTCCTTTAATCGTTTCTTTCTGATCAAATGCTGTTAGATATTTTGACGCGACATATCCCGTTTTTCCGCCGTATGCTACTCTTCTGAAATAGCCAGAAGACGACTCATACGTGGATGAAACGATAGTTCCGGTCTTGATCGTCAACAAGCGTTTCCGTGAAGATGTCGTCTTGTCATACAGATAAGTATCGGCAGACAGACGGTAGGTCGTTGCTTTGGTCGTCGCAGCTTCGAGTGAAGGGCTGTAAGAAACAAATATGCCGAGGACCAGGATAAAGCTGACCAGCATCTTCAAGGGTTTCGTGAATAGTGTCGTGTTCAAAGATCGTATCCTCCTAGTTAGAATTCGTCCGAAGACGTTTCGGGCTCTAGGATGTCAATTCTAAGATGTGAAATTAATTTGCCTATACTTACTATCGACAATAAAACATTTATCTACAGTATATTTAGATTTTTTTTGAAAAAAGGGGTTTAGTTTTTTAAAAAACCCTTCTGTTTTAGGAAACAGAAGGGAATTAAGTCATATCATGATTTTTTGAAAAAGTTCCGACAGATTAGTCGTCGGTCGGTCGCATTGAAAATCATGACAAAGATAGGCTGTCGCCTGTCGAGTCGGAGCATCGTACGTGGCAAGGAATGGAGCGATTTCGAGCAAGTCCGTTTTTGAACCGACGAGCAGTGAAAGTTCAGGCAGGCGGCGCTGATGGAGCTGCGTCAGAAACGAGGCGACGTCCGTGTAAGATTCCGTCAACACGATCAACTCCTTTGGTTCCATCAACGTCCGCGTGTAGACACTCAGAAGACTGGCGAAACCGGTCGGTTGAGATTTAATTTCGGAAGCAAGCGTCGAGAAGTTCCGCTGGGCCTGATCCCGGTAGTCGGTCCGGCCTGTCAGCTGGGATAAACGAAGCAGATTCGAGACAGCCGTGCTGTTACCGGCCGGTTTGACGCCGTCATAAACATCTTTCGGCCGCATGAGTAACGTCTCATCCTCAAATGAAGTAAAGAAAAAGCTGCCGTCTTCGTCAGAGAAGTCCCCGATCATCCGTTCCGTCAGCCGGATTGCCTGCTTGAGATAGGGGATGTGCTGTGTCGTTTGATGCAGCTCGAGATAAGCTTCCGTCAAGAAACTGTAGTCATCGAGATAACCGTTTCCTTGAATATGACCTTGACGGTACCGGACGTGTAACCGGTCGTCGTCCATCAAATGGGTCTCAAGGAACGTCAAAGCCTGTCGGGCACGCTCTGTATACCGCTCATCGTTAAAAACACGTCCTGCTTTCGCATAGGCAGAAATCATCAAGGCGTTCCAAGACGTCAAGACCTTATCGTCACGGAACGGACGGGTCCTTTGACTACGGAAGAGCAACAAGGTCCGGCGCTCCTGCTCGAGTTGGATCAGGATATCTTGGACAGCGGTATTTCGATCAGCCGAGAGTTGCTGAATCGATTGACCGGTCCGCCGAAAAACAATCCGCCCTTCGAAGTTTCCTTGAGGCGTGGCTTGATAGAGGAGCGGGAAAACGGCGTCTTGTCCGAGTAAATCCGTCAGTTCATCGAATGTGAACGTATAAAAAAGACCTTCGCGACCTTCGCTGTCCGCATCTTCTGCCGAATAAAAGGCACCGTCCGGAGAGGACAAATCGCGTTCGATGTACGCAAAAATTTCTTCCGCATATTGTTTAAACCGTTCTCTGCCCGATACTTGATACGTTTCGATACATAATGTCGCAAATAAGGCATTGTCATACAACATTTTTTCAAAATGCGGGATTTCCCAGCGTTCATCGACCGTATACCGGTAAAGACCGAATCCAACGTGATCGGTGATTCCGCCATCCCGCATCGCGGTTAAGGTCCGCATGACCATTTGCAAGGCGGTCTCATCTTCTGCGAACCGGTAATAATCGAGCAGGAAAGTCAGCAACGAAGGCGATGGGAACTTAGGAGCTGTGCCAAACCCGCCGTTCTCCACATCATACTGACGCATCGCCTGATCAAATGTCTCGTGGACCAATGCCTCATCCAGTGGATCCTCTGAGTCGAAGGTCGTGACCGCCGTTAACGCCTGAATGATTTCTCGTCCGACTCGTTTGATTTTGTCCGGATCGGTCCGGTAATGTTCACTGAGTTGCAACAGAACCTGCCGGAAGCTCGGGCGGTTGAACTGCGGTGTCTTCGGAAAATAGGTGCCGATGTAAAACGGCGTCTGATCGGGGGACATGAAGACGCTGAGCGGCCAACCGCCCTGTCCGTTCATCAGTTGGGCCGCCGTCATATAAATCTGATCGATATCCGGTCGTTCTTCCCGGTCGACTTTGATCGAGATGAACCGGTCATTCAGCATCCGGGCCGTTTCTTCGTCTTCGAAGCTTTCGTGTGCCAAAACATGGCACCAATGACAGGTCGAATAGCCAATCGACAGGAAAATCGGTTTGTTCGCCGAACGGGCAGCGGCAAACGCTTCTTCCCCCCATGGATACCAATCAACCGGATTGGTGGCGTGTTGGAGTAAATAAGGACTTTTTTCATTGATCAGTCGATTCGTCGCCATCTCTAAAACCTCGTTTCTTCTATAGTAATAGTCAGTCGTCTTTTGGTAACCTTAACGATACCGGTGTTCGGGAGATGAATCAACAAAAGGACCCGTATCCAAAATAGAAGTTTCTTAAAAAAGATTGACTTTATAAAATAAAACGTGGTATATTAAATTTTGTCATGAATCGGGGATGATCACTCATGTGAGAATCCATCACAAAAATACACAATTTAATAATCAGGTCAGGATTTTTAGACCTTACTGACAAATGAGTCAGACATAAGTCATCGCTTTTATTTTGTCCTTCTTCTGTTGAACGAGAAGAAGTTGACCCAGCAAGATAAACCTTCCATTCGATACTTTTCAGCTCATTTCCGAGCGAAATTCTAAAAATCCCAGTAAATACGCAACCCAACGCGTAACTTGATTCTTGCTAAAACGCTTGATTCAGCTGGCGCGGCCAAGGAGCCGTAACAACGAAAGAGAGGTAGGGCTTTCGTCGTTTCAGGTGTTTTGATCACCTGTATCCTCGATTCCCATGACACCTAAAAAAACAGACACGCTGAAAAGGTGTTTTTTTTATGCCTTTTTTTAAAATTAATATACAAATGAATCTTAACATTCTTTACGTAAAGACGAATGATTATTTTTTGTAAGCGTTAACAATTAATTCTTTTACGAATATTAGTGTCTTTTTTTACATAAAATATACACTATTCATGAATTAATCTGATAATATAAAGAAGTGTCAGAAAATTCATAGGGGGTCAACATCATGAAGAACGTCAGTACGTTTGGGAAGTGGGCATTGGTCGGAGCATTAACAGCAGGAATTCTTCCACAAGCAGGCATTACGGTCGGGGCAGAAGGCGAAGGCGTCATCTTGTCCGAGTACATAGAGGGGTCAAGCAACAACAAAGCGATTGAAATTTATAATGGTTCGGGTCAAATCATCAATCTTTCAGATTACACGCTTGTTCAATATACGAATGGTGGACCGACAGAGTCAAAAATTACCCTGTCCGGAACGCTTGAGCCGGGGAAAACATTTGTCATTGCCAATTCAAGTGCAAACGCAGACATTAAAGGAAAAGCCCAACAAACAACAGGTTCACTCAACTTTAACGGAAACGATCCGGTTGCCTTGAAAAAGGGTGATGTCGTCCTTGATATCATCGGTCCGGTCGGCTCCAGTGCTGATTTCGCGAAAGATACGACACTTGTCCGGAACTCAAACGTAACAGCCGGTTCGAAAACATACGAACCGTCACAATGGACAAGCTTCCCGGTCGACACGTTAACAAATCTCGGGACGCACGCTGCTGAAGCCGGAGACATTTTAGTCGCACCGACGGCATCACCGGTCGGAGAAGTCGATCGCGGCGATCAAGTGACGTTAAACGGAGAAGGTACGATCCATTATACCGTTGACGGATCAACACCGACTGCTGAGAGTCCGGTCTACTCGGGTCCGATTACAATTAATGAAGAAATGACGATTCAGGCAGTAGCTGTCAAAGACGGAAAAACGTCTGCTGTTTCGACATTCAAATACTACATCGCACCTCCAATCACGAAAATCAGCAGCATTCAAGGAATCGCGCATACATCACCATACGCGGATCAACTTGTCCGGACGACGGGTGTCGTCACCTATGTCGTCGATGCGAATAACTTCTACATGCAGGATCCAAATCCGGATAACAACAGTAAAACGTCTGAAGGAATTTTAGTGTATGCGAAGAACCACGGCGCAGCCGTCGGACAGACCGTTGCAACGACAGGATACGTCAAGGAATGGTTGCTTGGCGGATACAGCGACAAGTTTGATACGGATCTCGCGGTGACGGAAATCAGTACCGTCAATCTTGTGAAGGGCGCATTGAACTCAGGATTGCCGGCAAGTATCGTTCTCGGGGAAAACGGTGTCTTGATTCCGACGAAAGTCATCGACAACGATTCATTTGCTGAATTTGATCCGGCTGAAGATGCGATTGATCTATACGAAAGTGTGGAGGGGATGCGTGTCGCACTTCCGAATGCCATCGTTACGGGACCACAGGCCAACCGGACGATTCCAGTTCGTACGCAAACAGCAGATAAAATCTATACGAAACGCGGTACACCAATCCTGACAGAAGATAACGCCAATCCGGAGCGACTGTTCGTTGAAATGGGCAGCAGCTCGTACCGTGCGAAATCAGGGGACCGTTTCGAAGGAACAATCGAAGGGGTCATGAGCTATAACTATTCGGCGTATAAAGTACTCGCGAAAGCAGCGGATCTGCCGAAGCTGATTACGAGTGAAGTCGATCGTCAACCGACGAACATTGAAACGGGCGATTCACGTCTGACAGTTGCTTCATACAACGTGGAAAACTTTGCTTCGACGGCAGATGCCGGAAAAGTCGATCGTGTATCGGAAGGGATCGCGACATTCCTGAAAACACCAGATATCGTCGGTTTGACAGAAATGCAGGATAACGATGGTGCGACAGACAGCGGTACGGTCGATGCATCGAAATCGTTTGAGACATTGATTGCCGCAATCGAAGCGAAAACAGGTGTCCGCTATGCGTATACGGATATCGCACCGGAAGATAAAAAAGACGGCGGACAACCGGGCGGAAACATCCGTGTCGGCTTCCTCTACAATCCGGCGCGCGTCTCACTTGCACCAGGCGTAAAAGGAACAGCGACACAAGCCGTTGCCGTCGAAAACGGTAAGCTGACGAACAACCCGGGTCGGATTCAGCCGAACGATCCAAACTTCGACAGCTCACGTAAACCACTCGTCGGAGAATTCATCTTCAAAGGCGAATCGTATCATGTCATCGTCAACCACTTTAACTCTAAAGGCGGCGATGGAGCAGACTTTGGTAAAAATCAGCCGGTCGTTCGTAAGAGTGAAGTACAGCGTCATGCGATTGCCGGAATCGTCCAAAACTTCGTTAATGAACTGGAAACAGAAGTCAAAGATTCAAATGTCGTCGTACTCGGTGACTTGAATGACTTCCAGTTCTCGAAAACACTGGATATCTTAAAAGGCGACAACCTTTGGAATACAGTGGATGATCTTCCGAAATCGGAACGTTATTCTTACGTCTATAACGGAAACGCACAGGTTCTCGACCATGTTCTGATTTCAAAAAACCTGAAGCCGTATACGTCTTCTGATATCGTCAACATCAACTCGGATTATATGGAAGCAGACGGTAGCGCGAGTGACCACGATCCAGCCATCATTTCGATTCAAGGGATGGAAAGTGCTGTCGCCGTTAACGGAAAAGCGGAAATCGGAAAATGGCGTGCCGTTCAAAAAGGGAACCATATCTTCATCGAACGCAAACTAGCCGGGAAATGGGACAAAGCGAGCGAAACACATGCCGATCAACAAGGTGATTTACTTGAACTCCGTGTTTCTCAAGGACGTCCGTATATCCAGGTAAAAACGAAAAAAGGCAAAACGATTTGGCTTGAACTGTCGAATGGTTACAAATTAAAAGAAACAACGAAATACTAAGCGGTTGTATTAAAAAAAGCGGACTTAATTGTCCGCTTTTTTGTGTATTCGGATAAAGAGAGAGAAAAAGGACAGCAGACTAATCGTGAGGGTAAGCAGTAACGCGAGGTTTAACGGGATGACACGGAACATGTACGTAAAATGAATGATGATCAATAACAGGATAATGGCAAGACCGGGAAGAAATTGTTTGCGTAACAGATGACCGACACCCGGAACAAGGAGTTCGAAACCGAACCGTTGACTGATATGGACTTCTTCATGGGCATTAGCGAGACTGAATGAGACAGTCAACAACACTAAAATGAGCCATCCGGAAAACAGATACTGTTGAATCGGTAAAAACGTAATCGATTCATAGATAAAATAAAGTAGAATCATGGCATACTCCTTTGGAAGTAGAGGTTATATAGAATTTCCTTATTTTTTCCTTACGAGTTCTAATGATAGCGAGGGTTTTCAGGAACGGCAACAACATTTAAAGGGAATAAAAATAAAAGAATGTTCACACATTTTAACAACAGGGAAAGAATAGTTTATTTTATGTATGATAATGGTGTGAGAATGCGATAAATAAAGACGTCAGACCTCTTTTGCACAAAAAATCTGAGATGTGTCAAAACTGTGAAGCGGAACAGGGAATCGTGTGATTTCACTTGAAACGACAGCTTAGACTGTTCGAACAGACGCATTTCTTTTAAAATTAGGGTAATGGAAGACATGAGGAGGCGAAAGGTACATGAAAAAGTGGTTAGTACTCGGAGTAGCAGCGGTCGCTTTCTTCAGTTATGAGAATACCCCGATGGAACAAGCAGAAGCGGATTACCCGAAAAGCGGCGGAACGCTGATTGATCGATATACAAGTGAATACCCGGGTTATGACTGGGAAGTCAGGCGGACGGCAACAGAGGAGTTCGTGGCGTTGACGAAAGACGGAAAGGATTACGGAAAGTACCGTTCGAAAAACGGTGTGACGACGCAAGGGGCCGTCTTAAATAAAGACACGGAATCGACCCTTGCGAAAAAAGGCTGGAAAGCCGTCAAGTCGTACCGGAAAGGCAATACGAACTATTTGCTGAATCTCGATCATGCCGCCGTCTATGAAAAGAATGACCGGTACGTGACGTATTTCTTTGATCAGCACGACGGCGATAAAGTCAAAGCGACACTCGCGATCCCAAAAGAAGTCGAAGCGAAGAAAAGCGGATTTTACGGCAAGGCGTCCACTGCCTTGCGAACGACAGATGAGAAGCTGATGTTGCGTCTGATGAACTGGGACCGGGCCGATTATAAGCTCGGAGCGCTGACACCGTACAGTCCCTTAAAACCGGTCACGCGGGCACACAGCGAAAACATGGCGAAGAATAATTTCTTCTCTCATACCGATCCGGAAGGACGTAACCCGTTTGCTCGAATGAAAGAAAACGGGATCCGCTTCTCGGCAGCCGGAGAAAATCTGTCGATGGGCTATCCGAATGTCTTTGCAGCGCACTGGGGCTTGATGAACTCCAAAGGACACCGTGATAACATCATGAACAAGACCTTCGAACAGGCGGATACCGGTGTCGCGTTCCGTGACAATGCACCGTACTTTACGATTAATTTCCGGACGCCCTGAAGTAACATTTAAAACGAAAATATACGTATCACCCCGATTTCGCGAAAGAGAAATTGGGGTTCTTTTGTGTGAATCAATCTGTAGATGGATGACGCACCATCTAGATTTGAATCCTATCTTTAAAAATGAGAGCGGGCTTTTGATTGACGAAGCCTTGTCTTCTCAAAGCGTCATCATTCAATGGAAAACCCCTGAAACCGTTCCACCTCCTTTTTGTAAGGGGAGGCAGCTGTTTCAGGGGTTTTATATCATCTTTAGATGAACTAATAGACAAAAAGAGTTATGTCAGTTTGCCCACTCGGGTTTACTGAAGCCTTTAAAGGACTTTTCGATGACAGCGTTAAAGTCATCCGATTTGACGACAGCCGTTAAGTCTTTCGCCAGTTGTTTATCTGCATTAGAAGTTTTGATGGCGACCAGGTTGCGGTACTGCTCATCCATTTTTTCGAGTGCCAGTGCATCGAGTAAATCAAATTTCGCAGCTAACGCAAAGTTTCCCGGAACGGCAGAGATATCGACACTGTCAATGGCACGCGGCAGTTGAGCGGCCTCGAGGGGTTTGATGACAAGTTTCTTCGGATTCTTTGCGATATCTTTTTCAGAGACCGTCAACGGGTCCGCGTCGGCTTTGAGTTCAATCCAACCTTGTTCAGCCAACAGATTCAGTGCCCGGGCCTGGTTCGTCGGATCGTTTGGTGTCGCGACTTCCGCTCCCGTCTTGACGTCATCAAGCGACTTGTAGGATTTGCTGTATAGTCCCATCGGTGCCGTCGGGACGGTAATCAGTCCTTTAAGATCGAGGTTCTTTTCCTTCGCAAACGTCTTCAGATAAATCGAATGCTGGAACAGGTTGGCATCGATATCACCACTGCCAAGCGCAATGTTCGGTTGAATATAATCCCCGAACTCGACGATTTCAACGTCGTATCCTTTCTTTTCAAGACCGGGCTGGATCGCTTCTTTGACCATATCGCTGTAAGGACCGCTTGTCGCTCCGATCTTGATCGACTTGTTCTCTTCTTTGGCGCTGCCGTCACCGCAACCGGCAAGAATTCCGGCTCCGAGTAGTCCTGTTGCTAAAAAGGCATAACGTTTTTTCATATTCATTCTCTCCCTTACGATTCTCTATGTGTGGTTAACGTTTATCAGCACGACGGGCCAGAACATTGCCGAGCCCCTGAATACTTTGAACAATGATGACGAGGACGACGATCGTCACGATCATGACGACATTATCGTACCGGTAATAGCCGAAGCGGATGGCAAGGTCACCAACGCCACCGCCACCGACGATACCAGCCATTGCGGAAAAACCGATCAGGCTGATCGTCGTCAAGGTCACGGCTTGAATGATCCCGGGAAGAGCTTCCGGTAACAGGGCACTGATGATGATCCGGACCGGCGTAGCCCCGCACGCTTCCGCTGCTTCAATCAATCCCGGGGGAATCTCCCGGAGTGATGTCTCGACCAGCCGGGCGAGAAACGGAATCGCAGCAACACTCAGGCTGACGGAAGCGGCTGTTGGTCCGATTGTATTATCCAGTAACAGTTGGGTCAGCGGAATTAAGGCGACGAGCAGGATGATGAACGGCAACGAACGGACGATATTGACGAAAAAGTCCAAGATGCTGCGAACGACGACGTTTTGGAAAAACAGTCCCCGGTCCGTGATGAACAGTAAAATCCCGAGTGGAATCCCGACGACGAGCGCAAAACCGAGGGAAATCCCGACCATCAACGCCGTCTCCGCTAAAGCTTTCGCAAGATCCGGTAACATGATTTCAACTCGTTCAAGCCACATCCTGGATCACCTCAAGCGTGTGGAGTTGTTCTTCGAGCCATGTCAGAGCCCGGTTCACATGAAGCGTCGGACCTGTCAAGCTGACGATCAGGACTCCGAAGGCAACGTTTTGAATATAATCGACCTTTCCGTGGAGGATGCTGACGGAAATATCAAACTGTTTGATCGCTTCTGACAGCGTGCTCTCACCGGTCTTTTCTCCCGTGAATTGCAGACGGATGATTTTGCCGGGTGTTGTCCGGAGTATCCGTTCCGGCAATTCGATTTGGAGTGCCGTGTCGACGTAATGTTTTGTGACGTCATGGGTCGGCTGACTAAATATGTCGTAGGTGTTCGCAACTTCGACGACTTCACCTTGCGCCATGACGGCAACGCGGTGGCAGATTTGTTTGACGACATCGATTTCATGGGTGATCAGGATGATCGTCAAGCCAAGCCGTTCATTCAAGTCCTTCAGCAAATCCAGGATTTGCAGTGTCGTGACTGGATCGAGAGCGGACGTGGCTTCGTCACATAACAGGACGCTCGGATTATTCGCAAGGGCGCGGGCAATCCCGACCCGTTGTTTTTGTCCGCCACTGAGTTGACTTGGGAAGTTCGTCTCAAATCCTTCAAGTCCGACTAGCGTGACAAGTTCTTTAATTCGGCTTGGGAACTCACTGCGTTTGACGCCGGCTGCTTTTAAGGCAAATCCGATGTTGTCGGAAACGTTCCGCGATTGAATCAATTGGAAATGTTGAAAGATCATTCCGATCTTCAGGCGCAACTCTCTTAGGCTGCCTTTGGATAAATCGGACAGTTTGACACCTGATACTTTGACCGTTCCTTGGGTCGGTGTTTCGAGTCCGTTGATCAAGCGCAGCAACGTACTTTTTCCGGCACCGGATTCACCGATGATGCCAAAAATTTCTCCTTGCTGAATCGTTAAGTTGACGTCACGCAGGGCGAAAATCGGTGTCCGGTCACGTACGAACCGTTTGGTGATGCCTTTGAATTCAATCATCTGCTGTTTCCTCCCTATACAAAAAAATCGCCTTTTTCCAGTTAAGAGCAACCAGAAAAAAGCGACGAAGTGTAAGATTTCGTAACTTATCTCTCAGAATGAAACATTCTGTAGGATGTGGCACCGTTCCTTAAAGGTGGTTGCCGGACGTCGTTGGGCCTAATCCCTCGGTCGCTCTCGATAAGTAGATATGCTGTTGGGACTTACTGTAACGGAAATCATTCCCATTTGTCAAACATTTTTTCGGAATTATTCCGCAACTGTTTGTTGAAACAGATTCAACTGACCGATCCGTTCGGCAGCTTCGACCAATCGTTCGGCGTCGGCAATCAGGCTGATCCGGACGTAGCCTTCACCGTATTCACCAAAGAAATGTCCCGGTGTGACAGCGACGTGTGCTTCGTCGAGCAGATGGTCGGTAAAGCTTTGCGACGTAAAGCCGGACGGGACCGGCAACCAAACGAAGAACGAACCACCCGGGACCGGTCCTTCCCATCCAATCTCCTGTAATTTACCGAATAAGGCATCACGACGCGCTTCATACAGGGCACTGAGTTCGCGGACACACGTCTGATCGCTTGAGAGGGCAACCGTCGCCGCATGCTGGATCGGTGTGAAGGCACTGACGTATAAGTGTTCCTGGTACGTCTCGATACTTGAGATGACGGACGGGTTACCAATCGCGAAGGCAATCCGGAAACCGGACATATTAAAGCGTTTCGATAACGAAAACAGTTCGATTCCGACATTTTTTGCGCCTTCCGTCTGGAGGAAGCTTCGGGTCGGACCGTCAAAGCTGATGCCGCCGTACGCCAGGTCATGGACGACGCAGATGTCGTTCGCGTCAGCGAAGGCGACGGTCTGTTCAAAAGCTTCCGCCGTCGCGGTCGCACCAGTCGGATTACTCGGATAGTTGAGGAACAGCATCCGAGCCCGTTCGACGTCCGTCGTATCGAGCAGCGTGTAGTCGGGTAAAAAGGCATTTTCCGCAAGGAGCGGCAAGGTAATCGGGTAAGCTCCGGCAAGGGCCGCACCGGACAGGTAGTCGGGGTAGCCGGGATCCGGAACGATGACGCCTTCGCCCGGATTGACGATCGTTTGCGGTAACGCGACGATGCCCGCTTTACTTCCGAGCAGAATGGCGACTTCGGAAGCCGGATCAATCGTTACACCAAACTCCGTCTGATAAAAGTCAGCAACGGCCTGTTTGAGGAAATCATGGCCGCGAAACGGCGGATACTGGAGATTCGCCGCGTCATTAATCGCCTCTTTTAAGGCATCTAGAATATGTACAGGTGTCGTCTGATCCGGTGTTCCTTGACCAAGCGTGATGACATCGTGGCCGGCGGCTTTGACGGAACCAATTCGCTGGGCAAGCTCAGCGAAGACCGGAGCGGGTAACCGATCAATCGCGATCGATGGGGCAAAATGTTTCATTTGTCTTCCTCCTTGTTGGGTATTGTCGTCAAGGATAACGAATTTTCAGAAAAAATAAAAGAGTTTTTTAATAACTGCTGATAATTGGTAAAAAGAACCGATAGCTTTCGTGTTTTTGATACACTGAACTAGAAGACGATTGAATCACAAAGGAGCTGATGGGATGAATCGAGCCTGGTGGAAAGAAGCCGTTGTCTATCAAGTGTATTGGCGCAGTTTTAAGGATTCGGATGGAGATGGAATGGGCGATTTACGCGGGGTGATGGAAAAGTTGGATTACATCGCGTCGCTTGGTGTCGATGTCATCTGGTTAAATCCCTGTTATACATCACCGGATGTCGACAATGGCTACGATATTTCCGACTACTATACCATCATGAAAAAGGCGGGAACGATGTCCGACCTGGAAGCATTGATTACAGCAGCGCATGAACGGGGGCTGAAATTGATTCTTGATTTAGTCGTCAATCATACGAGTGATCAACATGCGTGGTTTAAGGAATCCCGCAGCAGTCGGACGAACGAGAAGGCCGATTGGTACATTTGGCAGGACGGAGTCAAAGGAACACCGCCGAACAATTGGCGCTCCTATTTCGCACCGAGTCCCTGGACGTGGGATGAGACGCGCGAACAGTATTATTTCCATTCGTTTGCGTCCGAACAGCCGGACTTGAACTGGGAACAACCGGCTGTACGGGAAGCTGTTTATTCGATGATGCACTGGTGGGCCGACAAGGGAATCGACGGCTTCCGGATGGATGTCATCAATCTGATCAAGAAACGGGCGACGTACGATGATGTCGCGGATCCTTTGGATTTATCGTACTTAGGGAATCAGCCGGGCATTCACGAGTTGTTGCAGGAGATGCACCGGGAAGTGTTGGCGGGGACGGACCTCTTTACCGTCGGTGAAATTCCGTTCGTCGGACCGGAAGACGGATTGCTGTATGTCGGCGAAGAACGAGATGAGTTGCGAACCTTGTTTCACTTTGAAGTCGCGGACGACATGGAGACGATGGATTTACCGCGCTTCAAACAAATCCAGAAGCGCTGGTACGAAGCGCTTTATCCGAGCGGAGTCGCGTCACAGTTTTTGAATAACCATGACCACACCCGTCAGGTGACCCGGTTCGGAAGCGAACGGTATCGTGTCGAAAGTGCCAAGCTACTGGGCTTGATGCTTCATACGTTACCGGGCATCCCGTATATTTATCAAGGGGAAGAAATCGGCATGACCGGCATTCGTTTTTCGGACCCGGAGTCCTATCAGGACGTGGCGTTTCGGAATCAATACGCCGAGCGGATTGCGGCCGGCGAATCGCCCGGAACGGTCCTGTCGTCGATGCAGTTACGGGCACGTGACAACTCACGGACACCGATGCAGTGGAATACGGGCAAAGCAGCCGGATTTACCATAGGGACACCATGGATGGCGGTCAATCCGAACTACCGTGAAATCAATGTCGAAGCGGCGGAACAGGATCCGAATTCCGTGCTGGCATTTTACCGAAAATTAATCGATTTACGAAAGACCCATCCGGTCATGGTTTACGGCATCTATCGTGATTTAGCCATTCAAGATCCGTACCTGTATGTTTATGAGCGAGTCCTTGACGGGGTAACATGGCGGGTGGTGTTAAACGTCCATGATGAACCGGTTACGACGACGTTCGGCTTACCGGAAGAGCAGCTGATTCTGACGAATTATGATACGGCTGACATCAATCGATTAGCACCGTACGAAGCCCGGTTGTACCAATACGAAATGCCGTAAACGGCGGGAACAGTCAACAGAAAAAATCCGGACAGCTTCTACTCTTCATCAAGGAATGAGGAGCAGGAAGGTGTCCGGATTTTTTGTCCGGCTGATGCTTACGCATAACCATTTCGTTTTTTCGAGGATAAGACCTGTTCGAACCGATTGACTGCCTGGCGCATGTCAAAGCTCGGAGCGACGACGAGCGGTCCGTGACCGACTGCCAGGACGTCCGGTGTCAATTCCGTCAACTGATGTGCCGATTGGAGGGCGACTTCCTTATCCCAGGTCGCAAGTGACGGGAAGGGGAACTGCCAACGCGTGTCCCCCGAAACCGCCAGACCACCCTGAGTTTGGAAAGCGTCACCGGCAATCAACGTCCGACTACCTTCATGCCACAGGGAGATGGAACCCGGTGTGTGTCCCGGAGAAGCAATGACACTTAAACTGCCGATCTGTTGACCGCTTTCGAGCAACCGGTCCGGACGGGTTTTGATGTTTTTTGGAATGCCGCCTTTCAGCGGTGTCGTCTCGCCTTCGCGCAACGACTCATCCCCGCTGAGGAGAGCCGCATCCCGGTAACTGATCGAGACTTCGGCAAGCGGGAAAGCACTTGCTAAAAAATCAAGGGATCCGACGTGATCGGCATGTGCATGAGTCAGGATGATGGACTGTAACGGTTTGTCAAACGACTTGATGACGGAATAAATCGCTTTGGCATTCAGTGAAATCCCCGTATCAATCAGGGTGAGGCTGTCCGCTTCTTCAAATAAGTAACAGTTGACCGGGAAGAAGGACGGCGTTGTTTGCAGTTGATGAAGTCGTTCGATCGTCGAAATGTGCATCCGATTACACTCCCTCGTCATAATATACACTTCTGTTTTAGTATCGCCTGTTTTAGTACAGACGTCTACAAAAAAACTCCCTCTCGTGAGGGAGCAAATGTGTTAATACGTCACTTCGAAAACGGCTCCGGCATGTTCGGAATCGTCCCCGTCTGCTGCTGTCGTGACCAGTAGACGGTCTTCGTACAGAATCGGACAAGTCGGGTTCGAAACCGGGAAATCAATCTGGGCGAGTTTTTCACCGGTTTCAAGATTCCAGCGTGTTAAGCATGATCCGGCATAATGGGCGATGAAGACATGACCTTCCGTGTCTTTGGTCATACCATCCGGGAAACCGTCTTCGTCCTCTAAGTCGATGGCCACCCGGCGGTTTGTCAACGGTTGATCAGCAGCATAGTCGAAGGCATAGACTTTTTTCGTCGGCGTATCGATGTGATAGAGTGTCTTACCGTCCTCGGACCAAACGAGTCCGTTCGAGTTCGTTAAGTTTTCGAGGAGGACATCGACGGAACCGTCATGACGCAGACGATAGAGGGAAGCGGTCTCGCCGTCCTCTTCATTGATACTTCCGGCCACATACTGACCCGATGGATCAAGTTTCCCGTCATTCATCCGGTCGGAGTCAGGAAGCGTCAATTGGGTTTCCAGTGAGAGGTGTCCTTCCTTTAAATCAAACGTTCCGAAACCATGTGCCGACGTGACACGAAGGAAATCCGGCGCATCCGTCAAAGCGATCGAGGTGATGGCACTTGGTACTTGGTACGGTTTTAAAGCCTCTGTCGTTAAATCATATGAAAAAAGAAGCTTGCCCGGAATATCGACGAAATAAAATCGTTTTGTTTTAGCGTCATAGACGGGCGACTCCCCGGTCTTACATGCAACATCAATAAAAAGTGAAACTGTCATCTGATTTCCCCCTACATCTACTATGATCTCTAATAATTACCCGTGAATGAACTCGAGGTGCAATTGGAACTTCACATCACTGCCGACCAGAACACCTCCGGCTTCGAGCGCGACGTTCCAGATGAGATTGTAGTCTTCCCGTTTGATCTTCCCGTCGACTTCAAAACCGGAACGTGTATTACCCCAAGGATCAACACCGCTGCCTTCATACTCGACCTTAAACGTTTCTGTCCGCGTAACATCCTTAATCGTCAAATCACCGGTCACTTCATATTCGTCACCGGAGTGTTTTTTAAACGAAGTCACACGGTAAGTAATGTTCGGATACTGCTCGACATCGAAGAAATCAGCTGATTTCAAATGTGTATCGCGGTCCGCACTGCGTGTGTCTATCGTAGCGACCGGAATCGTTACGACAGCAGAAGCGTTTTCCAAATCATGTGCTTCTCCACTGACATCGAAGGTAAAGTCACGAAACTCTCCTTTAACCTTTGAAATCATCATGTGTTTGACTGAGAATGTGATGGAGCTGTGGTCCTGATCGAGTTGATACGTAGCCATATTCGGTTCCTCCTCATGTTCAAGTCACTTTTCGTCATGCCTTTTATTGTTCCTTTTTATCTCGATTCCAAAACATACAGCGGAAACAAAAATAAGTCTTGCACCGCATCCAAGCAGAGCAAGACTATCAACGATTCCAAGGAATCGATTAGCGGCTTTTTACCAGCAAGTTCACGGCTTCCTTAACCAATTCCTCCGTCTGTCCTTCGCCGGATTGTTCGGCTTCTTTGACACACTCGATCAGATTGGAGCTGACGACGACACCAATCGTCCGGTCAATGGCGGAGCGGGCAGCCGACAGTTGCGTGATGACATCACGGCAATCCTGTCCTTCTTCCATCATTCGCAAGATACCGCGAAGTTGTCCTTCGATCCGGCTGACCCGGTTCTTCATTTTACGATCGTAATCCATTCATTTTCCTCCATTCTAAGATGCAATCCGTCTGTTCGATACCTTTATGCTATGCCCATCACGGTATTGCTGTCAATCTAACCGCTTTTTTCAGCTATATTTTTCAGAGGAATAGGGAATATGGATGTGGTGGACAAAAAAATGAAATAAAGTGAAAAAACTAAAACGATTTTGCGTCAGCTTGCGTATACTATATGATAAGGCTGACTGATCACCAAGGAGGAGAAGGATGCATACTCAATCCGATGAATCGCTTTATCATCAGATGCGCAGTGGAGATGAACAAGCTCTCGAAGTACTGTATGACAAGTATGAAAGACTGTTGTTCTCATTCGCTCATCGCTTTACGAACAATGATCGTTTATCAGAAGAAGTCATCCAGGAAGTCTGGATGAAGATTTGGAACGGACGGGTCGATTTTAATACCGATAAAGGAAAGTTCTCCTCTTGGATATTAACGATTACCCGCAATGCAGCGCTCGACTGTCTGAGACGCGAGAAACGCCAACCGACGATTGAAGTCGAGGAGCGAGACGGCGGATATGATGAACCGGTCGAACGGACGGTCATGCAGCGGGAAACGGCGACGGAAGTCCGCGATGCCGTCAATGAACTGAAACCCGATCAACAAGAGTTAATTGAACTCGTTTATTTTAAAGGCCTGACACAACAACAAATTTCAGATCAGCTTAATTTACCGCTTGGAACGGTGAAAACCAGAATAAGGAGTGCTATCCAGGCACTCCGGAAATTACTAGACGGGAGGGGACGTTGATGGAAGAACGTTGTCATGATTTAATCGATTACTTCAACGGAACATTATCAGCTGCCGATCGCGACGCGTTCGAGGCACACTTGGCGACTTGTGATGACTGCAGACAGGCGCTCCAAGAGATGCAAGACTTGATGCTGCCCATCGCGGAATCACTTCCGGAACGACCGATACCAACCGGCATGAAGTCAAGAATTCTCGGTGAAGTCCTTGGATCGACGAAACAAGGACAAAAACCGGTGCAAGCAGCAGTTGAAAAACCGGCTGTAGAGGAGACGCACTTGTCTGACCTCGACGCAGTACGATCGAAGAAAGAGAAAAAACGGTCTGTGCCGCTCGGATGGTTGATGAGTATCGCAGCCGCCTTGATCCTGTCACTTGGTGCCAACGCCTACTTCTTGTCGCAAGACGAGTCTTCTCCGGCGGAAGAGTTTGCGATGGACGAAGTCAAAGGAATGGGCAACTTTGAAAGTACGGCCTCAATTAAGGGGTCAAGCATGATTTTTACAAAAGATGATCAGGAATTCATGCTTGTCCAACTGAAAGATTTACCGCCGCTGAAGAAGGGTGAGTTGTATCAACTTTGGACGATTCAAGGTGATACGCCTCGTGCGAACGGGGTCATCGAACAGGACGGGGAAGCGGCAGCTGTCTTCCCGATCAAAGGAGACGGAACAATTGATGCGGTCGCCATCACAGTCGAACCTGAACCGGATTTAGAAAAACCGACCGGCGAAGTCGTGGCTTCCGTCGCGTTATAACAATCAGTGAATGAGAGATAACAGTAAGGGGATGCGATATCAACAGCATCCCTTTTTTTGTTCGTTTTTCGAGTATATCCGCCTCTTTTAGAAAAAAGCACACGCATTCTAATGAAATTTCTTCAGAAGACTGAAAAAATACCGGTAAGCAGACGATACTAATAGGAATGTCAGTCAAAAAAGAGAGGCACTTATCATGAATGAATGGATCACCTTAACGAAACATTACGAAGAGACATTGGTCATCCTATCGGTCATCGTGGCCATTGTCGGATCCTATGCCTCACTTGAATTAAATCGCCGGTTGGCAAAAGCCGTATCTTTAAAGAAAAGAGCATTGTTCGTCTCTTCCTTGACGATGGGATTATCCATTTGGGGTATGCACTTCGTTGGCATGGGGGCATTTGAGTTGGCGGTACCGGTCAAATACGACTGGGTGCTGATGTTCCTGTCAATCGTCCCCGCCGTGACGGCTGCCTGGATTGCCTTTTATCTCTTATATTATTCGGAGCTGACACGGAAAAAAGTCATCATTGCCGGAACGTTAATGGGGATGGGAATCGCCATGATGCATTATCTTGGTATGGTTGCGATGCAGTTCGATGGGGATGTCCGCTATGATGCGGCGTTATTCACGTTATCGATTGTGATTGCCATCACGGTCGCTTATGTCGCCCTCCTGTTGCTGTATATGACACGGCATGTCGATAAAAAACGAATTTTGATTCCCGTTGCCATCTTAATGGGGTTTGGTATTTCAACGATGCACTATGTCGGAATGCTCGGGACGACGTTTTGTGTTCCCGGTGCTTCGGGAGTAGATGTCACCGCCCGACCTGTCACATCAAATATCTTAAGCGACGTGGCAGTTCCGGTCTTTTTAATCGTTCTGTTGATCGTCGGACTGTATATTCATCTTGAACGGCGGGCCTTACAGATGATGGCGTATACGGATCATTTGACCGGATTGCACAATCGCCGTTGGCTGGATCATCATATGTCAAAAGTCGACGGACAATACAGCCGGACGAAAAAGCGGATGACGATGGCGTTGCTCGATCTGGACGGGTACAAATGGATCAATGATACATTCGGCTTTGATCAGGGAGACATCGTCATTCGGCAATTCTCGGACCGGATCAAAGCGTTACTTCAAGAAGATGAAGCTTGTATCCGTTACAATGGAACCCAATTTTTCCTGATTCAAAACATCCATCCCGATCTGCTCGAAGAGGCCTTCACGGATGTCCTGGAAGCAATCCGGCAACCGATTTTTCTCGACGGACAGGAGATTCATTTGACCACGACAATCGGCATCATCGTGCCAAATATTACGGATACCCTGGAGATGCGGATTGGTCAAATGGAAAGCGCGTTGCGTGCAGGGAAAAATGAAGGACGGGACCGTTTCGTCATCTACGATGAACTGCTCCATTCGGATCGCCGGGAACAACAAATCGTCGGTTCCCTCCGTCGGGCCATGACGGACTTTAAAGAGTTTAATCTCGTCTATCAACCGAAAATTGCGCTGGCAACAGGCAAGGTCGAGCAGGCGGAAGTCCTGATTCGCTGGAATCATCCGAAGTTCGGTTTCATTTCACCGGCAGAGTTCATCCCGCTTGCAGAAAAGTACAGTCTGATTCATCGGCTGACCCAGTGGGTGCTGCAGGAAACCGTCAACCAGATGGAAGTCTGGCGCGAAGAGGATCACTTCATCCGTCAAGTCTCCGTCAACCTGTCAGCGATGCATTTCCGGTCGGAATCGCATAATCTGATGATTAAGGAAATCGTTCATCATTCGTTGAAGAACGGCGGAGAACTGCAACTTCAACTGGAAATTACGGAGACATCCGTCATGGAAAATCTCGAGCGTGCCTTGTTGATGCTCGGAGAATTGAAGCAATTGAGTTTGACGATTGCGCTCGATGACTTCGGAACGGGTCTGTCCTCGCTGACACATTTAAAGCATTTACCGATCGATATCTTGAAGATTGATAAATCATTCATTGATGAAGTACCGCATGACGAGCGGGGAACGGCGATTACCGAGATGATCATTCAGCTGGCGAAGAGTCTTGGGATTGAAGTGGTGGCGGAAGGCGTCGAGACGCTTGAGCAGCATGAATTCCTGAAACGACTCGGATGTGACTATGGGCAGGGTTATTATTACAGCCGTCCGGTCAAGGTCAAGGATCTCGACCAGCAGACGATTGAACGAACTGTCCTGGATGTGGGCTGACAGCACATCCGTTCAATCCAATCCGTGTCTTTTTACGTATACTGGATAAGCACACGAGGAATATGTGTGCGATCATGGGGGACGCAATGGCTTCGTGAACGAATTCCGGGCAGGAATTTGTTCGACTTGTGCAAGATGCAGACAGAATCGCCGTACATTTCGATGGTTGCTCAGCTCTCTACTCAATCCAGTACCTGTCTGTCCATCACACTACAAAGGCAGCTTTCCACAAGGGAAGCTGCCTTTTTTGTCGTCTTACCGGTTGGCTGTCAACTGGCAGCCGGTCTGATCGGTAACGAGGACGTTCGTATTGAAGTATTGACCATCACTTTTTAGAATCAATGATTTTTTCTCGGGATTATAATCAAGCGTCATTTCCTGATCGAGGAAATGGCTCGACCACCGTTTGACGAGGACAGGTCCGACATTCGAATCAATCGTCATATCTTCATCTGTTGCAGCCGTGACAAGACGAATGCTGAAGATACCGGAGTTCCCGCAACCGCATCCTTCCGTATCATAATAAAGATGCAGTTGACCGGGAGTATCCCCGCGTAACTGGTCGATGCGTGCCAGAGCCGTTTCTGTAAATGTGATATGCATGACATTCACTCCTTTGACTTCATTATACGCCGAACCGGGCAGAAAATAACGTTAGTTGCTCACGCGCATTTGCCGGCGCATCCGGATGAGCAGGAAGACATATCCGGCAAGCAGGACGACGACACTTCCTAGAACAACTGTATCAACAAGCCCGTTATCCGACTGGAAGTTGATTGCAATGTAAGCCCAGACGAAGACGAGCGGATAAATCGGATCGCGGTTAAAGAACATGAACAACAAGGCCAGGATTACACCAACACCAAGCATGATCATCGTCCAACCGGCATCGCCGATTCCAAGCCATGAGTTGATGTTTTCGGTATCGATGGTCAAGAAGATATTGGCAATCGTCGCAACCGATACCCAACCGAGGTAAAGCGAGAACGGCAATTTAAAGCGTAAGGCTTTTGTCTCGCGGTCGATTTTTGAGTAAATCACGATCAGTGAAACGAGAAGACCGACGATGACGACGACCGACAGCGGGAATAACTTGTATGAGAACGTAACAATCCAACCGGCATTGAACAGACAACTGATCAAGAACCACGGTCCGATTTTTTTTGCGATATCATGTTCCTTGAATTTCGGAATCGTCTGCATGATCAACCAGACGAGCAAAACAAGATAGATAAGTCCCCAAATTGAGAAAGCATAACCTGCGGGTTTGAAATAGGTCATGATCGTGTCCGAAATCCGTCCTGTCTTTCCACCGTCAAGCGCATTGACAGCGATCGTAAAAACAAAACCAAGCCAGTTGAGCCAAATCCATTTGTTTTTCAATACAAAAACCTCCTTTAATCTCTAAAGGAGGTTTACCCGGATATTTGACTCTTTAGACATCAGCGTCGGCTCGTCGGATTTAAGAACGACATGCCGATGGCCGGATTACCGGTATGTGAACCGAGAACAGGCGTTAAGTTATCGATGCGAACCGTGACATCGAACCGCTTTTCGAGATCCGTTTTCCACTCGAGCGCCAAATCGTAGGCTGTTGCATGGAATAATGAAACATCAGTGACCGTTCCGCTCTCAAGCATTTCAACGAGATGGTCATAAATCTTCCCATGCGCTTTCTTGAACGTTCGAACCGTCTGATACGGTACGATTTTCCCTTCTTCGAAATGAAACAGAGGCCGCAATTGAAGTAAGTTACCGACAAACGCCTTCGTCGAGGAAATGCGTCCGCCTGCCTGCAGCTGATCGAGGTTCGCGACCGTGAACTCGATATGATGATCGAAGCGGCGCTCTAAAATATACTGCTCGATCTCTGTGACTGCCATTCCATCTGCTGCGAGTTGCATCGCTTCCGCAAGCAATTGGCCCGCCGGATAGATGCCACAACGGGAATCGATGGCAATCAACCGGAATCCGGCAATTTCAGCCCCTTGAACAGAAGCGTTATACGTCCCGCTCAGCTCGCTTGAAAGATGGATCGCAAAGCCGATATCATACTGCTCTTTTAACCGTTCATAGTGTTCCGTGAACGTACCGATCGACGGTTGGCTGGTCGTGACCTTATGTTTCGCATCGATCCATTGATAGACGGTCTCGGCCTCGACATCGACGCCGTCCGTAAAACTTTCACCATCCTTCATGACGAGAAGAGGGACGACGGTCAAGTCTTCGTGCTGAGAAATCGAATCGGGCAAAATCGTCGTACTGTCTGTAATCCATGCAATCTTCATGCTGTTTCCTCCTTATTTTAGTACCTGGTATTAATTGTAGTTGTAAGCGTTATCGCTGTCAAATGAACCCTTAAATTTTTGAAACATTTTAGTTGATTAACTGGCTCAATACGCTATAATCGGTACGTGATTAGTAAACTTGAAGTCGTCTTATACTAAACTGTTATTTGGAAAGGAGGGCGCGGATTGCGGACGATCGGAAACAAAATCAAAAATCTGCGTCTTCAAAAAGGCTTGACGCAAGAGGAGCTTGGCGAACGGACGGATTTAAGTAAAGGATACATCTCGCAAATCGAACGTGAGATCAGTTCACCGTCGATTGAGACGCTGTTCAGTCTTCTGGAAGTACTCGGCATCTCGGCGAAGGATTTCTTTGATGAAGACACATTAAATCAAAAGGTCGTTTATTCGCAAAAAGATGTCACGCGTTATGAGGACCCGGAACAAGGGTATCATGTGACATGGCTGATTCCGGAATCGAATGAAAAGGAAATGGAGCCTGTCTTACTGCGATTGGCACCGGGCGGACACTTTAAAGCATACGAACCGTCCGGATCGGAAACGTTCGTCTATGTACTTGAAGGGGCGGTCACGTTGAAGCTTGGCCGGGAATCATTCGTGGCGACGCAAGGCGAGACGCTCTATTATAAAGCTTCAGAAATTCATCAGTTACGAAATGATTCAAAGGCGGAAACGAAAGTACTCGTGACGGCCACGGACTCGTACTTATAAGGAGGAATAAGATTTGGCAGACAACAATACGATCATTCAATTTACAGACGTGACAAAACGTTTTGACGATCAGACGGTTCTTGAACGCGTCAGTTTTGAAATTGAACGTGGAAAATTTTATACGCTGCTCGGACCATCCGGTTGCGGGAAAACGACGGTTTTACGGCTGATTGCCGGGTTCACTGAAGCGACGGAAGGCGATATTCTGTTCAATGGAAAACGGATCAACGATGTTCCCGCCAACAAACGGCAGGTCAACACGGTCTTTCAGGATTATGCGTTGTTCCCGCACCTCAACGTCTTTGAGAACATCGCGTTCGGATTGCGGATCAAAAAGATGAAAGACGCGGAAATCAAGACACGTGTGCTCGATGCGTTAAAGTTCGTCAACTTATCCGGATACGAAAACCGCGAAATCACGGAGATGTCAGGCGGACAGCGCCAGCGTGTCGCTATCGCCCGGGCGATCGTCAACGAACCGGAAGTCATCTTACTGGATGAACCGTTATCGGCACTCGATCTGAAACTGCGGACGGAAATGCAGTATGAGCTGCGTGATTTACAGCGTCGCCTCGGCATCACGTTCATTTTCGTCACGCACGATCAGGAAGAGGCACTGGCGATGTCGGACGAAATCTTTGTCCTCAATCACGGTCTGATTCAGCAGTCGGGTACACCAACGGATATTTATGACGAACCGATCAACCGTTTCGTCGCTGATTTCATCGGGGAATCGAATATCATCCCGGGACGGATGTTGATGGATTACCGGGTCTCGTTCGCAGAAAAAGAATTTGAATGTGTCGACCGCGGTCTCGAATTAAATGAACCGGTCGAAATCGTCATCCGTCCGGAAGACTTGGAAATCACCAGCGTCGCCCAAGGGAAGTTGCGCGTGACCGTCGATTCCCAGCTGTTCCGCGGTGTTCACTATGAGATTGCCTGCATGGATGAAGTCGGAAACGAATGGCTCGTCCACAGTACGAAAAAAGCGACGGTTGGGGAACAGATCGGCTTGACGTTTGATCCGGAAGCGATTCACGTCATGCGTCTGAATGAGACGGAAGAGGAATTCGACAAACGGCTTGAGTCCTACGATGGGGTGCTGTGATGCAGAAGACACGTAACTGGTACCTGATTCCGTATAGTTTCTGGATTGCGTTGTTCGTCATTGCGCCGATCGTCCTCGTCGTCTATTATTCGTTTCTCGATCTCGAAGGACATTTCTCACTCGTCAACTACCAGAAGTTCTTCACCTCGACGTATCTGACGATGACGCTCAGCTCGTTTTGGTATGCCTTTTTGATCACACTGTTTTCACTGGCAATTGGTTATCCGACCGCCTATCTGCTGACGAAAACAAAGCATAAACAATTGTGGCTGCTGTTGATTATCTTGCCGACCTGGATCAACCTGCTCTTAAAAGCCTATGCATTCATCGGTCTGTTCAGCACTTACGGATGGGCGAACCAAACGTTGGAAGCGATCGGAATCGGCCGGAAACAGATCTTGTTCACGGACTTCAGTTTCGTGTTCGTTTCCGTCTACATCTTCATTCCGTTCATGATCCTGCCGATCTTTAACGCGATTGAAAAATTGAATCCGTCACTTGTGTTTGCGGCCCGCGATCTCGGGGCTTCGAATTTCATGACATTCCGTCGTGTCGTCTTTCCATTGACGCTTGACGGAGTGAAATCGGGCTGTCAGCTCGTCTTCATTCCGGCGCTGTCGTTATTCATGATTACACGTCTGATTGCCGGGAACCGGGTCATCACGCTCGGAACAGCGATTGAACAACAGTTTCTTGTCACGCAAAACTGGGGAATGGGCGCGACGATTGCCGTCTTCCTGATTATTGCGATGGCAATCATTCTGGCATTAACGAGTACGAAACGGAAGAAAGGAGCGACGACATGATGAAACGATTAAAATTAGCGAATCTGTACCTGATCGGTGTTTTCATCATCTTGTACGCCCCGATTCTTTATCTGGCCTTCTACTCGTTTAACAGTGCCGACAACATGACGAACTTTGATTCCTTCACGTGGGATTGGTACAAGGAAGTGTTCCAGGATTCCCGACTTTTGATCATCGTCTTAAACACGCTAGTCATTGCGCTTCTGTCCGCAGCGATTTCGACGATCATCGGTGTTCTTGGAGCAATCGGGATCCAGGCGGTCCGCAAGAAACGGATCGAAACGTCGCTGTTGACGCTCAACAGCATCTTGATTGTCAGTCCCGATGTCATCATCGGGGCGTCGTTCCTGATCTTCTTTACGATGCTCGGCATTCAGCTCGGCTTTACGTCGGTCCTGTTGTCACACATCGCGTTCTCCGTCCCGATTGTCGTCATTCTGGTCCTGCCGAAACTGCAGGAAATGAGTCCGACACTCGTTGATGCAGCGCGTGATTTAGGAGCGAGCCGGCTTGATGTTCTGACGAAAGTCATCCTGCCGTACATTACACCCGGTATCTTTGCCGGCTTCTTTACGGCATTGACGTATTCACTCGATGATTTTGCGGTGACATTTTTCGTTACCGGAAATGGATTCACGACATTGTCCGTTGAAATCTATTCGCTTGCGCGGCAGGGGATTTCGATGAAAATCAACGCCTTGTCGACCGTGATTTTCCTGTTTACATTCTTACTCGTCATCGGCTATTACTTCCTGAACCAACGTTCTGCGATGAAGTTGTCCCGACCGGAGGTGAAATAATCGATGAAAAAACTCATTCAATTGTTTGTCGCGATTTTCTTGATTTCCGGTATCATCCTGTTTGCGTTGAACCGGTTGAACGCGACGCAAGGTTATTCGGGCAAAAATGTCCTGAACATCTATAACTGGGGCGATTATATCGATCCGGAACTGATTGATCAGTTCGAAAAGGAATCCGGTATTAAAGTCGTCTATCAGACGTTTGATTCAAACGAAGCGATGCTGACGAAAATCGAACAAGGCGGAACGACGTACGATATCGCTGTGCCGTCCGATTATGCGATCGCAAAGATGATCGAAGAGGATTTAGTGTTGCCGATCGATCAACAAAAGATTCCCAATCTGAAGAACATCGATCCACGGTTCCTCGATTTATCGTTTGATCCAGGCAACAAGTATTCGATTCCTTATTTTTGGGGAACGGTCGGGATCGTCTACAATCAAAAACTGATTGACGGAAAAAAACCGACCAGCTGGAAAGATCTCTGGGATCCGGCATTGAAAAATCAAATCCTTCTCGCAGACGGAGCACGTGAAGTGATGGGGATGAGTCTGAACAGTCTTGGCTATTCCTTGAACGAGACCGATGAAACGAAACTGCAGGAAGCCAAAGCCAACTTGATGGATTTGACACCAAACGTCAAAGCGATCGTCGGGGATGAAATTAAGCTTTTGCTTGCCAATGAAGAAGCAGGAATCGGTGTCGTCTGGTCCGGTGATGCCAATGAGATCATGAGTGAAAATGAGAATTTGAACTATGTGATTCCAAAGGAAGGATCAAATGTCTGGTTCGATAACGTCGTCATTCCGAAAACGGCTAAAAACGTCAAAGGTGCCCATGAATTCATCAATTTCATGCTGGACCCGAAAAATGCCGCTAAAAATGCGGACTATGTCGGATACTCGACGCCAAACAAAGAAGCGTTGAAATTGCTCGATCGGGACGTACGGGAAGACAAACGTTTTTATCCCGATAAAGAGGTCACGGATACACTTGAAGTATATGAAAACTTAGGGAAAGAAATGCTCGCTCATTATAATGAACTATTTTTAGAGTTCAAAATGCATAAGAAATAACAGGAAAAGTTGTTGCCCGATCCGGGTAACAACTTTTTTAAAAATATTTTTTAAAGAAATGTATGTAAAGTGAATATTATTTCGAAAATGGGGGAATGAGATATTTATCAAAGCATTTCAAGGGGGAGCACATCATGAAACAAATTTTTGGTCTTATCTTAACTGCCGCACTTACCATGAGCCTCGTCTCAGGTCCTTCATATAACCAGTCTGCCGAAGCTGCGAAGCCGACGGATATCGATTGGTTGAAACAAGTTAAAACGACAGCGTCAAAAGCCAAATCCGTCGATGGAAAAGTGACATTGGAAAAAACGACGTTAGCCCAGGTACATAGCGCGTACAAAGGGGAAAAAAACTCGACGTGGTGCCAAAGCGGTAAAGGATTGGTCGCTCCGAACAAAGCAGTTCACTACTGCTCGACATTCGGTGTGCCTGACCGCAAAGCGAAAGTCTCAGCTATCGTCTACAATCCAAAAGTGATCGGCCGGACAATTACCGTCAAAGAAGTCAAAAAAGCGTACTCAACGGCAAAACTCGACAAAACATTCAACCTGATGACCGTTTCAACAAAAGAGGTCAACATTTATCTAAATTTAAATTCTGAACGTACACAAGTCATGTCAATTCTAGTAAAATATAACTAACGAACAAAGGATGACCTTTTGGGCCATCCTTTTTATTGAATTTTTTTATAGATTGGCACGAGTTGTTCATAGGTATTTCGAATCAATTTTACTAGATGTTCGTGCGACATCGCACTGACTTCTTCGGCAGAGACATGACGGCCGACCAAAAATTCCGCTTTCTTGACATCACGGAATCGTACCAGTCCTTGTTCCAGACCGGTCTCGTCAATCTGTTGTGCCTCTTTCTTCATATGATCGTAAGAAACAACGAAATCAGACGGAAGAGCGTGCAATAGTTCCTGATGATTCAGGAGTTTTGTCGCGTACTGTGATTTATTCGGAAGTTCGTAAATGTAAGCGAGCCAGATGAACAGATGATCATCAAATAAGCCGACTTGGAAATGCGGATGCTTTTTGTAGCCGCGTTTGTTTGGGGAAAAAGCCATCCATGTGTCCTTCGGGGGATTTACTTTCCGGCGGGCATGCTGTGCAATATGCACATACATATCTTCTGCCAGGTTGACCGTTAAATCGGGTGAGACTTCCTGTCCGATTTGTTTGAAAACGGGTTGAATCCGTTCCCGAATCGCGTGCATCCGTTGTTCCAGTCCTTCAATCTCAAATGTATCAAATGCTTCTTTTGTAAATTGTGTAGTCACTGATTTATCACCTCTATTGCTAGTGTAACAAATCAAAGCGTGAAGAATAGACCTCAATGCTCAAATGAGTGATAATCAGATTGTTTTTTTTCATATATACACAAAATGTGTTAGGAAGGGGAAGTCAACATGCGTCGCTTTCAACAATATCTCCTTCGAAGCTGGATTGTATTTTTTCTTGTCGTCATCGGAATCGATTTACTGGCGAAATCAAGAGATTACAACCTGAGCATCGACTTTTTTACGTTTATGCTTGTTGTTGCACTCTCCACCATCTTTGTTATTGATCCGGTGCGCAGAAGACATATGAGCTTTACGTTCCATTTCGGATTCGTCCTGTTTACGTTTTTAACGTATGGACTCCTGTCTGCCATCTGTGTCGGACAATTGACGATGTTGATCTATCAATTGCGGACGTTCCATACCGCAATCGGCCGCCGGCGTATGCTACATAATTACCCGTTTAATGTCACACTCGAGCTGTTATTGATTTTGCCTGCCGGACTGGCTTACAATGCGCTCGGCGGGACGCACGGAAAAGATTTTTTATTGATTGAAAATGTCGGACCGTTGCTCGTCATGGTCTTGATTTTATGGATCGTCTTACTGTTCCAGTATAAATTGTCGAACTTTTTACTTGGTGAAAACATCCCGAACAGTGTCATGCTACCGTTGCTTCGGTTTGAGGCAGTTGTCATTGCCGCCGAATTGCTGTTTGGAATTTTCAGTACATTGATGGTTCAAAACAACGGCAACAGCGGTCTCGTCATGACAGCTTTTGCGCTGTTCATCATCAAACGGTCGCTTGGCAGTTCCGTCCATGCCAGTGACCGGATCGAGCACTGGGAACAGATTGAACGATTAAAGGAAGCAGCCTGGAAAGACGGCGATGCCCAGTTCATCATCGAACGGTATTTACGCCAATTGAACCATTTCGTTCGTCCGGATATCGCCTGGATTAAGTTTGATTTCGGTGAAGGGGAGTCGATTTATTATTCGTTAAAAGATGGCCGGAAATTAAAAGCGGATCATGTCCACGGCATCATCATTGAAGATATCATTGACGAAAAAGAAGAAGTGTTGCTGTACGGTATGCAACAGGAATGGGATATCCGCCTGTATGATTGTGTCCCGGAAGAAACGCAATCGATTCTATTTATTCAGCCGGAAGCAACCGAAAAAATCAATTGCTCTTTATTTTTAGCATCTGAAGCGAGCGGCGAGTTCACAAAAGACTTTGGTTATGAATTGTACCGCGCGTTACGTGTCCTCTCCTGGGCAGTTGAACGGGCACAGGAGCGGGAACGTCTGTTGACGGACAGCCGGACGGACGCGATGACGAAATTACCGAACTACCGGGCGTTGCAGGAGTGGGGCGATCGCCGGATTCGGCAACGTGATCTATATCCATTCTCAGCCTTGATGATCGATTTGGACCATTTTAAACAGATCAACGATACATATGGGCATGAAGTCGGGGATATCGTTCTGTTTGAAGTCGCCAAGCTGTTAATGCAGGCGACGCGAATCACGGATCTTGTGGCCCGTTACGGCGGCGAGGAATTTGTTGTCTTGTTACCGAATACGGATCTGGAATCGGCTCAAATCGTTGCCGAACGGATTCGCGAGACGTTACATGCCAATCCGATTCAGGTTGAAGGAGATTCGTTAAGGATTACGGCAAGTATCGGTGTCGATACGTTAAACGAGCTGGGTGATTTAGCGAGTCTGATCCGCAATGCCGACCGGGCAATGTATATCGGTGCGAAGTTCCAAGGACGCGACCGTGTCGCATCATACCAAGAATGGAAAGAACGTGTCATCTAAGCTTAAGATAAAGGGGCTGACTCAAAAGTCGGATTCTACAAAGAGAAGGGTGGCAGAATTGGAATCTGCCACCCTTTTCGCGTAAAAAAAGAAACACTCTTTTCACGCAACTCCTACAGGGAAAAGCGCGATTTTGCGCTGTCAGAGACAAACAAGACCCGGGTTCCTGCCTGATTCAGGCAGGAAAACTGGCTTGTGTCTCGCCTGAGGAAAGGGCGTGAAAGAATGAGTGTTTCTTTTTTTGAGTCAGCCCCTTTTAACGTTCTGATAACGTGTGTAGATCGTGTGGAGAGCTCTTAAGTACCCGTAGTAAGAGTAAGAACAGGAAGCTCTCTGAGGGCGTTAAATGAGACAAAAAAGCCTCATTTTGCAAGAGAAGGAGGCTCAGTGATTATGAATGTATTTGAAGGAAAAATAAAAGCAGGATTATTGGGCTTGCTGGTTGCTCGTACGGATTTCGCTTTCAATCGCATGGATGGCCGCAGACCAAGAACCATACCGGTGCAGTAGAGCTTTCGTCGACGGTTTGTTGTTTCGTTTCGCCCATTCACGATAGGCTTCGAATGAGAGCGAGAAACCGACTTCTTCAATCGCTTGGCGCAATGATGCGGCAAGCTCAGCTTTTGAATAGGTGACGCTTGCTTCTAATCCGGCGGCCGTACAGGCATCATGCCAAGATCCGAACATCTTCACGATATGATAATGACTCGGAGCATGATGAACCGATTTACGCCAGATTTGATATTTCTTTAAGGTGATGGTCGATCCGACATCCTGGGCGTACCGGTGAAACGACTTCAGGATTTCATCTTTCGTATATTTCGGAGCCCGTTCGAGTTCTTCCGGCTGTTGATCGATATGCCATTCATAACCGGCTGCAGATAAAGCTTCCGGCCAAGATCCGAACTGACGAATGATGGTTTCCGGTTGCGGCCAACCATGTTCGATGGCATAACGACGATAAATCGTCCGGCGGGGACGATCCTGGATGAGTTCGCCTAAGGCCTGGATGGCTTGAATCATTTCAAGTTGTTCTTCCGTCCATGTCTGCTGACTCGTAAGTACACGTTGTTTCAAGGGTGAGTCCTCCTTCCTAGTAAATCGTAATAGTTGAGGCAAAAGTCCTCTGTATAGAATATATCGGCACTTTTCCATTAATTATGAATAATTACCGTGAAATATTGTAAATAAAGTGAAAATCATTCTTCTGCTAAGTATAAATGGAAGTAATCCAAATGAAAACAGAATGTTACCAATTTTTAATGAACCGTATAAAAACAGTACATTTGTCTCATATGGAAAAAAAGACCAGACCCGCATGGAGCGAGACTGGTCTTAGGTCATACTTATTTTCCTTCGATATACGTCCATTTGAACGAAGTATCCGCACCGACTTTATGGTTGACGATTCCTTTAACGTACGGTTTACGTAAGAGGGAAGCACCGCGTTGGTACATAACTGAGATCGCTTGATCGTCTTCAAGTAAGACTTTCTCCGCATCTTTCAGTGACTGCCAACGTTTTGCTGCATCTGTTTCTTTCATCGCCGACTTGATGAGTGAATCGTACTTGTCGCTTGTGTACTTACCGCGGTTGTACGGTCCATCTGTCATCCACATGTCGAGGAATGTCATTGGATCCTGGTAGTCAGGGCCCCATCCTGCGAATGAAAGTTCGAACTGACCTTTAGACTCGAGGTCCAATTTGTTTTTGAACGGTTGCTGTTTGATTGTAACTTCAAGACCTGGAAGGTTTTTCTCCCACTCGCCTTTGAGGTATTCGGAGATTTTCTTCGAGTTGTCGTCATCGTATGAAAGAAGCTCAAGCTTGACGGATTTCTTACCGATATCCTTCAGACCTTTTTCGAACGAAGCTTTAGCCGATGAAGCATCGAATGATCCGAAACCTTCGTTGCCGTCACGGAAGTCTTTTCCGTCCGGACCTTTAGCGAATTCTTTGGGTACATAGTAGTAAGCAGGGATCGATCCGTTGTTTAAGAGGACTTTCGCCATCTGCTCTTTATCGTAACCAGAGTCGATTGCTTTACGGATGTCTTTGTTTTTGAGCAATTCGTTTTTGAAGTTCATTTGGATGTAGTACATCGACGCGTCAAGACGTGTATCGAAGTCTTCGCTATCTTTGTACTGATCAACGAACTCACTTGTCAGACCAACTGTATCGATATCACCTTTTTCGTACAGGTTGACGGCTGTTGATACTTCTTTAACGACTTTATAGTTGACTTCTTCGAGTTTGACCGTATCTGCATCCCAATACTGATCGTTTTTCTTGTAGCTCCAGCCGACTTCTGTTTTCCAGTCCGTCAGTTGGAACGGTCCGTTGTAAAGGAAGTTCTCCGGGTTCGTCGCGAAGTCTTTGCCTTTTTCTTCAACAAATTCCTGTTTGAGTGGCATGAATGAACCGAAGCCAGTCAATGCTTTGAAGTATTCAGCCGGTTGTGTCAGTTTGACTTCGAGTGTCTTGTCGTCAACCGCTTTAACACCAACGTCAGCCGGTTTTCCTTTTCCTGTGTTGTACGCTTCAGCGCCATCGATGATATACATGATGTACGCATATTGCGATCCGCTTTTCGGATCAAGAACACGTTTCCACGCATATTCGAAGTCTTTTGCCGTGACGTCACTGCCGTCCGACCATTTAGAATCACGTAATTTAAATGTGTATGTAAGACCATCTTCAGAGACGTCTACACTTTCCGCAACACCAGGTGTCGGCTCTTGTTTTTCGTCGAGACGGAAGAGACCTTCCTGGACGTTGTTTAAGACTGTGAATGAAACTGAGTCTGTCGCAACGGTCGGGCTGAGTGCCGGGATGTCTGAACCGCTTGTCAGGTTAAGAACCTGTTTGTCCGACGCCTTTTTCGTATCAGTCGAACCTGAAGTATCTTTTGAATCATCTGTCGATGTACAAGCAGCGAGGCTTGATCCGGCGATGGCTAAAGCACCAACAAGTGCAAGTGTTTTTTTCGTTTTCATAATAATAAGTTCCCTCCCAAGAATGAATATATATGATTGAAAAATGAGTACCGATTAGAATAGCGATCCGGTGTCCTATTAAAAAAATAAGAGGGGTCATCGCCTTTTATTTTGTTGAAGGAAAGCACCGGATCAACTTGTTACCAATAATAAATACAATATTCAGAAAAATCAATAGTTTATTTTCAGATTATTTCAAATTGATTAAAATTTCGTGTAATATCAACGGTTTTTTTGTAAAAATAATTTTTCGGAAGGATAATATTGGGAGGTAAAAATGATTCCAAAATTAAAACACGCACATCAAATGGCGTGTTTTAATCCGGTCAGTTCAGTTGTTCGAGGAAGGAAAGTGCTTCTGTGACGTGATCTTTGACTTTCACGGAACGCCATTCCTGAATCAATTCACCAGATTCATTGATTAAAAAAGTAGAACGAACGATTCCATAATATTCCTTTCCGTAATTCTTTTTCAACTGCCAGACACCGTATTGCTCACAGACGGTATGGTCGACATCAGACAATAATTCGAATGGAAGTTCGTATTTTGAAATAAAATTCTGGTGACGTTTTTGACTGTCTGCCGAAATGCCGAGAATGACCGTGTTCTTTGCGGCAAAGGCTTCCGAAGCATCACGGAAGTCACACGCCTCCGTCGTACACCCAGGTGTCGAATCTTTCGGATAAAAGTAGACGATGACTTTTTTTCCGCGGAAATCACTTAGTGAAATCATCTCTCCCTGCGCATTCGGCAATGTAAAATCGACTGTATTCATGAATGGTCCTCCTCAACCCAGTTCCATATTCAACTGGTCAGCGTATTTTTCGAGTTTCTTTTGCAGACTTTCCTTTAACGGATCGAGCGCAATCAAATACTTTTCAAAGTCGGTGCCGGCTTTTGCCGTCTTCAGTAACAAGGATTGTTCCTCCCGGTACCAGTCGGCGTAATCCTCATAGTAATTGACAAGCGTCTCCGGATTTCCCTTGTTACCGAGGGCCGGACCGTAAATCATCAGGATGTTGCTGTTCATTTCAAGCGCCATGTAGTCCGTCTGGGCATTGACCCGGGTAAAGACTTCATCCTGCTTATCTTCTTTCGTATTCCCGACGGCTTCCGCCGCTTTCGCATTGACGCCGTATTCATCGGCATTAAAGGATTCAAACAGCGAGGCGAGGGTCGTAAAGACTTCGGGATCAAACTTCGTCGGCACGATGACGACTTTCCATTCGCCGTCCTGTTTTAAAAACAGTTTTGAAGCGCGGTTCGGTAAAGGCAATCCGTCTTCATCGTTGAATTCGTGAATGATGTAGGCGACGTTACCTTCCTGAAAACTTTTGACGACTTTACCCGGTTTGATCTTTAAATTCTTGGCGCCGAGTGTCGCGGCCCGCAACAACTTTTGATCCCCCGTATACTCAATCGCGGCAAGTGCTTCAGCATCAGCTGTACCGGACTGACCAACAGTTTGTTGATACGTCTTGTAGACATCAAGAACGTCTTGACTTGCCTGTTTCGTTTGTTTCGTTTCCGTCGACTTCGGGGATTCAGTATCAGTAGACGGAGCGGAATCGTTTCCGCATCCGGCGAGGATGATTCCCGTTGATACGAGTACCGTCAATAATCGTTTCATATTTCAGTTCCTCCTATATGAACAACATCTTTTATGAACAACATCTTTCATTATGTCTTCACCATACAGGAAATTCGCTTTTTTGAGTAGGGAATAGGTACACTAGCATAAAGGAGAGTGGGTTCACCATGAAAATTCACGTAACAGACGAAGCACTACAATATTTCAAAGAAGAGATGGAAGCAAAGGAAGGCGATACGATCCGCTTTTTCGCCAAGTACGGCGGCTCTACCGATTTAACGCAAGGGTTCTCAGTCGGAGTCCACATGGAGACCGTTGACCGGGCAGCGGTTGAAGAAACCGTCGACGGGATTCATTTCGTCGTCTCCGATCAGGATGACTGGCTGTTCCAGGGACAGGATGTCGAAGTATCCGTCCAAAATGAAGAGATTGTCTTTTCACAAGCTAAGCAATGAACAGCGGATGAAGAGGGCCGAAACGGTCTTCTTCATTTTTTTGTCTAGAATAATTGTAAGCGGCGACATGCTTCTGTACAATGGAGAATGTAAGCGATTAAAAGCAAGTATAAAAGGGGGAATAGAGATGATTCCGTACAAACACGAACCATTCACGGACTTCTCACAGGAAGCAAACAAGAAAGCGTTCGAAGAGGCGCTTGAACTTGTATCGAAAGAGCTTGGAAAAGATTATCCGCTCGTCATCGGGGGAGAACGTGTGACGACAGAGGACAAAATCGTTTCTGTCAATCCGGCAAACAAAGAAGAAATCGTCGGACGCGTTTCGAAAGCGACACAAGCACACGCTGAAGATGCCATGCAGGCAGCTGTCAAAGCATTTGAAACGTGGAAATTCGTCAATCCGAGTGTTCGTGCGGACGTCTTATTCAAAGCCGCAAACATCATCCGGAAACGCAAACATGAATTCTCGGCTTACCTCGTCAAAGAAGCAGGTAAACCATGGAACGAAGCAGATGCGGATACAGCGGAAGCGATCGACTTCCTCGAATACTATGCGCGTCAAATGCTTGTCTTAAAAGAAGGCAAAAAAGTCGAGAGCCGTCCGGGCGAATATAACCGGTACGACTACATTCCACTCGGTGTCGGTGTCATCATCTCACCATGGAACTTCCCACTGGCCATCATGGCAGGAACAGCGGTTGCTGCGATCGTGGCAGGTAACCCGATCCTCTTGAAACCAGCATCGACGACACCGGTTGTCGCTGCTAAATTCGTTGAAGTCATGGAACAGGCAGGTCTTCCGGCCGGCGTCTTGAACTTCATTCCGGGACCTGGGGCGGAAGTCGGCGACTATCTCGTCGATCACCCGAAAACACGTTTCATCAGCTTCACAGGTTCGCGTGATGTCGGACTCCGCATCAACGAACGTGCTTCAAAATTGAACGACGGTCAAATCTGGCTTAAACGCGTCATCGCGGAAATGGGCGGAAAAGACACGATGGTCATCGACGAGTCGGCTGATCTCGACTATGCGGCAGATATGATCACAAAAGCGGCATTCGGTTTCTCGGGACAAAAATGTTCAGCTTGTTCACGTGTCGTCGCACTCGATTCGGTTTATGACGAGTTGCTTGCGAAAGTCGTCGAAAACACAAACAAACTCAGTATCGGTAACCCGGTCGACGTGACGAACAACGTCGGACCTGTCATCGATGCAGCAGCGTTCAAGAAAATCACATCGTACTTCGATGTCGCGAAACAAGAAGGCCGGATTGCAGCAGGTGGTACAGCGGATGATTCGACAGGATACTTCGTCGCACCAACAATCGTCGCTGATGTCCAACCGACAGACCGTCTGATGCAGGAAGAAATCTTCGGACCGGTCGTTGCGTTCACAAAAGCAAAAGACTTCAAAGAAGCAATCGACATTGCCAACAACACGGAGTATGGTTTGACAGGTGCCGTCATCACTCAAGATCGTACGAACCAGGAATACGCACGTGCGAACTTCCATGTCGGTAACTTGTACTTCAACCGCGGTTGCACAGGTGCAATCGTTGGGTACCAACCGTTTGGCGGATTCAACATGTCAGGGACGGATTCAAAAGCAGGCGGACCGGATTACTTGACTTTACATCTTCAAGCAAAAACTACTTCTGAAATGTTCTAAAATGATGTTTAATAGATGAAACGGGTATGCAACCTGCATATCCGTTTTTTTTTTTTAGAAAAGGGGGAGCACGAGATGAACGGAATGTGGTTCGCGATTTTGTTGTATCTGGGTTTGATGGTCACACTAGGTGTCGTCGCGTATTATCGGACAAAAAACATGAACGATTATATGCTGGGAGGACGAACAATCGGACCTGTCGTCACAGCGCTCTCAGCAGGAGCCAGTGATATGAGTGGGTGGCTGTTGATGGGATTACCGGGTGCCATGTTTGCAACTGGTCTGTCCAGTGGTTGGATCGTCATCGGGTTATTGCTCGGTGCCTATGCCAACTGGCTGCTCGTCGCACCACGTTTACGTGCGTATACAGCGCATGCCGGGGATGCCATCACGATTCCCGACTACTTTGAAAAGCGGTTCCACGATAAAAGTGGTGTCCTGCGTACAGTTTCAGCTGGAGTTATCTTAATATTCTTTATAATGTACGCTTCAAGTGGTTTTGTTGCCGGTGGTCGTCTGTTTGAATCCGTCTTCGGACTCGAATATACAACCGGCTTATGGATTTTGGCGGCTGTCGTCATTGCGTATGTCTTCCTCGGCGGATTCCTTGCCGTCAGTTGGACGGACGTCGTGCAGGGCATGATCATGGTCATCGCCTTGCTGATCGTTCCGGCTGTCACGCTGACGCTCAGCGGCGGAATCAATGAAACGCTTGAGACGATTCGTTCGACGGACGGTTCGAAACTCGAACTTTTTAAAGGGACGACCGTGATCGGGATCGTTTCCCTGCTGGCATGGGGACTTGGTTACTTTGGTCAGCCGCACATCATCGTCCGTTTTATGGCGATTCGAAACCTGCATGAAATGAAAGCGGCGCGCCGGGTCGGGATGATCTGGATGACGTTTTCGATCGTCGGGGCCATGATAACGGGATTATTCGGATATGCCTACTTCACACAACAAGGCGGAACACTCGAGAATCCGGAGAACGTCTTCATTCAATTGTCGCGTGACTTGTTCCCGGGTTTCATCACAGGGCTATTACTCGCAGCATTGCTCGCGGCCATCATGTCGACGATCTCGACGCAATTGCTCGTCTCGTCGAGTGCTGCAACCAATGATTTTTATCAGCGTTTCCTGAAACGGAATGCATCAGATAAAGAGTTGATGGTTATGGGGCGGATCATGGTTCTCGTCGTTGCACTGCTTGCGATCGCCTTATCATTTGGCGCGCAAAAATCCATTCTGACGTTGGTCGGATATGCGTGGGCCGGATTCGGTGCCGCCTTTGGACCGGTCGTCCTGTTCAGCCTATTATGGCGCCGGATGAACAAACATGGTGCCCTTGCTTCGATGATTACGGGATCGGTCGTCGTCATCGCCTGGATTTTAGTGAAGATGTACGTCAAAGATCTTCCGTTCTACATCTCGGAGATGTATGAAATGATTCCTGCATTCATCGCGTCTACCGTCGCACTTGTTGTCGGCAGTCTCTTGACGAAGGCACCAAGTCAAGCGATGTATGATGAATTCGATGAAGTACAAGCTCAGCTCAAAGGAGCGGAGCAACAACGGAAAGTAGTTTGATGTTAGCAGAGAGAATGTCCGGTGCCTTGTGCGCCGGACATTCTTTTCTATAGAAGAAACTAACTTGGTGAACATATCTTTACATAAAGCATATATGTTGCCTATACGCAAAAAAAGCGTATACTAACAACTAAAGAGAGGTGAGGCAAAGTGGTAAGTCAACCGATCGTTCCAGTGGAGCGTTTGAAAAAAAGACACTATATCGGACCGGCTTTTGTCGCCGCCGTCGCTTACCTCGATCCGGGGAATTTTGCGACGAACATGACGGCAGGAGCCCAGTACGGATTTTTACTGTTGTGGGTAATTGTTGCCGCCAACCTGATGGCCGTGATGATTCAGACACTATCGGCCAAACTGGGGCTGGTCAGCAATACGAGCCTTGCGGAAGTCATTCGGGATGAACTGTCGCCGGTCATGCGAATTCTTTATTGGGCGCAGGCCGAACTCGTCGCGATGGCAACGGATTTAGCGGAGTTCGTCGGGGCGGCACTCGGTTTTAACCTGCTGTTCGGCATCGATTTGAAAATCGCCGCCTTGCTGACAGCGGTTGCTTCGTTCGTCATCCTTGGATTTGAACGGAAAGGGTTACGTCATTTTGAAGCTGTCATCGGAGCGTTAGTCCTCGTCATCGCTCTGGCGTTTGCGATTCAGGTCATTGAAGTTAAACCGGTCCTGCGCGATGTCGCCGGCGGATTGATTCCCGGATTTTCCGGAACGTCGAGCATTGTCCTTGCAGCAGGGATGCTCGGGGCAACGGTCATGCCGCATGCGATTTATCTCCATTCCGATTTAACGAAACGCCGGATGGGAACAATCGCGGATAAAAAAGGGTTGTTACGGATTCAAAAGATGGATATTTGGGCTGCGATGCTGATTGCGGGGGCAGTCAACGGCGCAATGCTTGTCATTGCCGCGACGGTCTTCTTCGGAACGAGCCAACAGGCAGAGACACTGGAAAGTATTTTTCACGGACTCGGGACGTCGCTCGGCGGCGCGGCACCTTATCTGTTTGGCGGAGCGTTACTGATTTCCGGACTTGCCTCGTCGAGTGTCGGGACGATGTCCGGGGATGCCATCATGCGCGGATTCCTGAAGATGGAGATTCCGATTTTCCTCCGGCGCAGTGTGACGATGTTACCGGCGATCCTCTTATTGTTATCCGGCTTTGACCCGACCCGGGCGTTGATTTGGAGTCAAGTCGCCTTATCGTTCGGAATTCCGTTTGCCTTGATCCCGTTAATTCGTGCGACATCCAGTGAACGGATCATGGGCAAATATAAAAACCGGACGCTGACGAAAGGTGTCGCTTGGACGATCGTCAGTATCGTCATCGTCTTCAATGTCTATCTGCTGGGGGATCTTTTATTTTGAATAATCAGATTTCTTGTTTTGCTTACCGACAGCACGGGTAATTCATTACTAGAAGCTTTCTGCCCGGAAGCTTTGCTACCCCTATAAGGACGATGGTGCGGACCTCCCCCCGATGCACCATCGTCTTTTTTGTCTGGACAAAAAGTGCTATGATTAAAAATAGTGTAAAATATATTGAAAAAGTTCCGGAGGTGGAATCAGATGGCAAAGATTAATGAAGAACAAGTCCGCCATGTGGCGCATTTAGCACGTCTCGCCGTAACAGATGAAGAAGTCCAACAATTTACCGTTCAACTTGAGAAGATTCTCGGGTTCGCTGAACAATTAAATGAGCTTGATACGACAGGCGTCGAACCGACGACACACGTCCTCGATCTCAAAAACGTCTTGCGTAAAGACGAAGTCCGCCCGTCGCTACCGCGCACGGAAGTAGAACGACTCTCACCTGATTGGGAAGACGGACAAGTCCGTGTCCCGGCAGTATTCGAATAAGGAGGAGACCACCGATATGTCACTTTTTGAACATGGTGTAAAGAACTTACACACACTCGTCAAAGACGGAGAAGTCAAAGTATCCGAACTTGTCCAGGAATCCTTTGACCGCATTGACCGTGTCGACGGAAACATCGGCGCATTTTTATCATTAAACGAAGATGCTTTCGAACAGGCAAAACGGATGGACGAGATTGCGAAACACGAAGCAAACCCGTTATTCGGTTTACCGATTGGTGTGAAAGACAATATCGTCACGAAAGGGATGACGACGACGTGCGGTTCGAAGTTCCTCGAAAACTTCGTCCCGGCACACGATGCGACAGTCGTCGAGCGTCTGCATGAAGCAGGAGCCGTCACAATCGGGAAACTTAACATGGATGAGTTCGCGATGGGTTCATCAAATGAAAACTCGGCCTACAAGCCGGTCCGTAACCCGTGGAACACGAAACACGTCCCGGGTGGCTCGTCAGGCGGCTCAGCAGCTGCTGTCGCGGCTGGAGAAGTCTTGTTCAGCCTCGGTTCGGATACGGGTGGTTCGATCCGTCAACCGGCCGCTTACTGTGGTGTTGTCGGATTGAAACCGACTTACGGTCTCGTCTCGCGTTACGGTCTCGTCGCTTTTGCGTCGTCACTTGACCAAATCGGTCCCTTGACACGGACAGTCGAAGACAATGCGTATTTATTGAGTGCGATTGCCGGACACTGTGAAAAGGATTCGACGTCAGCGAACGTCAACCCGACCGATTACACGCAAGCATTGACAGGTGATATCAAAGGTCTCAAGATTGCCGTCCCGAAAGAGTACTTCGGCGAAGGAATCAGTGAAGGCGTTAAAGAAAATATCCGTGCTGCCATCAAGAAACTTGAATCGCTTGGCGCGACAGTCGACGAAGTCTCGCTTCCGAACTCGAAATATGCGCTCGCGACGTATTACCTGCTTGCTTCTTCAGAAGCTTCATCGAACCTCGCACGTTTCGACGGAATCCGTTATGGTGTCCGTGCCGAAGCCGATGCACTCGAAGATGTCTTCAAGTATTCCCGCGCACAAGGCTTTGGTGACGAAGTTAAACGGCGGATCATGCTCGGCACATATGCCCTCAGCTCAGGTTACTACGATGCCTACTATAAAAAAGCACAACAAGCGCGGACGCTGATCAAACAGGACTTCGACCAGGTCCTTGCCAACTACGACGTCATTATCGGACCAACTGCTCCGACACCTGCGTTCGAACTCGGTGCCCAAAACGACGATCCGGTCACGATGTATGCCAACGATATCTTGACGATTCCAATTAACCTGGCAGGTGTTCCGGCAATTTCGGTTCCAGCCGGTCTTGTCGACGGATTACCGGTCGGTCTGCAAATCATCGGAAAACACTTTGACGAGGCGACGATTTATCGTGCGGCGCATGCATTTGAGCTTGCGACCGGCGGATTCGCGCTTCCGAAGTTATAAAGGAGAATGCCTTATGAACTTTGAAACGGTCATCGGTATTGAGGTCCATGCCGAATTAAATACAAATACGAAGATGTTTTGCGGCTGTGCCCGGGAATACGGCGCAGAAACGAACACGAAGACGTGCCCGATCTGTCTCGGACATCCCGGCGTCCTGCCGAAAATCAACGAAAAAGCGGTTGAACTCGCGGTTCGTGCTGCCATGGCGTTAAACTGTCATGTCGCTGATCAAACGAAATTCGACCGGAAAAACTATTTTTATCCGGATACACCGAAAGCCTATCAAATTTCACAGTTTGATCAGCCGATCGGTTTTGACGGCTACATCGATGCGGAGGTCGACGGCGAAACAAAACGTTTCCGGATTGAACGTGTCCACCTCGAAGAAGATGCCGGGAAGATGAACCACACCGGTGCCAATCATTCGGTCGTCGACTTCAACCGGACCGGTGCCCCGTTAATCGAGATCGTCAGTGAAGCGGACATGCGCTCACCGAAAGAAGCGGTCGCTTACCTCGAACGACTCAAGGAAGTCCTCCAATATGCCGGTGTCTCGGACGTCAAGATGGAAGAAGGTTCGTTACGTTGCGACTGTAACATCTCCGTCCGTCCATACGGTCAAGAGAAGTTCGGAACGAAAACCGAGTTGAAGAACTTGAACTCGTTCGGAAACGTCCTAAAAGGTCTTGAGTTTGAAGAAGACCGTCACCGTAAGTTGTTGTTATCCGGCGGCGTCATGCGCCAGGAGACACTTCGCTTTGACGAAACGAAAAAACAAACGGTCTTGATGCGCGTTAAAGAAGGCGCATCCGATTACCGCTACTTCCCGGAACCGGATCTCGTCAAGCTGGTTCTCGACCACGACTGGAAAGAAGCGATCCGCGCCGGCATTCCGGAATTACCGGATGCCCGTCGTGTCCGCTACCAGGAAGCGCTAGGTCTGTCGGCGTATGACGCGAAACAATTGACGGTCACACGTGAGATGGCCGAGTATTTTGAAGCGACGATTGCAGCCGGTGCTGAACCGAAGGCTGCTGCCAACTGGACGGTCGGGGAAGTCCAAGGTCACTTGAACAAATCGACGGAAACGTTCGACACGATCAAGCTGACACCGGCCCGTCTCGCTGAAATGATCGAACTGATTGCCGGCGGAACGATTTCATCGAAAATCGCGAAACAAGTCTTTACGGCAGTCATCGAACAAGGCGTCGAACCACGCGCTTACGTCGAAGAACAAGGACTCGCGCAAATCTCGGACGAAGGACTGCTTCGCGGACTGGTCGTCGAGATGTTCGAAGCTAACCCGGCAGTCGTTGAAGAACTAGTCAACGGCCGCGATCGGAAAAAAGGGTTTGTCATCGGTCAAATCATGAAAAAAACAAAAGGAATGGCGAATCCGGCACTGCTCGATCAGCTGTTCTACGAAGAACTCGAAAAATTAAAATAAGTCTTGCTGAAGCGCCGCTCTCCTCTCCTAAACCAAGAGAAGGAAGCGGGGCTTCTTTTTTTGCCTTTGTAATGTGCCGGTACTTCATGTAAAATAAAACAGTTATGTATCAAATGGATCGGTTGAGTAAAAAAGGAGAAAATCTTATGAGACCTAGAGCGCGAGTGATTTATAACCCGACTTCCGGGAAAGAGATGGTAAAGCGAAATCTGCCGTATATCTTAGACCGGCTGGAAGCAGCGGGTTATGAGACTTCCGTCTATTCGACGAAAGCGGTCGGTGACGCGACATATGAAGCAGCACGGGCCTGTGAAGCCGAATTTGACCTTGTCGTTGCTGCAGGTGGAGATGGCACGTTAAACGAAGTGATTAGTGGCATGGCATCGTATCCGGTGCGTCCGAAACTCGGTGTCTTACCGGTCGGAACGACGAATGACTTTGGCCGGGCGATGCGGATTCCTTTGACGATTGAAGGGGCGATGGATGTCATCTGTACCGGGTACACGATGCCCGTCGACATCGGAAAGATCGAAGGGACGACAGGCACCCACTACTTCATCAACATCGCAGGTGGTGGCATCATGACGGAACTCTCGTATGAAGTTCCATCAAAACTGAAGACGGCACTCGGACAGTTGGCGTATTACGTCAAAGGGATGGAAAAACTCCCGCAAATCCGTCCGACCTATGTCGAGCTCGAACACGAACGCGGGATTTTTAAAGGCGAAGTCATGTTGTTTTTGACTTCGAACACCAATTCTGTAGGCGGTTTTGAAAAACTTTCACCGAATGCTTCCCTCAATGATGGACGCTTTGATTTATTCATTTTGAAAAAATGTAATCTCGTTGAGTTAATCCGCGTCATGCGGTTGGCGTTAAAGGGAGACCACTTCTCTGATCCATGTATTGAACATGTGACGACGTCATTCGTTCGGATGCGAAATACATCCGAGATGAGCTTGAACATCGATGGCGAGTTTGGCGGAATTTGTGAAGGGGAGATGACGAATCTTCAATCGCATTTCGACGTCATGACGCCGAAGTCCCGGATCGACGAGATGGAAACGATCAATTTACAGCTACAGGCACAAGAACAGGAAACGAATCTCGCGTAAGACGCGGGATTTTCTAGGAGGAAAACAATATGATTCCAGTACAAAAAAACGATGAGCACGTTGTCGATATCGTCGACTTGACGCACGACGGTTCAGGAGTTGCCCGGATTGACGGCTACACGGTCTTCATTCCCGGTGCTTTGCCGACGGAACAAGTCAAAATCAGAATTACAAAAACGACGAAATCATACGGTTTCGGACGGATCATCCGTCAAAAAACGAAGAGTGTCGATCGTGTCGAGCCGCCTTGCCCGGTCTATAACCAGTGCGGCGGTTGCCAGTTGCAGCACCTCTCGTATGAGGCGGAACTGAAATTCAAACACAACCGTGTCCGTGATGCGTTCGCGCGTCTTGCCGGTCTTGAGATTCCGGTCCACGAAACGATGGGCATGGAAGATCCATGGGGTTACCGCAACAAGGCACAAGTCCCGGTCGCGTTCCAATCCAACAAGTTAATGGCTGGTTTTTATCAAAAACGCAGTCACCGGATCATCGATATGGATTACTGTCTGATCCAAAATAAAGAGAACGACGATGCCATCCAAGCTGTCCGCAAAGTACTGGCTGACCTGAAGGTTCCAGCTTACGATGAAAAGAAAAACAGCGGTGTCATCCGTCACATCATGGCACGCCACGGGTACCACACAAACGAATTGATGATCGTCCTCGTGACGAAGGTCAAACAATTGCGCGGTGCTGATAAAATCGTCGAAGGCATCTTAAAAGCTGTCCCGAACGTTACATCGATCCAGCAAAACATCAACCCGGATGAGACGAATGTCATCCTCGGAAAACGGAACATCGTCTTACACGGACCGTCTGTCATCCGCGATCAAATCGCCGGATTGACGTATGAAATTTCACCGCATTCGTTCTTCCAGGTCAATCCGTTGCAAACGGAAAAACTGTACGGAAAAGCGCTGGAATACGCGCAATTAACAGGCGATGAAATCGTCGTTGATGCGTACTGCGGAATCGGTTCGATTTCATTATCGCTCGCACAACAGGCAAAACACGTCTACGGCATTGAAATGGTACCGCAAGCGATTGACGACGCACGCCGGAATGCAAAAGCTAACGGCATCGATAACGTCTCGTTCGAATACGGAACGGCAGAAACGGTCATGCCGGCACTCGTTAAAGGCGGCATCAAGCCGGACGTCATCGTCGTTGACCCGCCGCGTAAAGGCTGTGACGAAGAATTCCTCCGTGCTACTGCTGAAGTCGCGCCAAAGCGGATCGTTTACGTTTCTTGTAACGCTTCAACACAAGCGCGTGACGCGAAGCTTCTTGCTGAACTCGGCTACAAGCTGATGGAAGTGACACCGGTCGATATGTTCCCGCATACGACACACGTCGAGAGCGTTGCTTTGTTCGTGCGTGAAGAAAACTAAGTTCTCTTAAATTATAAAAAGCGAGAATCCCTTTACCGATCTTTCGGTAAGAGATTCTCGCTTTTTTATATGATTTTAGCTGGAAACAATGCATTAACAACCCGTTGACTGGCTTTCCCGTCATCGAGGCTACAAAAGCGTTCCTGGAACGCGGTGTATTTCTCTTCGTACTGTTTGGACTGTGTTGCAATGTCTTCGATATAATCGATGACCTGATCACTTTCTTTTAACAGTGGACCGGGAACGACCGCTTCAAAATCAAAATAGAATCCCCGGAGGATGGAAGCGTATTTCTCTAAATCATACGTAAAGAATAACATCGGACGGTTCAAGTGAGCATAATCGAAGAAGACGGACGAGTAATCCGTAATCAACAGATCACTGATCAGATACAGTTCCGCGATATCGCCGTAAGCGGACACGTCGTATGCAAACCCGTCAAACGCCGTCAAGTCCAGGTGTTCCGCAATCAAGTAGTGCATCCGTAACAGAACGATGTAGTCGTCACCTAAACGGGATTGCATCTGTTTCAAATCCAGTTTGAGATTAAACCGGTACTGACCTTTCGTTACGAACTCGTCGTCCCGCCAGGTCGGTGCATACAAGATGACTTTTTTACCGGGCGGCAATCGCAGTGACTGTTTGATCTGTCCGGCTTGTTGCTGACGGTCCGGTGCATACAACAGGTCATTTCGCGGATAACCGGTTTCAAGAAGCAGTCCCCGGAAATCAAAGGCCCGTTTGAAAATGGCGCTGGAATAGAGATTGGGTGAAAGCAGATAGTTCCATTCCTTGGCCTGGGCAGAAAAGTTCTTTTTGTACTGTTCGGTATTCGTACCCGGCATATGGACCTCATCCATGTCGAGTCCGAGCCGTTTTAAAGGAGTCCCGTGCCAGGTCTGTAAATACATTGTTTCCCGTCGTTTTTTTAAGCTGAGCGGCTGACGCGTATTGAAAATCCAGTACTGCGCCCGGGCCATCAGGTAATAGTATTTCGGGCTGTTCCGCAATACCCAGTTCGGACAAGCTGCCTTGACTGCGGCGTTCGGTTCTTTGGCAAAAATCCAGACGAGCTGAAGTTCCGGACGCTGTTTTTGAAGTGTCAGGTAGAGCGCTTTCGGATTGTCCGAATAACCGCGACCTAAAAAGCTTTCAAACAGGACAAGATTTTTTTGAACCGGAAGCTGTTGAAACAGCCGATAGAGAAGCAATCCTTTATGGATTTTCTTGCGGCGGATTTTCGTAAGTAGCTGTGTCATGTCATACTCCTTTAAAAAAGATTAAAAATGATGTTGTCTGTAATGAGTCGGTGTCTCGCCGGTCGTCTGTTTGAACGCCTGACTAAAATGACTTTGACTCGAGAAATGTAACTTGTTCGAGATCGTCAGCAGGGAATCATCCGTCGAACGCAACAGCCGTTTCGCTTCACGAATCCGTTCACGAATGACGTAACGTGCGAGCGGAAGTCCCGTCTCTTCCTTGAACAGGACGGATAAATAATTTGATGAAACGTGAATCGCCTGGCTGATCGACGAGACCGATAACGGATCATACAAGTGCTGCTGGATATAACGGATCGCGGCGAGTACGTGCGGCGAATGGCGCAACTCCTGAATCTGTTTGACGGCCTCTGCAAAGCTGACCGTGATCCGGACGTGGCGGTTACGAAGCTCGGAAATACTGGTTGCCGCTTCAATCGATTCAATCATCCGGTCGCTGAGCATAAAGGCTTCATCCGGTTCCAGCCCGCCGTTAATCGCAGCCCGGGCGCTCAACAACACTGTGCCGAGCAACAGATTTTTTTCAGCCCGTAACGGCTGGTGACGCGCAAGTGATCCGAATTCACCGTAAGCGGGTAGAGAGTAGGTCGTCGCCAAGCGTTCGCTTTGTCCGGAGGAAATCCATTCGATGATCTGCTGTTCCCGCTCCCAGGCCTTGATGTAGGCAGTCGTTGCAGTATGAGGGGAAACATCGGCAATCAGCGGAATTTCCTGCTCTTCGCTTTCCGATTCGGTTCGGATGTCCCGTTTAGCGAGTTGCTGGCCGGTCAGTAAACGGTGGACCAGATGAGCGCAGTCGATCAACCGGTTTTCCGTCGTCCGGGTCAAGGCTTTATAAAATTGATGGAACGCTTCATCCTGAATGTGCGCACGGAACAGAGCCGATTGCAGTAAGACCGGACCGATCCGGTACTGTCCTTGTTCCTGGACGGGAATAAACAGGTAAGCCGTTCCATCTTTTAAGGTATACAGGAGCGGTGTCTGATCCGGTGCCGGCCATTCCTGTTCGATCGATAACCGGCTCGGATGCGAAGGCGCGGCCGGACTGATATCCAGTTTCTCACCGGTCAGGGACTGGTACGAAACAAAAAAGCCCGTCGTCCCGTAAAGACTTTCCGCGATTTGAATCAAATCTTCTGTTGATAAGGGCGACACTGGAGTTCCTCCGTTCTTTAAAAACGTGTTGTTTTCAGTTTACGTCGTGTCCCGATGATTGTATAGCAAGAATCATTTGAAGCCGAGAAGACATTTAAAAAAACAAAAGACATCAACGGCCCGTTTGTTCAGGCGGTTGATGTCTTTTTGAGTTGGAAGGAAAATCGTTTACCGGGGAGCATCGTCAGAAGAGTCTGAGTCAGCCGAATCAGCCGATTCATCGTCCTTTGACGTTTGCTCGGGTTCAGCATGTTCCTCGAGTGAAGCCGCTACTTCGTCGTAAGACAGGTCGTGTACAAGTGGTTCAGATGTTTCAGCCGGAGGGAGAAGTTCGTCCCCGTCGATCGGTTCATCGACTTGGAAGTCGACGGTCAAGGCATGGAGTTCCGTTGCGATTTGCGCGAGATGAGCCGCTGCTGTCGTGACGGCTTCGATCGTCGCATTTGTTTCCTGGATGCTTGCGGCACTCGTCTCGATGCCGGCAGCATTTTCTTCCGTCAAGGCAAGAATCGTTCCCATCGCGTCAGAAACCTCTTCGGTCGCATGAGTCAGGGCACTGATATCTCCCGTCAAAGATTCTGTCCGGTTCGAGACATGCTGGACGGACCCGGCAATCTGTTCGAAATCGACTCCGGTCGTCTTGACCGATTCTAGCGAGTGTTTTAAGTCATCCATGACGCCGTTCATCGCACCCATCGCCGTCTGCGTTTCATGTTGGATGTTATCGAGTAACTGTTTGATTTGTTTCGCGGACTGATCACTTTCTTCGGCCAGTTTCCGCACTTCACTCGCGACGACGGCAAACCCGCGTCCCTGTTCCCCGACACGTGCCGCCTCGATGGCCGCGTTTAAAGCCAAGAGATTGGTTTGACTAGAGATGGCCTGTAACGTTCCGAGAATCTTGCCGATTTCTTCAGAGCGTTTGCCGAGGAAGTCGGATGTATTTTGAATCTCCTGTTCCAATGAATCAGAATGCTGTAACAGATCCGTGATAGTCTGTTTCGTCAGGCGACTGCCACGTGTCGCGGCAGAGGCGACAGATGCGACTTCGGTCAGCGTTTCGGTAGCAGCGGTCTGCATTGCGATCGATCGTTCCTTGACACCGTAAACCGCATGGGAAGAACGTTCCGCTTGTTTCGTCTGCGTTTCACCGGCAGCAGCAATTTCTTCCATTGTCTGTCCGATTTGAACCGATGCATTTTGAACATGAACGGCATTTGACGATAAATCGTGCGAAGCATCCCGGACGGTGCCGGCGGACTCGGTCATCGCTGTAATTGTTTGCCGGAGCTTTTGGCGCATGGCGTCAAAGTTTTCGCCGAGATCCGACAGTTCATCGCGGATCCAGCGTTTCGGGCGGTTCGTTGTGCGTAAATCACCGCTTGCGATGGCTAACGCCTCACGGCGAAGACCGGCTAACGGCCGATTGATGGAACGGCCGATGAGCCAGGCGATTAAAGTCGCCAAGGCGATTGCAATGACGAAGTTGATCAACGATTGTGTCAGCATTGCGTCCTTAGGAGCATACAACGAGGCATAATCGAGAACGACCGCCAGTTTAAAGCCCGTCTTCGAGGACAGTTGCCAGATGACGACGGATTTTTTTCCGCCGACCTCCATGATCGTCGAACCGGATTCCTGACTGATCATTTGTTTAGGGGCTTCGAAATACGCTTTTCCATCTTCGCGTAACTGGTCGACTTTCTTAAAGAAATAGTTTTTATTCGGATGCGTGACGATCTGACCGTCTTTTGTATAACTGAAGACAAATCCTTTTTGACCGATTTCAATCCGTTTCATGTCTTCCGATAACCGGTCGACACTTTTATAGACGGATAAGACACCTTTGATATTCGCCTGATCATCGAGCGCTGCTTTTGAAAAACCGATGACCGAAAGCTTGGTAGCTTGATCATAGTACGGTTCGCTCATCGCGACCGTACTCGAATTTTCCAACGCCTGTTTGTACCAGACGTCCTGGCGTGGATCGTATCCCGACGCGGCTTCCTGTTTCGGCCAATTTAAATAACCGCCCTTGGTATCCGCATATTGGACAAAGGAATTTTCGATTTTGGATGAACCGTATTTTTCGAGGACGCTGTAGATGTCTTTCGCTTTTTGGGACGGGAGTTCCGCTCCCGGTTCCGGTGTATTGCTTATGTAACTCGGCAGTTGTCCGTTCGTCCGGTTAAACGGGAGACCGGCCAACAGGGTCGTATCTTTTTTTGTGTCATCGATGATACGGGAGAAGGATTGCTCAAGCTGTTTTAAGGCCGTTTGGGAGGTCGAATCGACCAACCGTTCGACAGTCTGACTCGTCTGATTATATGAAAACCAGGTCGAGACTCCTAACGTGAGAGCGGGCAGTAAAATCAACCCGATGAAAAGCCGGCGTGTAATTGGAAGACGCATATGTAATTCTCCTATCTTTTTAAATAGTCTTTAAAATCTGTCTATTCTGATTATCGGAAGGGTAGTACTAAATATGAAGGAATTGTGGGGAGATTTTCATGATTTGGGAACTGAACGAAACCTGAGTTCATGATAAAATAGAAGCGGTGTCACAGAGTGGCTAGGGAGGAACGAACATGAATATTGCTTTTTTCTTATTACCAAAAGACGAAGTGAAATACTTAGATCCTGAATCAACGGTCAGACAAGCACTTGAAAAGATGAAACATCATCGATTCACATCGGTCCCACTCGTTGATGACAAAGGAAAATATGCAGGAACCCTGACGGAAGGGGATGTCCTGTGGGCACTTGAAAAAAATCTTGAACATGCGGATTACGATCATGTTCTGCAAACCCGTTTAACGGATATCAAACAGCGTGTCCGGTACAAACCGGTCTCGATCACAGCACAGATGGAAGAGATGATTGAAGTCATCACCGATCAAAATTTCGTACCGGTCATCGATGACGGGAAACACTTTATCGGCATCATTCGTCGCCGTGACATCATTGACTATTTTGCTAAAAAAGTGGCACGCGAGAACGTTCAATACTAAAATCTAGTATAAAAAGCACTGATTTTCACGAAAAGTGGGAAGAAGTGCTTTTTATTGACCCTTTTTAACTGCTTTTGACTTCACGAACCGTCCCGACAAGACGATATAGAAACATAATGACAAGTTAGGGAGGACGATGTGTTGCGACGTTTATCACCAGTCTCCATCGTAGAAGCATTCCGAAAACGCTCCTACTACAAAACGTTCTCATGGATGATTTCAGTTATTGGTCTGTTAGCGTTGTTGATCGCGACGCAACAACTGGTAAAGAATCTGGAAGAAGGATATCAGTTCAAACGCTCAAGCGAGATGATGGATATTTTTGAACGACTCAATCAGGTTGAACGGGATGTGACGAATGAGTATTACCTCACCTTAAGTGAAACGACGGGAGATGCCGTTGCGACACGGACCGAGACGTGGCAACAAACGAAAACGGAACTGACGGCACTTGGCCGGCAGATCAAGCAGCTCCGGATGGAAGGACCTGCTCAAAAAGAACTCCTGTCTGAAATCAACCGGCTGCAGACCGGCGGATATCAGTCGGAGCATCAATTTTTTCAGGCAGCGACTGCCTATAAAAGCGAAGTCCTGTTCAACCAACTGTATTTGAGCGGCGAGACCGGGACCTATTACACGTTTTTCTCGAATCTCTTTTTGATGCAGGAAGAGCTTGGCCGGGCGGGACAGTTTTTAGTGAGCATTAACCGGGAGAATCAATTGAACTCGATTGATCTGTTGCGCCTTCGTCAGACACGCCAGGAGCTGAACTCACGGAACAACGCTTTGATCCAGTCCTTTTACGCAACGATGCGGCCGGAAGATGAAGAGCTTCGCCGGGATATCTCGGTGATGAGCAATCAGATGTACGCCTATTTACGAATGATCGATGCGACCATCAATCAACCGGAACTGAAACAATACGGAACGATGGACGAAGTGGCAAAGCGGTATCAAACCAGTATGTACCGGTCGTTTGATCAAGGGATTGCCGATGTTCAGACCGAAATGACGGATCATGGAAATACGTTGATCCGAAATGCCTGGCTGATGTTCATTGCGACGTGCTGTGTGATTCTGCTTCTGCTTTGGCTGACCTTATCCCTGTTACGGGCATTCCGAAAGGACTTACATATTTTGCAGGCGGAAGCCGACTTTTTTGCGGAAGGTCCGAAACAGTCGCATCATCAGGTGCCGGAGTTAAATGACTTCCATCCGGTCGTTGAAGCGTTCCGGACGATGACGACGATCATTTCCGGATTACTCGATTATAACGATAAAAAAACGATGGAAATCAAACAGAAGAAAGCAGAAATCGAATCCTTATTTTCTCAAAATACGAATCCGATTGTTGCACTCTCCTCTGATTTTCAACTGCTCAGCGGAAATGACCGTTTCAAACAGTTGGCCCAGTCGTCTGAATTGATGACAATCGAGGAACTGATTCATCCGGCAGATTTAAACCGTGTCCGCCGGGCCCTCAACCGGGCAATCGACGGGTACAGCCAGACCATCCGTTGCCAGATGATTTTCAAGCAGGACATTCGGAACATGTTCGTCAACATCATTCATGTTCCTTCGAAAAACGGCAACGGAACGGCACTTTATCTGACCTGTCATGATGAGACCGATCAATTTAAGCGCGAAGAAAAGATCACGCAACTGGCCCTGTTTGATGTGCTGACCTCTTTGTTGAACCGGAACGGGTTTGAGCAAAAGATGGAGGAAGCCATCGCTGCGCCGCAACCGGGAGAACTGGTGACGATCGGCGTCCGGCAGTTCAGACGGATCAACGATATCTACGGACACAGTGCCGGTGATCAAATCCTAAAAGAACTGGCAAACCGCTTGCGTCACCATTTCATCGGGACAGGTTCAGCAGCCCGGATTGGCGGCGATGAGTTTGCCGTCCTGATTTTCCAACAGGAGATCGTTGATTACCGCGATCTGAAAACGATTTTGGAACGTCCTTACCGGATTGACGGTGAAAAAATCGATGTCAGTATCAGTATGAGTATGGTCCGTTATCCGGATGATGCGGTCGCGGTGACGTCGTTGCTGTCTTCCGTCGACATCGCGATGCAGCATGCGAAACGGGAACAGACCGGTGGACCGATCTGGTTTGAGTCCTGGATGAGTGAAGAATACCGGGAATCCGTCGTTCTCGAAGCCGAGTTGCGGGAAGCAATTGCCCGGAACGAACTGCAACTGTTTTATCAGCCGCAAGTCAATCTGAAAACCAAAACGGTCGACGGATGCGAAGCCTTGTTGCGCTGGTTCCATCCCGAGCGTGGGATGATCAGTCCGGCTGTCTTCATCCCGATTGCCGAACGGTCGATGCTGATTGAAGAAATCGGAATGTGGGTGGTCCAGGAATCCGTCAATCAGGTCAGACGATGGGAAGGGACACCGCTTGAGTCACTTCGTGTGTCCGCCAATCTATCCGTCAAAGAACTGGTCTCCGGCCGGATCGTCGAGTTGTTGACGGATGTCCGGGAACGTTACCCCGGGATTGAACAACGGATGGAGCTGGAAATTACCGAATCATTTGGTGTTTTTTCCGATACGCGCGTCTTTGATGCCTTGCAGACACTGCATCGACTCGGTTACCGGCTGGCGATTGACGACTTCGGAACCGGCTATTCCTCGCTGTCGTATTTGAGCCGTTTGCCGATTCAACGACTGAAGATTGACCGTTCGTTCATCAGTGGAACGGATGCCTGTTCAAATGCTCCGTTAATCGAGACAATCATCCGACTCGCCCATACGTTAAAGTATGATGTCGTGGCGGAAGGGATTGAACAGGCCGAACAGGGAGAGAACTTACGAAAGCTCGATTGTGAGTATGGTCAAGGGTTCTATTACTCTCGTCCGATTCCGGCTGATGAATTCGAAATCTGGTATGACCGTTATCAAGAAGATATTAAACAATCCGGATGATCCATTCATCCGATATCATCTGCATACGAAAAGTGACCGCTTCCCGGCTGGTGTCGGGAGCGGTCATTTTTCGTTTGAATGGAACCGTCTTTCAATTCTTTTGATGAAATCAGAAACTAAAAAAACGAACCGAAGGATTTCCCTGATCCGGGATCCATCGGTTCGTTTTTTGATGTTTTTTCCTGCGAATCAATCACACACGATCGAGTGCAAGATCATCCGTTTCGGATAAATAGGCCTTGATCGGTTCGACGGCTGTCCCGACCGTTCCAGGAGCGAACGGGGATTTCAGTCCGGCACGTTCGACGAGTGTCAGGAAGCTTTCCGACCCACCAGCCTTACAGAGTTCAAGATACGATTTCCAGGCAGCTTCCCGGTCTTGCTCCATCCAGGCATAGAACTGGAAGGCACAGACTTGCGCCAGCGTATAATCGATATAGTAGAACGGGCTGCCGAAGACGTGGCCCTGTTGATGCCACCAAGCGCCTGAATCAAGATAATCATTTTCTTCATAGTTCCGGTGCGGCAGATATTTCTTCTCAATATCACGCCATGCCGTCCGGCGTTCAGCCGGTGTCAGTTCCGGTTGATTGTAGATGACATGTTGGAACTCATCAATGGCGACTCCGTAAGGCAGGAACGTCACGCCGCCTGCAAGGTGACTGAACTTGTACTTGGCCGTCTGATCGCCGAAGAATTCTTCCATCCACGGATAAGCAAAGTATTCCATCGACATCGAGTGGATTTCACAGGCTTCATACGTCGGGAACCCGTATTCCGGCACGGTGAAGTGACGGCTTTCGTAGACCTGGAACGCGTGTCCGACTTCGTGTGTCAGGACATCGATGTCACCGGCCGTTCCGTTGAAGTTCGAGAAGATGAATGGGAGTTTTTCGTCCGCGATGTACGTGCAATAGCCGCCGCCTGCTTTACCCGGTTTCGCCGTCAAGTCGAGCGCGCCGCGTTCAAGCATGTATTCAAAGAACTCATTTGTCTCCGGTGACATATCACGGTACATCTTTTTCCCGCCTTCGATGATGAATGCTTCTTCGCCCTGCGGTGTCGCGTTGCCGGTTTTAAAAGCAAATCCTTCATCGTAATAGTAGAGGGAATCGACGCCGATCCGGCGCTGCTGGCGTTCTTTGAGAGATGTCGCAATCGGGACGATCGTCTCGAGAATTTGTTCACGGTAGTTTTCGACCATCGATTGGTCGTAATCGACACGCAGCATCCGGGCATAGCCGAGCTCGACGAACGACGGGAAACCAAGTGTCTTCGCGATGTCGGTCCGGACATGGACGAGTTTATCGTAAATCGTATCGATGGCGTCACCGTGTTCTTTTAAATAGCCGTAGCGTGCTTCAGAAGCGGCTTTCCGGACAGTCCGGTCGGCTGACTGGAGATAGGGACCGAACTGGGACAAGTTCAATGTCTTGCCGTCGAATTCGATTTGCGCCGCCGACATCAGTTTCGTATATTCACTGGCCAGACGATTTTCTTCCTGGAGTTTCGGAATGATTTCGTCAGAGAATGTTTTCAGACTGGCTTCCGCAAGTAAGAAAAGCTGTTTGCCCCACGTCGATTCGAGCGAAGAACGGAGAGGATGAGTCGTCAGTGCCTGATAATAACTCGAGACGTATCCTTGGTAAACCGGACCGGCTTCGTCAAAGAAACCCTGTTCTGTTTCGTAGAAACCGTCACGCGTATCGATCGTATGACGGATCTCCACCAACTGACTGGCTGTTTCAAATTGATTTCTAAGGGTATTAATCTCAGAGATGGCATTGTTTGCTGTATCGACATCTGTTGCTTCACGCAAGCGATCGATGGCAGCATGCATAGAAGTTTCAAGGACGTTCAGGTCAGGACGGACATATGTAAGTTCTGAAAATGTTAACATGTAAGCGCCTCCTTGTGATTTCTAACTATTATCACACAAAAATACTTGCAAAACCAGAGTTACAAACGTATGCTTTTTGTGAGAACGTGAGCGAGTTTGCATTTAACTGGCTCCTATAAAAAAATCGAATCTTCTTTAAGAAGAAAACGATCGAGAAAGTAGAGGGATAGTATCATGGGATTCTTTAAAAAATTGTTTGGTGGTAATGACGCAGGAAACACAAAAATCGCTTCTGCCCTTACAGGTAAAATCGTCAGCATCGAGAACGTACCTGATCAAGTTTTCTCGCAAAAAATGATGGGTGACGGTATCGCAATCGAGCCGACGGAAGGTAAAGTCGTTTCACCAATCAACGCAACGGTCGAAACAATCTTCCCTACAAAACACGCAATTGGTCTTAAAGGCGAAGATGGTCTTGAGTTGTTGATCCACGTTGGATTAGACACAGTTAACCTTAAAGGTGAAGGCTTCACGGCACACGTTCAGTCTGGCGATAAAGTTAAAGCCGGTGACGTCCTCGTTGAGTTTGATCTCGAATTCATCCGTGCAAACGCACCATCTACAATCACACCAATCATCGTGACAAACCACGATCAATTTACACTTTCTGCAGTACCGGCTGAAGGAACATCTGTCGTCGCAGGCGAAACAGAACTCTTCAAAGCAACACATAAATAATCATGTAACGAATACGTCCCCTCGTCTTAGACGAAGGGGCTTTTTTGTCGTCTCCTACCCGAACTTACTATTTTGTAAGATGAATGAAAGTCTGACCGATTCTTTGAAAGACGGATTGCTCGGTATACTGACAGCAAGATCAAGAATACGGGAGGAAACACATCATGAAAGCCATCTTACACGCAGAACAGATCACGAAAGTCTACCATACGAAAAACACACGGCACGAGGCGCTCCGACCGACGACACTGACGATTCACGACGCAGAGTTCGTCAGTATCATGGGACCGTCAGGCGCAGGGAAGTCGACCTTATTAAATTTGTTGTCGACCATTGACCAACCGACGGATGGGACAATTCATATCAATGGAGAAGACGTGACGGGGATGAAAGAAAAACAGTTGGCCCGGTTTCGGCGGGAACAGCTCGGATTTATTTTTCAGGACTTTAACCTGCTCGACACGATGACGGTCGAAGAAAACATTGCCTTACCGCTGGCGTTACAACACATGCCGAAAGCCGATATTCTCGTCCGGGTCACATCCGTCGCCCGGGAGCTTGGAATTGAGGATCTGCTCGCAAAACGGCCGTCTGAACTGTCGGGAGGTCAAAAGCAACGGACAGCTGCTGCACGCGCCATCGTTCATCAGCCGTCACTGATCTTGGCGGATGAGCCGACCGGAGCACTCGACTCGAAATCAGCGACCGGTCTGCTTGAAGCCATGGTCGGCTTGAATGAACAGGGTGCAACGATTTTAATGGTGACCCACGATCCGGTGACCGCATCGTACGCGGAACGGGTGCTGTTCGTCAAAGACGGAGAATTGTTCCGGGAAATTCACCAGTTCGGGACACGCAAGGAGTTTTTCGAACAGATCATGGAAGTCCAACGTGAACTCGGAGGTGCGGTCCGTGAACTTGTTTAAATTAGCTTTCCGGAATTTAAAAAACATCCGGCAAAACATGATGTATCTCGGCGCAGTTACGTTCGCGATTTTGATTTATTATACGTTTTTAGCCATCCGTTCCAATGAGGCGATGTTACAAGCCAATGAACTATACGGGAAACTCGGGACGGTCTTTACCGGTTCAAGCGTCATCCTGGCTCTTTTTTCCGCCGTTTTCATCTGGTATTCGAGTGACTTTTTCCTGCGGCGCCGGAAACAGGAAATTGGTCTGTATGCGTTACTCGGTCTCGAACGTCAACAGATTGCCAAGTTGCTGTTTCTTGAGACGATGGGGTACGGACTGATCGGTCTACTGATCGGTGTTTTACTCGGAACGATTGCCTCAAAATACTTTGTCCAACTGTTGGCCTACGTCATGGGAATGACGATTGAAGCCGATTTCTCCATCAATGCCGGAGCAATCGGTCAGACGGTTGTCGTCTTTTTGACAATCTTCCTTGTGATTGCGCTCCGGTCAGCCCGGACGATTTATCGGTTTACCCTGATCGAGTTGTTTAAGGCGAAACAGCAGGTCGAAACGATTCCGAAAGTCCATCCGGTCCTGGCTCTTGTTTCCGTCCTGTTGATTGGTGTCGGGTATTATTTGACCGGGGAACCGTTGCTCGCACACTTTACGATTGTTGCGCCGGTCTTGATGCTCTGCATCATCGTCGGAACGTTCGGTACGATGAGCTATTTCACGATTTTTTTACTCCGTCTCCTCAGCAAACGTGGTCGCCATTATCGCGGTACGAACCTGATTTTACACGGACAGTTGCTGTCGCGGATTAAATCAAATGCCGTCATGTTGTCGACGATTACCGTCATCACGGCCGTCACCTTGACGACGGTCGGAACCGCGACGTCAATCTATTATTATATTGACCGGACAGTCGAGGAACAGATGCCGTACAGTTTATCGATTGCAAGCCAGCAACAGGCAGCCGAAAAATTAATTCGGTCATCCGACCAAACGATTGAATCGCGGACGATGGTCAACGTCAAAACAGTGAATCATCCATTGAAGGAGTTACCAAATCCGTTGTCGTTTACGATGTCCTATCAGACATTCGGATTTGACGGCGAGCCGGGACAGTTCAGCTACATCAGTTATTCCGACTATCAGAAGTTGGCCAAAAGCAACGGGAAGAAGCAGTTGCCGGAACCGGGAGCCGGTGAAGCAATCGTGCTTGAGACGTTCAAAGGGAACGATTTGCTGAAGGAATCGGTCAAGTCACCGGTGGGCGTGACGTTTAAAGACGATCACTCGTCCTTTCGGATTACCGGTGCGACGAATTTACCAATCACTCAACTCTATGCGAAAAAACGGCTGGCTTTTGCCGTTTCGGATGATGTCTTTGCCATGATGCCGGAAAAAGCAGCGATGCTGACAAACTACCAGTTCTCGGACGAACGTTCAGATGACGGACTGATCGACCGACTGGAGCAATTGTACGGCAAAAAAGCGGAGACGGAGATGGCCGCTTATTATCCGGTCTATGCCATGACGACAGCGACGACAGGTCTGCTTGCCTTTGCCGCCGGATTCCTCGGACTGGTCTTTTTACTGGCGACGGGATCCATCATCTACTTTAAGATGCTCGCAGAGGCGGAAGAATCGAAACAGCGGTTTACGATCATCCAAAAAATCGGCGTCGATCATCAAGAACAGACCGGTATCATCCGGCGATCAGTCGGATTCATGTTCGTCCTGCCGTATCTGCTCGGTCTTGTCCACAGCCTGTTTGCGATGCAGGTCCTGGAAAAGTTATTAAATTATGATTTGCGGTTACCGATGTCGCTTACAATCGGTTGTTATACCGTCGTTTATCTCGTGTACTATCTCGTCACGGTACGCGCATATCGACGGATTGTCATCTAATGTAAATGGACAGGAGACGATTAATCGTTTCCAGTCCATTTTTTGTTCGGTATCATGGGAGAAGAAGGAGTTGAATCTGCAGATGGAAACGATTTTATTGGTAGAAGACGATCAACAGATTGCACTGTTATTAAAAGAATTGTTGGAACGGTATGATTTTAACGTCATTCATGAAGATGGATTAGGAGACGTCGTCGCTCGATTTGAAGAAACGCAACCGGACGTCATCCTGCTTGATGTCAATTTACCGAAGTTTGACGGATTTTACTGGTGCCGCCAGCTCCGAATGAAGACGCGGGCACCGATTCTGTTCATCTCGGCCCGGGTCGGGGAGATGGATCAAGTCATGGCACTCGAATACGGCGCGGATGATTACATCGTCAAGCCGTTCCAGGGAGCCGTCGTCATCGCGAAAATCAAAAGTCAGATTCGACGCGCTTACGGGACATTGTCGCAGGAAAGTGACGAGCGGACGGTCAGTCGTGACGGACTGACGTTATATTTGGACCGGTATATCGTCGAGCACGAGGACCGATCGATCGAGCTGTCGAAAAAAGAAGGACTGATTTTAGAGATGTTGTTGACGGTGAGTCCGCGGATCGTCAGTCGGGGTGACTTGCTGGAACGGATTTGGGATGATGAAGCGTTCGTCGATGAAAATACCCTGAACGTCAACATCACCCGTGTCCGGAAACGGTTGGCGGAAATCGGCATCGGGGGTCTTGAGACGGTTCGGGGAGTCGGCTACAAATTGGTCCTCGACAAATGAGACTTTTCTTCAAACATGCGATTCCGGGGGTTCTGTTCTTCAGTGGGCAGATGGTAGCCTTGTTTCTTATCCTGTGGTTATACGATCTGTATCGTCCGGCAGCCTTTTTTTACATCGCGCTCTTAAATGCAATCGCCTTGCTGATTTATTTAAGTTACCGTTTCTTCAGTATGTTACCGTTGCTCAAACGATTGCAGACACCGATTGAGTCGGTTGCGGAACCGATCCGGGCCGACAGTGACGAACCGCTGGCAGCAGCCGTCGAGCACTTCTTGGAACGCCAACAGACCGTCTTTCGGAACAGCTTGTTTGCTGAACGACGGAAGGAAAAGGAACGGCACCGGTATGTCGACCAATGGATTCATCAAATGAAGACGCCGCTGTCGGTCATCGAGTTGATTCTGGAACATCCGGGCGAACAGTTCCAGGCGGACTTACGCCATGAAGTCGACCGGCTGCGGATCGGACTGGATCAGATGTTGTATTCATCGCGTCTCGAAGCGATCGAGACGGACTTAAAGGCGGAACGGCTGAATCTGCGGACGTTAGTGACGGGCATCATCAATCAGGAAAAACGACTGTTCGTCAAAAATAAAGTGTATCCGAAGCTTGAGCTTGCAACGGAGCTGTATATCTATACCGACTCCAAGTGGTTCCGTTTTGTGGTCCTGCAGTTGCTGACGAATGCCGTCAAATACACGGCCGGTCACGGACATGAAGTCTATATCCGTGCCGTCGAACAAGCGGGGAAAATCGTGCTGACGATTGAGGATGACGGCGTCGGAATACCGAAACGCGATCTGCCGCGTGTCTTCAACGCCTTCTTCACCGGGGAAAACGGCCGGCGTTACGGCGAATCAACCGGAATGGGATTGTACTTCGTCAGTCAGATTTGCCTGAAGCTCGGCCATACCATTGAACTCGACAGCACGGAAGGGGTCGGGACGACCTGTCGTCTGACGCTCGTAGGAGGGAAGCAAGATGATTGAAGTCAAACAGTTAGGAAAAGTCTATCCCGGAAAAGTGACGGAACAGCCGTTGACCGACATCAATTTTCGTGTGGAAGAAGGGGAGATGGTCGCCGTCATGGGACCGTCCGGCAGCGGCAAGTCGACCTTGATCAATCTGCTTGCGACACTGGATCAGCCGAGTTGGGGCTCGATTTTGATTCAAGGCATCGATACGGCGACGTTCAAACGGAAAGAAACAACCCGCTTCCGGCGCGAGACGCTCGGAATCATCTTTCAGGAATTCAACCTGCTTGATTCGTTGACGGTGGCTGAGAATATGCTTGTTCCTTTGATGCTCAGCGGTAAAAAAACGAAGGAAGCCCGGGAAGAGATGCAGCATCTCGCAAAACGGTTACAGATTGATGAGTTGCTTGATAAACAGGTCGACGAGGTCTCGGGCGGGCAACGGCAACGGACGGCCATCGGACGGGCTTTAATTCACGCACCGCGTCTGATGCTCGCCGACGAACCGACGGGGGCACTTGATTTTCAGGCGACGAAACACGTCATGGAGTTGTTGGCAGAATTGAATGCAGCCGGTATGACGATGGTCATCGTCACCCATGATCCGACGGTCGCCTCGTATTGCAATCATGTCCTGTTTCTGAAAGACGGCAGCATTCAGACGGAACTGTTCCGCGATGAACCGCGCCGGGTCTTTTTCCAGCGTGTCATCGAATCGCTCTCGTTATTAGGAGGGGATGAACATCACTTATCTGCAATACGCCCTACGTAACATCAGACGTTATCAACGTCTTTATTATGGCTATGCGTTAACGATTATCGTCGCGATGACGATTGCGACCAGTTACTGGAATCTCGTCGTCAGTGAATCGTTTCAGAACATCGCCAAAGTCCTGAGCCAATTGAATCAGGTCATTGAATTTACGATGATCTTTGTGTTCATTGCCGAAGTCATCATTCTGTTTTTCAGTATTTTATTCATCTATTCGACGACCTATACGATGCTCGAGCACCGGAAAAACGACTTACGGATCATGCGGACGCTTGGAAGCGGATTTTCACATTTTCTGAAATATTTTATGATTGAAATCCTGATTGTCGGCGGGCTCGCGATTATGGGCGGCATCACGCTCGGCGTTGTCCTGACGAAGCTGATGTTACTTTCGATTGAAAAAGTCATGTTCTTACCGCGCCTGACGATTGAGCTTTCCGTTCTTTCTTTTTTAGTATTGATTGCAGGAGCGATGTTGACGCTGTTGATTGCGACGGTCCTCGCGATTTATAGATTCCGTCCGGACCGGCCTGTCCGGACCCGTTCCCGGCTTCGTGTCCGGTTCGGTCTTGCGATGCAGGGAACGGCCGTACTGATCCTGTTTTACGGCTATTTCATGGCATTGACGCGGCAGGATAACTTTCTATTTGTCTTTCCCTTCATCATCTTCGTCGGTTCGTTCTTTTTCTGCCGCCACGTCATTCCGGTCGCGCTCAAACTCTACCGGCCCCGCCGGTTGTCGTTACGCAAGTTAATCGTCTCGGAAATCGCGGTTCAATTACGGACGAACAGTACACTGGTTGCCTTGGGGACGATTTTGACCTCCTGTGCCTTAACGGCTGTCGGTCTGATCTTTATCTTTCAAATGATCGGGTTTGACCTCTCGTCTGACAATCAGTTCGGACTGGTCTATTACGAGGAATCGTCTGTTCCGTCCGGTCGTCTGGAGACTCTGGAACGGACGATGACAAAAGCGTTTCCGGATAAATACCGGCAGGATGTCCGGCTCAAAGGTGGGAAGAGCCGGTACGTGATTCCGTTATCGGACTACAATCAGCTGATGAAGCATTTGGGTTACGAGCAACGGACGCTGTTGACGGACAAACAGACGTTTATGATTCCGGCCCGCCCGGTTCAAGTCAAGGAAGTGACACCGACGATGCAAAAAGCAAAAGCGGAAATGAAGCAAGCCGGCTATCAGTTGGAACCAATGGCGGAGCACGGTCTGTTATTCGGATACAATGACCGGATTAAAACATTGTTCGTCGTCAGTGACCGGGCGTTTGCGAGGATGAATCGTCCGGTCGCCCGGATCCGTGTCTTTGATACACCCTCGTACGCCGATTACGGGACAGAGCGTTGGACAAGTTGGATGTCGATTGTCCGGGACATCCAATCGAAAACGGAGCTCGGTAAAAAAGCATCGGTTCCTTATCAATTGATCAATGAGACGGAAGATAAACTGGACGGGATCCGGATCATTCGTCTTGTCTCGTTTGTCGTCATCCTGTTGACAATCTGGCTGTTTGTCATCAATGCAAGCTTCCTGCACGTTTGGATGCAAATGACGACGGAGCGTGAACAAAAACGGCTGAAGACCCTGTTTGCGCTTGGTTTCAGTAAAGAGAGCATTCGCCGTTTCCTGTTCATCAAATACGGTACGGTATTGATGGTTCCGTACTTTATTTCGATTTTTCATGCCTGGTTACTCTTTCAAGTCATCATATCGGAAGGGGGACTCGAGATCGGTCCGTTTCTTCCGTTGTCCTTCACCTGGATCGGAATCGTCACCGGCTGTTATTTCATCAGTATCCTGCCGTTATGGGCCCGCTATCCGCGTTATTTATTAAAAAAATCGTGCGAAAGTTCGATGTATCCGATACCGGATTCGAGGGTATGATAATAGCATAGCGAGGAGGGGTAACATGCTGGACCATTCACCTTACCGGGGATACGGTGACCGCATCCGAATCTTACGGGAACGCGCCGGAATCTCAATCGACCAGTTGGCGGACAATCTCGGGGTCGCTCCCTATTTCATCCGCCGGACGGAACTCAGCGAAGTGTATCCGACAAAAGCGTATATCGAATCCTTGGCGGAAGCCCTGCATATCGATTCCAGTTATCTGGCACGGCATATCTGGACCGGGGAGTCCTTAAAATTCGTCATGCAGGAAAAAACGCCGCTTGAAGAAATGCGATTGGCGTATGAACAGACAATGGGACAAGACGAAACGATGATTGAACAGCAGCTGGAAGAACGGATGCGCCTGTTTGATTTGATGTATGATGAGGACGTCAAACGGATTGAACAGACGATGAGTGCCACGGAACAACGGATTTTTCATGAGCTGGTGGAGGCGGTCATGGAGGCGGGGGAATTGCAACGGGAAGACGCGGCAGAGACGTTTGAACTGTTTGCCGACAAACTCCCGACGATGCTTCAACTCGATGAATACCTCAACCGTCTGACGGAAGACACTGAGACGACGACAACCGATTGTTATACGGAGTTCAGCCGAAAGATTGACCGAACACGTTATCACCGCAAATGAACGACCGGAATTGATGTTCAGCCAAACAAAAAGAGGAAGACGGATCAAATGTCCGTTTTCCTCTTTTGTGTACACCGACGCTAAAGCCGGTGATGTTTTTTTAACGATTAACGCTGTGGCGCAGGACGTGGAGCCCGGCGTCCCTTTTGTCGTGTCCGTCCAATCAAGAAACCGATGATGGCATTTGCGATGACAAGCACCCAGCCGACATAGCCGAAGTTTAAAGTCAGACTGCCGAGCATGGCCTGCCATTTTAAAATCATCATGAAGTCTCCCCGAATCAGGAAACGAGCGACACAAACGAGTAAAACCGTCGTTCCGCCGATAAAGACGCCGATCCAGCTTCCGAATAAACGCGAGGACTGGATCCGTACAGCGACGAAAGACCAATAAAATAAACTGACGATGAATGTCACTCCGCCGTAAGCGAGGACCAGCTTCCATGTCTCACTTGCTTGTGGAAATTTCGTGAACATGACAAGGGACGAGACGATGGCGGCAGCTGTGAATAAAATCGCTGCCCAAAAACGAGACCGCATAACGTAATTCCTCCTCAAGGCTTTTTCTCACCTAACGATAGCGGAAACGGTTCGTCTTGTAAACTACTACTGGCGTCCGCCTAAAATACGGCGCAATTGCTTCAGCGGATTTGATCCGTAAAAGAGGACACCCCCGCGGTAGAATCGTGTTCCGACGAACAGGGCGAGTGCGATGCTGATCACCATCAGGATGAGTGATAACGCGACTTGCCAGACCGGGACTTCCGTCAGCATGACGCGTAGGAACATCAGCATCGGGGTAAAGAACGGCACGAATGACAGAATGACGACGGCCTGGTTCGTCGGAGCGTTCAGGCTGAAAATCGACACCGTGAAAGCAGCGACGATCAACATGATGACCGGTAGGGTGACCTGTTGGGCATCTTCGACCCGGCTGACGAGCGAACCGAGTGCGGCGAGGAGCGTCGCATACAGCAGATAACCGAGCAGGAAAAAGACGAACAGGTAAACAATCGTCTTGACGCTCAGGGAATCAAGCGACAGCTGATCAAACAGGCTGCTGCTTTGGGCACTGTAATAACCGACTCCGACGAGTAACGATAATTGAATCAGACTGACGGTGGCGATCGATGTGATCTTGGCCAGCATATGTTGAATCGGACTGGCGGCGGAAATCAACAACTCCATGACACGTGATGATTTCTCATTGGCGATTTCCGTCACGATCATGCCGCCGTAGATGGCAATCGTAAAGTACATCAGGAACAGCAACACATAGACGAGAGCCGACGCGGCGAATAATTCGTCCTCGCTCTTACCGCCGGTTGAGGTCAATTCCTGTTTCACGTCGATGGGAGCAGCAAGCGAAGCAAGCAATGCCGGATCGACGTCGGCGTCCGTAATGATCGTCTGGTCACGGACTTGTTTTAAAGCAGTCGACAGTTGTGTCTGCAACTCCTGTTCCGGACTGGCACTGATTAACGTCACCCGGTACGGATCGTCGGACAACAAAGCGACTGCGTCATACGTCCCTTTGTCGACGACTTGTCGTGCCTGCTTCAGGGAATAATCTTTTTCGGTGATCTTTGTTTTGATGCCGACTTCTTTTAGAACCGGAACGATCGGAGCTTCAAGCGAGCTGACGACCGCGATTTTCGGATCGTCTCCCGAGAACCAGTCGATGATCCGCTCGATGTTGCTGAATCCGACAAGGAACACGACCATCAGGACGGTCGAAATCAGAAAACTTTTCGCCCGTAATTTTTGAAACAGACTGAAACGATACAATGTCAGGAATTTACGGTTCATAACGTTTTCCAACCTCCTCGATGAAGATGTCTTGCAGGGATAATTGATCCCATACGAATCGCTCGACATGGAATCCTTCTGTAATCAAATGACGGAGCAGCAAGTCGGCCGCCTCTTTTGACTCGACTTGTAAGCTGTGGCCGGTTCCGTCCGATTCGACTTGAAGAATGCCCGGCAGTGCATCCCAAAGCAGGGCAGGCGCATCGGTCGTCAATAAGACACGTGTCTTGCCGTATCCTGCCTTGATCTCCGGAAGATACCCGGCGACAACCGGTTTCCCGTGATCGAGAATGGCGACATGTTCACACAGTTCCTCGACATGATCCATCCGGTGGCTTGAGAAGACGATCGTCGTGCCTTCTGCCGTCAGTTTCCGGACCGCTTTTTTCAACTGTTCGACGTTGACGGGATCAAGTCCGCTGAACGGTTCGTCGAGGATTAATAAGTCGGGTTTATGTAGGACGGCAGAAATCAGCTGGATTTTTTGCTGATTTCCTTTTGATAATTGTTCGACCCGCATCTTTTCGTACTGCGGAATCTGGAAGTAGTTGAGCCATTCGAGTAAAGAGGCTTTGGCATCTTTTCGTTTCATGTCGCGGAGTTCAGCTAAAAAAATCAATTGTTCATCGACCCGGATTTTCGGATACAAGCCACGTTCCTCAGGAAGGTAACCGATTTTTGATAAAGGAATCGGTTGTCCTTTCCACGTAATCGACCCTTCTGTCGGTTGCAATAAACCGAGCAACATCCGGAACGTCGTTGTTTTTCCGGCTCCGTTCGCTCCAAGTAATCCGAAAATCTGTCCTTCCGGCACTTCGAATGATAAATCGTCGACCGCTGTGAACGACCCGAATCGTTTCGTGATGGCTTTAATTTCAAGCATGGAATCAGTCCTCCTTCATTCAGATAAAGTGCATGGTCCAGTTGAAGTATCTCTTATTCTTACGGGTAAATGGAAGAAAGGTTCCAAAAAAGAGATGTTTAAGCATAATGGTTTACTTTTAGTAAATTAGTTACTATTATTGTGTTAAAGGAAATGAAAGAAGGGAGTGCGAACGAATATGAAAACGAAAGGCATTCATCACATTTCAGCAATGGTCGGTAATCCACAGGAAAATCTTGATTTTTACGGTACGACGCTTGGTCTGCGTTTCGTCAAGAAAACGGTCAACTTTGATGATCCGGGAACCTATCACTTTTACTTCGGCAATGAATCGGGTAAACCTGGAACGATCATCACTTTTTTCCCGTTTGAAGGCATGCAGCAGGGGAAAGTCGGAGCGGGCCAAGTCGGGACGACGGCGTACGCCATTCCGACAGGCAGCTATGACTTTTGGAAAAACCGTTTGACGGAAAAGCAGGTGACGTTCGAAGAAGCAGAACGCTTCGGCGAAAAGCAGCTTGTTTTCCAAGATCCGCACGGATTACAGATTGAATTGGTCGAACGAAGCGAAGGTCCGAACAGCCGTTTTGAAATCGACGGGATCTCGACGGACGTCGCGATCAAAGGATTTGCCGGTGCGACGTTGTTGTCACGTGATCCGGCCGATACGGCACGTCTTTTGACGGAAGCATTCGGATTAACGATTGCGAAACGCTCCGAGACAATGGACCGCTATACAGCGGAAGGCGAGTTCGGCAATACCATCGATATTTTGCATGCGAACGTCCCGGTCGGCCGTCCGGGTGCCGGCACAGTCCACCATATTGCGTGGCGGGCCGACGACCAGGCCGAACAACTGGACTGGATGAAACAACTCAATGCATTCGGATTGATGACGACGGAAGTGAAGGACCGGAATTACTTTACATCGATTTACTTCCACGACCGGGGACGGATTTTGCATGAAATCGCGACTGACAATCCAGGATTTACGGTCGACGAAGCGTTTGAGCTACTGGGAGAAGATTTGAAATTACCGGAACAGTTCGAAGCACACCGGGCGACGATTGAAGGACATGTCGCACCGATTACACTACCAAAGGGGAGACTTGTATGATTCATTTATTTGAACCGGCGAAACGACCGGGCGCACCGATTTTTCTTTTATTACACGGAACAGGCGGGACTGAACAGGATTTAGTCGGGCTCGTTCGACTTCTCGATCCGGAGGCCGGTTATCTGTCGGTCCGGGGTGAGGTGACGGAAAACGGGATGCCGCGGTTCTTTAAACGATTGGCGGAAGGTATCTTTGATGAGGAAGACCTCGCTTTGCGGACAGCCCGTCTGATTGATTTCGTGAAAGAGACAAGCCGTACTTCCGGTTTTTCCCTTCAAGACGTCATCCCGGTCGGTTATTCGAACGGTGCGAATATCGCGGCAAATATGATGTTCGAAGAACGGTTGTTTGAACAGGCGATCTTGTTGCATCCGATGGTCCCGCGTCGCGGCGTGACGTTACCGGATTCGTCACAAGTTCGCGTCTTTATCGGAGCCGGAACCAATGATCCGATTTGTCCGGCTTCGGAGACGGAAGATTTAAAAGTGATTTTCGAACAGGCAGGGGCTACGGTCGATGTGACCTGGTCGAACCATGGTCATCAGCTCATCATGCCGACGATTGAAGCAGCAGCAAGTTGGCTTGCCCAAAAATAATCATAGAAAAAGAGCATGGAATCCAGGAAGCGTGTCCTGATTTTCCATGCTCTTTTTCCATTCAAGCAGGATGGTCACTCTTAGGACGGGAATAGACGATGAGGATACCACGTTCGACCAGTTCGTTCGCAAGTGTCTCGATGGCTTCTGGTGAAGTTTTCGTTCGGGTAATGTGTCGATAGAGATGACGGAGTTCACGGCGCATCGGTTTACGGATCAACCACATGCTGTCGATGATGAGGCACCAGGTCACGACGGTTTCATGACCGATGTAAAACTGGGTTTGCCGATTGAGGTACCGGATCCACCATTCATCCCGGGCCACCTTTAATAAAACGCCGGTAGTCAAGAGGACAGCCAATACAAGCGGAATGCTTTCGTAGATGGGGAGGCTCGCCAATCGATCGCGAAGTCCGGTTACGAAACTGAGCATCGTCCATCCAATGAGACCGATGACGAACCAATAACTAAAGTTGACTAGACTTCGTTGCTTCATCTGAAGTCGGGGTTTCAGGATTGGGGTTGACATCAGAATCACCTCCTTGTTAAATAATCGAATTTTCTGACAATTTATAGTTGTCCTTCTACTATAGTTACTTTTTCCCGAAACGTCTAGTCGTTAGACATAGAAAATGTGTTTCTTTCTTGACGAATTTCGTGTACGCTAAAAAAAGAAAGTGAACGGTTACATACAAGGGGGAGAAATGATGGATCAAGTCGTATGGATTGCAGTCGGTATCGTCGCGATTGCTGTATTTTCAGCATCGAGCGTCGCCGCGTACATGGGTGTTAAAAACCAGGAAGACTGATGACACGGTGCCTGTCACCGCGTAGATGAACGTCGAAAAAAGGAGAATCCGTAAAAAACGGAGTCTCCTTTTTTCGACGTTCATTTGTTTTCCGTAATCTGAATCCGTTCCGCAAATGGTTTTAACGCATCACTCCATCGCAGGTAGCCGCCGCCGACCAGATGGAGTCCGTCGTATGTCATCCGGTTTTGAAGATAACCCTGTTGATTCGTCAACTCCGGACGTAAATCGACAAACGGAACACCGGCTGATTTGGCAAGCTGCTCGAGATTCCGGTTCAAGGCTTCGACGTCACGATTGACACGGACCGAATCGGAGTACTTGGGTGCGACGGGTAACGTTGACTGAATGACGACATCAATGTTATTTTTTCGCAGTGTCGTCACAATTGTCGTCATGTTTTCCGTGATCGTCGGAATCGGGGTGAAGTGCCGGATGTCGTTGATGCCGCCCATCAGGAAAACACGTTTCGGTTTCATCTCGACAATCAGGTCGAGGCGGGTCAGAAAGCCTTCCGTCGTATCACCGGGAATTCCGAAATTGACAATTGTCGGATCATTGAGCAGGATCCGCCAATCACCAAAATTCGTCATCGAGTCACCGAGCATGACAGAATTCGGTGATTTTGGGTATTGATAAGTATGGAAAAGACTATTCAAGCGGACGTAGTTCGGATTTTTCGTATATTGGAATGTCGAAATAGGCTGTGTGTTCGTCGCAGGAAAGGCCTGCTCGAATAACTCGATCGGTTTACGTCCGAGCAATAACGCGAGGAGGACGACGTTGGCGACGATCGAGAGAATGACTAGTGCTTTTTTCATAAAACAATCGTTCCTTTCGAGGGAGTATAAGGGGTAGTGTAACATGAATCGAAATCCGTGGTTTGATAATATCAAAGGATTCCTTGTCATTTTCGTAGTAATTGGTCACATGCTGACGGATTTACGGTTTGATTACGATGGAAAGTTACTCGAAACAGTGTACCTGGTCATTTATTCGTTTCACATGCCATTATTCATTATTTTAAGCGGCTACTTCTTCCGGGAAAATAAATACTTGCGTGTCATTCAACTGTTTGCCGTCTATTGTGTCTGGCAGATTTTGATTGGCTCATGGGCAACGTTTGGAGAAGGACTGCCGTTGTTATCCGGACAAAATCTCGGAACGCATCTGCTCCGGCCGTACTGGGCACTCTGGTATTTATTCGTCATGGTTGTCTGGTATATCGTCACGCCGTATGTCGTCCATCTGCGCGGCTATGTCTGGTTCGGACTCGCTTTTGCCTTATTATACGGTTTTGAATTAGAAAACACCGGATTTCTGGCTTTACGAAAATTGATCATGTTCTATCCGTACTTCCTGCTCGGGAACTACTTGTCGGAACACGAATTCATCCGGATTTTCGAAATGCCGAAAAGCTTTAAACGGCGGATGAACGTCCGATTGATCGGCGGGCTGGCTTTCGCAAGCGTCGTCGGTTTCCTTCTCTATGAAGCATGGCGCGATACACCACAGGAAATCGTCGCCTTGGCAAATGCGTTCAAGCATCGTTTCCCGTATGTCGAACAGTATGACAGTGATGCCTGGGTCGGTGTGTTGAAGCACAGTGTCATCTACTTCCTGTCGATTACGGCGTCTCTAGGCTTTATGATGCTCGTCCCGATGCGTCGTCTGCCGCTCGTGACACGGGCCGGAGAGCTCAGTTTATATGTCTATCTGCTGCACGTCTTCTTCGTCATGGCATGGCGGCAGTACGTAACGACAGCTTTCGTACCGCAAACCTGGCTCGCCCTGCTGATCGTCATCGGTGTCGCCTTGTTGATTGTCGGCGTCATCATTCATCCGTTGATTGTCCGTCTGATGCGTCCGTTGATCGAAATCGATATTCGTCCGATCGTCGAAGAACGACAAGACCTTTCAAAAAAAGGTTAAATGCTATACACTTTAAAGTAGAGCGATTAATAGATGAAGGGCGTGGAAAGTATGTCGTATAACTTAAACAATGCGGATGGTGTCGTCAACGTTTCTCAACAAGTGATTGAAGTGATTGCCGGGGTAGCGGTTCAGGAAACAGAAGGAATTGCTTTTACTCAGGACGATTCGAAGTTACAGGAAAAACAGATGGTCAAGCTCGTGAAGGTCGAAGACGAGGACGGTGCCATTACGGTCAGTCTTTCGGTTCATATCAAATACGGGATGTCGATTATCAAGACAGCAGGAAAAGTACAGGAACGGATTGCCCAAGACATGGAAAACATGTTGGCATTCCAGCCGAAAGCGGTCAATGTTCGTGTCATCGGTTTATTAAAAGGATAATCCAAAAGGGGCTTTTCGTCATTGACGAGAAGCCCCTTTTTTTGAAGGAATTATTCCGGCAGGTACCGTAAAGCCAAAGCATCACTCGGATGTGCCGTGTAGTCAAACAGCAGGCGGACCGCTTGTTCGCTTTGCGGAGACACGGTCACCGAGGCATGCCGGGTTACGGCGACCACCTGATCACCAAGCAACAACTCAAACGCTAGTGAGTCGAGTTCGAGCGTTTGTCCACTCGGATTGCGGACCAGTAAAATGGACTCGACGATCTGTTCCTGTTTGAAAATTGAGACCGGCAACAAGGACCAGCCGTCTGTCGGTGGAGCAGGATGAGAGAAAGCAATTTGACGAATCAGGCGTTGCTCCGAAGCAGTAAAGGAATCATCGATGACGAGATCCGTTAACTGTTCATTGGAGAAAACCAGTTCGAGCGGAGCATCAAGCGTCGACAACTCGACGAACTGCTCTTCCTCCGAAAAGTCGAGCCAAAGCGGTAAGGTCGCTTTCGGAAGCAACACCGGTACCTCCTCGATCGTAAATGTCTTCCTTGCGACGAGCTGATCGCCTGACAGGACGAGGACAACCAGATCATTGAGCTGGAAAGAACGTTCAAGTGTATTTTGGAACAACGCAATCAGCTGCAACGGTTCCGTCTGCAATACTTGAAAGAGGTGGATAGCCAACTGATTCGGTCCGAGTTTCGGTAACTGATTGAGTGCGTACCGAAAAACATACTCGTCTTCTTTGACGATCGGCATATCTTCGGTAAAGTAAAGCGCGGGTTGAATTTCATCTTCAATCGACGGTTGCATGAAGCAGTCCTCCTTGCAGAGTGGTTTCTTCCGGACGGCATAGTCCGGAAACGACTTGTTTTTCAAAACTGAAGATCGCATAACGGAAATAATCCATACCTTCCCGTTCGAAAATTCGGACCGGCTGTTCTTGACCGTAGCTGCGTAAATGAATCCCTTCCTTGAGGGAATTCATCGCTGTCAAATGACTCGTCCACTGCTCATCGAGTGCCAGTAACATGAACCGTCGCGCCGTTTCTTCATCTTCGGTGATCTGTAAGGCCATTCGCTGGTCGACCGCAGCAATGAGCGGTTCCAGTTGCTGTTTGATTGTTTCAATCGAGTCAGCCAGAGGCAGTTCGACCGGTTGATGCAACAATTGTTCCAGCTCCGTCGTCAATAATTCAATCGGCCATTCTTCCGGAACGAGGTCGTCCGTCAAATACTGATCGAGATAGGCTTGGACGGTCCGGGCGGCAAACGGCTGGACGAATTGGTCCAGTGTCGCCGAATCAACGATTTGATTGCGGAGACGATAGATGGCAAGACGTTGTTCACTGATGACTTCCTCGAGTTGGACGAGATCGTCACGGACGCTGCGGTTGACCGATTCGCAGGTTTCCTGCGCATAAGCCATCAGCTGCTGAGCTTCTTTTGCACTGATCGGACCCGAGACAGGAGCGAGCTTCTTTTTGACGCGCTCTAATCGTTCACGGGCAAACCGTCGAGGCAGTTCATCTTCAAGCGACAGATAGAAGCGTGTCAAACCGGGATCTCCTTGACGTCCCGCTCGGCCACGCAACTGGTTATCGATTCGGACCGATTCGTGACGTTCCGTGCCGATGACGAACAGACCACCTTGCGCTTTCGCCGCATCATCGAGCAGGATATCCGTTCCGCGTCCTGCCATGTTCGTCGCAATCGTCACCCGGCCGTGGCGGCCGGCGGACTCGATGATCCGAATTTCCTGGTCGACCGTTTTGGCGTTCAGAATCTCGTAAGGAATGTGCCGCTGATCGAGGACGTCTGCCACCTTTAAGGATTGTTCGATCGAAGTCGTTCCGATCAAGACCGGTTGCCCCGTCGAATGAGCTGTTTCGGTCGCTGCCGCAATCGCGCTGTATTTCTCAGGACTCGTCAAGAACAGGACATCCGCTTCATCGATTCGGATTTTCGGACGGTTCGGTGGAATCGATACCACATCCATCCGGTACGTCTTCAAAAATTCATCACGGGAAGTGGCAGCGGTCCCGGTCATCCCGCACACGTGTTGATAGAGACGGAAGTAATGCTGGATCGTGATTTGCGCTGTCGTCCGATTTTCTTCGGTCACGCTGACGTGTTCCTTCGCTTCAAGCGCTTGGTGGAGACCGTCCGATAAACTGCGTCCTTCCATCAAACGACCGGTGAACAGGTCGACGAGTGCAATCTTATCATCCTTGACGATGTAATCAACGTCTCTTTGGAGAACGACATGAGCCCGCAGCGCCTGAATGACATAATGGAACAAGACAGCATGTTCCGCTGCAAACAGCTGATCGATGCCGAAAGTCTGCTCAATCGTCTCGATGCCTTGATCCGTCAAGGCGACCGCCTTGATTTCTTCATCGAACGTATAATCGGCGTCTTCTTTAAAGTCTTTGACGACATGACGGACCAACTGTTGTAAACCTTCGTGAACGGTGTCCCGTTCCGCCATGATGAGAGGGGTTTTGGCTTCGTCGATCAAAACACTGTCGACTTCATCGATTAACGCGAAGCGGAGGGGACGTTGCAGACGATCTTCCTGCCGCATGACCAAATGGTCCCGCAGATAGTCGAAGCCGAATTCCGTTCCGACTCCGTATGTAATATCAGCGGCATAAGCCTGCTGTTTTTCTTCGAATGACAGTTCTGCTGAATTGATGCCGACCGTCAAACCCAGGAAACGGTGAATCTGACCAATCTGTTCCGCATCACGCTGAGCGAGGTATTCGTTGACGGTGATGACATGGACCCCTTGACCGTGCAGGGCCTGGGTGAAACTAGCGAGTGACGCGACGAGTGTTTTTCCCTCACCGGTCGCCATTTCGGCGATATGTCCGGACAGAAGGGCGAGTCCGCCGATCAACTGGACATCGTAATGACGAAGACCGAGTGTCCGCTTGCTGGCTTCCCGGACAAGGGCAAAGGCAGTCACGGTGATTGCCTCGATTTTCTCACCGGCCTGCAGACGATTTTTCAAGGATGTGGTCAAAAGCTGTAGTTCTTCATCCGTTTTTTGTTCCATTTCTGCTTCTAAGCTGTTAATTAATAAAACGGTTTTTTCATAACGACGCATTCTGCGACTCTGTTCATCTATTAATTGTTTAACGCGCTGAAACATGATTGGTCACTCCTTCGGTTCGACTGTCAAACTCGCTTTTATTATAACAGTTAAAAATTGTAAAACGAATAGAAAAGAACGAAATAAGTAAAACATTCCCTTGAAATTGAAAACGGTTTCTTTTTAGAAACGGAAACGATTTGGATTTGTTTTTTGATAACGCTTGCAAAGGGGGAGGGGAACAGGTAAAATAATTCTTGAGGCAAGTGCAATCGTTTGCGCAAATCATTCGATTTCTTGTCTTTCATGTACGATGGATGAAAGGATGGATGTCGGATGGCACCAACGATTGAAGCGGTCATTTTTGACTTGGACGGCGTAATTACCGATACAGCCGAGTATCATTATCTGGCTTGGAAACAACTGGGTGAGGAGTTGGACATTCCGTTCGACCGGGAGTTCAACGAAACACTGAAAGGCGTCAGTCGGACCGATTCACTGGAGCGGATTTTGACACTTGGCGGGAAGCAGGATGCTTTTACCGCTCAGGAAAAAGAAGCGCTCGCAACGAAAAAGAACGACCATTACGTCACGTTGATCCAACATATTTCAGAACAGGATCTTTTACCGGGAATCATTGCATTCCTGGATGAAATCCGTGCGACTGGGCTGAAAATCGGAATGGCGTCAGCTTCTAAAAATGCGTTGACTGTCGTTGAGGCACTTGGAGTCCGGCACTATTTTGATGACATCGTCGATGCGGCAACCGTCGCCCAGTCAAAACCACACCCTGAAGTGTTTTTACGGGCAGCAGAGGCGCTTGGCGTCGCACCTGAACGTTGCATCGGTGTAGAAGATGCAGCGGCAGGAATCACGGCCATTCACGCAGCGGGTATGTATGCTGTCGGAGTCGGTCCGGAAACGACGTTACATGAGGCAGACTATCGTGTCGATTCGACGGATTTGCTTTCCCTTGAGCAGATTCTAGCTAGTCGCTAATGAAAATCCGCCATTCCCTGATGGCAGATGGTTTTATCTGATCAATCTCTTTTCATGTGAGTACAAAAGGACCGCTTCCCTGAGCGGTCCTTTTGTCATATAAAAAACGCTCGTTCCGATAGACGGAATGAGCGTTTTACAGTCTTTGAACTTAAAGTGTCGCGAGAATACCGTCGGCAATCGCCTGGGCGTAACGTGCCTGATAAGCGGGGTCTGCCAGTTTCGCACGATCTGACGCATTCGATAGGAAACCGAGTTCCGCCAGGACGGCCGGTGCCTGCGTTCCGCGAATGACAGCATAATTGGCAAAGTGGACACCGCGGTCGCGCATGCCGGCGTAACCTGTCAGCCGTTGCTGAATCGCCTGTGCGAGCTGAACGGAAGTTGTTCCCTTATAGTAGTAACTTTCCGCACCGGACGCACTGGTACCATTCGAAGCATTGATATGGATGCTGACGAACCGTGACGTCGACAAAGCGTTTGCCATCGCACTCCGGTCGCCGAGTGACGGATAATAATCGTTTGTGTAGCGTGTTAACGTCAAATCCACTTTTCCTGCCAGCAGACCGGCGACTTGACGCGCGACGGACAGGACGATGTCCCGTTCTGCGAATCCGGCTCGGACTGCACCCGGATCGTAAGCGCCGTGTCCGGGATCGAGGACAATCAATGGACGATTAGACGGACTTGGTTGAAAGAGCGTCAAATAAGTAGCTTCCACATAACCGCGACGTCCGTCAGCTGTTTGGACAGCTACAAAACCACGTGTCTTATGAAGATTGTTTGTCACGAGAAGCGGTGTACCACGGCCGAGACGGGTGATTTGTCCGCTGAGAACGGAAGCGGATGCCCGTAAGGCGACGGTGCTTCCGGCATCAATCAGGACGTACATCTTGCTACCGCTGTAATCCGCCGTTCCGGCAGTCGGGACGGTCGGAGAAGCCGTACCTTTTTTTAAATACGTCCCCATGACATATCCGGTTTTCCCACCGTAACTGATTTTGTGCCAGTTGGAGCTGACGGATAAGGACTGGACGACTTGATTGCTCGGAATCGTCATCAATAGAGCGCCAGATGTCGTCGGTGCAGTCCGGAAGTTCAGCCGTTCCGTCGTCGTATAGGCTGTCGACGATGCCGTCACTTTCTTTAGATAGGCACCCGATACGAAACCGGTTTTATTGTTATACGTCACTTTGTACCAATCGCCGTCCCGGAAGCTTGATGCGAGCTTCGTATTCGCGGGAATCGTCAACAGACGTGCGGAAGACGTCGAGGCTGCCTGTCGTAACGACAAAGCATCTGTCGTCTGGTAATTCGTTTTTGTAAAACTCGTTCCGGTGACGACTTTCGTTAAGTATTGACCGAGTACATAACCCGTCTTGCCGCTGTACGTGACACGATACCACTCCCCGATCCGGTAGTTGGATGTGAGAGACGTTTTTTTCGGAATCGTCGTTAATTTTTTCGAAGAGATCGAGTCAGTCGAGCGTAAATTCAATAAATCCGTTGTTTGATAGGTTGTTTTCGTAAACGTTACGCCGGATGCAGCCGATACTAATGAGGACGGAAAAGCGATGGCAGTCAGAAGCAAAAGTACTAGTGCCTTTGTTAGGATTTTAGTTAATTTGTCCATTAAATTTCCAGTCTCCTTTTAAGTAGAATAAATACGTATAAAACCTTATATAGTCAATTAAGTATTTTTAAAATAGTTTAATTTATAATTTATCTATTCCGTTTTAGCTCCTTTCTGTTAATATGAAGTGTAGTCAAGTGACAACCAATGAGAGAAAAATATTACAGAATAATTAAATATATAATAAAATTATATATTAAAGAGGCAAAATGTAGTTTGTTTTATTTCAAAAAACATACAATTGAAACATAATTGAAATATTTATGTTTAATTTAGGAAAGTGGGTTAACAAATGGGATCGAGTGAACATATCTACCGAGAACTGATGGAAATCGAAGAGGAATACCGTCGTTTGCAACGACGCGCTGAATATTTAATTGCAGAATTAAGCCGGGGAACAAGCGATTCAGCAAAAGAAATCGCGGTGACACAAGAACGTCCCCTTAAACAACGCCGAGTGAATCAACGTTACCCGCTGGAAGTCTATGTCCACCAAATCAGTGACTTGATGCGTGAGCGCGAGTCGATGTCGGCACGCGATATCCAGATGGAACTCGAACTCCGGTACCGTCACCAAATCAGCAACATCTATCAATTGATGGCTAAAGTGGAACAAGCGAATCCTGCGATTAAAAAAGTCGGACGCGGCATCTATACATATGATCCATCTGCAGAAGTCCCAATCTTCATGTGAGCCGCTCGTCGGCTCTTTTTTTTTATGATATAATTCGCGCAGGAGCGTGATGTTATTATGTTATGGACGGCGTCCATTGTCTGTTTTATCGCGGCCTTACTGATCACACCCGTTGTAAAACGCTTTGCGATTGCAGTCGGTGCCGTTGACAGTCCGGACGCGCGAAAGGTACACGTACGAATTATGCCGCGGTTAGGCGGACTTGCGATTTACATCGCATTCATGATCGGTTACTTTATTTTGCAACCTTCCAGTCCCTATGCGACACATATCCTGGTCGGAGGCTTTGTCGTGATTTTGACGGGAGCACTCGATGACCGTTTTCAATTAAATGCCCGGCTTAAATTAATGGGGCAGATCGTCGCGGCCGTCGTCGTCTTAAACGGCGGCATCCGGATCGAGTTCATTAACTTACCGTTCGACCAACAATTGTTTCTCGGCTGGTGGAGTGTTCCGCTGACGTTTTTATGGGTCATCGGTATCACGAATGCCGTCAACCTGATCGACGGGTTGGATGGACTGGCAGCCGGTGTCTCGAGCATCGTTTTGTTGACGCTGATCAGCCTGGCCGTCATTCAGGGCAATGTCTACGTGACGATTGTCGCGATTCTTTTATTGATGAGTACATTTGGTTTTCTGTTCCACAACTTTTATCCGGCCAAGATTTTCATGGGAGACACCGGTGCGTTATTCCTCGGATACATGTTGGGTGTTTTGTCGTTGCTTGGTTTCAAGAACGTCACCTTGTTTTCACTCGCGGTGCCGGTCATCCTGCTCGGAATCCCGATTTCCGATACGCTTTTTGCGATTGTGCGACGGGTATTACAAGGAAAACCACCGTTTGCACCGGATAAAGCCCATCTTCATCACCGGTTACTCGATCTTGGATTTACGATGCGGCAGGCGGTGCTCGTCATTTACGGATTGTGTGCCGTCTTCGGGATGACAGCGGTCCTCTTTTCACAAACGACTTCGCTTGGAGCACTCGTTTCCTTGCTGATGTTATTGCTCGTACTCGATATTTTAGTCGAATCGCTTGGATTACTGGGCGAGCGCTATCGACCGTTACTGAATTTGCTGGAACGAATGACATCAAAATGACCAATCAGCCGCTCAAAGGAATTTGGGCGGCTGATTTGGCGATAGGGGAGTCGAGATGAATCCGATTGAACGAGCCGACCGAATTATCTATCTGGATGTGTTGCGGGGATTCGCTTTATGCGGCATCCTCTTTGTTAATATGCCGAGCTTTCTTGGCGAACGTTTCACGCGTGAGATGGGGAGCACCGATCAGCTGTTGCGTCTCCTGTTTGACCTGTTCATCCAAACAAAATTCTATACGTTGTTCAGCGTTTTATTCGGAGCCGGCTTCATTCTGTTCATCAACCGCTTGCGGGTAAAACGCAAATCACTGTGGATTTTTGTCCGCCGTTTACTCGCTTTATTTCTGTTCGGTCTCATCCATCTGCTGTTCTGGAGAGGAGATATCCTGCAGACCTATGCCCTGTGCGGTCTGATGCTGCTTGCGTTCGTTCAGACACGACCGTCGACGAAGCTGTGGGCCGCTCTCGCCTTACAGCTGTATGTCTTCTTTCGGTATCTGTCGATTTATCAATATGCCGAGTCCGTCGGCGACCGGTCGATTCCGGACCCGGATACGACGCTGCAATCAATCGTGGCGGCACATGACGTCGCGGCATTCGTCATCTATCATGCGACCATTCAATTGCCGCACGGTTTAACGAATTCTCTGGCAATCTGGCCGGAAATTCTTTCCCTGTTTTTAATCGGAGCCTACTTGATGGAACGATTCACGGTCCGTCCGCCGGCGACCCGGACGATTCGTCTTGTGTTTGGTGCCAGTCTGTTGCTGTCGTTGCCGTTGCTCTATCCGATTGTTCAGATTCATCAAGGGCGTTTCCCGGACGGATTGGCCAATTACTTTTTCGTCTGGCTGTCGGGTCGTACCCTTGCTGTCGCATATGCGGCGGGAATTGCCTTACTCGTCCGATCAGGCCGTCCGTTAAGGGGATTTCAAGTGTTGGGACGGATGGCGTTGACGAATTACCTCATGCAGACGGTCATCTTTACACTGGTGCTGTTCATGACCGGACGGTACGGGACGATTCCGCTCTGGCAAGGTACGTTGCTCGTCATCGCGGTATTGGTTGTACAAGTCATCTTCTCGAGCTGGTACTTAAAGCGCTATCGTCAAGGGCCGGTCGAGACTTTTTGGAGAACTGTCACATATGGACGGAAAAAATCACGAAACACCTGAATGGTCACAGAAAATTTACAAAGTTTTCGTATAATTCAGCGTAGAGGTGATCGGATGAACAGATGGATTGAAATTTTCATCGTCTCATTAAAACTTGGATTAACGTCATTTGGCGGACCTGTCGCCCATTTAGGGTACTTTTACGAGGAATATGTCAAACGAAGGAAGTGGGTGGATGAGAAAGCATACGCCGATCTTGTCGCCCTTTGTCAATTTCTGCCCGGACCGGCTTCGAGTCAGGTCGGGATGGGGATTGGTCTTGTTCGGGGAGGCGTCGTCGGTGCGATCGTCTCATTCATCGGCTTTACGTTACCGTCGAGCATTTTACTGATTCTGTTCGCAGTGCTCGCAACCGAATTCGATTTGAAGGAAGCAGGCTTCATTCACGGTCTCAAGCTTGTTGCCGTCGCGATCGTTGCAGACGCCGTGCTCGGTATGGGGACAAAACTTGCCGTCGGTCCGAAACGGTTATTTTTGATGTTGCTGGCGTTGGCCGGTGTCTTGTTGATCGCCCATCCGCTCGCGCAAGTCGGTGTCCTGCTGCTTGCAGCCGTGCTTGGATTATTTCTGTTTAAGGACGAACCGGAAAGTGGAGGCGGACTCAATATCCGTGTCCCGAAATGGCTCAGTATCAGTGCTTTGATCCTGTTCATCGTCCTGCTTGTCGTAACACCGTTCCTTGCGGCGAATGCCGCGGGGAATCTTCAGCTGACGAGTATCATGTACAGTGCCGGTGCCCTCGTGTTTGGTGGTGGACATGTCGTCCTGCCGTTTTTACAGCAATCTCTGGTGCCGGACTTTTTGACAGGCGATAGTTTCCTGGCCGGTTATGCGGCAGCGCAAGCTGTTCCGGGGCCACTCTTTACGTTCGCGACGTATCTTGGGACGGTCGTGAACGGACTGATGGGCGGAATCCTGGCGACGCTCGCGATTTTCCTGCCCGGATTTTTACTTGTCCTTGGAGTCTTGCCGTTTTGGGACCGGGTCCGCGGCAATAAACAGGTCGGACGGATGTTGATTGGGGTCAATGCAGCAGTCGTCGGTATTCTGCTCGCTGCGTTATATGATCCGATCTTCACGTCGAGTGTCAAAACAGGAATCGATTTTTTGATCGCTTTCGGACTGTTTTGCCTGCTCCGTTTCTACAAACAATCACCGCTCCGGATTGTGATCCTCGGTGCAGTGATGGGATCGATCATGGGATGGTTCTGATTGACGTCAAACGTACGAGTATTTACAGCTAAAAAGGGGTGACGGATATTGATATCCGTCACCCCTTTTTCTATGATTCGTTACACATCAAGTACATCGTCACGTTCAAGTGTGACGAGGACGATTGCATCCCGTCTGACTTGATGAACAGGCCGGAATCCGAATTGGCGATACAAAGCGATGGCCGGTTCGTTTAAGGCGGCCGTCGAAACGACACGAAGCGGTTGATGTTCCAAGGCATACCAGATTAATTGCGTCGCGATACCCTGACGAAAATAATCCGGGGAGACGAGCAACCGGGTGATCGTTTCCCCTTCGACGGTCAAAGCGCCGACGAGCCGTTCGTCGAGACGCGTGATGTAACCGGCCGGTTGTTCTTCGTGAAGTGCTGCTTCCGACTGAAGAAGCGGCGGAAAGAAAGTGGCACCGATTAAATCAGCCTCGACACGGTACGCTTGTTGCTGGAGCCGGTGCAGTTCGGGATAATCAGTTGCTTTCAACGGTCGAATCATTGGAAACCTCCGGTGTAGTGGTCGAATCGTCAGCCGTCTCCGGTAAGTTCAGCTGTTCCTTTAACATTGTTTTCGCATCGGCGAGTGAACTCGGGTCGAGCTGATAATAGTAGGCACCGTTGATTTTTGTATCCGTTCCCTTTAAGTCGATCCGGTTGACGGTGTTCAAGGACTTGACGAACGGTTGTAATTGGAACGCTTCCGTCAGGGACATGTTCGTCGTGAAATTATCACCCGTCGCATCCATCAGTTTATTCAGCTTCGTGATGGATCCGAATGACGTCGATTGGTCGATGATCGCCTGGACGACCTGTTGTTGGCGTTTGGTCCGGCCGATATCGCCTTCCGGATCCTCGTAACGCATCCGGGCGTAGGCAAGGGCTTCCTCACCATTTAACCGTTGAAGACCGGGTTCGAGCTTGACGCCGCCTTTTTTATCGGAGGAATTCAACGTATCGATCGGTAATTTGACATCAACGTCAATGCCGCCGACGGCATCGACGATCGCCACAACACCGTTGAAGTTGATCGAACCGTAATAATCGATCGGGATATCAAGTAACGTTTCGACGGTCTCAATCGTTGAATCAATGCCACCGAATGCATAGGAATGATTGATTTTATCTTCGTACCCGACAGACGGAATCATGACGAGGGAATCACGGGGAATACTCAGTAAATTGACTTGTTTATCCGTTTTGTTGAACGTTGCGACAATCATCGTATCGGCGCGTGAGGACGTATCGCCGGGACGTTCATCCGTTCCGACGAGCAGGACGGAAAAATGATCTTTCGTTAAGTCGACGGCAGCAGCCCGCTTATCTGATTTATCGCCGCGCGACAGTTCGACTTCCGATTGTTTAGCTGTTTGAAACGTTTTGTTGGCGACATAGGCAAATGCAGCACCTCCGGCGATGAAAACGACCAGAAAGACGGTGACGAACACTTTAAACCACGACCGCTTTGGTTTTGGTTTGGCAGAACGGGATCGTTTGGAATCATCCACGGTTCATTACTCCTTACTTTACTGAATTATTAAAAAACTTTTAAATTCTTTACAATCAGTATAGCAGGTCAAGGTTGAATGTCACGTTCGACGTAGCGCGAATCGGTTTTCTCAAGCAGAGCCTGTCCGTTCGTCAAATTCGTCATCCACTCAAAAAAAGCAGGGACGGCGGTTTCTTCGACCCAGACATCGATTTTGACATGATCGAGATAATGAATCTGATCGATGATGTGTTCGGTTGCCCGTAACTCATTCTCCAGCTTTCCGAGCCATGTATAATCGACTGTGACTTCGACTAAATCGTGGGCAATCCGCTCCACGATGCCGACAGCGTTCAACCCTTCCGAGACACTGGAACCGTAAGCCCGGATCAAGCCGCCGCCGCCGAGCTTGATGCCGCCGAAGTACCGGGTCACGACGACAACGGTATTGCGGAGATTCCGTTTTTTTAAGACTTCGAGCATCGGGACGCCTGCCGTTCCGCTCGGCTCCCCGTCATCGTTGGCTTTTTGAATCTCATTGTGTTCGCCGATGACGTAAGCGGAGCAATTATGATTGGCATCCGAATGTTTTTTTTTGAGGTCGGCAATGAAGCGCTGTGCCTCTTCTTCCGAGGTGGCACGCGCCAAATATGTAATAAATCGTGACTTTTGGATAATGATTTCATGGAAACCGTTTTCTTTTACTGTATAATAATTAAATAATGTCATAATCAAAAATGTCCTCCTCGTTAACTAGTTCTTTCTAGCATAACGACGATTCGAGAGAGAGACAACCGTGGGGACTGGCAAGGAACGGAGGGAGTAGTATGACGAATGAGATGGGGGAGCGACTGTCCTTGAATGATATCGTACAGAACATCATTGGTGTCGTAGAAGAAAGCCGGGAAGAAATCGTCCGGATTACGGAAAGTTCGCGGGAACAGTATGCTGAAATCCAGCAGGAGTTACGGGAACTGAAGACACGCGTTCACGACTATATAAAAGAAGCTGAACGGCTAGAACGACATATTAAGGATTCGAAAGCGCGACTCGTCATCGTGAGCAAAAACTTCGACAACTACTCAGAACAAGACATCCGGACTGCTTATGAGACAGCCAACGCACTCCAACTCGAATCGTTCATCAATCAACGTGATGAGATGAACTGCCGAAAGCGCCGGGACGAGCTGGAACGCCGTCTCGTTCAACTGGATGAAACGATTGAACGTGCCGACATGTTGATCAGCCGGGTTTCCGTCGTGCTGAACTTCCTGACGGACGACATGCAGGTCATGAACGAAAAGTACGAAAAAGCAATGCAAAAACAGGAGATGGGCTTAAAGGTCTTCCAATCGGCGGAAAATGAACGGCGCCGCCTGTCGAGGGATATGCATGACGGTCCGGCGCAGACACTTGCACATGTGTTGATCCGCGCCGATTTAATTGAAAAGATTCACCAACATAACGGTGCAGAAGCGGCCTTTGAAGAGATCCACCGTCTGCGGAAATTGATCCGTGACGGACTCGCCGATATTCGCCGCATCATTTACGATTTACGTCCGATGACGCTTGACGATCTCGGATTCGTCCCGACACTGGAACGGTATTTACGGCATATGCAGGAAATCTCCAGCATTCCGATTCACTTTAATTATCTCGGTGGCGGGGAACGGATTGAATCGACCTATGAAGTCGCCGTCTTCCGAATTGTCCAGGAAGCGGTCCAAAATGCAGTTAAGCATTCCAAAGCAGGGGACATTCGTATTATCATAGAACAGTATCAACATTCCGTCCGAATCCACGTCAAGGATAACGGGATTGGATTTGACTTTGATTCGATTGTCGAATCGTGCGATGAGTCATTCGGACTGATCGGGATGCGGGAACGGATTGAATTGATAGACGGTGAGTTTGAAATTGAGACGCAGCCGGGTAAAGGGACAGTCATCAAGGTAAGGATTCCAGTTGAGGAATCCGGAGCGAGAGGAGAAACACTGTGAATAACGAGCAAGTAAAAGTAGTCATCATCGACGATCATCAGTTATTCCGGGAAGGCGTCAAACGGATTCTTGATTTTGAAGAAGAGTTCGTCGTCGTCGCGGAGGGCGAGAGTGGAGCAGACGTGATTCCACTCGTTGAAACACATCAGCCTGATATCGTCTTAATGGATATAAATATGCCGAAAGTCAATGGTGTCGAAGCGACAAAACGTTTGATGGAAGTTCATCCCGAAGTCCGGGTCATCATCCTGTCGATCCATGACGATGAAACCTATGTCATGCACGCGCTTGGCGCAGGTGCGGTCGGTTATCTCTTAAAAGAGATGGCGACGGATGAACTGGTCAATGCCATCCGGTCCGTGTACCGCGAAGGCGGATACGTTCACCCGAAAGTCACACCGAACTTGTTACAGGAATACCGTCGTCTGATGAAGATGAAGCAGACGATGTCTTCGCAACCGATTGAAAAACGTGTCGCAGAAGCACCGCTGCACGTGTTGACACGCCGGGAATGCGAAGTGTTGCAGCTACTTGCGGACGGTTTCTCGAACCGGGCAATCAGCGATACGTTGTTCATCAGTGAGAAGACCGTTAAAAACCACGTTTCCTCTATTTTACGTAAAATGAATGTGCCCGACCGGACCGGTGCTGTCGTCGAAGCGATTCGCCGCGGCTGGGTCGTCGTCGTTTAAGTACGGACGGAAGCCGATTCGGCTCCGTCTTTCTTTTTTTAAAACTTCAACCTGTGATATGATAAATAAGCGATTGTGACCTGTCAGAATACCTTATGTCACGACGGAACTCTTAAAAGCGAGGAAATTCACGAATGAGCCAAATTGTGATTTTAACGGATAGCACTGCCTATCTGCCAACTACCTATTGTGAAGAAAACAATGTTCACGTTGCACCGCTTAGTGTCATCTTCGACGGAGATGCGTATCGTGAAGGACTCGATATTTCCGTACCTGATTTTTATCAACGCATTCAGACAGGAAGTTTACCGACGACATCACAGCCGAACATCGGCGATCTTGTTGAATCGTTTGAACAGTTGCCGCAGGGGACGGATATCATCGGCATCACGCTATCGAGCGGAATCAGCGGGACGTACCAGGCACTACATACGATCAACATGATGGTCGAACACGTCGAAGTGCATCCGATTGATTCGCGGATCTCCTGCATGCCGCAGGCTTTCCTGGTCAAGGAAGCAGTTCGGATGCGTGACGCCGGCGCGACGGCACTTGAAATCGTCGCCCGTCTTGAAGCATTAAAAGAAGTCATCCGTGCCTATTTCGTGGTCGATGACTTGGAACACCTCCAACGCGGCGGACGTCTCAGCATGACACAAGCTGTCGTCGGTTCTTTCCTTAAAATCAAACCGGTGCTTCATTTCGTTGACGGGAAAATCGTGCCGTTCGAAAAAATCCGGACGTTCAAACGGGCCGTCAAACGGATTGAGGAAATGATGGATGAGACGATTCAAGGAACCGGTGCCGGTCAAGTCATCGGTGTCATCCATGCGGAAGACTCTTCAAAAGCGGAAGCGGAAATTGCCGTCCTGCAAGAACGGTTCCCGGACGCCCGGATTGAGATGAGTGTGTTTGGTCCTGTCATCGGGACCCACTTAGGACCCGGTGCGATCGGCATCACCTGGTATCAAGAAGCGTAACCCTGTATTATCCATAGGACATACAATGAACAACGGCGTATCTGCGAAAGCAGGTACGCTTTTTTCGTCCCGTTATGCTAAATGGATGCTTCCAGGCGGCGGCAGGAAGTCCGTTCGACTTGCCGAAAAGGAGAGTCAGTCAACGAAAGGAAGTGACTTATGGATTTACGTGGACGATTGATTCCCGACTACCGACTCGACATGTCGGTCGATGCTCCTCTTGAATACCGGCCGGCTGTCACGTGGCGTTGCGAGCGGTGCGGAAAATTACCGACCCGCGGACCGTGTACGTGCGGGAAACGCTGTTATTACTGCCGCCATTGTTTGATTTTCGGCAAACTGCGGACGTGTGACCGCCTTGTCACGGATCCGCGCCCGCTTGACCCCGTCCGTCCCGATTATCATACGGAACTGAATTTGACGAGTGATCAGCAACGGATTGCCGATGCGATTATCCGGACGATTGATCAACAAGAGAAGATGCTTGTCCATGCCGTCTGCGGCGCCGGAAAAACGCCGATGTTGTTTCCGGGCATCGAACGGGCACTTTGTACGAATCGCCGTGTCCTGATTACGACGCCGCGCGCGGACGTCGTCCGGGAATTGACAGGGCATCTGAGACGGGCGTTTCAACAGGCAACCATCGTTTCGTTGTTTGGAGGGTCCGCTGACCGGTTGGGACTCGGCGACATCACAATCAGTACGACCCATCAATTGATTCATTACCGCGCGTGTTTTGACGTCGTCTTCATTGATGAGGTCGATGCCTTTCCGTACCGGACCGATCGGACGTTACACCGCTATGTCCGTCAGGCGACAGCTCCCGGTTCTTCTTTGATTTTACTCAGTGCGACACCTTCGTTGCGCGATCAACGCCTGCCAACGGTTCGTTTGATGCGCCGCTATCATGGTTTTCCGTTGCCGATTCCCCGCCTGCAGATTCCCTATACGAAACAGGATATCGTAGACTGGCTTCGGACGCATGCGACTAAACCACGTCTGTTGTTCGTGCCGCAAGTCGCGGCGCTTGAGACATGGCAGACCTTTTTGCATCAGCAGGGGATCGAGTGCGAAACCGTCCATGCTGCCGATCCGGAGCGGGTCACAAAGGTCGCCCGTTTCCGTCAGACGACCGGTATTTTGTTGACAACGACGATCCTCGAACGGGGCGTGACGTTAGTCGACGTTCAAGTGGCAGTTCTCGATGCCGATCAATCTTTCAGCAGTGCGGCCTTGATTCAAATCAGCGGACGGGTCGGACGAAATGCTGATTTTCCGGAAGGGGACGTCGTATTGTTTGCGAATGACCGGTCCGATGCGATGTACCAAGCGATTCATCACATTAAACGAGCGAACCGGGAGGGATTTCGATGAACTGTTACCTGTGCAGGCAGGACTTTTTACCCGGCTGGACGTTATCAAATGTCTGGACTAGTCAAACCCTGTGTCCGACCTGTAAAATAGAATTTGTAAAAAGAGGGGAATGCGGAGGGTGTGAGGATTGCGGAAAACCGGGACTGCCGCTCTGTTCGGATTGTCAGAACTGGCGCAACCATGGACGACGATTGGTCACGCACCCGCTATTTCTTTATCAGACACAAGCAAAGGCGTTCATGAAACGGTATAAGTTTCTCGGGGACACGGCTTTGCTCGACGTGTTTAAAACAGAGCTCAAAAAGGTAAAAGTCAAACAGGATTGGATTGTCCCGATTCCGCTCAGTCCGGAACGTTTGCGCGAACGCCGATTCAATCAGGCGGAACTGATCGCCCGGATGATGCGGGGACGGGTCCGGCTTGTGCTGGAACGGACGGACGGAGTCGCATTCAGTCATCAGACGAGGCACGAACGACTGGAACGGGACAATCCGTATCACGTCATTCAGCCGGTGACCGGAAAAACGATTTTGCTGGTCGATGACGTCTATACGACCGGAATCACCTTGCACCAAGCGGCTTCACGGCTTTATGAAGCCGGCGCCAAAGAAATTTCTGCGGTAACTTTATTTCGAAGTGTTTAAAAAATCTTCATTCCTGCCGATATTCAATATGAGGTGAAGGAAATGGATGTATTAAACTGCAAAACTTGCGGGAAGTTATTTGTTCGTCAATCTTCTGATCTGTGTGTCGATTGTATCAGAAAAGATCATACTGATTTTGAGAAGGTGCGTGAGTTCCTGCGAGAACGGCGAAAAGTCCGAACCTCACCTAAAGATGTTGAGATGGCTATCGGAGTAAAGAGAGAAACGGTCTTCCGTTACATTAAAGAAGGGCGATTGTTGATCTCTGAAATTTCTCAGATGGAGATCATGTGTGAGAGTTGCGGGAAGCCCTCCCGTGATGGCACGATTTGTGCCGAATGTCGCGAAAAATTGCGACGTGAACTCGCTCAAGCGATGCTTGATTCTTCTGCCCCTTCGAAACCGCGAACGTATCGAACTTGAATTAAGAATCTTGTAGTCTAGAAAGCAGGTGTTCACATGCGAATTGATTCTACGAAGTGGGTTAACATGCCTAAGACGTACGAAAAAAATCAAAAAGTAGAAGGAACAGAACCAACACGCACGAATCGGCCGGATGAAGTGACGATTTCAAGCGAAGCGCGGTTGCGCTTTAACGAAACGACGCCTTCACGGACCGAAAAAATCGAATCCCTTCGACAAGCCATTCAGGATGGAACCTATAAACCGGATGCGAAGAAAATCGCGGAACGTTTCTTGAACTTGTAAGAAGACTAACTTAAACAATAGAGGCGACTCGGGGCACGGATGCGCGGGTCGCTTTTTATATGAACGAACATAGACGGAGGAGGACAGGACGGATGGAACTCATCGATCAGCTGACGGCGGAACATGCCGCACTACTGGAACTGGCGGAAGAAAAAAAACAGGTCTTGATTCAAAATGATATGCCGCGTCTTTCGCAGCTCGTCAAGGAAGAACCGATTCATTTAAAACGAATCGAACAGTTGGAGCAGCAGCGTCTCGCTCAGATGGGGACGATGACGATGACGGAGTGGCTGCAAGCGCACCCGGAGGATGTCGATTCCATGCGTCGGTTGCTTCAAACGATTGGTCAGTTGAAGGTACTGAACGAGTTGAACGCTGACTTACTCACTCAATCGTTACACTATTTAAACTGGCATCTGGAATTGCTGATACCAGAAGCAGATGATTTTACATATGGTCAGTCCGCGCTTGATCGCGCACATTTCAATCGAAATGCTTAAGGAGGCAAATACATGGGTTCAACATTCATGGGGCTTGAAACCGGTCGTCGTGCACTGACGACGAATCAGTGGGCGCTCCAGTCGACCGGAAACAATATCGCCAATGCAGGAACGGCCGGCTTTTCACGGCAACGTCTTGTCATGGCGACGACAGAGCAATTGTCGATGGCAATCGGTACAGGTAAAATGGGACAAATCGGTACGGGTGTAAAAGGTGAACTCCTCGAACGTGTCCGCGATGTCATGCTCGATAAACAATATCGAGACGAGGCGACGAAGACATCTTACTATGGTACAAAAGAAGCAGCATTCGGTCGTATGGAAGATGTCATCAATGAACCGTCGGATACAGGCTTGTCTAAAGCATTTGACGGGTTTTGGGAATCCCTTCAGACCTTATCAACGAATCCCCAGGATTCAGGTGCCCGGAGTGTCGTCCGTCAAAAAGCGGAGACATTGACACAAACGTTTAATTACATGGCGAAGGCACTTAATCAAGTACAAGGTGACCTGAAAAGTGAAATTGAGGTCTCGACTAAAAAAGTAAATGATCTGTTCAAAAAGATTCATAATATCAATGCTGAAATCCATACAGTCGAACCGCTTGGTGTGTTACCAAATGCACTTTATGATGAACGAGACCGTTATTTCGATGAACTCGCAGAGTACGTTGATTTTGAAAAAGTATCAGTCGACGGTGATGCGATTCAGCAAGGAACACTTGGGAATACGGTTAAAACGGCAGAAGGTCGGATTGATGTTCGAATCAAATTACCGAATGGTGATAAGTTGCTTGCAGTGGATTCAGATTTACCAAAAGCAGGAACGTTGACCTTTACAACAGATGACAATGGTCTCTATACAGGATTCAAAACAGATTCACAAACGATCTCATTTGACGCAGCCGGTGGTTTTTCATCAGGTCGATTAATTGGTCTGATTGAGATGTACGGACACGTTGAGGATGGTCAAGCAACGGGTGAGTATGTCAATATGCAGGGACACCTGGATGAGATGGCAGCAACGTTTGCGACAGCATTCAACGAAGCTCATGCGACGAATGTAAAAAAAGACAAAACAGCGGGTACAAGTGAATTTTTTGTTTCTTCCAACGGAGGAGTAATCACAGCAAAGTCGATTACGCTTGGAGCAGACATTAAAAAGAGCCTGGATAACATTGCTACCTCGACAGACGGAAACATCGGTGATAGTGCCGGTGCCTTGAAACTGGCCAACATGAAAACGGCAAACATTCGTTTTGAACGATCCGATACGACGACGACAATCGGTTCGTTTTATCAAAATGTCATTGGAGATATGGCAGTCGCGACGGATCAGGTCGCTCGGCTCGGTCAGAGTTCTGCCGTTTTGATGGAAAGTGCGGAACAGCGCCGTATGTCGGTTTCGGCTGTTTCAATCGATGAAGAGATGACGATGATGATTCAGTACCAACATGCATACAACGCGGCAGCGCGTAATATTACTACGGTTGATGAGATGCTTGATAAAATCATCAATGGTATGGGAATCGTAGGACGGTGATGACTAAATGCGCGTAACACAAACGATGCTGACGAAAACAAATATCGGACATCTTTCCGCCAGTTATCAAAAACTGAGTGCGATGCAGGAACAATTAATCAGTGGAAAAAAGATTCAGCGACCATCTGAAGATCCGGTCGTCGCAATGCAAGGGATTCGTTACCGGACAGAAGTGCGTGAAGTCGAACAGTTCAAAAAAAATGTCAATGAAGCGACAGGTTGGATGGACTTGACGGACTCGGCGCTCAACGAAGTGACATCCGCCATGAGTCGGGTCCGCGAATTGACGACACAAGCTGCGACGGATACGTATGATGCTACGCAACGGAAAGCAATTCAGAGCGAAGTGGGTCAGCTGATTGAACATATCGGGACACTGGCGAACACGAAATATAATGAAAAAGCCATTTTTAATGGAACAAAGACGGATCAACCCTTCATTTCGATGGAAGGTCTGAAAGAATATTTAACAACACCGGGTAAGGCGGTTAATACCGTATTTACAGACGGTGATCCAACTCTAAAAGAAGAAGAAGTCATCCGTTATGAAATCTCTTCCGGAATTGAAGTTCAAGTCAACGTTTCACCGACAAATGTATTTAGTCCGGAAACGTTCACGACGCTCAAAAAATTATACGATGCTCTTGGTGGGGTTTCAGACGCAGGTGCCGTTGATAGTTCAAATAATGGAGCCGAATTATCAGGGATGTTAAAAGATCTTGATAGTATGCTCAATCAGACGGTCGAAACGCGTGCTGACCTTGGGGCGCGGGTCAACCGACTTGAACTGAACGCATCTCGTCTGGAAGATCAAGAAATTATCGCAAAATCGGTCATGTCGGATAACGAAGACATCGAAGCCGAAAAAGTCATCATGGAACTGAAGTCGTATGAAACGTTACATCGTGCGGCACTCAGCGCGGGGGCGCGGATCATTCAGCCAACCTTGCTTGATTTCTTACGTTAAGAAGGAGATGACGGACGGTGAATCTGCCACATCTTGAGATGCGTCAAACGTCAGCGAAGATTGGAATCAACACCACCCGTGCGACACTTGAGCAACATCAGGCACCGGCGACATTATCGATTGAACAACCAAAAGGGAATCTGTCGATTGAAACCGTCGCAGCACGACTCGAAATTGATTCGACCCAAGCGATGATTGAAACGGGACGACTTCCAGCTTTTGAGTCAGTCCAGCGTTATGCAGAATATGGTCGTCAGATGGGGCAACAGGCAGTTGGCCGGGCAGCGTCTGAAGGCGATCAATTGATGCGAATCGAGCAAGGGGGAAATGCGGTATCCCGCGTCGCAAAATCGCGGGACACACCGCCTGCTGAAGTGACGACACTCGGCTTTTCGCCACGCAGTCTCGAACGCGTCAAAATCAATTATACACCGGCGGAAGTGCAACTCAATTACACAGCAGAACGACCGCGAATCGAGGTTCAGGTCAATCGACCGGAGTTGAATGTGACGGAAGGTACGGTCGAAATTTATCTGCGGGAACAAAATCAACTGGATATGTGGCCGGTCGGCGGCATGTTCGATGGGGAAGGATAATCATATGCAAATCATGACTGATTTTTTTGGTCCGGTTCAAGTCGACGAAAGTGAAATCATCACCTTCGCCTCGGAAGTACCGGGTTTTCCGGAAGCACGACGCTTTATCCTCTTACCGTTCGGAGAAGGGATTCCTTTTTGGTCATTCCAATCGATTGACCAGCCGGAGTGTGCGTTTGTCGTGACGAATCCATTTTGGATTGATCCGGATTACGTGTTTGAATTACCGGAATCGGCGAAGGAACAACTTGGGATTCAGGAAACGGCACAAGTCGCCGTCTATACGACGGTCACGTTACGTGAACCGTTCCAGGAATCGACGACGAACTTACGGGCACCATTCGTCATGGAGACGAAACGCCGTCAAGCGAAACAGATCATTCTCGATGAAACGTACGCGAATCGTCGGATGATCGGCAGTTTGACCGAAGTAGGTGGCCGCTGATGCTCGTCTTAAAACGAAAAACGGGAGAAGCGATTCAAATCGGGGATGATATTGAGTTGACGATTCTCGCGATCGAAGGGGATCAAGTCAAACTCGGTATCAATGCGCCCCGGCAAATCGATATCCACCGCAAAGAAATCTATCTGGCGATTCAGGATGAAAATGCGGAAGCTTCGCAAAGTACCGGTCTGATGAGCCAATTATTAAAACAACGAACAGATACATGACCAGGACGGGACGGACTTCAATGTCGGTCCTGTTTTTTCGTTCAACAAAAAAATGCTCAATTCTTTTGAATCGTGTATAGTAATGTAGAGAAAAGAAACCTTTTTGACTAAAGAGGGAGTGTAATGGATGAATGAGACGAAGCAGCTGAAGAAAGATGCGAATCGTGTATTAAAAGCGACGAGCCGGACCTTTTATATACCGATCAGCCGTCTGTCACAGGAACTACAGGAAGCCGTCGGAGCGGCTTACTTATGTATGCGGGCCATCGATGAAATCGAGGACCACGAAGAATTGCCGACCGGGGTCAAGACGACATTATTGCGCGAAACGGCGTTAATGATGCGGGGAACATTCGACGAGCAGACATACCGGACGATGATTGCCCCTTACGCGAATCAATTGCCGGAAGTGACACTGCGCCTGTCAGAGTGGATTGCGTATTGTCCGGCGGGTATTCGAACGAAAGTCCTGGAATCGACAGCCGAGATGGCAGAAGGCATGGCCACTTGGGCAGAACGGGACTGGACGGTCAAAACGGCAGCAGATCTTGACGAGTACACGTATTACGTTGCGGGACTGGTCGGTGTCATGTTATCCGACATCTGGTACTGGAAAGCCGGTATCGTGACGGACAAGCAGCAGGCGATCGGATTCGGACGGGGACTGCAGGCCGTCAACATCCTGCGCAATCAACAGGAGGACGCCGAACGCGGTGTCGGCTATTTCCCACCGGGTTGGACGACGGAGACGATGTTCGAGTATGCCCGGGAGAATCTGGCGGAAGCCGATGCATATCTCGCCTCGATTCCAAGAGAGACGACGATCTATGAGTTCTGCAAGATTCCGCTTGCACTCGCCCACGGAACACTGGATGCGCTCGCGCGGGGAAAAGAAAAACTCAGCCGGCCGGAAGTCCTGAAGATTGTCGGGAGTGCCGTTCTAAAACGATAATGGATAGACGAAAGGAGACATTGTTCCTCGGAACAATGTCTCTTTTTTTAGCGGATATCTTCGAGATACGATAAAATTTTTTCTTCATAGGCTTGCCGGTCATGTTTGTACGACTGGACGTGCCCGCCGTTTTCCGTCACATACAATTCAGACCGTGGAGCCGCTTTTTGCAGCCGCATACTTTCCGTGACCGGAATCGCATCATCGTCCTTCCCGTGAATCATCAAAATCGGATAATCAATCCGGCGGATGGCTTCGAGCGGTTGGACGCGTTCCGGGTTCAGTCCCGTTAAAGGCGGTGTCACCTGGAGGATGACCGGCGTGAACGGGAAGTTCGGCAGACCGCTCCAGACCGGCAGATTCGTCGCAAGATAGTTCTTGAGATCACTGAACGGACTGTCCGCGATGACACCCGCGACTTCGGCTTTCGGTGCCGTGACGAGAGACGTTGCGGCGCCCATCGAGATTCCGTAGAGGACGACGGGTTCTGATGCCCGGGACTTCGCATAGCGGACGGCGGTCAATAAATCATCCTGTTCCTTCGCTCCGACCGTGACGCGTTTGCCTTCCGATTGACCGGAGCCGCGGAAATCAAACGTCAGGACGTTATAACCGGCTTGATGGAACTTTTTGAACAGCGGCAACACCGGGACATCGTTTTGTTCCCGGTTTTTTCCGTACCCGTGGGCAAAGACGATCGTCAACTTGGCGTCTTCACTCGGAATCCACCAGCCGGACAGACGGGTCCGGTCTTTGTAAGAGCGGAACGAGATATTTTCGTACGCCAGATCCTCCGCCTTTTTCGGATTAGTCGTCAACGGTTCCCGGGGCGGCTCCGTTAAGGAAGAACCGACATAAGCAGAAATGCCGACGATGGCAATCAACACTAAGACGATGAGGATAATCAGTCCGGCAATCAATTTCTTGCGATGTTTTTTCAAAAACGACACGGCGATTCTTCCTCTCTGCAGTAGGATACGTTAATGAATATCTTTTTTCTTGAAACGACCGCCATGGACATCATGGATGTTGCCGATCGCGATAAAGGCTTCTTCGTCAAAATCGCGGACGATTTCCTTCAGCTTTGTTTCCTCCAACCGGCTGATGACACAAAAAATGATTTTTTTGTCGTCGCCGGAAAAAGCGCCTTCCCCGTTCAGGTACGTCATCGTCCGGCCGAGCCGGTCCATGATGGCAAGACCGATCTCTTCATGGTTTTCCGAAATGATCCAGACACTCTTCGACTGATCGAGCCCGTCGATGACGACATCAATCGTCTTGAAGGCGATGAAGTAGGTAATTAAGGAATACATGGCTCTGTCCCAACCGAAGACGAAACCGGCAGCCCCTAAAATAAAGACGTTGAAGAACATGACGATTTCGCCGACGGAAAACGGGGTCGAGCGGCTGAACGAGACTGCTAAAATTTCGGTCCCGTCGAGTGAACCACTCGCCCGGATGACGATCCCGACCCCGATTCCGAGAATCAAACCGCCGAAGACGGTTGCGAGGAGATCGACCCGTGTCATCGGACCGATGTCTTCCAGTAACTTCGTCGCAATCGCCATGACGGAAATGGCATAAAGCGTTGATAAGGCAAACGTCTTCCCGATTTGTTTATAACCGAAGAAGATGAACGGGATGTTGAGAAAGAATAACCACAATGCGAGTGTCGAATCGGTCAGTTTCGATCCGATGATGGAAATGCCGACAATCCCTCCATCGATGATACTGTTCGGAACAAGGAATCCTTTGAGTCCGATGGCGAAAATCACGGCACCGATCGTAAGCAACAACAAACGACGGACCAGTTGCCATTTCGTTGAACGGCGGTGTCGTTTGGCCTGTTCAGCTGTGGGCATCGAACCCCTCCTTTTACATACACTTTTCATTACTATAACAAAAAAGCACTAAGGCACGCGAGAACGACCTTAGTGCTTATTTCACCCGTTGTAGCGTAATGTCTGGAAAAACCGTAAGACCAGTTCCGCTTCCTGCGTCGTCGTATAGCGTCCGGCATATTGTCCGTCCTCAAAAGCAGTGACAGTCAAGGTGCAGGAGACCAGCTGCAGACCTTCCGACAACCGGACTTCAAACGTCGCGGTTTGCAGAGGTAAGGGAGTATCGGTCGTAAAGTAGAGGTGACGTGTACTCGTCCGGTGGGCTTGAATCTCGGAAAAACTAAAGTCGAATGTCTGATTTTGATGTTGTAGCATCTTAATTTTGCCTTGGACCGTAAAGCTCGGGACATTATCCGAGGCAAGCGAACAGGCTTCGATCGGATACAAGACTTCCCGGATCAGAAAACTTTCCATGACGGCCGCGGACACCGGTCGGCTGAATAAATACCCTTGGATGTTCGGACATTCAAGCGACCGGAACATCTCCAACTGTTGAATCGTTTCAATGCCTTCCGCGATGACGGCAAGATTAAACTCCTTCGCCATGTAGAGAATACTTTTAACGATCGCTTGTGCTTTCGTGTCTTCCGCGATATGCGTTGCAAACTGACGATCGATCTTGACGACATCAATCGGATAACGTTGCAGGTAGACCATTGATGAATATCCTTTTCCGAAATCATCGAGCGCAATCCGGACACCGAGCCGGCTGACATGTTCCAGCGTCCGGCTGATATTCGGATCATCCATGATCAATGCCGCTTCGGTGATTTCCAGTTCCAACAGCTCGGCCGGCAATTGATACGTAGCCAGTATCTGTTCAATCTGGTGTTCGAACCCGGGAATCAAAAACCGTTTCGGCGAGACGTTGACGGATACCGGGACAAGATCGGCACCGGCACTGGACCAGTCAAGCATCGCCTGGCACGCTGTCTCGACGACCCAGTCGCCGATTGCGATATGCAGGGCACTTTCCTCGGCGAGCGGGATGAAATCATTGGGCGGAATCCGTCCCCATTCCGGGTGTTGCCAGCGGATTAACGCTTCGAGACCGATGATTTTCCCCGTCCAGCTGTCGACTTTCGGTTGGTACTCAAGAAACAGTTGCTTCCGTTCAATCGCATAGTGTAAATCCTGTTCGAGCCGGTAACGGCGGTAATAATCGATATCGAGATTGGACGCATAATGATGGACGGTACTCTGATTTTCACGTCGTGACCGCCGGAGCGCCGTATACGAATGTTTCATCAATTCGACCGGATCGCTGCTGTCGTCCGGAAAACGGCTGATGCCGATCGAAACGCGGGTGAATAAGGCGTACGGATCAATTAAAATCGGTTCGACGGATAAAGACAATAACGTTTCTGCATACGACGTGACATCGTCCTTGAGGCTCGACGGAACGAGGATTGCATATTCGTCGCCTCCGAGGTGTCCGAAAAAGACACCCTCCGGTTTTGAGGTGTTGAGGAGTGCACTTGTCGCCTGAATCCACTGGTCACCGGAAGCATGACCAAACGCATTGTTGATATCCGAAATCCGGTTAAACGAAATCGACAGAATCGAAAATGCCGTGTTCGCCTGCATCCAGTCACGGATCGTCTCCGTCAACGAAAGACGGTTCGGCAGACCGGTGATCGAGTCATACATCGCCAGCTGTTGCAAACGTTCCTCATACTCTTTTTGAAGTGTAATGTCGTGCATGATGCTGTTCGTGTAGGCAATCGAACCGTCCAGCTGGAAGACCGGAATCTGCTGGTCCTCAATCCATTTCATACGCCCATCCGGGAACAGCAGACGATACTGGATCGTACTTGCTTTACCAGACTGCAACTGTAAGATGAAGCGTTTCATTGCCGGTACGTCACGCGGATCGAGTCGCTCGAACAGCCAGTCCTGACTGAGGATCAGATCGTGCGGCAACTCTTCGAAAATCTGGAAAAATCCTTTGGAATGAAACAACAGGCGTCCGGTTGATAAGTCGATTTGTGAAATAGCGGCTTCGAGTGCTTCATAGATTTCACGCGTCTGTTCCCGTTCGCGTGCCAGTTCACGGCGCGCTTCGCTGACTTCTGACAAATCATAAAGAATCAGAGAAATCAATCCGGTCGGACCGTCGCGTCGTAATGCCTTCAGGCGTAACAGTTGATATTCGTAGTCGGCATTCAGGACGGACACTTCCTGTTCGAATGTATCGATTTCTCCGTCAAGCAGGCGAATCATCTGAAAACGGAGCGGATCAAAATCACGCGGATGGATCCGTTGATGCACCTGTTCGTTTGACAGCTGTTTCGGTTTCACCGGATCAAGACCGAGATAGTTGATCAACGACGGCGAATACTCGATTGTTCGGGTTGCTGGATCGTAATGAAAGACGACCAGTTCCGGAATCTGTTCCGTCAGCTCCAGTTGTGACCGGATGTGGACGACGTCATCCTCCAACTGTTTTTCGCGGGTGATGTCCCGTGCAATCCCGTACACCCCGACGATTTGTCCCTCCTGTTCGATCGGCATGTTCGTAATTTTGAGCGTCACCCGGTGTTGATCGGCATGCAGACCTTGTGCCGTATAGTGGACCGTCTCACCGGCCAGGGCCCGCTCGAAAAACGCCGTGACGGACGCATGCTGTTCCGGTGGATTAAAGACGGCGAAATGATTATATAAAGTTTCCTTCGAATAACCGAGCATCCGTGGAAGTTGTTCGTTGAAATAGATGATTTCACCAAGATGATTAAAGAAAAAGACAGCATCTGTACTTTGCTGAAAAAAAGGTTCCACACGTTCTGGGCGTGACAGTTCTAACCCGCCAATCAGCAGAGGGGATGTAGATGAACGGCTCAGCCGTTGCATCGCGTCGAAAAAAGTCATAGACAAATCTCCTCACTCGAATTTTTTCTCTCACTCTTAGTATCGGAGTAAACGAAGAGCAATTGCAATCAAAGTTCGAAGAATAGACTTTTTTTCAAAAAAAGCGAATCATTTTTTGGAGAATGAGAGGAAGTGGAATGGAAAAGAAGAGGGGGGGATTGGAAGTCTGCTTTCTTTCGCTCGCTTTTCTCGGGCGGAACGGAAGCCGCGGTCATCGTGACCGTCGACCGGGTCTTCCTTGTTCCTGTCGGAAGCAAAGCTTCCTTTTCCCGTAGAAATCGAGCTTCGAAAGCAGACGTACCCGAATCATTCGATCGGGCAAAAAAATATAAAAAATCATCAACGAAGGAAACGTACAAAAAGACAGAAAGACAAAAAGACAAAAAGACAAAAAGACAAAAAGACAAAAAGACAAAAAGACAAAAAGACAAAAAGACAAAAAGACAAACCCCGCCGATGCCTGTTGAATGGCATATGCTGGAGTTTGTCCGTGCTTTACATATTAAATGGCAAGATCAACAGAAGTCTCGCTGGCATTGGGATCAGCCTGATCCGGTCGGTCGGCATCGTTCATGCCATGATGGCGTCCCGGTCCATGTCCGCGCGGTCCTTGTTGTAAGTCGTCATAGCTTGAGACTTCATCGGCCCGTTCCTGCATCCGTTCCTTGATCGCCGTCGCTTGTTTTTTCGTGATGGCACCGCTTTTGACTTTCGCATCGATTGCTTTCGTTTGTTCGGCAAGGACAGCCTTCTCAAAAGCAGCGAAGGAGATGTTGTTCGCTTCCGCAAATTCCGGTAACGGTTGGTTCGCTGCCTTGAACTTCGTCGCATCGAGATTCAGCCGTTTCAAGATAGCGGACGTTGTATCACCGAAGACGTCATGACCGGGTCCACCGTGTTCGCCTGGTCCATGTTGACCGCGGTCCGGTAAGTCATCGTAACTGTTAGCATCCGAGAACTCTTCTGTCAGGCGGGCTTTGATCTCAGTCGCCTGCTTTTTCGTCATCTTCCCGTCTTTGACGAATTGATCGAGCTGTGTCGTCTGCGCCGCAAGCAATGCTTTTTTGTAATCTGCGAACTTGATGGACTGGGCTTTCGCATAAGCAGCGAGCGATTGGTTGGCTGCATCGAATTTATCTTGGCTCAGACCGAGTGCCTTCAAGACGTCGGCAATCAACGATTCGTTGAAGAAGCCGCCTTTGTCACCGCGATGTCCTTTTGGCATCTGTTCTTTTAAATCGGCATAACTCGAAACCCCGCTAAAACGTTCTGTATGATGTTTTAACATATCCGCTGCCTGCGACTTCGTTAAGTCACCTGATTTGACGAGTGAAGCGAGCTGTTCTTTTGCGGCGGCGAGTTCCGCCTTTTTATAGTCACTGAACGAAATTCCTTTTTGTTTGGCCAAATCTGCGATCGATAAACCTTTTTCATGGGCCGCATCGACCTGCTTTTCCGTCAGATTCAATTTTTTGAGCAGTAATGTAAAATCGAGTCGTTTCATCCCTTCGAAATGCGGACGTTCTGATTTCGTTTCTGTTGAGCTGTCGTCATTGGTTGCAGCATAAGCAGAAGCTCCTCCTACTGTTAAGGCGCTGATTGTCAGTGCGGTGATCCATTGTTTTTTGAATTGCATGGGTGATCACTCCTTTCACCCTTTATGTTAGCGGGACACGCCTGCGAAGTTGTGAGGAAGTTGCAAGGAAATCGCAAAGAAACGTCAACCGTTCAAAAAAGACGGTACACTACAAGTGGAGGGATGAAGATGCACATATTAGTGATAGAAGATGAACTAAAGCTGGCACAGGTGACGGAACGGTTCCTTCGTCATCACGGCTATACAGTCACACTCGCGGCATCGCTTGCGGAGGCTAAAACAAAACTTGCGGGTACGTCGTTTGACGCTGCCCTCGTTGATGTCCGCCTGCCGGACGGGGACGGCTGGTCGCTTGTCCCGGATATCAAAGCGACCGTCCCGGCTCCTGTCGTCTTCATGCTGACGTCACGCGGGGAAGCGGACGATCGGGTGTTCGGACTGGAACTGGGAGCAGATGATTATCTCGTCAAACCGATTGTCCTCAAGGAATTGATCATCCGACTCGAGCGGGCGTTGAAGCAACGGTTGCCGGTCGGTCGGCAGTTAGGTGACGTGACGATTGATGAGAAGGCGCGCCGTGTCCAAAGTGGACCGGACACCGTCAGTCTCGCGAAGATGGAATTCGAACTGTTGGTCTATTTCTTTGAGCACATGGGCGAAGCACTAACGCGCGATCAAATTCTCGATGAAGTCTGGGGCTATACGTTCGGAGGCGATACGCGGACGGTCGATACACACGTCAAACAGTTGCGGGATAAGATGCCGACGATAAAACAACAGTTGAAGACGGTCCACCGGGTCGGCTACCGGTTGGAGGCAATCGAATGAGTAAGTTGATGCGAAAGTTTTTGCTGGCTGTCATTGCGCCGTTATTGATTATGGGTATACTCAGTTTCGGTCTGACGGCGTTCCTCGTCAACCGGTTTGCGGAAGATGAACGTTACAGTCAGTTGATGCGGGAAGCAAATATCATCGAGGAAGCACTGGCGGAAAATCGTCCGGTCCCGCGGGAAATCCAAGGGTTTATCACGCGTGACGGGGGGACGGAACGAATCGGGGGACGGGGACGGCAAGTCATCGAACTGCCGATTCTTGACGATCTCAAACAAAAAGACATCATCGAAGTCCAAGGGAACAGGCTGTTGACGTATCAGTTGAAGAGCGGCGATACGGTCATCACGACGATTCGCGAAGCACCGCTCGCAAGCAGTGCCCTCGATGGCGTCTATCTGGCGATTGGTGTTGCGTTACTTGCCGCCTTACTGCTGGCAACCGGGCTGGCCTATTACATGGGACGGCAATTCATCCGACCGATCATGGAACTGCGGACGGTCGCCAAACAGATTGGCGACGGACAAAAAGACGTGCTTTTACCTGACCGCCCGAATGATGAAGTCGGTGATCTGATTCATGCGGTCGATGAGATGCAGGAACAGCTTGTCCAAAAAGAAGCATTACAAAAATCGTTTATTGCCGGAATCACGCACGATTTACGGACACCGCTCGCCATCATCCGCAACGAGACGGAAGCTCTGGCGGCCGGAGTGATTCCAGTCGACGAACTGCCGGACGTCACAACCAGTATCATCGAAGAAACGGATCGGCTTGGGCTGTTGATTGACGAGACGCTGGTCTATTCGAAACTCGCCGGCGGAATGATGCCGCTGGACCGGACGGAGGTGGCCGTGGATCAATTAGTCGAAGAAACGGCGGAACGGTTACGATCGACGTTCAAAAAAGACGGTCTTCGTTTAACGGTCGAGACAGCACCGGTCCTGTTCTCGCTTGATCGGCGGATGTTCGAACGGGTTCTCGTCAATTTTCTGATGAACGCCCATGTCGCTGCCCCGAGCGGAAGTGAAGTGTTCGTCCGGCTGACAGCAACCGAATTGACGGTGGAGGACGCCGGAAGCGGTGTCGCAGAAAACGACCGGTCAACGATCTGGGATTTGTATGTCAAACAGACCGGCGGCTCCGGGCATGGTCTCGGTCTTGCGATCAGCCGGTTGATTCTCGACAGCCACGGGCTGAAGTACGGTGTCCGGGACAGCGCGCTTGGCGGTGCCTGCTTTTATATCCGGTTCAAATAGGGCGAAAAAAGGTCCCGTCCTTCACCTGAGTGAAGAGCGGAACCTGTTGGTTATTCAGAATCGTTGGCTTGAACGAGACTCGGTTTGACGAGCGTATAGAACTCATCGCTCATCCCGACGCGGCTGCCCATCTGACAGGCGAGCTCAAGTGTCTCCTGGTAGAATTTCGCGACCAGACTATGATTTTTGATGTGCATGTCCTTCATTGCCTTTTCGACACCAAGGACGACTTTCGCAATCTGGTCATCGGCGTCATTGCGAACCGGGACAACGTTTTCCGGCAGATCCACTTCTTTGTCGTGTCCGTTAAAGCGGAACGACGCCCCGAAACCGAGATGCTCGAGGAAGAAGTGCGGTAACAATTTACCGGCGAAGAACTGGTGCCACTCTGATTCTTTCATCGTATCCATGTCGCGTTTGAACGATGTCGTTGCAAGTGCATAGCGGTCATGTGTATCTTTCATGAACTTCTCGAGGATTGGTACCTGCATCGCAAACGAATTCTTCAGCAGATTATCGAGCTGTTCTTGCGTTAATAGTTCTTGTTCAGCCATCAGTTTAACCCCATTTCGTTTCGTTAGTTCTATCGTAAGAAATTTAGACAATTCCGTCAAATCTTTTTCAAGAATAGAGTTTACCTATTTCGCAAAAGGGAATTCCTCTACTATCGAAGAGTTAAGGGGGAGTTAGCATGAAACGAGTAGCAATGACAGGGGTATTAATCGGAGCATGTCTAATTCCGGTGACAGCTTTCGGCGCAAGTAACGTAACGTACAAAACAGGTACGATTCAAAACAAGGACTTCGGCTATTCCGTCAAGGCGACGACCGCCTTGCAGACAGCAATCAAGCAGGATAAGGTCGATGTCGTCAAAAACAAAACCGTCAAGACGAAATACGGCACCGTGACACGCAGCGGGACGTTTTCGCTCTACTATAAAGTAAAGGGCAAAGATCAAATGCTCGTCAACTTGAACTTTGAACCGAAAAAATTAACGAAAAAACAATTTGAGAAGCAGGTCGGGTTTGGAACGTATCTCGGCACAAAAGGCAATAAAACATACTATTATGTGCAACCGACGGAAGCTGTCAAAGGTGCAGCCGGAAAGCAAAAGATTGCCGACCTGATCACACGCGACGTTCCGGCGATGATGAAGACATTCAAATTAAAATGAGGAAACTGCAAGGAGCACTAGCTTTTGCTAGTGCTTCTTTTGATGGTCCGATATAGTAAAGGTTGAGGTGAAGTGAAATGGAATGGACAGTAACAGAAGTTAAACAAACAACAGAAGTCTTGCAACTTGAGAAATGTGTCAACGATCACGATGGCATTGAATTGAAAGTCGCCGCGGATTGGGTCGGGCAAAATGATTTCGCGATTTATGACGATACGAAATTGATCGGTTATCTGCAAGCCTTTGCCTACTTACCGACGGAATGGGAAATCAATGTCTTCGTCGATCCGGATTACCGAAAGCAAGGTGTCTTTAAGACACTTGTCGAAGCGGCGAAAGAAGCAGCTCGTCCGCAAGGCGTCGAAGCGTTTACGTTCGTCATTGATGATGAAAGTAAATCTGGCCAAGCCGTCCTGGGTCAGCTCGGTGCCGAGTATCGGATGACGGAATACAACATGGTCTTGAAAAAAGCGCAATTGTTCCTAAAAGCGGACCCGGATTTTGAACTGCGGGAAGCGACAGCGGACGATCGTCCGTTCATCGTCGAGACACTAGGTTCGTCATTCGGCAATACAGCCGATGAAGCGGAATCGATCTATCAGGCGATTGAGTCGAATGATCGTGTCACCTATATCGGTGTCGCAAACGGCAAACCGGTTGGTGTCATTCGGGCGTACTTGGCGTCTGAGACACAAGCGAGCATCCATGCGTTTGCCGTTCGTCCGGAAGCGCAAGGCAACGGATACGGCAAAAAGATGCTGAAGCTGATGGTCCAGGCGATGTTCCGCACAGGTCGGACGCAGCTTGAACTGGATGTCGAGACAGATAATGCCCGGGCACTTGATTTGTATAAAGAGGCCGGGTTCGTCGTCGGACGCGGTTACCAGTTCCATGTACTCGGCTTATAATTGTTTTGCAGAAAGTCCACGCGAGTGGGCTTTTTTTGTAGAATTCAAAGACCACAGGTCTGTCCGCTATTTAAAGAAATATGATATCGTTTCCTGTCGTCCGTTGGCGCGCTTTCCTCGGGCGGAACGCAAGCCGCAATCGTCCTCTTCGGACGACCGGGTCTTGCCTGTTTCTGACGGAAGGGACAAGCCCTTCCTTTTCCCGCAGAAGTCGCGCCTGGACGACGGACACTTTTGGGAGATTCCATAACATAAAAACAAGTTCACATTCTAAAAGAAATCTGAAACCTTCTCGATGTTTTGTCGTATACTAAGCATATGGAAAAAAAGAGGAGGCGACGTCATGGACGGTCGACAGGATTCATTACGGACGTTGAAGTGGGTATCAGGTGGTTTAGAGGCAGTGCTCGGAATTCCAATTTTAGGCGGATTGATTGTTCTCGGGACAGGTTATAATGCGCTTTGGTTGATGCTCGCATTCCATATCGTGGTCGTCGTCTTGACGGCGCGAGCGGGTCGGGTCTCAAAAGGAAACATCGTCGGAATCGTCGCGTCGACAGTCGGCGTCATCCCGGTCGTCGGCATGTTGTTGCATATGGCAGCCGCCATTACGATCTTGCTGGATGCGGCATTCGGGAACCGGGTTATCACGCGGACACACGTCGAACGCGTTGAACCGATTCGCCCCCGTCCGGTCCGAAAAGAACAGGAACGCAAAGAGGATCATCCGTTCTAAGTTTTTTTCGTTGACAGGACAAAACAAGCCGTGTAAAGTAAACAACAAGTTAAGCCATATCAAACAAATCAACGACGCGGAGTAAGTACCGTCAACACTGCCGACAAAGCGAGTCAGGAAAGGTGAGAGCCTGACGCGGTAAGCTGATCAGGGAATGGACCGCTGAGAGCCTGTTGAACGATTCAGTAGACAGGACGGTTGCCCCCGTTACCGGGCTAGCTGGTTGTTGGACCAGCGACAAGAGGAGATTTTTAATCTCAACTAGAGGTGGCACCGCGCGGATACAGGCGTCCTCTATGCATTAGCTTTTGCTATGCATAGAGGGCGTCTTTTGTTTACGTCAAGGAACGCCGAATCATCCAACGCACATTATCTTTAGGAGGAATTTTTGATGAAAAAGACATTGATCGCGGCGGCAAGTACGGCGTTCCTGCTTGCAGGATGCTCCACAACGGATACGGAAACAGCAGCACCAAATAAAAACGAAAAGAAAGTTTTACACACGATGGAAAGTTATGATCTCCTGTCGGTCGACCCGGCAGATGCTATCACATCAAATATCTTTAACCAGATTTATGAAGGACTCTACCGCTTTGATGCAAACAATGAACTGGTCCCGGCAGCAGCGAAGTCGCACAGCGTGTCGGAAGATGGCAAAGTCTATACGTTTAAGTTGGACAAAAACGCTAAATGGTCTGACGGCAAACCGGTCACAGCGGAAAACTTCCGTTATGCCTACGAGCGCGTCATCGAAACGAATTCACCGTTCGCGTACCTGCTTGAGCCGGTTAAAGAAACAAAGGTCATCGACGATCAGACGTTACAAATTGAACTCAAACGTCCGACACCATACTTCCTCAGCATGACGACGTTTGGTACGTATATGCCGGTCCGGGAAGACATCGTCAAAGCACAAGGCGAAAAGTTTGGAACAGATCCAAAAACAAACGTCTACAACGGACCGTTCACGTTCAAGAAATATCAGGCGGAGCAAGGCTACACGCTGGCGAAAAACGCAGACTACGCCGACCGAAAAAACGTCAAGATTGACGAAGTCGATGTCAAAATCATCAAGGACCCGATGCTCGCGATCAACCTGTTTGAAACAGGCGAACTCGACGTTGCACCACTCAACTCAGAAAACGTCGTCACGTACAAAAATAAAAAAGAGTACAACACGTTCAGCGACTCACGGATGTTCTTCATCCGGATGAATCAAAAAACGGACGCGCTGAAAGATCAGAAAACACGCCAGGCGATTGACGCGGCGTACGATAAAAAAGCACTGACGGAAACGTTACTCGGAAATGGTTCATTGCCGGCCGATTACATCGTCCCGCAGGACCTTGATCCGAAGTACGACAAGACCCGTCAGATTGAATTGTCGTTTGACGCAACTCAAGCAAAACAAGTGCTCGCTGATCAAAACCTCGAGCTGACGATGATCATTGAAGACGACGATGTCTCGAAAAAAATCGGTGAGTACATCCAAGGCTCATTGAAACAACAAAACGTCGACGTTAAACTGCTGTCACTGCCGAAAAAAGAACGATTGGCGCGTGAAGGTCGAGGGGATTACGACCTGTCACTCGCGAGCTGGGCTCCAGATTATCAAGATGCAACAACGTACCTGAACTTGTTCATGACAGGAAATCCGTTTAACATGATGGACTACTCGAACAAGAAGTATGATACTCTCCTGAAACAGGCGGAAAATGAACTCGATCAGGACAAACGCCTTGCGCTGTTAAGCAAAGCGGAAACGATGTTGCTCGATGATCAAGCCATCTCACCGGTTTACCAACGGAAAAATGCCTTCCTTCAAAACACGGAAGTCAAAAATCTCGCCCGTCACAATGTCGGAACAGATATTTCATATAAATATGTTGAGATTGACCGCAATTAAGGTGAAACCATCAGGCATCCAATCAGCTGTCTTCTTCTATAAGAAGCGTTGATTGGGTGTTTTTTTTGTTATGTCTATTATCGATGTGGCGAAAGTATGAAGGCGTGAACTACAAAATCAGGTCAATTCTATTAAAGCGTTCTCAGAAGTGACCGATAAAGAGGGTGATGAGATTTGAAACAGGAAAGGGAGTTTCGAAGATGAGTATGCTACGGAAAAATTTAAAAATGCGGTTGTTTGTCTGGGTCTTGGCGATTTCAGTCATTACCGGTGGGATTTCAGCACAGTTGACGTTGTTTTTAAACCGAGGACTTGATGTCGCGGACGGACCGTCGATTTGGTTAGGTGCCGGGATTGGCTTAGTTTTATCCATCATTGGTTCAGCATTGATCCAATTGATTCTCCGTCAACCAATCAAAGCGATTGAAAAAGCGACGGAAACAGCACGTGAAGTCGCAAACGGTAATTTCAACGTCGATTTCGAAGAAGCAAAACGCGGCGACGAAGTTGATCAGTTGATGCATGAACTCGAAGTCATGGTCTTACATATCCGCAAACAGGCAACACAGATGGGCAATTCCAGTGATAAATTGACGGCGTCAGCGCAGGAAATCGCGGCTGCTGTTCAGGAAGGTAATGCATCAGGCGAAAGCATCCGCTCTGCGATGGCAGAGCTCTCAACGAAGATGAATGAAAACGTCGATCAAGCTTATCTGTCGATGGATGCGCTCGGCGCCGTCAAACGGACGATGGACGAAGTCGCCAAAGAAATGAACGAAGCATTGAAATCAGCAACGGTCATGCAGACGGAAGCGGAGAACGGGAAGACGCTGGCGACAGACTCGGTCGAAGCGATGCATATGATTTCAAGTAAGATGGAACAATCAGCGACATTGAACAGTCGACTGACCGGTATGACAGGTGAAATCTCACGGATTACCGATGTTATCAGTGACATCTCAGCCCAGACGAACTTACTCAGTCTTAATGCCTCGATTGAAGCAGCACGGGCCGGTGACGCCGGGCGTGGATTTGCCGTTGTTGCAGCGGAAGTTAAGAAACTCGCCGAACAGACCGCAACGTCGGCAAAAGAAATCACCGATTTGATTTCCGGTGTTAAACGTCTTGTTAACGATACAGCTAATGCGATGACGGACGTCCAAAAAGAAGTTGCAACCGGTGTCGGACTCGTCGAACAAGCCGGTTCGTCGTTTGAAGAGATTCACCAGTCGACAGAAAGTGTTTATTCACGTGTCCAGTCGGTTGATCAACTTGTCATTAAGTCAGACAAGGAAATCGATCAGGTTGGTTTAACGACGGCGAATATTCTCGCGATGGTCGAAGAAGCATCGAAACATGCGGAACAGGTCTTGCAGGCATCAAGCCATCAAGCGGCTTCACTTGGTGAGGTTAACGGCGCGATGGAAGAGTTGGTTGCAGTTGCAGAACAATTACAGGAAGAGACAGGTGCGACGCGTCTGTAAATCAGAAATCATAGACGGAAGTAGCGTCTGCGATTTTTGTTTGAAGTTTTTTATTTTTTTTGAGAGAAACTGTTAAACATTTCGGTACGGCGACGATATATAGAGTGGAAGCAGTCATCGACTACAACCATCGTGCTACTCTTGGGCCGGCCAGGGGGCACATCTCGGAGAAGAAGGATCTTCAAAGAGACAAAAAAATTATTCCTATGGAGGGAAATTACAATGATTATCAATCACAACATTACAGCACTCAACACACACAATAAACTTTCGAGCGCAACTGCAGCTCAAGGTAAATCAATGGAGAAACTGGCTTCAGGTCTTCGCATCAACAAAGCGGGTGACGATGCAGCTGGTCTTGCAATCTCTGAAAAAATGCGTGGACAAGTTCGCGGACTTGATCAAGCGTCGCGTAACTCGCAAGACGGTATTTCATTGATTCAAACAGCTGAAGGTGCATTAAACGAAACACATGATATCTTGCAACGTATGCGCGAGCTTGGTAACCAAGCTGCCAATGATACAAATACATCTTCTGACCGTGGGGAAATTCAGAAAGAAATTAACTCGTTAACTTCTGAAATCAACCGTATCGGAAACACAACTGAGTTCAACACACAAAAACTTCTTGATGGCGGAAAAAATGGTGCTGGAAGCGCGGCAGTCGCTGCTGTAGCTGGTAAGTTTACTGTTGGTGTTACAGATACAGTTAGTGCTGGTATTACAGTTGATGGTACTAATTTCAAAGGTGCAACCTTAGCAGATGTTGAAACTGCAATGAATGCTGAAACAGATTTCACTGATAAATACTCAGTAGCTGTAGTCAGTGGTAAGCTTGAAATTACTCAAAAAGCAGGAGAAGAGTCTTCGACGAACCCTACTATCGCTGGTGGAACGATGACTGTTGATAACGCTGGAGTTGCAGCTAAGGCAGAAGTGATTGCAGATTCTTCGAAAAGCTTGAAATTCCAAATCGGTGCTAACGAAAATCAAAGCCTTACTCTTGATATCGCTGATATGCGTGCGTCTGCTCTTGGAATCACAACTGCAGGAACAAGCGACAAATTAGCAGTTACTGATGGAACAAACAACACAACTACTGAGCAAGCATTAGATGTCTCAACACATGCTAACGCTGCAAGTGCAGTTACAAAAATTCAATCAGCAATCGATACAGTTTCTGCTGAACGTTCAAAACTCGGTGCGAATCAAAACCGTCTTGAGCACACAATCAACAACCTTAAAACTTCTTCTGAAAACCTAACAGCAGCTGAATCACGTGTACGTGATGTCGACATGGCAAAAGAAATGATGAACCAAACTAAGAGTTCAATTCTTGCACAAGCAGCACAAGCTATGCTTGCACAAGCGAACCAACAGCCACAAGGTGTTCTTCAATTACTTCGTTAATCATATTTTTTACTTAAAGGTCATGGACTTGTTCCATGGCCTTTTTCTATTGAATTTTAAAAACAGGTATTACAAGTTACTCGAATATGCCGATATACTACATAGAGAACAAAAAGGAGTGTTTGTCCATGAATTCCATCAATACGGAAATCCGGCTTCACCTGCCTGAAAATGTCTTGCCTTACGAAGCGACACGAAATATCTTTGTCGAAGCGAATCAAGAGGATTTGGCAGAGGATGGCATCGTCATTTTACCAACGCCGCAACATATCACGAAGCTTGAAACCGCTATTGAAAAGGCAAACGTGCAGCTCGAAGCGCAACGCACTGGTTTAAAGTTTGTTAAGCATGAGAAATTGAATGAGTTTTATATTCAAGTTGTCGATACAAATAATAATGTCGTTCAAGAAATTCCAAGCAAAAAGGAACTCGATTTTTTTGCAGCTTTCATGGAATTTAATCAACTGATCGATAAACGAATTTAAGGGAAAGGACTGGTTGGATGGCAGGAATACGTCTTAGTGGTCTCGCAAGTGGAATTGATACAGAAACGATGATTAAACAATTGATGCAAGCAGAACGTGCACCTGTTGACCGTCTGTCACAAAAGAAACAAACGTTGACATGGCAACGGGATGCTTACCGCGAAATGAACCGTGGTTTACTCGATTTACGAACGGCAGCAAGTGATATGTTGCTATCCAAAAACTATACCGCGAAAACTGCCACTAGTTCGGATACATCGAAAGTCGTCGTTACAGCAAGTACAGTCGCAACAGCAGGGAGTGTAACGATTGATAAGGTTGGTCATTTGGCGTCAGCTGCCTCTGTAACAATGACGACAACAGCAGGAAAGTTATCCGATACAACGCTTGCTGACAGTGGTATGTTTACAGTGACGGATGGAAAAATAAACATTCAAATCAACAGCTTTTCTGCTGACGGAACAGCAGTCAGTGAAACCATTTCGCTAGATGCAACACAAAAAATATCGGATTTAACATTAGCCATCAATGCTAAATCAAGCCTCGGAATGAGCACAGTCTATAACGACATTACAGGTAAGCTGGTTTTCACGAAAACAAGTACCGGAAAACTGAATTCAAGTGGGGCAGATATAACGATTCGTGATGCGAATGCCAATGTTGATATTGTAAATTCACAGTCATCGACGATGGGGCAAGACGGTAAAAATGCCAAGTACACGATTGGTGGGCAAGAGCTTGAACAACGGACGAATACGTTCACCCAAAATGGTCTGACGATTACGTTGAATGGAACGTCTACAACTGCCACAACAATCAATACAAAACTCGATACGCAAGCAAATTTTGATTCGATTAAGAAGTTTGTTGATAAATATAATGATTTAATCGACAAGATGAATAAGAAAGTACGTGAAGAAAAATATCGTGATTTTCAACCATTGACGGATGCGCAACGTAAAGATTTAAGTGAAGACGAAGTCAAGAAGTGGGAAGAAAAAGCGATGAGCGGTGTACTCAAAAATGACACTTTCCTTCGTGACGGGATGAACTCGTTCCGAAGTGCGATTTCTGCGAAAATTGATACAGGCTATTCGTATATATCAGGTGCGGATACGATTCAATTGCAGTATATGTCACAAATCGGCATCACTTCAACAAGTGACTTCCGGGATGGTGGAAAGCTGAAAATTGACGAAACGAAACTCAAAAAGATGCTTGAGGAACAGCCGGAAGGGGTCTATAAACTGTTTACGGCGGATGCACCGGAACCGGTAAAAGATGCTCAAGGAAATCCAATCCCGAGTACAGCTGGACTAGACGGATTTGTTCGTCAAATCCAAGGTTTCGCGACAACGATGCGCGATAAAATTTCGAAGGTCGCAGGACTTGATGGGGCCGTCGCGACGACATACCGTCTCGGAAAATCATTAGCTGATCTAGATAAAAGTATGCTGACGTGGGAAGATAAGTTAACAAAAAAAGAAAATGCTTATTACCGTCGCTTTGCAGCGATGGAACAGGCAATGAATCAGGCGAACAGCCAATCAGCGACACTCGCTTCATACTTAGGACAATAAGGAGGACTTCAGATGGCGAACCCATACGCAACGTACCAAACGAACTCTGTGACAACCGCTTTACCTCAAGATTTAACGTTAATGCTGTATGAAGGACTGATCAAGTTCTCGATGCTTGCGAAACGCGCGATTGAACAAGGGTTGATTGAACAAAAAAACATGAATATTCAAAAAGCTCAAGCAATCATTCTAGAGCTTCAATTAACACTTAACCAATCGATTTCCTTGTCAAAAGACTTGAATAATCTCTATGACTATATGCAGGGACGTCTGATTGACGCTAATGTCAAAAATGATGTTGTTGCAATCGATGAAGTGATTGGTTTTGCAGAAGAGTTTCGTGAAACCTGGAAAGAAGCGATGAAGCTCGCGCGTCAACGATGAGTCCGCTCGATCCGCTTCTTCTGAAAACGAAACACTTGATGGAACTGCTTGAGCAGACGCCGGACGAAGACATTTATGACGAATGGTTACTGAAAATCCAGAACTTGTTGAACGAACGGGAAGCGTTCATCGCCGCTCATTCGAACTTACTAGCCGGCGCCAATCAAGCCGTCATTCAAGAGCTGGTTGCAGAAAGTCAAAAAATCGACTTGAAATTATCGTCAGAAACCGCTAAATTAGGGGTACAAATCAATCAATTGCGTCAGACGAAAACAAGTCGGAAATCGTATATCGATCCGTACGAAGAAGTCGAAGGTAGTTTTTCACCGTATTTTGATTCTCGTCAGTAACTTTCTAGACGTAGGGAGGGATCTCGCGTGCCAAAACGTGAAGACAAGAAACGAAAGGTCGTCAAACCATTTTACCGTTCCGATGGATCGTACGATCAGTTCATCGAACCGGATGTCGAGTCGGAATCCTGGGAAGAAGCCGAACGTCCGATTTCCGATTTACCGGATGCGTATGAAGAAGAAAAATATCGGCGCGAGTCGTTGTAACGAAAAAGACTTTCCATCGCGGAAAGTCCTTTTTCATTTAAAGCGATAAGCATTTTTCTCATGCTGTTTGACGCTGTACATCGCTTCGTCCGCTTGAATCAGTAACAAAATTGTCGTTACGCCGTCTTCCGGGTAACGGGCAATCCCGATCGACGGCGTGACCGATATTGCTGTCCCGTGGAACAAAAACGGCTGATTGAGCTGATTGATCAAGTCTTCAGTATAGTGAACTGTCTCAGATTTCGAACGGGGTAAGAAAACAATGAACTCGTCTCCGCCGAGCCGGGCAGCAACTTCATCTTCCCTGAGATGAAGCCTGAGCCGGTTCGCCGTCTCCTGCAGGACATAATCGCCGGCGTCATGTCCGTACCTGTCGTTGACTTGTTTGAACCCGTCGAGATCAATGAACAGCAACGAACCGGCTTCAATCTGCGTCAACCGGTCCTGCAGGAAGTCTTCGAAATACCGACGGTTCGGTAACCGCGTTAAGGCGTCATGATAGCCAAGTTCTTCGAGCCACTGTTGCTGTTCGAGCGTTTCAGTAATATCCGACAGCAGGACGTAGACATATTCGTGATCCGGAACGGGAATCAGCGTCGTATCGTATGTTCTGGTTCCTTCATGCAACAACAGCTTCCTGCTTGTCTCCAGGCGCACGACTTCTCGACGGAGTTGTGACGACAGGTATTCCGGGAGTTGCTGACCGAAATGCTGCAAGGCCGGCGGATTCATCGTTTGGAGGGTCCCCATCCGGTTGACTTGAAGAATCGGTTCCGGATGATCGAGAAACAATCGCCGGTACTCTTCTTTCCGCAGTTCGAGGAGGGATGTCTGTTCCTTGACCTGCTGCGCGAGATCAAGCTGGATGACTTCGTATTCTTCTAATAAACGCCGGTTTAGCCGTTCTGAAAAGTACTGACGAATTAAAAACAACGAAAACAATAAGGCGATTGACAAAATGTAAACGAGAAGCGGAACTTGGAAAAAGGAAATCCAGACGAGCAACAGCATCAGGCTGACGTACGGTAAATACGGACGCGACAACGTATATTTTCGTGTCGTCGATGCCGGGACGCGGCGGAAGTAACGGATGAGTTCAAACAAGCTGAGTGGATAAAGCGGTAAGAAAAAAACGGCAAGATCAAACTGGCCACGAATCAAAAACGTGTAGTAACCGAAGTTCGCCACACAAAACAGGGCAATGGCCTGGATGAGCGTCCGGTGACGTACTGTATCGCTTAGCCCCGTCGTGTAGAGGATCAGAGAAAACAAAATCAGTGCCATGAAACAGAGCGAATAGATGGTCATCGCAATCAGTTCGACGGTATTTCGGGAAAAATCAGGCACATTCTGTAAAATCATCACGTAACCGAAGACGAACGACATGCCGAATAAAATAAAGCCATCAAGATAAAGCAACCGATTTTGACGGAACGAGGACCAATCGATTAGTTGGGCCAAGGTCATCGCGGTCAAGAATAAGAAAAGTGTCAGTGTCACATTTGCCAAGGCGTCAGACCAAACAGGGTGGAACCGGTCGGGTAACGATGCTAAAACAGAGTTGATGACAATTCCGAGCCAAAATAACACAATCGCCTGACCGATTCTACGGTACGGATGATTCGGTCGTCTTAAAAAATGAACCAACGCTGACCAGGAACAGAAACTTAAGCCGATTAAGGTAATACTGCCGGCGATGGCATGGGTCCACGTCTGGTCAAACGTCAATGCTAGAATCAGATAGGTCACAAGTAAATAAAGACTGGTTGCGTAAGGTCTCGTCATGTGTTCGCCTCCTTCCTCGATGTCTTATATGTATGGATTTCGTCAACCAAAAAGAAAACCCCTGTTTCGTCCAACACATCGCAGACAAACAGGGGAGAAAATTAAATGGGATGTTGTTCGCGGTACAGTTCCCAGTGCTCGCGGGCTTCTTTTTTAATTCGATCGGAAACCGTTTTACTTTGGAAAATGAGACCGTACCATTGTTTGGCGTTATCTGTATCGCCTAACGTCGCATACAAATCACTGATCCGTAAAAGTAAGACATCGTGAGGAATACCCGTTCGGACCGCATCCGAATACTCTAAATAGATGGTTTCGTATTTTTGGACAGATCGCATCGTCCAAGAAAGTTCCTGTTCCAAATCTTCCAGCAACCGATACATCCATGAAATTCGAATACCAAGCATCGCTTGGATGCTGTCTTTTTGTAACGTGACTTGTGCCATATACAAACATAGTTTGTATAGATACAGTACCTGTTTCACAGAACGTTCTGTTGCAGAGAAAGGTAAGACCGGAAGCATTGATAAGATGTCCGTTTCTAGTAGCGTTCGGACATCAGGCCGTAGTTTTTCAAACGCTTCATGGAAAATGAAACGACAGTGGCTACATTGGATGGGTTCGTAAAAATAGACGTTAGGTCCCTGATAATGAACGAAGCCATCCATATCGGTGTGTTCGACACGAATATGGCGGCTCAGAACACGTTTCGTCTCCGTTTCTTTGAGACAGTAGGGGCAACGGCATTTTTTAAGATAAAGATCAGGCATGATACGTGCTCCTCAAGATGAATTTAGACAAAAACGTTGACGAGCATTCCTTTGATTTCACCTACCTGGTCGAGAATCTCGAGTCGACGGGATTCGCCTGAAATGACGTTGTCGGTCAGTTGCAGCAACTTCGCATCGACCTGTTCGACAACCTTGTAGATTTTCGTTCGTCCACGGCGATTGAAGCCACGCTTTTCTTCGAGTTGTTGTGACTGATCGAGGGCATCTTTTAAGAAGTCCTTAATTTTTTCTTTATAAGCTTCGAGGTGTTCGATTGTCTGGCTTTCCGCCAGCAACTGACCGTGCTCTTCGACGAGCATCAACTTTTGTTGTAGACGTTCGTAGCCTTTATGTTCACGCTTATCCTGCATCAAGGCAGAAAACGTCGTCGATGCTTCGACCTCACGTGGTCCGGTCTTCGGTGTCTGCAGGCGGCTTGTTTCTTGGATGCGCCGGATGTCCATCGGGGATTCCTCCTTTGATTAGTTGAGTAGTTGTAAGACGCCTTGCGGTAAGGCGTTTGCCTGGGCGATCATCGCCATACCCGACTGATTGAGGATATTATACTTCGCGTACTCCATCATCTCACGCGCCATATCGGTATCACGAATGCGTGACTCAGACGCCGTCAGGTTTTCTTTACTGACACTGAGGACGGACGATGTTGCTTCGAACCGGTTTTGGATTGCTCCGAGTTTTGCCCGTTGCTGGGAAATCGTATCGATGGCCTGTGTATAACGGCTGATAGCTTCATCGGCGTCGCTGCTCGTCATGACGCTGAGCGCGTATTCCGGTGTTGTGTTGACGCTTGGATAATCGAGTGCCCGGGCGTCGGCATTTGGTTTGACGGTCGTACTGATTCCGATGTTGCGCGCACGCATATCATCAATCGTTAAAGAAATGCCTTCGTTCGCCCCGGCATTCGTCTGAATGAAGACAGCATTGTCTTCTGTACTGAAGCCGCCTGTCAATAGTTTTTTACCGTTGAACTGGGTTGTCTCGGCAATCCGTGAGACTTCATTCGTCAACTGGTTGATTTCTTCCTGGATCGCCGTCCGGTCTTCCGTCGCAAGTGTTCCATTACCGGCTTGAACGGCCAGCTCCCGCATCCGTTGCAACAGATTGTGCGTTTCACTGAGTCCACCTTCGACCGTCTGGACCATCGAAATGCCGTCGAGGACGTTTTGTTCCGCTTTATCAAGCGCTTTAAGACGGTTCCGCATCTTTTCAGAAATTGCGAGACCGGCCGCGTCATCAGCACCGCGGTTGATCTTTTGACCGCTCGACAGTTTATCCATCGTCGTCTTGACGTTCATCTGATTGACACTTAAGTTTCGGTAGGCTTTTAAAGCCTGTACATTGTTTGAAATCCGCATTAATAGTCCATCCCTTCGTAACGCTCATGGTGTGCCGCCCGGACGAGGGGACGGTCTTTCTTCAGACTGGCCGCTTGCCAGGTGACCAACAGTTCTTCCGTCAGTTGTAACAGTTCTTCTAGGCGTGTCGGCTCAAGATAAGCCTGCAACGTCTGTTCCGCTAAGTAATAATACAGTTGATCGAGCTGGGCCGTGATGATGCCGCCTTCGTCGTTCAGACCGGCCTGCAGTTTTTCAAGCAATTGGTAGGCTTTTTGCAGACGGACGTTGACGGTATCGAACCGGCGCTCGTCGCGACCGGTAATTGCCTGCTCATATTGAAAGACGAGACCTTCTAACATCGTCTCCGTCAATTGTTGGGGAGTCATTTGATACAGTTCTTGTTCGGTCATGTGTTCCGTCCTTTCGCGTGATCGAGTTCTTCAATCAACAGTAAAAGTTCTGCCATCACATCATAGAGTTGCGGGGGAATCGCCGTTCCGAGATCCAGGTCAAGCAGATGACCGAGCAACGACGTATCCTGTTCAATCGCTACGCCGCTTGCCCGGGCTTCCTGTAAAATCCGGTCCGCTGCCGCACCCGTCGCCCGGGCGACGACGATCGGGGCATTCCCCGACGCTTCATCGTACCGGAGGACGGCCGCTGATTTCCGGTGTTTTAAGTCAATTTTCTGGTACATAGGGCCTCCTTAAATCCGGTAGTCGTAACCGGTTGGTGTTTCGTCCGGTTTGACGGTTTCCGGTGTCGCATGGTCTTTCGTAAAGGCATCAAACCGGATCCGGACGTCCTGATAACCGGTCGCCTGCAGAGCTTCCGTCGTTCGTTCGAGGAACGGCGTTGCGAGACGCTCGAGGAGCGGGAAATCATTTTCAATCGTAATCTGCATCTTCCGGTTGACCGTTTCGACGCGGACACCGATGTCGCCGAGGCGTGGTGTCTCAAGTTGGACGTACAACGTGTTGTTTTCCCAGTCGATCACTTCATCCGGTCGTTTATTTTGTAAGTGGACGTGCAGTCCGGCCGTCCCTTCGACGAGCTGGACGGGCAGGGCGAGCAATAGTTGCTGCAGTTGCTGGTTGTTATCCGGTTTATTGACCTGTTGCTGCGTGTTCAGAAACGTTTGCAGTTTCGCCGCTTCCGGATTCGCTGCCGGCGTCGCGAGTTTCAACTCCGCCGTTTGTAACTGAAGCGTTTTTTGGACCGTCTCCTGTAAAACCCGTGGACTGTTTTGTCCCGGTTCGTACGGAATCGGTCGTTGTGTGGTTGAAGCCGGTTGGTTTGGTGATGCCGGTTGACTTTGCGGTAAGACCGGTGTTTGTTGCGTATTGGTGACAGCCGGCCGCAAGCCCGGATTCAGTTCCGGTAAGTAGGCGGTCCGGACGTTTGCCGGAGCATAACGGAATGCTTCGAGCGCCAGGCGGACTTCCTGGACGACGGCTTTGGCTTCCGTCCCGCGTCCGAGCAGGGCCAGTTCCGTTCCCCGTTCAAGTTTTGACAACAGTTGGATCAGTTGTTTTTCGTCACGCATGCTCGTATGTAACATCGCGTCCGTCTGCTGGAACGTTTGCCGCAGCCGGTTCGCCGTACTTTCAATGACTTGGGCCATCTGGAGCGGCCGTTCCTCGACGAGCGGTTCGAGTTGCCGCAGTTGTGAAACAATCGTTCGCTGTTGGCTGCGGAAATCATTTGTCACTTCGGCCAGCCGTGGTGTCACTTCAGCAATGACCGTCAAATTCGACCGGACGGGAGCGACGGACGGAGCCGGAATGGTTTTTTCCGTCGGCACTGCTTGCGCCTGAGCGATGACGGCCGTCAATTGTTCGAGTTTACTTGGTGCCGGACGTTCCGCGAGTACCGGTCGTTCACTTGGGAAATAAGACCGGAGTTGTTCCCGTACCGCTGGCAGGTCACCGCGGTCGATCCGGGCGAGGATGTCCGGTCGGACGTCTGCCGGAACATGTGCTGCGATTTGCCGGAGAGCGACCGGTGTCGCCTGATCGATGTCATGGTGTGTCGGAAGTGTCGCGCGGGCGACGTCGAGTGCGATGACGTTGCTGAGCGTCGGTTTCTCGATCACCGCTTGCCGTTCCGGTAAGACGTCGACTAACGAATCGGTTGAGCCGAGCAACTGGGCGATCAGGACGTTGGCGTCAGCCGGCAGTGCACTGTCGGACGGACGTGTGATGAGCTGGAGGACCAGGTCCTTGTAAGTCCCTTGCAGGGCGGCGACGAGTCGGGCGACCGTTTCCGGTGTCTGCGGCAGTTGACCGGTCGCAAGCAGCCGGGCGACGGCCTGTTTTAATTCCGGTGGTAGATTGTCGAGTAAGGTCGCATCGACACCAGACGAATCCGGTTTCGTTGGTCCGGTCACCGGTACATCGGGCTCGGTCTGCTCTGTCACCTGTTCGATCAGATAACCTTCTGTCGTTTGGCCTTTGACCTGGAATTGAAACGTGCCTTCCGGAACATCACCGGTGAAGGTCATCTCGACCTTTTCGCGGCCGACCTGGACGAGAGCTGTATTCGGACCCGTCTTTTCGAGGACGGTCCCGCTGTATGTTTTCGTCTCCGATAAGGTGGTCGTGGGGGCGGAACGGGTCGGACTTGCTGGATTCATCTGGATATTCATCGATGAACCTCCTTTCTTGAAAAATTCTTCATCTTATTATATATCGGCACAAACAAAAAAGGATTGAGCGAAATCATCGCCCAACCCATTTTTTTTACGATTTGATTGCATTAAAGCGGTCCTCTAATGTCATCGCGTTCAATTGCTGGTAACGAGCCATCAGCTCGCCGGTTGCTTTCATTTGGTTGCGGACGATGTAAGGAGAGGCGTTTACGGGAAGGATCATGCCGTTACGAGTTTTGAGTTTAGTCTGTCCGTCTTCCTCGATGACTTCGGACATGTGGCTCCAGGCGTACCACTCGCAATCATCACGTTTTGGTGATTTGGTAGGGAAAAAGACGAGACCGAGTGTCGGTTCGATGACGACAGGGACTTTTCCTTTCACGGAAGCGACACGTTTGGCGGTGACGATCCGTTCCTCGATGGAACTGTTGTACTGTCTGCAAGAGAGCTGCAGGAGTTGATACGGACGAAGCGGTGTCATGATCGTTGATCCGTCTTCTAAGACGATGATGGATTGTTTCATCATGTCATAGCACGGTAAGATCGCAACGGTCCGTTTCGTGATTCGATACTTTTCGTCATTATGGAATGGTCGCATTCGACTACATCCTCCTTAGATAGGACAATGGATAAAATAGGTAATTACTAACGATATAATACAATACTACACCTGTAATGACAATGTAATTTTTTGAAAAATAGAGCAATACATAAGGAAATTTAATTCAATTGAATATTTAATTCAAATTAATCAGAATTTTTAATTGTCAATAATTGCTTCTTTTGATAGTATACTCGGTAGAGAGCTTGCTCTCGCAATCCAGTTTGCGAAGGGAACGTGAATTCGAATGGAACAAGGTAAAGTAAAATGGTTTAATGCTGAAAAAGGTTACGGCTTCATCGAGACATCGGATGCAAAAGACGTCTTCGTCCACTTCTCGGCAATTCAAGCAGATGGCTACAAATCACTTGAAGAAGGCGAAGAAGTAGAATTCGAAATCGTCGACGGCGATCGTGGCCCGCAAGCGGCAAACGTCTCGAAACTGTAATTCCGTTAGCAGCCACCACCGTTTTTAGGAATCTCCTAAAAGCGGTTTTTTTGTTTCATCTCAATTTGTTAAGGGTATATACGCTAATATCAACAGGCAACAACTATTATAGTACGCTAAGTTTAGCAGGAGACGTTCAACAGAATGTCACCGTTTTCATTTCCTTGCAGGGCTTATCGTGGTATAATAATTACGAACCAAAAGAATTTTGAATCTTCAGAAGGAAACGACTGAAACGATGACGAATTCATAGGTTCAACCGGTTACTTAAGGAGGAGTTTACATGATCTACAACATTCGCGGTGAAAACTTGGACGTCACAGATGCTCTCAAGGACTACGTCGAGAAAAAGCTTGAAAAGTTAACTCGTTATTTCACAACTCCTACGGAAGCGCAAACGGCTTATGTCAATCTCAAAGTCAACAATGAGAAACAAAAAGTCGAAGTGACGATTCCAATGCCAAACCTCTTGCTGCGGGCAGAGGATGTCAATGGCGACATGTACGCAGCAATCGACCTCGTCGTCGATAAGCTCGAACGTCAAATCCGGAAACATAAAACGAAAATCAACCGGAGAGGCCGTGCCAAAGACGGCGGTATTGGAGAGTACTTCAAAACGCTCGAAGGACCGGAGGCAGAAGCACCTGTCTACGAAGAGGATGAAGCGGAACTCGAACTCGTTCGGACAAAACGTTTCACACTCAAACCGATGGACACGGAAGAAGCGATTCTTCAAATGGACATGCTCGGTCACACGTTCTTCGTCTTCTCAGACGCGGAAACGGGTAACACGAACGTCGTCTACCGTCGGAAAGATGGCCGTTACGGCTTGATTGAACCAGAATAATGAATCTACAGAGGACTTACTCTCCGGAGTAAGTCCTCTTTTGGTATGATAAAAAACTATTTGTGAATAGAACATGTCTCAGACTAAAGTTGTATTTCATAAGACGCAGTCGCTCCGCTTGTTGAAATTTGACGGCGTATTCGGTACACTGAATAAAGGAAAAATCTCGGAATTCTGTTCGTTTAAAGAATCGTTCGAAGTAAGGGGACTGTAAGGCATGGCTAATTTTCTAAAAGAGTTATTCGCACCGACGAAACGTGTTCTGAAAAAAGCAGAAAAAGCGGCGGATGCCGTGGAATCATTTGAGGCACAAGTCGCTGCCTTATCGGATCAGGAATTAGAAGGAAAAGCGGTCGAATTCCGGACTCGTCTTGAGAACGGGGAAGACCTCGATGATATTTTACCGGAAGCTTTTGCGGTCTGTCGCGAAGTTTCAACACGTGTCCTCGGGATGCGTCATTACCGTGTCCAATTGATTGGTGGATACGTCTTGCACAACGGCGATATCGCCGAAATGAAAACCGGGGAAGGGAAAACGCTTGTCGCGACACTTCCCGTCTATTTGAATGCCCTCGCCGGCAACGGCGTTCACGTCATCACCGTCAACGAATACTTGGCGAAACGTGACCGGGACATCATGGAACCTCTTTACGCAGCACTCGGCTTATCGGTTGGTCTGAACTTGTCGAGCATGTCACGCCAGGAAAAACAAGCGGCGTACAGCTGTGACATCACATACGGAACGAACAATGAGTTCGGTTTTGATTACTTGCGTGACAACATGGTCCTCTATAAAGAAGACCGTGTCCAGCGTCCGCTTTACTTCGCTGTTGTCGATGAAGTCGACTCGATTCTCGTCGATGAAGCACGGACACCGTTGATCATCTCCGGTTCTGCCGAAAAATCAACAGCGCTTTATTCGCAAGCCGATATGTTTGCGAAAATGATGAAAGCAGATGAAGACTATACGGTCGACATCAAGACGAAAAGTGTATTGCTGACGGAACAGGGAATCGACCGTGCTGAAAAATACTTCGGCATCGATAACCTGTTTGCGCTCGATCACATCGCTCTTAACCACCACTTGAGCCTGGCGCTCCGTGCCAACTCGGTCATGCACCGGGACGTCGATTACATGGTTCGTGAAGATGAAGTCATGATCATTGACCAGTTCACGGGTCGTGTCATGGAAGGCCGCCGTTACTCGGAAGGACTGCACCAGGCGATTGAAGCGAAGGAAGGCGTCGAGATTCAACGCGAATCGATGACACTTGCGACGATCACGTACCAAAACTTCTTCCGGATGTACACGAAGCTTGCCGGGATGACCGGGACAGCGAAAACCGAGGAAGAAGAATTCCGTAACATCTATAACATGCACGTCGTACCGGTTCCGACGAACAAACCAATCGTCCGGGATGATCGGGCTGACTTGATCTTCAAGACGATGAACGGGAAGTTTGCTGCAGTCGCAGACGAAATCGAACGTGCCCACCGCGAAGGACAACCGGTCCTCGTCGGTACGGTTGCCGTCGAGACGTCAGAGTTGCTCAGCAGCATCCTCAAGAAACGTGGCATCCGCCATGAAGTCTTGAACGCGAAAAACCATGCGCGTGAAGCGGAAATCATCGAGAATGCGGGACAACCGAACGCGGTCACGATCGCAACGAACATGGCCGGTCGTGGTACCGACATCAAGCTCGGACAAGGTGTCATCGAAAAAGGTGGTCTTTACATCCTCGGGACGGAACGTCACGAATCCCGCCGGATCGATAACCAGCTCCGTGGTCGTGCCGGACGTCAGGGAGATCCGGGGGCATCCCAGTTCTATCTGTCACTTGAAGATGAATTGATGCGTCGTTTCGGATCGGATTCGCTGCAATCGATGATGGATCGTCTCGGAATGGATGATTCGCAACCAATCGAAAGCCGGATGGTTTCACGTGCCGTTGAATCGGCTCAAAAACGGGTCGAAGGAAATAACTTCGATGCGCGGAAACAGGTTCTCGGATACGATAACGTCATGGCCGATCAACGGAAAGTCATGTACGCGGACCGGGCTGCGATTCTTGATGCCCAGTCGGTTTCTGACATCGTCCGTCCGATGGTCGAACAGACGATTGAAGCGGGTGTCCATCAGTACACGCCAATCGAGTTCGTTCCGGAAGAGTGGAGCATCGCTGCATTAGCGGAGTGGGCCAACCAGACACTTGCGCTCGAAGAAAAAGTCTCCGAGCAGGATCTGTTCGGCAAGGAACGCGAAGAAATCATCGAACTGTTAAAAGAACGGACTTTTGCCCATTACGAGCACAAACGCTCGGAAGTGCCGGCTGAAGCGTTTGACGAGTTCGAGAAAGTCATCGTCCTCCGCGCCGTCGACCAGCACTGGATGAACCATATCGATCAGATGGATCAATTGCGTGAAGGGATTCACTTACGCGCTTACGGTCAAAACGATCCACTTCGTGAGTATCAATCGGAAGGTTCGATGATGTTTGATACGATGAACGCAGCGATTGCGGAAGAAGTAACACAGTTCGTTCTCCGGGCGGATCTTGATCCGAATCTGAAACGCGAAAAAGTCGTTAAAGACGAAGTCGCCGTTTCCGGTAAAGAGGACAAGGTCGTCAAGAAAGCACCGGTCCGAAAAAATCCAAATGAACAAATCGGACGTAACGACCCATGTTGGTGCGGATCCGGTAAAAAATATAAGAACTGTCACGGCCGTCAGGCATAAGTGACGAAGCGGCTGAAAGAGGCGGGAGATTCCTGCCTCTTTTGACGGAAAGAGAAGGTGGAACACAATGGAATTAGCAGAAATACGCAATACCGCCGAGTGGATGGAAAAGAAACTCGATGAATACAAAGCATCACTCGATCTCGAGACGAAGATCTCACGCATCGAGGAGCTTGAAAACGAGATGACGTACCCGGACTTCTGGAACAATCAGGAGTCGGCTCAAAAAGTCATCGACGAATCAAACGGTCTGAAAGCGATGGTCGATAAATACCAGCACCTCGCGGACGGTCACGAAAACATCGTCTTGACGTACGAATTGATTAAAGAAGAGCCGGACGTTGAACTCCAGGAAGAACTGGAGTCGGAACTCGGCGACATCAAAAAGAAATTTGATGAGTTCGAACTGCAAATCCTGTTGAACGGCGAATACGATGCGAACAACGCGATTCTCGAATTGCACCCGGGCGCCGGCGGAACCGAGTCACAGGACTGGGCATCAATGTTGTTGCGGATGTACCAACGTTTTTGTGACAAGCAGGGCTGGAAAGTCGAAACAATGGACTATCAGCCGGGTGACGAAGCCGGTGTTAAATCGGTCACGCTCCGGATCCAGGGGCACAATGCCTATGGGTATTTGAAAGCGGAAAAAGGGATTCACCGTCTCGTTCGGATTTCTCCGTTCGACTCGTCAGGCCGTCGCCATACGTCGTTCGTGTCATGTGACGTCATGCCGGAATTCAATGATGATATCGATATCGAGATCCGCACGGAAGACTTGCGTGTCGATACGTACCGGGCATCCGGTGCCGGTGGACAGCACATCAATACGACGGACTCTGCCGTTCGGATTACGCACGTTCCGACAGGCGTTGTCGTGTCATGTCAGCAGGAACGGTCACAAATCAAGAACCGTGAAGCGGCAATGAAGATGTTGAAAGCGAAACTCTATCAACGTGAAATCGAAGAAAAACAAAAGAAACTCGACGAAATCCGCGGCGAAAAATCAGATATCGCCTGGGGCAGTCAGATTCGTTCGTACGTCTTCCACCCATACAGCATGGTTAAGGATCACCGGACGAACTACGAAGTCGGGAATACGCAAGGCGCGATGGATGGGGACATCATGGGCTTCATCGATGCGTACCTGCGCTTAATGAATATGTAAGTGGATATCCCGTCGGCCTTTGTGTCGGCGGTTTTTTTCTACCAATTCGATTGAAGGAGTGCAACAGATGCAGATTCGTACAGAAATATTCAAGGATGCAGCCGGAATCCGGCTTGTTCATCAAGCCGCCTTTGGTCAACGGACGGAAGCCGATCTCGTCGAAGCGTTGCGGGAAGAGGAGGAGTCGCTGCCGCACTACAGCCGCGTCGCCGTCACCGATAAGGGAGAAATCGTCGGTCACGTTTTACTGAGCCGGATTTACATCGAGGACATTCCGTCGCTTGCGTTAGCACCGGTCGGTGTCAAACCACACTGGCAACGTAAAGGCATCGGCTCGGAATTGATCCGTCAAGTGATTGAAGATGCGCGGGAAGCCGGTGAATCGCATATCGTCGTCCTCGGTCATGACAGTTATTATCCGCAGTTCGGATTCGAGCGGGCAGTCGATTACGGCATCGAAGCCCCGTTCCCGGTCCCGACGGACGTCTTTCTGGTCATGCCGCTTGAACGGCAGGCATTAAAAGGAGTCACCGGGATAGTCCGGTACTCGAAACCCTTTAGTGCGGTATAAGAGAACCACTGCGAGTTGCTCAGCCCTTCTAGTCGCTCCTCTGTTTTTCCGCTAAAATGAAAAACGGGTTGTAGAACTTATATAAGGGGAAATGTAACGTTATGACATCAACACGTCAGGAAGTCGTCCGCGACTATGTGTATTTATTACTCGGTTCAGTCTTTGTCGCCAGTGCCTTCAGTTTATTTTTGGCACCGAACCAGTTGGCCTCTGGAGGCGTCAGCGGTCTGTCGATCGTCTTGAACGATCTGTTCGGAATTTCACCGGGTTTGTTTCAGCTGATTGCGAATATCGTTTTGCTAGCCATCGGTTGGATGATTCTCGGAATGGGCTTCGGTGTCAAATCGCTTGTCGGCTCCATTTTTTTACCGGTCGTCATCTTGGTTTATGAACGGTTCGAGGTGCCGGCAGCGACAATGAATCCGATGCTTGCTGCGATTTTCGGCGGAGCCGGCGTCGGGATCGGTCTTGGTCTGATTTTTAAAGCCCGTGCCTCGACCGGCGGGATGGATCTGATTGCCCAGATTCTGCATCGCTTCACGAAAATCCCGCTCCATTTCTGTATCGCATTGCTCGACGGGACGATCGTCATCAGTGCTGCCATCATCTTTTCGCTCGAAATCGGTTTGTATGCCCTCGTCGCCTTGTTCATTACGATCAAGATGATTGATGTCGTGCAACTCGGTATCACGAACGATAAGCTGGCCTATATCATTTCCGATCAACGGGAAGCGCTTGTTAAAGAGATTTTCCAGACGCTCGACCGGGGAGCGACGGAAATCGAGGCCGCCGGTGCATTTACTCGGACGCGCAAACCGATGCTGATGGTCGTCGTCCGCCAAGGGGAAATCACGACGCTTAAAGAAATCGTCAAACATATCGACCCGAACGCTTTTCTGGTCGTCAGCGAGGCCCATGAAGTGCTCGGGCTCGGTTTCTCGGACGACAAACGTTACCGGAATGTGCCGTAAACGTTTAGAAAGAGTGAAGTTTTTGTGAAATCACGCTTAGAAAGTATGGATAACGGTTATACTCTAATAGATAACGATGTCGTTTTGTACTTAACTAAGGGGGAATAAGAATGAAACTGAAAAACCTTTTACTCGCAGCCGGACTCGGTGCGACGCTTGTACTCGGTGCATGCGGCAGTGACGATTCAAGTTCGTCTGATACATCAAAAGACGAGTCGACGATGAGCGATGATTCGTCAAAAACAGAAACAGCAGTTGACGCTGAAAAAATCTTCGCCAACAACTGTGCTTCGTGTCACGGGAATAATCTCGAGGGAAATGTCGGACCGAATTTGACGAAAGTCGGAGCGAAATATTCTTCGGAAGAAATTCAAAAAATCATCAAAAACGGTAAAGGGCAAATGCCAGCCGGTATCCTGAAAGACGACAAAGAAATCGTTGCCGTTGCGGATTGGTTAGCTGACAAAAAATAATTATGTGATAGTATGGGGCTAGAGATGACGAACATGACAAATGTTCGCTGTCCGGCTCCCTTTTTTTATGTAAATCAGCCGGAAATGACATTTGATTGTAATGTGCTTAAAAATTGTTGCCTGTTATAATGGGGGTCGGTAGGCGTTAAGACCTATCTGATCAGCATCAGTAATCAAGTAAGGATGTGAAGTAAGTGATCAAGATGCAACAAGTCAGCAAAATTTATCCGAACGGTGTCACGGCACTTCGTGAAGTCAATTTGACGATCAACCAAGGCGAATTCGTCTATATCGTTGGTCCATCCGGAGCCGGGAAATCGACATTCATGAAAATGATGTATCGCGAAGAACGTCCGACAAGCGGTTCGTTTTTATTTAAAGGAATTGAAGTAGGTAAGTTGAAAAACCGCCAAATCCCCGAACTTCGTCGCCAAATCGGCGTCATCTTCCAAGACTTTAAACTACTCCCGTCCTTGACGGTTTATGAAAACGTCGCGTTCGCCCTTGAAGTTGTCGGTGAAGACAAATCTCAGATCCGCAAGAAAGTGCTTGAAGTACTCGAACTCGTAAAACTGAAGCACAAGGAACGGAACTATCCTGATGAATTATCCGGTGGAGAACAGCAACGGATCTCGATTGCGAGAGCCATTGTCAATCGTCCGTCACTCGTCATCGCCGATGAGCCGACCGGAAACCTCGACCCGGATACAGCATGGGAGATCATGGAAGTGTTTGAAGAGATTTATCGCCGTGGGACAACGGTCGTAATGGCGACACACAACCGAGATATCGTCAATAAGATGCGTCATCGCGTCCTTGCGATTGACGGTGGAAAAATCGTCCGAGACGAAGAGAAAGGAATGTACGGCTATGAAGTTTAATGGATTCCGTCATTTACGGGAAGGGGCAAAAGGTCTCGTCCGAAACGGCTGGATGACATTCGCTTCCGTCAGTGCCGTTACCGTGACCTTATTACTCGTTGGCATTTTTGCCATGGTCATGTTCAACGTCAACAAGATTTCCGATAACGTCGAAAAAGACGTCGAAATCCAGGTGTTCGTCGAACGAGAGTCCGATCAGGCAAAAATCGATGCAGTTGGAAAAAAACTAGAACAGATGCCTGGTGTTGAATCTGTTCGTTACAGCTCAAAAGAAGAAGAACTGGACCGCTTCAAGGAACAGCTTGGCGAAGGATCGCAAGCCTACCAGTCAGTTGAGAAGGATAATCCGCTCCACGACCGGTATATCGTCAAGGCAACTTCACCAAATGAGACAGAAACTATTGCAAATACAGTCAAAAAAATGGAAAATATAGATAGTGTCGAATATGGCGAAGATTATGTTGAGAAGATGTTCAACTTCCTTGAAGGGGTTCGGATCGGCGGTATCATCCTGATTGTCGGTTTGACATTCATGGCGATGTTCCTCATTTCGAATACGATCAAGGTTACGATTTTCTCACGTCGCCGTGAGATTGAAATCATGCGCCTCGTCGGTGCAAAAAACGGCTTCATCCGTGCTCCGTTCTTCATCGAAGGACTGTTGATGGGTGTCCTCGGGGCGTTAATCCCGATTGCTGTCGTCTACTTCGGTTATGAAGTGACGTACAATGCGTTGCAACCGCAACTCGTATCCTTGAATGCGTCGATTTTCACCTTGATTCCACCCGGTGAACTGTCGATTCAAGTGTCTGTCATTCTGCTTGCACTCGGTGCTTTCATCGGTGTCTGGGGATCAACGACGTCACTTGGCCGCTTCTTGAAGATCTAAATTCTAAAAATCAAATAAAAGATAGAGGAGAGATGCTTCTCATGAAGGTCCGATTCTGTTCCACCGTCCTAAGCTTGGCATTGATTGGTTCAAGTGTGTCCGTTCAGGCAACGTCCAAGGAAGATTTGTTGAAGGAACAACAGGAGGTCGAGTCCCGTCTGCAAGAGACGGAACAATCGCAGAATCAGACATCGGAGAAGTTAGTCTTGACGAAACAGGAGCGCAAGGAAGCAAAAGCGCGTCTTGATGAAGTCAACAGCCGTCTGGAAGATTTAGCGAGTAAGATTGCGGATCAACAGGCGGCTGTTTCTGTTGCCAAAGAAGAACTGGCGACTGTCACCCGTGCCGTCGGTCAAACCGAATCAAAACTCCGGGCGCAGGAAAAGTTGATCGGAGACCGTCTGCGGTCCGTTCAACGAGACGGCGACGTCAAATACATCGAAGTACTGCTCGACGCAAAGGATTTTGGAGATCTGATTTCGCGTTTCAGCACTGTCAGTGAAATCATCAAGCAGGATGACGGCGTCCTGCAGACGTATCAGGCAAACGTCAAACAATTAACCGAACAACGGTCCGAACAGGAACTGGTTCTCGGACAATTAAAGAAAGAGCAACGGAAACTGCTGATTCTGCAGACCCGGATCATCGCGGAATCGGAAATCAAACGGACGTTGGTCGTCCGGTTGAACAGCCAGGTCAAACAGTTGCAACAAGAGCAGTTTACGAAAGCGGAAGAAGCGGCGATCCTTGAAGACCAACAACGCCTGATCAGCCGTCAATTGGAAGAGTTGCGGGCAGCCGAACTCAAGGCCCAACAGGAAGCGAAAGAACGGGCGGAAGCGGCACAGAGAGCGGCAGAAGCTGCTGCCCGGGAAGCAGAGGCAGAAGCACAGCGTCAGGCGGAGCAGGAAGCAAAAGAAAAAGCAGACAAAGAACAGCAAGAACAAAAGCAGCCAACGACCCGTCCACCGACAGCTTCGGAACCGGTGACGGAAGCCCCGTCCCAACCGGCGACATCTAGTCCCAGCACGTCGGTCAAACCGTTCCTGTTGCCTGTGACCGGCTACGTCTCGTCACCCTTCGGTCCCCGCAACAACCCGTTGACCGGGAAGTCGGAACGGCATACCGGACTGGATCTCGTTAATGCCAAAGGAACCCCGATTAAAGCAGCGGCCGGCGGGATTGTCCTCCGGGCCGGCAGTGCGACCGGCTATGGAAATGTCGTCATGATTACACACCTGATTGACGGGAGAGTCTGGACGACGGTTTACGGTCATCTCGATTCGGTTTCGGTCAAGGCGGGACAAACGGTCATGCCGGGGGATATCGTCGGCAAACTCGGTTCAACCGGCTGGTCGACAGGGCCGCATCTCCACTTTGAGATCCATCGCGGTGAGTGGGCCGTCGGACAACCAAATGCGGTTGATCCGGCATCGTACATCTTATAACTTCAACGAGCGACTGACGAAAAGATAGGGTAACCTATCTTTTTTTGCTATACTGAAAAAAATAGCAGGTTTACACCAGAAACGAGGAATTACGCGTGAAAAAATCGACAACGGCCGTCATAGCGGTCAGTACGTTTGGTTTGGGTCTTGGAGCAGGGGCTGTCGGGATGTTAGCGGCAGGTGGAACGGATTCAGTGGCGACGAGTTCTTCGTCTAACGCAACGGGAGATTGGAAAAAAATTGATCAGGTCAGACAGATGATTTCCCAAAATTATCTCGAGGACGTGACGGATCAGGAGTTGCTCGAAGGGGCACTGACGGGAATGACGGAAGTCCTCGACGATCCGTATTCCGTCTACATGGACGAATCGGAAACGGCATCGTTCAACACGAATTTGTCGTCTTCATTCGAAGGAATCGGTGCGACCCTCGAACAAAAAGGCGAATCGATTGTCATCGTCTCACCAATCAAGGGATCGCCCGCTGAAAAAGCCGGTATCAAACCGGGGGATATTATTTTAGAAATTGACGGTAAATCAACAAAAGGACAGAAAACGGATCAAGCGGTCAAGAAAATCCGCGGCGAAAAAGGGACGAAAGTCGTCTTGACGATTCAACGCGGCGGACAGGATCCGATGAAGATTTCAATCGTCCGCGATACGATTCCGATTGAAACCGTCTATTCGAAGACGGAAAAAGTCAACGGCAAGACGATTGGTGTCCTTCAGGTGACGCAATTCTCGGATCCGACGGCAAAAGAGTTCGAGGAACAACTCGCAGCGCTCGAGGAGAAAAACATTGATGGACTCGTCATCGATGTCCGGGGAAATCCGGGCGGGCTGCTGACGGCCGTCTCGCAAATGATTGCGCCGTTCATTCCGAAAGAGACACCGATTTTCCAGGTAGAGGACAACAAAGGGGAACGGACGCAGGAATTCGGGAAAGCGGACGAGAAGAAACCTTATAAGCTCGTTGTCCTTGAAGACAGCGGATCGGCCTCGGCTTCGGAAATTCTGGCCGCCGGATTAAAAGAAGGCGCCGGTGCCGAAGTGGTCGGGACGAAATCGTTCGGAAAAGGAATCGTCCAAAGCGCTTATGATTTAAAAGACGGCAGTGATTTGAAGCTGACGACGAATAAATGGCTGACACCGGACGGCAACTGGATTCATAAAAAAGGCGTCAAGCCGACGGTCGAAGTCAAACAGCCGGATTACTTTAACGTCACGAAGATTTTGACGGATGACAAGACGCTGGCGACTGGAGATTACGGCAAGCCTGTCGAAAACGCACACCTGGTTCTTGAAGCGATCGGTTTTGATCCGAAAGGACAGGACGGTTACTTTGGCGATACGATGAAACAGGCGGTCGAGCGTCTCCAAAAAGACGCGAAGCTTGAGGTGACCGGCAAAATCGATCAGGTGACGGCTTCCGAGATGGAAACGCGTCTCCTGAAGAAACTGGAAGACGAAAAAAATGATGTCCAGCGTATCAAGGCGTTGGAAGTCGCTGCACAATAACTTACAGAAAGAGGTCTGAATGGGCGTGGAATTACTCGATGGAATCGGTTGGACAGTGATTAGTCTCTTCGCTAGTCCAATCTTGTGGTTAGCAATTCTAGTCAGTTTTTTACTCAGTATGCGACGTGTCAAACGCGAACGGAATCTGTTCCGCTCACGCACGCGTAGCAAACGGACCGATGTCTTCGAAACGCTTGTTCCAGGCTTCGTCGTTGGTCTTGTCTTATCCGTCATCAGTGTAAGTCTGACATTGACGGTCTCGTCAGAGTTTCTGATTGCCTTCATGGTGTTGACGTTCCTGATTTTGTTGACAGGTATCATCCGCTTCAATTTACCGCTCGGACCGCTTGTCATCCTGGTAGGTCTCACCTGGTTCATGACGAGTGACCGGATTGAAGGTCTCCGCGATGTCAGCGTCAGCGATTGGATGCTGCTTGCGACCCTGTCGTTAGGTGCCGAATTGCTGTTGCTGATCTGGCGGGGGAAAAAGAATTTATCGCCGTCGCTCGTCTTATCGAAACGGGGACGTTACATCGGCGGGCTGTCGTCCAACAAACTGTGGCTGATTCCACTCATCGTCTTCGTGCCGGGAAGCAGTCTCGAAGTCTTGATTCCGCAATGGTCGTTTCCGGAATTCGTTCCGATTGTCTTGTTCCTGCCGATCGGCTTCAGTTTCCTCTTTACCGGCCAGTTGCCGGACCAGCTGATCCGTCCCCTGATCCAAGGGCGGCTGATCACGTTCCTGTTGTCTGTCGTGCTCGCGGCAGGCGCCTTCCTGACCGGACAGGACATCTGGTTGTACGGGTTGCCGGTCCTGCTCATGATTCACCTGATTCTGCATCAGCGGACGAAACGACTTAATCGGTCCCAGACCCCGTTGTTCCTGAACGGTAAACGTGGCGTCGTCATTCTCGGAACGTTACCGGAGAAACCGGCTTCCGAGATGGGGCTTGTTCCGGGTGAAGCAATCTATAAAGTCAACGGAGAGTTCGTCGAGTCGGAGAAATCGTTTTATGAAGCGATTCAAAAACATAAACCGTACCTGCGTCTCGAAGTCATGAATCATAACGGAGACGTCCGGTTCGCACAGCGGGCCTTTTATGAACAGGATCATCACGATCTCGGGATTTTGTTCGTCAGTGAGCCCGGTAACAAACGGACGAAAATCCGGACGCTTCAGTGAGTCAAAATCAAAATCCAGCTCAAAAAACAGTTCAGCCTACGGGCTGGACTTTTTCTTTTGGCGAAAAACGGGTAACTTCTAAGAGGAGCACTTCAAAGTCGAATATTTGTTCGTAAAGTGGTACAATAAAAATAGATTTTGTGAACTGGATGAGGGGGAAGAATACGATGGATTTTGAGTTAGTATCACCATTTGAACCGGGTGGCGATCAGCCGGAAGCGATTAAAAAATTGATTGAAGGCGTCAAGAACGGTGAACGCCATCAGACGTTGCTCGGCGCGACAGGGACAGGGAAAACCTTTACCGTCTCGAACGTCATCAAAGAGATTAAGAAGCCGACGCTGGTCTTGGCACACAATAAGACGCTTGCCGGTCAGCTGTATTCGGAGTTCAAAGAGTTCTTCCCAAATAACGCGGTCGAATATTTCGTCAGCTTTTATGATTATTACCAACCGGAAGCCTATGTACCGTCGACAGATACGTTCATCGAAAAAGACTCATCAATCAACGATGAGATTGACAAGCTGCGTCACTCGGCGACAGCTTCCCTGTTCGAACGGGAAGACGTCCTGATTGTCGCGTCGGTGTCGTGTATCTATGGTCTCGGTAATCCGGAAGAGTACAACAACCACGTGCTGTCGTTGCGTGTCGGAAACGAGATGGGACGAAACGAGATGTTGCGTCGTCTGATCGACATTCAATATGAACGAAATGATATCGATTTCCAGCGCGGGCGGTTCCGTGTTCGGGGGGATGTCGTTGAAATCTTCCCGGCGTCCCGCGATGAACAGTGTGTCCGGATCGAATTTTTCGGAGATGAGATTGAACGAATCCGTGATATGGACCCATTGACAGGGGAAATCATTGCCGACCGGGAACACATATCGATTTTCCCGGCATCCCACTTCGTGACGGGGGATACCCGTCTGCAAAAAGCGATTACGAACATTGAGGCTGAGCTCGAAACGCAACTCGCGAAGATGCGGGAAGACGGTATGCTGCTCGAAGCCCAGCGGCTCGAACAGCGGACGAATTATGACCTTGAGATGATGCGCGAGATGGGTTACTGCTCGGGGATCGAAAACTATTCCCGTCACTTGAACTTAATGCCCCCGGGCTCGACACCGTACACGTTGATCGATTACTTCCCGAAAGACTTTTTACTGGTCGCCGATGAGTCGCACGTGACGTTGCCGCAAATCCGCGGGATGTACAACGGGGACCAGGCCCGGAAACAAGTCCTCGTCGACCACGGCTTCCGTCTGCCGTCAGCGAAGGACAACCGGCCGCTCCGGTTCGAGGAATTTGAGGAAAAGGTTAGCCAAGCGATTTATATCTCGGCGACACCCGGTCCTTACGAAATCGAACATACAAAAGAGATGGTCGAACAAATCATCCGTCCGACCGGACTCGTTGATCCGACGATCGAGATTCATCCGATTACCGGTCAAATCGACTACTTGATGGATAACATCCGCGAACGTGTCGCGAAAAATGAACGAGTGCTCGTGACGACATTGACGAAAAAAATGTCGGAGGATTTGACGGATTATCTGAAGGAGCATGGCGTTAAGGTCAACTACATGCACTCGGAAATCAAGACGCTTGAGCGGATTGAAATCATCCGCGATTTACGGCTCGGGAAATACGATGTCCTCGTCGGGATCAACCTGTTGCGGGAAGGACTGGATATTCCGGAAGTCTCACTCGTGACGATACTTGATGCCGACAAGGAAGGATTCCTGCGTTCGGAACGGTCACTGATTCAGACGATCGGTCGGGCAGCCCGAAACTCGGAAGGGCACGTCATTCTGTTTGCCGATAAGATGACCGACTCGATGCAGCGAGCGATTGATGAAACGGAACGGCGGCGCAACATTCAGCTCGCCTTTAATAAAGAACACGGTATCACGCCGAAAACGATTCAAAAGGATGTCCGTGGTGTCATCAGTACGACGATCGAGAGCGACGATACAGTCGAAAAACTCGAAAAGTTCAACAAACTGAAAAAACCGGAACGCGAAACGTTGCTCGAACAACTCGATCAAGAGATGCGTCAAGCGGCGAAAGACATGCAGTTTGAACGGGCAGCTGAATTGCGTGACCTTATCTTAGAATTGAAAGCAGGTGCCTAAGTTGGCAGAAAAAAAGAACAAGATCATCATCAAGGGCGCTCGTGTCAATAACTTACAAAACATCGATGTCGAAATCCCGCGCGATCAGCTTGTCGTCCTGACAGGCTTATCCGGGTCCGGGAAATCGTCTCTCGCATTTGATACGATTTATGCGGAAGGACAACGGCGGTATGTCGAAAGTCTGTCCGCCTATGCCCGCCAGTTTTTAGGACAGATGGACAAACCGGACGTCGATGCGATCGAAGGACTCAGTCCGGCCATTTCGATTGACCAAAAGACGACCAGTAAAAACCCGCGTTCGACGGTCGGGACGGTTACGGAAATCTATGACTATCTCCGTCTGCTCTATGCCCGGATCGGAAAACCGATTTGTCCGAATCACGGGATTGAAATCTCAAGCCAGACGATCAGTCAGATGGTCGACCAGGTGATGGAACTGCCGGAGCGCAGCCGTCTGCAGATTCTCGCACCGATCATTTCCGGCCGCAAAGGCGCCCATGTCAAAGTCTTCGAAGACCTGAAAAAAGAAGGGTTCGTCCGTGTTCGCGTTGATGGCGAAACGATCGATTTGACAGATGACATCGAACTCGAGAAAAATAAAAAACACTCGATCGAAGTTGTCGTCGACCGGGTCGTTGTCCGTCCGGATGTGGAAGCCCGCCTCGCGGATTCGCTCGAGACGGCACTTCGTCTTGCGGACGGTCGTGTCATCGTCGATACGATGGATGGAAACGAACTGTTGTTCAGCGAACATCATGCCTGCCCGATCTGCGGTTTTTCAATCGGAGAACTCGAACCACGGATGTTTTCGTTTAACTCGCCGTTCGGAGCTTGTACATCGTGTGACGGACTCGGGACGAAACTCGAAGTCGACGTGGATCTCGTTGTACCGCATCCGGATAAATCGTTGAACGAAGGGGCGATCATCGCCTGGGAACCAACCAGTTCACAATATTATCCGCAGTTGCTTGCGGCTGTCTGCAGCCACTTCAACATCGACATGGATACACCGTTCGAACAGCTGTCGGACGAACACCGCGATATTCTGTTGAACGGTAGCACGAAGGAAGAAATCCAGTTCCGTTATGAAAATGACTTTGGGATGGTCCGCAATACGTCATTATTCTTTGAAGGTGTCCTGAACAATTTACAACGACGCTTCAAAGAGACATCGTCCGACTACATCCGGGAACAGATGGAAGGGTACATGGCGAAAAAAGCCTGTCCGACGTGTAAAGGACACCGCTTGAAACGCGAATCATTGGCAGTCAAAGTGTCAGGAATCCACATCGGTGATGTGACGAAGATGTCCGTCAAACAAGCTGTCGTCTGGTTTGAAGAGTTACCAAGCAAACTATCGGAGAAGGATCAGACGATTTCGCGGATGATCGTCCGCGAAATTCATGAACGGTCTTCATTCCTCGAAAACGTCGGCCTTGATTATCTGACAATCTCGCGTGCCGCCGGAACATTATCCGGTGGGGAAGCGCAACGGATTCGTCTGGCGACACAAATCGGTTCCCGGCTGACAGGAGTTCTCTACGTCTTGGATGAACCGTCAATCGGACTCCACCAACGCGATAACGACCGCTTGATCAATACGTTGAAGACGATGCGCGATCTCGGAAACACGTTGATTGTCGTCGAACATGATGAGGATACAATGATGGCAGCGGACTACCTGATTGATATCGGACCGGGAGCCGGTGACCACGGCGGATTCGTCACGGCAGCGGGACGTCCGGAAGAACTGATGCAGGATCCGAATTCTTTGACGGGACAATACTTATCCGGCAAGAAATTCATTCCCGTCCCGTCTGAACGGAAACAACCGGACGGTCGGGCGTTACGGATTCACAAAGCGTCGGAAAACAATTTGAAAAACGTCGATGTCGACATTCCGCTTGGTTTGTTCGTCGCCGTGACCGGGGTATCCGGTTCCGGGAAATCGACGTTGATCAATGAGATACTCTACAAGACGATTGCCCATGAGATGAACCGGGCGAAGGAAAAACCGGGCGCCCATAAAGGAATTTCCGGACTCGACCAAATCGATAAAGTCATCGATATCGATCAGTCACCGATCGGTCGGACACCACGTTCGAACCCGGCGACGTATACCGGCGTCTTTGACGATATCCGCGACGTCTTTGCCTCGACGAACGAAGCAAAACTTCGCGGGTATAAAAAAGGCCGCTTCAGCTTCAACATCAAAGGCGGACGTTGCGAGGCCTGCCGCGGCGACGGCATCATCAAGATTGAGATGCACTTCCTGCCGGATGTGTATGTGCCGTGTGAAATCTGTCACGGCAAACGCTACAACCGCGAAACGCTGGAAGTAAAATATAAAGGCAAGACGATTGCCGATGTGCTCGAGATGACAGTTGAAGATGCGTTGGAATTCTTTGAAAAGATTCCGAAAATCAGTCGGAAACTGCAGACGATTGCCGACGTTGGTCTGACCTACATGCGTCTCGGACAACCGGCGACGGAACTGTCCGGCGGAGAAGCACAACGGGTCAAGCTGGCATCCGAGCTGCATAAACGTTCGACCGGGAAAACAATTTATATTCTCGATGAGCCGACGACCGGGTTACACGTCCACGATATCGCCCGATTGCTGAAAGTCTTGCAACGACTCGTCGACAACGGAGACACGGTGCTCGTCATCGAACACAACCTGGATGTCATCAAAACAGCTGACTATTTGATTGATCTCGGACCAGAGGGCGGAGACGGCGGCGGGAAGATTGTCGCGACCGGAACACCGGAAGACATCGCAGCGGTCAAGGAATCCTATACCGGTCATTACCTGGCTCCTGTTCTCGAACGAGACACGGCCCGAATCAAATCATGAAACTTTTTTGATTCAGGAATCGTAAAAAGGGAAGTAAGGAAAGTAGAACGAAGTAAATAAGCAAGTCCCATCGATTAACGTGTACCAGATCAGAGGAGGGAACTATTGATGAAGCAGGATATGCGCCAACTGATACTTGAACAAGTGAAAGAAGGAAAGCTGACGATTGACGAAGCACTTGATAAACTCGAACGCCTTGAAGCCATCGATCAGAAACCGTCGTCTTCAAGTGAGCATAAATACGTGGACGAACCGGAACAATACGACCGGGTCGACCATTATACGGTCGACTCCTTGACATCAAAAGTCATGTCAGCTTTTGACGGCCTCGTCAACCGGATCAAAGAAAGTGACTTGTCACTCAATCAAACGTCCGGACCGAACGTCACGTACGTCAAACAATTCCCGTTCAGCGGTGAGACGATTCATTTGGATTTATTTAATGCCAATGCCATCGTCGAACCGGGTGACTTGGAAGAGTGTGAGTTGACCGTTACCGGTCGCCCGCTCCGTCAAGTGAACGAAGAACAAGCGCTGGAGCAACTGCAGGCAGCACTTCAGCACTCTGTTTCTGCGAACACGTTATCGATTCGTCTGAAGGATAAACGCGTTCGCGCGACGGTTCACTTGAAGATTCCGCGCCGTCACTATGAATCACTCGTCTTGCAGACGTTAAACGGTGAAGTCACGTTATCGTCGCTTGATGCGACGTCAGTGCAACTGATGACAGCGAACGGACGAATTCATGTCCGTGACCTGTTCAGTGAAGAAGTGAAGACGTCAACCGCCAACGGTTCGATCGAAATCGAAGAATCGGAAATCAAGTCGTTAAGAGCGAAAACGGCCAACGGTCAAGTCATTGCGACCGGCGTGTTTGAGCGGTCTGATCTGAAGACGGCGAACGGTAACGTCCGGTGTGAACTGAAGACAGTCCAGGATGCGAAGATCCAAGCGTCGTCGCTTGCCGGAAGCATCGCCTTGATGTTGCCGCACGGTGCAGAAGTCTACGGTGAACTGGAAACGAACTTCGGCGGTCTGAACTGTAACCTCGACGAAATGGAATTGATCCGCGATCAAAAAGAAGTCGTCAACCGGAAACTCCACTTCCTGTCAGGTCGTGGTCGGACTCCGAAGATTGAAGTCGCCGCTGATACGAAGACGGGCACGATTTCCGTCACGCACGGTGTTCACTTAAGTCCGCAAGCTTTATAATCCGAGTCCTGTCCCTTGATTCATAAGGGGCAGGATTTTTTTGCCGAAAAAAAGACGACCCGCTATCAGAAGATAGGGAGTCGCCGGATGAAATGCCGGTACGAATTAATAATTGTAGTCTTGATCCATCATCGGATCGTCAAAATTCATGTTTTCGAAGTTATTCATGTCATATCCAAACGATAAAAGTGTGACGACACCGACAATGGCAAGAACGATCGAGAGAATGATCAAGCCGATTCCCATCCAGCTCTTGCGGCGTGAGCGGTTCCAATAGAAAATGATAGCTAAAATGTACGAGATAAACGAACCGCTGATGAAGATTCCGATAATCGAGATAATGAAGAATAATAATGCCGTTTGGTCCTGATTGCGCGAATAGGCTTTCCACATATCGATCAAGGCGATGATCAGGTAAACAAAGCCGACGATGGCGAGAATTGCGAATAAAATCATGATGATAATAATGCCGATTCCGCTGCCTGTTGATTCCATCATAATAAAACCTCCTTTTTTTCCTATCTGTACTCCATTCCCAAGATTGTCCACTTCTAATCGAAATCCTTGATTTTGAGAAAAATATGGTACAATACTTCAAGTGAAAGGGGCTGATTGAGCGTGCAACCAAAAGTGCGAACAGCTGAAATCGTAAAGCAATTCAATTTAAAAATCGTCACCGGAGAAGAAGGACTGCATCGTCCGATTCTGACGGCTGATCTTTGTCGACCGGGTCTTGTTCTCGCCGGCTATTATGCCTATTACCCGGCAGAACGTCTGCAGATTCTCGGGAAAACGGAATTGACGTTTTTCAACAACCTGACGTATGAGGAACAGCTCGAGCGGGCAAACGTTCTCTGTACGGATGAGACACCGGGAATTTTGATTACACGTGGTTTTGATGTACCGGAAGCAATCGTCAAGGCGGCGGACGAAACGAACGTCCCTCTTTTGACGACGAAGGGACATACGACATCGGTCGAATCACAAATTACGAACTTCCTCGAAGCGGAGCTCGCACCGACAACGGCAATGCACGGCGTGCTCGTCGATATCTACGGCGTCGGTGTTTTCATCAAAGGGGCAAGCGGCGTCGGGAAATCCGAGACAGCTCTTGAACTCGTCAAACGGGGACACCGTTTAGTCGCCGATGATTCGGTCGAGATTCGTCAGACCGGCGACGGCATCCTTGTCGGGACCGCTCCGAAATTGATTCAGCATCTGCTTGAGATTCGCGGAATCGGTATCATCGATGTGATGACGTTATTCGGTGCCGGTGCCGTTCGTTCGCACAAGAAAATCAGCCTCGTCTGTAATTTGGAAATCTGGGATCAGGCGAAAGTCTACGACCGCGTAGGACTGGACCAGGAAACCTTACAAATCATCGATACGGAAATCCCGTTCTTGACGATTCCGGTTCGTCCCGGACGAAACCTGGCTGTCATCATCGAGGTGGCTGCCATGAACTATCGTCTGAAAAACATGGGCATCAATACAGCAGAAGAATTTGCAGGGCGTCTCGCGCAAGCGATTGAAGATGGGAACGGTGGTCTTTGATGGGAACATTAGCGAGTGTCCAACCGACGTTTGACCGGGTAGCCATCGAACTGGGCCCGATTCCGATTTATTGGTACGGGATCGTCATCGCGCTTGGAGCGGTCGTTGGTCTGATGATTGCAATCTTTGAATCCAAACGGATCGGCTTTAACGAAGAATATGCCGTCGATGTCGTCATCTGGTCGATTCCGATCAGTATCATCTGTGCCCGGATTTACTACGTGGCGTTCGAATGGGATTATTATGGTCAGAATCTCGATCAAATCATCAACATCCGCCAGGGCGGCATTGCAATTCATGGTGCCATCATCGGTGCGATTTTGACCGTCCTGATTTATACGCGCAAGAAAAACATCTCGTTTTGGCAAATTGCCGATATTCTGGCACCGTCACTCTTGTTCGGACAAGCGGTCGGACGCTGGGGCAACTTCTTTAACCAGGAAGCGCACGGCGGCGAAACGACCTGGACTTTCCTACAGGATACGTTGCACTTACCGGACTGGATCGTCAATCAGATGTATATTGACGGGGTCTATTACATTCCGACGTTCTTATATGAAAGTATCTGGAACATCATCGGTGTCATCCTGTTGATTGTCTGGCGGATGAAGTTTAATCCGCGACGCGGTTATGTCTTCCTCGGTTACCTGATCTGGTACTCGATCGGACGTTTTTACATCGAAGGCTTACGGACGGACAGTTTAATGATGGGCGGCGGTCTTCGGACGGCGCAAATCGTCTCGATCTGTCTGATCATCTTCGGCGTCATCATGCTGTTTATCCGAAAAAATGCTGTCCGTTATTTGGACGGAACAAAACGGGAGGCGAAATGAACCGATGATTCAAACGATTCTCTTTGATCTCGACGGGACGTTGATTGATACGAATCCCCTCATTTTAAAAAGTTTTGCTCATACGCTCGATTATTATTATCCGGACCGGACCTTTACGGAAGCAGAACTGCTTCCGTTCATCGGACCGACGCTTGAAAAGTCATTCTCGGAATTAAATGCGGACCAATGGAAAGAGATGGTCGCGTTTTACCGGAGTTACAACATCGCGATGCATGATGCACTTGTTCTTGAGTATCCGGGTGTGCTCGACGGATTACGCCGCTTAAAGGAACAAGGCTACAAGATGGCAATAGTCACTTCAAAAAGCCGGCGCGTGGCGTTAAAAGGAATCGAACTGTTTGGACTTTCGCATCTGTTTGACGCGGTCATTGCGGCAGACGACGTGACGGAAGAAAAACCGGCCGTCGAACCGTTTGAGAAGGCGATGGCCTTGCTCGGTTCAACACGGGAAGAAACGATCATGGTCGGTGACAACGATACGGACATCCACGGCGGGAAAAATGCCGGTCTGAAAACCGTTGCCGTCGGCTGGGCAATCAAAGGACGTCCGTATCTCGAAGCGCTCGAACCGGATTTGATCATTGATTCGATGGAACAGTTGGGTGACTGGATCGAGGCCGAAAATGCCACGGCGGACTGACCGGTATCACGTCGGAGCGACAAATCCGCTCTGGCACATGTATCGGACGGTATCGTTCTTTAAAGTCATGTGGTGTTTCATCATCATTACGATTGGCCGGTTCTCGCCGTCGCTCCGCTTCAAGAACAGTCTCTACCGGACGTGTTTGCGGATGAAGATCGGCGACCGGACGGCACTGGCGTTGATGGTCATGCCGGATACGATGTTCCCGGAACGGATTACGATCGGCTCCAATACGGTCATCGGCTTCAATACGACGATTCTCTGCCACGAATATTTGACGACGGAATACCGGATCGGCAACGTGACGATCGGAAATGACGTGTTGATTGGCGCAAACGTGACGATTTTACCCGGCGTGACGATTGGGGACGGTGCGATGGTCGGAGCCGGTTCCGTCGTCCATCGGGATATTCTGCCCGGGGAACGCGTGTCAAGTCAGCCGCTCCGCCGGCACGAAATGTGACGAAAATGTGAGAGGAAGGAGAGGACAAGATGAGTCATATCCGCTTTACGTATAAAACAGGAAAGTATTTCGGAAGATTATTTGCCGAACGTCCGCAAGGGTTGGTCGTCGAGGTACTGGCCGTCGAGAAACACCCGATTCAAGGTGATCTGCACAATCCGAATCAGGTCGACGTGCCCCTCTTCCATGTCCGTACTGCCTTACACCCGCACGAAAAAGTAACGGTTGCTCCCGGTGTCGTTTATGCCTATGAAGGCGAGATTCCGAGCTACGCCGAAAGCTTACGCCAGGCATATGATAAGGAAGTCGAACGTTTGAACGGACAAAACCCGGAGACGGATGCTTTCGTACAAAAATGCTTGGAGAATTACAAGGAACTGGAATCGATTTATGCGAAACGTTGGGGATAAACCCCGGCGTTTTTTTCTGTTGCAACGGTTTCCGAGATAGGTTATTCTTGTCTCTGCAACTACGAAACCAGATTTAGATCTATGGGGGCTTGAATCATGATGGAATTAACTGAATACAAAGCAGACCCCTTTGCGATTACAACGCGCCAAGCGGAACTTTTTTATTTCCGCGGACGGAAGGCGCACCGGGAAGGGCGACTGGAAGAGGCGGTTTATCACCTTGATGAAGCAACGACGCTTCAGCCGAGTGATGTCCGTTATCTTTTACGTTACGCTCGTGTTTTGTTCGAGACAGGCGAAATCAATCATGCCAATGATGTCTTGAAACAAGTGCGGACGCTCGACCAGTCAAATACGGAATCTTTGTTTTATTTAGCGAATAACTACGCGCATGTCTCTTTATATGAAGAGGCGAAAAATTACGCGCTTGAATATTTATCCAGTGCACCAAACGGGAAACACGCAGAGGCATCGGCCGCGCTCGTGGAATTAATCGATCTCGAACAAGAGATGGAAGATGACGATGAGGATGAATTGATTCGTTTACATGCTCAGGCACAACGTCAAATCGACAAAGGGATGCTCTTTGCGGCGCAGGAAACACTCGAATCCCTGATCGTCCAGTATCCGACCTTCTGGCCGGCATACAACAATCTTGCCATCGTCGAGTTTTACCTTGGTGAAAACGACCGGGCGTTTGCTTCACTGGAACAGGTCCTCGATGGAAATCCGGGAAACCTGCATGCTCTCTGTAACACGCTTGTGCTGTTGCACGAGATGGGACAGGATGAAGAAGCGCATCGTTTATCGAACAAGCTCGAGCATGTCCGCTCTGTGAATCTTGAAACACGCTACAAGGTCGCTTCGACGCTTGCGATCATCGGTCGTCACGATTTGGCTTACGAAGAACTGAAGTTACTGGAACGACGCGGCTACCGTGGAGATCCGCTGTTCGGACACTGGCTGTCGATCTCAGCTTTCAAAACGGGACACGTCGAAGAAGCAGCTGCGTTCCTTCAATCAGAAGAAGCGCAAAGTATGCGGGAAGAACAGGAAGCTTACGACATCCGTCATAATCTCCAGTTCCGCTCGGCTTTGATTCAAGCCTTGAAGACGGAAGATGATGTCTCACGGATTTTTACAGCGTTGTTACTCGGCAAGCTGAATGATGAAGAAGCGAAACTCGCGTTATCGATGATGCCGGAAGTAACGGATCATCCGGACGTCCTCTTGCTGACGGAACAAATCATTCATGAGATGAACGGGGAGCACGACGTCGTCGATGCCCGGATTCACCGTGCCTTGATGACGATCCGCCTTGCGGAACGATTTGTCTCGGATGAAGAACGGATGAGCCTTGAAGGTGATTTTTACGAACGGTTTGCGCGACTCGTCTTGAGCGGTGAGACGTTTGATTCGGTCGAACAGTCGGCTGCGGCTCTGATTTATTTATTCCACGATGTCCGCGACGGTATGTTGATTGAAGACTGTGCGGCACTCGTCCACGTTTCCTTTGAGGATACGGCAACGGCGATCCGTGCCTATCAACGACTTTTAAACCCGGCCCGTGCAAAGTGTTAGACGTTTGTACGATTCTCACCTATACTCAAGTTACAACGAAAATACAGATGGGGTGGAATCATGACAGAAACTGAACAGAAAATTTATGACGTCATCATTATTGGTGCCGGTCCTGCCGGAATGACAGCAGCACTTTACGCATCACGTGCGAACCTTTCAACACTGATGATCGAACGCGGTATTCCGGGCGGACAGATGGCCAATACGGAAGATATCGAAAACTATCCCGGTTATGACAGTATCTTAGGACCGGATCTTTCGCAAAAAATGTTCGACCACTCAAAAGCGTTCGGCGCAGAATATGCTTACGGCGATGTCCGCAGCATCGAAGACGGTCCGGCATTCAAGACCGTCCATGCTCACAACAAGGATTACCATGCCCGGGCGATCATCATCGCTTCAGGAGCACAGTATAAGAAAATCGGTGTTCCGGGTGAGGAAGAACTCGGCGGACGCGGTGTATCTTACTGTGCAGTCTGTGACGGCGCGTTCTTTAAAGAAAAAGAACTGTTCGTCATCGGTGGCGGTGACTCTGCCGTCGAAGAAGGTGTCTACCTGACGCGCTTCGCGAAAAAAGTCACGATCGTTCACCGTCGTGAAGAATTACGTGCTCAAAAAATTCTTCAAAAACGGGCATTCGACAATCCGAAAATCGATTTCATCTGGAACCATACGGTCAAACAGATCAACGAAGATAACGGAAAAGTCGGCGGCATTGAACTGATCAATACGAAAACGGCAGAAACGACGACATATCCGATTGATGGCGTCTTCATCTACATTGGGATGAACCCGATCACAGGCTATGTCCAGGATCTTGGTATCTTAAACGACCAGGGCTATGTCGTGACGAACGAAGGAATGGAAACGAACATCAAAGGTATTTTTGCAGCCGGCGACGTCCGTGAAAAAACACTTCGCCAAGTCGTCACAGCGACAAACGACGGTTCGATTGCCGCGCAAAACGCGCAACACTATATCGAAGCCTTGCTTGAAGAATTACAGGAATCATCACAAGTCTAATTCAAGATCCAGCTTGGTTGGGAGGCTCTTCCATCAAGCTGGCTCTTTTTTTATGTTATACTGACATGAGAGTAAAAATACACACGGAACTGTTGTCTGGAGGGCGAAGAGATGGAACAGAATCAACCGCAACTGGTCATCATTACAGGAATGAGCGGCGCCGGCAAAACGGTCGCAATGAACAGCTTTGAAGACTTGGGCTATTTTTGTGTCGACAATTTACCGCCGACGTTACTGCCGCAATTGATCGAAGTCATTGGGCAGGTGCGTCCGAAAATCGCCGTTGCCATCGATACACGGGCTCGTGATTTCATTGACAGCTTCTTTGTCGTTTATGAAGATTTGAAAAAAACGAATCTGCAAATCCGGATGTTGTACCTCGATGCCCGCAACGACGTACTCGTCCGCCGGTATAAAGAATCACGCCGGTCGCATCCGCTCGCACCGACTGCGTCGCCGTTGATCGGTATCGAGCGGGAACGGACGCTGCTCGAAGGATTCCGTGATAAAGCCCAGTTGCTGATGGATACGAGTGACATCAAACCGCTTGCCTTAAAGGAACGGATCTTAAAAGAGTTTACGGAAGGGGAACGGATTCCGTTCACCGTCAATGTCATGTCGTTCGGATTCAAGCACGGTCTGCCGCTCGACGCCGATCTCGTCTTCGATTTACGGTTCCTGCCGAACCCGTTTTATATTCCGGAACTCCGTCCGAAAACGGGTCTCGATCTCGAAGTCTCGTCGTACGTCATGCAGTGGCCGGAAGCGAAGCTGTTTTATAAAAAGCTCGTCGATATGCTCGAATTCCTGATTCCCCAGTACGAACGGGAAGGGAAATCGCAGCTCGTCGTGGCACTCGGTTGTACCGGCGGCAAACACCGGTCAATCACGTTTGCCGAAGCAATCAGCAAAGAGTTCAAGAATCAATACCATATCGTGACGAATCATCGGGATTACGTGCACGCGAAGGAGGAGAAGTAATGAAATGGGAACGAAAAGTCGTCGCTGTCGGCGGAGGAACGGGCCTATCGACTCTTTTGCGCGGACTAAAACATTACCCGCTTGATATCACGGCCATCGTCACCGTCGCCGACGACGGCGGAAGCTCGGGCCGTCTGCGGACGGAATTTAATATGTTGCCGCCGGGCGATATCCGAAACGTCATCGTTTCGCTCTCGAAGTCCGAGACATTGATGGACCGGATCATGCAATACCGGTTTGAGACGGGGGAAGGGCTGCACGGACATTCGCTCGGGAATTTAATGCTGACGGCAGCGACGCAACTCTGTAACGGGTCATTCGTCGAAGCGATCGGTGTCATGGGGCAACTCTTGAATGCCGAAGGAAAAGTCTATCCGGCAACGGAGCGGACGATTACGTTATGTGCTGAGTTCGAGGACGGAACGATCGTCAAAGGCGAATCCTTGATTCCGAAAGTTGGCAAAGTCATCGAACGAATTTTCCTCGAGGAAGAAAATGTCCGTCCGGTTCCGGAAGCGATTCAGGCGATTCTCGATGCCGATGTCATCGTTCTCGGTCCCGGCAGTCTCTATACGAGTGTCATTCCGAACGTCCTGATCGAAGAAATCCGGGACGCGATCAAACAGTCACTCGCACCGGTCGTCTATATTTGTAACGTCATGACGCAGCCGGGTGAGACGACAGCCTTTACGGCAAACGATCACCTGAATGTCCTGGAAAAGTTCCTCGGCAAAGGGGTCATCGATACGATCATCGTCAACAACGAATCGATTGATGTCAGTTACCTGCGGAAGTATCAAAAAGATCATGCCGACATCGTGACCTACGATGAATCGAGTTTTGAAGAAGCTGGAATTGAAGTACTCGCGGACGATATTGTGGATTATAACCACCACTTCATCCGTCATGACTCAGACGCCGTGGCAAGCCTGGTCATGCGGAAAGTCCTATCCATCCGACGTGTGCGTCAATTCGAAGGGAAGGAGGAATTGACGTGAGTTTTGCATCAGAAGTCAAAAAAGAATTAACGCAAATCGCCATCACCGATCACGAAATGAAGGCGGAACTCGCCGCTTTGGCCCGGATGAACGGAGCCATCTCATTCGGACTCGGACGTGGTCTGACACTGGATATCTCGACGGAAAACGCATCGATTGCCCGCCGTATTTATTCCTTGCTCAAACGGGCGTATGCCGTCCATCTGGATTTACTGGTCCGGAAAAAAATGCGCTTGAAGAAAAATAATGTCTACATCGTCCGCGTTAAACAACAAGCGGATAAGATTTTACAGGACCTCGGGATTTTAGGGGAAGGATTTACGATGATCCGTTCAATCAGCGATTCGATTCTCAAGGATGAACGCCGTGCCCGGGCGTACCTGCGCGGCGCCTTTTTAGCCGGCGGATCGTTAAACAATCCGGCGACGTCTTCGTACCATCTGGAAATCTTCAGTCTGTACGAAGAACATAATGCCGCCTTGCGCAGCCTGACAAATCAGTTTGATTTGAATGCAAAAGCCATCGAACGGAAAAAAGGACATATTCTCTACATCAAGGAAAGTGAGAAGATTTCTGATTTTCTGAAGCTCGTCGGAGCGACGTATTCGATGTTACGGTTTGAGGATGTCCGGATTTTAAAAGATATGCGGAATTCAGTCAACCGGCTCGTCAACTGTGAGACGGCAAACCTCAACAAGACGGTTGGGGCGGCACTGCGCCAGGTCGAGAACATCAAGTTTCTGGAACGGACGGTCGGACTCGACGTTTTGCCGGATAAATTAAAAGAAATCGCCATCTTGCGGGTCACACATCAAGACGTGACATTACAGGAGCTCGGTGAGATGGTCGAGAGCGGTTCCATCTCGAAATCCGGGATCAATCATCGATTGCGCAAGATTGATCAAATCGCGGATAAAATCCGAAACGGGGAGTCGATGACCGGGGCTCTTTAGGGAGTAACTTGCGAGATGAACCATAGTCTACTATAATATATAGTCGATGCAACTAAATGTTCGAATTAAGGAGTTTTTGAAATGGCTAATGAGAAAAAACGTATTTCGCTGACAGTTGATGCGAAGTTTGATGAAGTGCTTACGAAAAAAGCGAAAACGATCGGTGTACCAAAAAGTACGCTCGTCGCCTTTGCGACATCGTTGTTCCTGAAGCAATTGCAGGCGGAAGAAGAACTTTCACCACATGCGAACGGAATCTACACATTGATTCGCGAAAACCACGATATCGTGTCTGATATCACAGATTTGATCGACTAAAAAATAGGACTTCTGTCCGCGTCTGTTCTGAGAAGAGTGACGCAAAGGACAGTGGTCTTTTTTTGTACACACAAAAAAACCGTCCTCGCAAATTGCGAAGACGGTCAGGTGAAGATTAAGCACGTTCCATGACGCGGTCGATTAAACCGTAGTCAGCTGCTGCTTGAGCAGACATGAAGTTATCGCGCTCTGTATCACGCTCGATGACTTCAAGTGGTTGTCCTGTGTTTTCAGCCATGATTTTGTTGAGGTGCTCACGCATTTTGATGATGCGTTCCGCATGGATTTTGATGTCCGATGCTTGACCTTGTGTACCACCGAGTGGTTGGTGAATCATGATTTCAGCGTTAGGAAGAGCAAAACGTTTTCCTTTAGCGCCGGCTTGGAGCAAGAATGCACCCATTGAAGCAGCCATTCCGATACAAATCGTTGAAACTTGTGGTTTGATGAAGTTCATTGTATCGTAAATCGCCATACCTGCTGTGATTGAGCCACCCGGGCTGTTGATGTAAAGCGAGATTTCTTTATCTGGATCTTCTGCTGCTAGGAAAAGTAACTGGGCAACGACTGAGTTGGCGACGTTGTCGTCAATCGCGCTCCCGAGAAGGATGATCCGGTCTTTGAGCAAACGTGAATAGATATCGTAAGCACGTTCCCCGCGGTTGGTTTGTTCGATGACTGTTGGAATTAACATAGTCTTTGCCTCCTTATGGTTGGTATGTAGCACATATTCGACTTGTCCTTATCATAATCCTTTGGTCAATATTGGTCAAAAGATACGCTGTTGGTTTTATATATTTTTCCTGAAACAGTGGCTACTAAACATATCAGTATAGAAAAAAGGCAATACCGTAAACGGCATTGCCTGAAGATTCAAGTATGGTACACCCGGAGAGATTTGAACTCCCGACACCTGGTACCGGAAACCAGTGCTCTATCCCCTGAGCTACGGGTGCATGTTTGTACTGAACAATTAATAGTATACCGACATTTTTTCAGAAAAGCAATACTAGATTTGCGAGTTTATTGATTTTTTGTCAAAACGTAAGAGACGATGGAAGACGTATCCTTCCTATATAATGAAAGTGGAATTACATTAAACGAGGAAACGGGAGGTGAGCGGATGGAACAGAGACAGGAACAAGCGCAACGTCTTGTGATGTCGGCAGCCCAGTTGTATCAATTGACGGTTTTGGAAGAAACGCAGGCGGAACTCGAGGAGCGGCTGTACCGGATCATCCGTCGTGCCGGACGCAGCGAACATAATGGAAGAAAAATGATTCCGCCGGATTTAGAGCAGGTTGCAGACCGGATTGATTCGTTTGAAGCGGAACTTCTTCAGCAAATACGTTTAGAATCGGTCAGACAGGAAATAAGATATATGGCGGAACAACTCATCATGTACTTAGACGCGGATGGATTACTCAGAACGACAGACGCACGACTGGCGACCTTGCTCGACAGTGAGGAGACGATCATCAAACAGGCACGGCAACTGCTCCAGCAATGTGAACCAACCGGAATTGCGGCACGCTCGGAAGCGGAGTGTCGCTTGTTGCATGCCATCGAGCTCGAAGATGACCGTTTGATGGATTTGCTTACTGCACTGTCGGACGGACAGCCGTTAAAAGCCGTACTGGATGATGAAACAGAGCGGCGACAGATGAAGCAAAAGATGGAACGGTTGCCGAAGACACCGGTCTTACCAGTATCCACCACCATGACGATACCGGAAGCCGATATCAGTTGGTCGGACGATCAGGTGCAAATCCAGTGGTCTTCCTTGCCGATTGATACGTCCTGGACGGATCTCGCGGAAGCAAAACCGTTTCTCAGCGCTTATGAACGACGGCGTAACACGTTGCGTGCAATCCTCGATGTCATCGTGGAACGGCAAATGCGCTGGTTCAAAGGAGAGCTTCATTTGGAGCCGTTGACGAAAAAAGAGGTAGCCAAACAAACGGGATACCATCCGTCGACGGTTGGTCGGGCAATCGTCCACAAAACGATTCGGACGATCCATGGAACGCTCGAGCTTGAAAATTTTTTCGTCTCGAAGACGCAAAGCGGCACATCGAGCTTTTTAATCAAAGCCCGAATCGCACAATTGATTGAGGAAGCGACCTCGCCGCTGTCGGATCAACAGATCGTCAACCGTCTCGACCTGGAAGGCATCCGGGTCGCAAGACGGACAGTCGCGAAGTATCGAGCGAGTATGAACTTGACCCGGTCCGACATGACGAAACGACGAGAGGCGAATGAATGATGCCATCAAAAGAACACACGACCTTAACACTGTATTCACGTCCCGGATGTACGCTATGTGAGGAAGCCGCCTTCTTACTTGATTTCGTGCTCGATGAATTTCCGGATTGGACATTCGAAGAAGTGAACATTGAAGAAGATGCTGCGCTCAGTCTCCGGTTTTTATATGAAATTCCTGTCGTCATGCATCAGTCCGAAATTTGGAGTTATGGCAAATTCGAGACAGAGGCGATAAGAAACCGCTTACTTGAAAAAAGTTAAAGGCGAGGCTTGAATCCTTGTACGAGGGCTGTTATGATGAGGATGTACCAAGTGGGACAAGATATGACACGCGGGACGTAAAGTGTCCAGCAACTTGAGAGGAGCGGGAATACATGATTCGGCAGTTAGTACAGATCCAAAAACGAATCGTGCCTGATCTGATCGAAGAAATGCAGACACGTTACGACATACTTCATTATGTCCGGCTCATGCAGCCGATTGGCCGGCGGACCCTGGCAACAAGCCTCGGCTTGACGGAACGGGTATTACGCCGGGAAGTGGACTTCCTGAAAGAGCAGGGATTGCTCGAAGTGGCGACACAAGGAATGTCTTTGACGGATGAAGGGCGGATCGTCTTACGAAGTATGCACAGCGTGATGGCAGAACTGGCCGGTATTTCTGACATGGCGAAAGCCTTACAGGAAAAACTGGGTGTCCGGGATGTCGTCATCGTACCAGGAGATTCGGATCAAACCTTCTGGGTGCAACGCGATATGGGACGTGCGACGGTCGCACGTTTGAAACGAGAACTTTCTTCATCTGTACACAACACGATTGCAGTCACAGGAGGTACGACGATGGCTTCCGTCGCGGCGATGATGTCGCCCGATAAGGAAAACCGTCCGATGACATTCGTGCCGGCACGTGGCGGCTTAGGTGAAACCCTTGAATTACAAGCGAATACGGTCTGTTCACGGATGGCATCCCGTGCACAAAGTGATTATCACTTATTGCACATTCCAGACATGGTCAGCAAGGAAACGTTTGTGAAGATGGTGGAAGAGCCAAGCATTAAAAATGTGTTACAAATGATTAAAGATGCCTCAATCGTGGTACATGGAATTGGTGAGGCAAAAACGATGGCAAAACGTCGTCGCGCTTCGACCGAGTTACTGGAACAGCTTGAACAGGAACATGCGGTAGCGGAAGCATTTGGTTATTACTTCGATCGGGACGGAAAGATCGTGCACCGGGTGAAGACGGTTGGTCTTCAACTCGACGACTTAAAAAAAGTCGAACACGTCATCGTCGTCGCCGGAGGACATTCCAAAGCAGAAGCGATCAATGCGTATGTCAAACAGTCCCCGGACATCATCCTGATTACGGATGAAGGGGCAGCAACAACGATTTTGAAAGGGTAGCCCCCTTTTGAATAATAGATAACTCGCTTTACATTAAAAGGAGGAAAATTATCATGGCAGTAAAAGTTGGTATTAATGGATTTGGACGTATCGGACGTTTGGCACTTCGTCAAATTCTTCAGTTTGACGGAATCGAAGTAGTCGCAATCAATGACCTTACAGACACTAAAATGCTTGCACACCTCTTGAAATATGATACGACTCAAGGTCGTTTCGACGGAGAAGTTGAAGTACACGACGGTTACTTCCTCGTCAACGGTAAAGAAATCAAAACACTTGCTAACCGCAACCCAGAAGAACTCCCATGGGGCGAGCTCGGTGTTGACATCGTTCTCGAATGTACTGGTTTCTTCACAGACAAAGAAAAAGCTGAGCTTCACTTGAAAGCCGGCGCTAAAAAAGTCGTTATCTCAGCACCTGCTACTGGCGACATGAAAACAGTTGTCTTCAACACGAACCACGAAATTCTTGACGGAACTGAAACAGTTATCTCTGGTGCTTCATGTACTACGAACTGTCTCGCGCCTATGGCTAAAGTTCTTCAAGATCAGTACGGAATCGTTCAAGGTCTCATGACAACGATCCACGCTTACACTGGCGACCAAAACACACTCGACGCTCCACACCCTAAAGGTGACTTCCGTCGTGCACGTGCAGCGGCAGCTAACATCGTTCCTAACTCAACTGGTGCTGCTAAAGCAATCGGTCTTGTTCTTCCAGAACTTCAAGGTAAACTTGACGGTGCAGCACAACGTGTACCAGTTGCTACAGGTTCACTCACTGAGCTCACAACAGTTCTCGAGAAGAAAGTAACAGTTGAAGAAGTTAACGCAGCAATGAAAGCAGCTGCTAACGAATCTTACGGTTACACTGAAGACGAAATCGTTTCTTCTGACATCGTTGGTATCTCTTACGGATCACTCTTCGATGCAACACAAACGAAAGTCGTTACAGTCGGCGACAAACAACTCGTTAAAACAGTTGCTTGGTATGACAACGAAATGTCTTACACTAGCCAACTCGTTCGTACACTCAAACACTTCGCAGAAATCGCTAAGTAATTCGAGCAATTAAATAGCAATTGAATAAGAGCGGAAACGATACCAGTCTCCGCTCTTATTGCGGAAAAAAGTCTGGAGGGGCGCATGAGCCCCTCACTATACGTATGAGATGGAGGACGAATGTATGAATAAGAAATCAATTCGCGATATCGATGTAAAAGGAAAACGCGTGTTTACACGTGTGGACTTCAACGTACCGCTAGAAGACGGCAAGATCACAGATGACACACGGATCCGTGCTGCCCTTCCGACAATCAAACACTTGGTTGACGGTGGAGCGAAAGTCATCCTCGCAAGCCATATGGGACGTCCAAAAGGCGAGAAAAACCCTGAGTTCTCACTTGCACCAGTCGTAGCACGCCTCAGCGAACTGCTTGGTAAAGACATCAAGCTCGTTGAAGAAGCATACGGTCCGGTCGCTGAAGAAGCGGTCAGCAAGCTTGAAGAAGGCGATGTCATCGTTCTTGAAAATGTTCGTTTCTACCCAGGCGAAACGAAAAACGATCCTGAACTCGCAGAAGGTTTTGCGAAACTTGCAGACGTTTTCGTCAACGACGCATTTGGTGCAGCGCACCGTGCGCACGCTTCTACAGAAGGAATCGCACACCATGTCGAGACAGCTGTAGCAGGATTGTTGATCGAAAAAGAACTTCAAGTTCTCGGTAAAGCTCTCTCAAACCCGGATCGTCCGTTTACAGCGATCATCGGTGGTTCGAAAGTCGCGGACAAAATCGGCGTCATCGATCACTTGCTTGATATCGTCGACACGTTGATCATCGGCGGAGGATTATCTTATACATTCCTCAAAGCTCAAGGTTATGAAGTCGGTACGTCACTTCTTGAAGTCGACAAAATCGAACAGGCGAAGGAATTCATGAAAAAAGCAGAAGACAAAGGCGTGAAATTCTTGATGCCGGTTGACTGTGTCATCACGAAGGAATTCGGCGAAGAAACATATGTTGGACCACGCGACATCGACAGTATCCCAGCGGATCACATGTCACTCGATATCGGTCCAAAAACGGTAGAACTGTATGCAGAAGCAATCAAGGCTTCGAAACTTGTTGTCTGGAACGGACCAATGGGTGTGTTCGAACTTGATAAATATGCAAACGGAACAAAAGGTGTCGCTCAAGCATTAGCTGACAGCGATGCATACTCGATCATCGGTGGTGGAGATTCTGCTGCAGCGGCTGAGAAGTTTGGTCTTGCAGATAAAATGAGTCACATTTCTACAGGTGGCGGCGCAAGCCTCGAGTTCATGGAAGGTAAAGCTCTTCCAGGTGTCGAAGCGCTTAACGACAAGTAATCTAAAGTTCACAAGGGAGTGTTTTCAATGCGTAAACCAATTATCGCAGGTAACTGGAAAATGAATCTTACCCTCAAGGATGCTGTGGCATTCGCTGAGGAAGTCAAAGGAACTGTACCCGCTTCTTCGAAAGTCGACGCGGCTGTCTGTGCACCGTCTGTATTCCTTGCACACTTGACAGAAGCGACAGCTGGAACGGACCTGAAAATCGGCGCTCAAAACATGTATGACCAAGAGAGCGGCGCATTCACAGGTGAAATCAGCCCAGTGATGCTCAAAGAACTTGGCGTAACATACGTCGTCCTCGGTCACTCAGAACGTCGTGAGTATTTCGGAGAAACGGATGCGTTCATCAACAGCAAAACGAAAAAAGCATTCGAGCATGGCATCGTGCCAATCGTTTGTGTCGGTGAAACACTCGAAGAACGCGAAGGCGGAAAATTCGAATCAGTTATCCGTGAACAAACAACGAACAGCTTGAAAGGCTTAACAGTCGATCAAGTCAAAAACCTTGTTGTCGCATATGAGCCTGTCTGGGCAATCGGAACAGGAAAATCAGCAACAGAACAAGATGCACAAGATTCTTGTAAATTCGTTCGCGATGTCATCGCAGCTGAATTCGGTACGGAAGCTGCAGAAGCAGTCCGCATCCAGTACGGCGGCAGTGTTAAACCGGACAACATCAAAGAATATATGGCTCAGCCTGACATCGACGGTGCTTTAGTTGGTGGCGCAAGTCTTGAGACAGGATCGTTCCTCAAACTGTTGGAGGCGATTTAAATGAAAAAACGTCCAGTCGCACTGATCATCCTTGATGGTTTCGGTATGCGTGACGAGGAGTTCGGAAATGCTGTCACGGCAGCAAACAAACCGAACTTCGACCGGTACTGGGAACAGTACCCGCATACGTTGTTGAATGCGCAAGGAGAATACGTCGGTTTGCCTGAAGGTCAAATGGGGAACTCAGAAGTGGGTCATTTGAACATCGGTGCAGGTCGCGTCGTCTACCAATCGCTATCCCGAATCAACAATGCCATTAAGGATCGCTCGTTCTTCTCGCGTCAAGCGATGAACGATGCGGCAGGTCACGTGAAGAAATACGGTTCAGCCCTTCATATCTTCGGTCTGGTCTCTGACGGTGGAATCCACAGTCACATCAACCACTTGTATGCGGTGCTTGAATTCGCCAAACTTCACGAAATCGAAAAAGTCTATCTCCATGCCTTCACGGATGGCCGCGATTGTGATCCACAATCAGGAGCCGGCTTCCTTCGTGATGCACAAGCGAAGATGGACGAGTTAAACGTCGGTCAATTCGCAAGTGTCTCTGGTCGTTATTATGCGATGGACCGCGACAACCGCTGGGAACGCGTCAAGAAAGTTTATGACGTCATCACGTTCGCAGACGGTCCGACAACAAAAGACCCAATCGCGATGGTCGAAGCTTCGTACAAAACAGACGTGACAGATGAGTTCATTGAACCAACGGTAGTCGTGCAGGAAGACGGTACTCCAGTAGCACCGATCCACGATAATGATGCGATCATGTTCTTCAACTATCGTCCGGACCGTGCGATTCAGCTCGCCAAGACGTATAAAGAAAAAACAGGCTTCAATGGTTTTGAATTGCCGGACAACGCACCGAAGAACCTGCTGCTCGTCTCCATGACGAAGTACTCGGATGCGATTGATACGGACATCGTCTTCCCACCGGAAGATATCAAAAACACGCTCGGTGAAACGTTATCAAAACAAGGCCTTAAACAATTACGGATTGCGGAAACTGAAAAGTACCCGCACGTCACGTTTTTCTTTAACGGTCAACGTGAAGAGCCGTACGAAGGAGAAGATCGGATTCTGATCCCATCTCCAAAGGTCGCGACATACGACTTGAAACCGGAAATGAGTGTCTATGAAGTCACAGAAGCACTCGTTGACGCAATCAACTCGGACAAACATGACGCGATCATCCTCAACTTCGCCAATCCCGATATGGTCGGTCACTCGGGTATGCTCGAGCCGACGAAAAAGGCAATCGAAGCGGTGGATAAATGTCTGGGGCAAGTCGTTGACTTGATTCTCAGTAAAGGTGGCGCAGCCATCATCACAGCCGACCACGGAAACGCGGACAAAGTCCTCAACGCCGATGGCAGCAAGATGACGGCGCACACGACAGAACCTGTTCCATGTATCGTCACGGTCGAGGACGTCGAACTCCTTAAGCCATTGACTGGCGTACTGGCAGACTTGGCACCAACTGTTCTCGATTTACTCGGAGCAGATCAACCGGCAGAAATGACCGGGAAATCGATTGTATTAAAGAAATAATCCCGTCAATCGATGGACTTGTCACTGTCTCACTACAAACTAATCTTTCTCAAACAAAAAGGAGCGAATTTAAATGTCAATGATTACAGAGATTTATGCACGCGAGATTCTTGATTCACGCGGTAACCCAACGGTAGAAGTAGAAGTTTATACAGAAGACGGCGGCTTTGGTCGCGCACTCGTCCCATCAGGCGCATCGACTGGTGAGCACGAAGCAGTTGAGCTTCGCGATGGCGACAAATCACGTTACCTCGGTAAAGGTGTCTTAAAAGCAGTTGACAACGTCAACGAAAAATTAGCACCTGAAATCATCGGTTACGATGTCTTCGACCAAGCTGGAATCGATAAAAAAATGATCGACCTCGACGGTACGAAAAACAAAGGTAACTTCGGTGCCAATGCAATTCTTGGTATCTCAATGGCTGCTGCACGTGCTGCTGCAGATGAGCTTGGTCTTCCACTTTACACGTACCTCGGTGGATTCAACGCGAAAACATTGCCAACTCCAATGATGAACATCATCAACGGTGGATCACACGCTGACAACAACGTTGATTTCCAAGAGTTCATGATCATGCCTGTTGGAGCTCCAACATTCAAAGAAGCTCTTCGTATGGGTGCTGAAATCTTCCACGCGTTGAAATCAGTTCTTAGCGGAATGGGTCTTAACACAGCAGTCGGTGACGAGGGTGGATTCGCTCCAAACTTGAAATCAAACGAAGAAGCAATCACAGTTATTCTTGAAGCAATCGAAAAAGCTGGCTACAAAGCAGGCGAAGATGTTTACCTCGCTATGGACGTCGCTTCTTCTGAGTTCTACGATAAAGCAGCTGGAAAATACAACCTCGCTGGCGAAGGCAAAGTCCTTACAACAGAAGAGCTTGTTGAATTCTATGCACAACTTGTTGACAAATACCCAATCATCTCAATCGAAGATGGCTGTGACGAAAACGACTGGGATGGCCACAAACTTCTTACAGATCGTATCGGACACAAAGTCCAACTCGTTGGTGATGACTTGTTCGTAACAAACACAGAGAAACTCGCTGAAGGTATCGAAAAAGGCATCGCGAACTCGATCCTCATCAAAGTTAACCAAATCGGTACGTTGACTGAAACATTCGACGCAATCGAAATGGCGAAAAAAGCTGGTTACACAGCAGTTGTTTCTCACCGTTCTGGTGAAACAGAAGATTCAACAATCGCTGACATCGCTGTTGCGACAAACGCTGGTCAAATCAAAACTGGTTCACTTTCACGTACAGACCGTATCGCGAAATACAACCAACTTCTCCGCATCGAAGACATGCTTTCAGATGTTGCTGTCTACGACGGAATCAAATCATTCTACAACCTCAAGAAGTAATTTCGGGTTGATGATTTAAAGTGTGTTGTACATTCACTGTACAGCCGACGCCTCCTATTCATACGAATAGGAGGTTTTTTTATTCATGATGGATGCAGTAATAAAAGATGAGTTCATTCCAAAATGCAAAATGCCGGTTTCGATCGATCACAATGAGCCGACTTAGTTCTAACCGTTAAAAAAATCAAATTTACAGGACCTTTCTTTTACTACCTGGTCATTAAAATGTTATAGTTATAAATAAGTTTAAGCGCAATCATTAGAAGGCTTAACTACATTTGAACGGATGAAGGTTCAAAAAACATCTAAAGGAGAAATGATCATGTTAAATTCAGATTTAGATATACGTTTAGAACCACGCATTAAAGAGTTGTATCGACTACATAAGGAGCGCTCAGCCAACATTGACTGGAGTTATCACGAATTCATTCCATGGGACAAGGCGATGTCGTTTAAACGGGTTCCTTGGGAAGAGAGCCAAGTTACGCTTCCGGAAGGTGTCATCGTTGCCGTGGAAACGGCCTTGCTGACAGAAGTCAACTTACCTTGGTATACATCGCACTTGGATTATACGTTTAAAAACTCGATGGAAGTCATCAATGATTTCGTCCGCACATGGACGGCGGAAGAAGACCAGCACTCGAGCTTACTGGAAACGTATTTACTCGTAACACGAAACGTCAATCCGACACGGTTGCATCAGTTAAGAAGACGCGTCGTGGAAAGCGGCTGGTTCCCGGACTTTACGAATCCATTGGCGACGATGGCGTATACGTCGCTCCAGGAGCTTGCGACACTCGTTTTCTATAACAACGTAGCGCGAGTAGCCGGAGCACACGATAAAGACCTGGCGACACTGCTCCGCCGCTTGGCAAAAGATGAAGCCCTTCACTATGCGTTCTATCGCGATACGGTAAAAGCGCACCTTGAGCTCGATCCGAACTTTATCGTGTTCTTTGAAGATGTCATCATCAATTTCTCGATGCCGGGTGCGATCATGCCGGACTTTACCGAGCGTATGAAGACGATTGCGATTGATACAAATTACGGACCCCTCCAGTACTTTGACCAAGTATTAGATGTCGTCGTGAAATACTGGGATATTGAGAACCTGCAACCGACGACCGAAGAGGCGAAACAGTCACAAGCAAACATTATGAAATATCACGGGCGTTTAAAACGGATCAAGGACCGTCAAGCAGCAAAAACAAAGATTGATGTATAAAGAAGGGAGCACTAAAAAATGACGTGTGAAATATGCGGAAAAGAAACGAAGAACCAAGTCAGTTATTTGGAACTGAACACGTGGGAATTTAATTCGTTGAAGACAGAAGAAAAAGACTTTTACCCGATCTGCTACAGCTGCTTTGATAAGCATACGAACGAGTTCATTGATCAGGAAATGGATCTTGAATTAAGAAAAAAACGTTCGCAGATGGTGAATAAAGAAGTCGAGGCAGAAATCGAAGCTATTCTTGAAGTTGAAAATTAAGTGCTCAATTAGATTCCGATATATGTTGGAATCGTCAGACTGAAGACAAAATAGTGGTTTTTCTCTTAATCGAGAAGAGCCACTTTTTGCTCGCTCTTTGAAGTATTATTTTATATTTAGTCCAAATAAAATAAAGAGGGAAAATAAATTTGATACCTCAAAATATTTTCAACATTCATAAATGAACTATTTTTAACAAAAAAATTCTGTACAAACTTATTCATTTACGCTTTTCTTCATATTTATTTTCAATAACGTAAAACAAAAAAAGTGTTATAAGGATAACGAATGGAGTTGTGCTATGGTCCATTAATTCAAAGTGCGGTAATGTTAAAGACAGAAGTATCAGTGACGTCGCTACTAATCGAACGATAACAAGTTTTTTATGATATTTGTTATTATCCAAATTACTTCCTCTTTTTTCAAATTTAACATTAACATTATTTCCTATATGATAAAACCTATTGCACATTAATAACGAGATTTCTTAATCCAACGTTGAAGCGTCTCATGTGGTTTCCTCAAACAAGATCTGACAGCGCAGCCTTGCGCTTTTTCCTGCAGAAGTCGCGTGAAACGCGTGATAACAGGTGCTAGAAAAAAATTCATCGCTCGACTTCTAAGAGAGAAGGAAGCAACGCTTCCGTCAGGAACAGGCGAGACCCGGAGATCTGAAAGAAATCCGCGGTTCGCGTTCCGCCCTAGAAAAGCGAGCGAATGCATGTTTTTTATAGACACAAAAAAACGAGACCCGACTAAACGTCGAATCCCGTAGTATCAAAATGGAATTATCCTCCTTGAAATCAATCCTCGATAAACGTAACGAGATAATGATGAGCAGAATAGAGTGGAGCACGCGTGACGAAGAACTCGGGTAAGTCGACATCGATATCAAGTTCACGTAATGTCTGTGGATCGAGACACTCCTGGACGAGACGTTTGATGTCGCTGAGTAATTCATCGTGCAAATTCGCTTCCGCTGCGAAGAAACGTTTGGCTTCATCTTTTAACAATAAGACGACTGGAGGAAGACCGCGTAGTAAGTCGACCTGAAGTGGTTGTTCGTTGCGTTGAAAAAAGTCGTTTAAGCAACTGACGACCTTCATCGAATGTTCTTCTTTCATCGGTCGGACCCCCAACTTTCTTTAAGTAGCTGTTACTATCAAGCTATTCCCTAAAGTCAGATAGGATATGCAGACAAACTGGAATCGGTGCATTAACGGATTCAATAACCGGGTACAGAAAGAGGTAGGGGGGATGAATATGCTGTTTCGTTATTTATTTTTGGGTCTGGACCCCGCGATCGACGAGATTCAACTACGGATCATTTATTTTACGGAATTGATTTTCTTTATCGGTCTGTATCAGATTACGAGTCGTTTTTCACGTCAAAGCATGATTCTCGGAACGGTCCTCGGCATCACGGGTCTGATTGCGCTCCTACCGGGAGCCATCTATATTCTGCGGTATAACCCGGAAGATGCGGTCATCGACATTACGTTCCTGTTGATTTACTTACTGGAGCCGCTTGCGATTTTAGCATTTCTCGTCGCCTTGTTTCGACGGTTGTATCAAAAACGCCATCCCAATCATTGAAGAAGTCCGGACAAACGTTGTCGTAACACGTTTGATCGGACTTTTTCGTCTGTCTCAAAAAATAAATAAAATATATTTTAGCAAAAAGGATTGATGTGTAACCGGTTACACAATATGATACATATTGTAAGCGTTATCAAAAGAAAGAGGTGGCGAACATGTCGACCATCCGGGAAGTAGCGAAAGTGGCAAATGTCTCCGTTGCGACCGTCTCACGTGTCATGAATGAGAAGGGATATGTCAGCGAAAAAGCAAGAACAGCAGTCCTGCAAGCGATTAAGCAGCTCGATTATCGACCGAACCGGGTCGCCCGGTCGTTGTTCCAAAAACGATCTGGTCTGATTGGTCTGATTGTCCCGGACATCACCAATCCTTTTTTCCCGCAACTCGCACGGGCTGTGGAAGATATGGCACATCAGCACGGATTTCAGGTGATTTTGTGTAACACGGATGAACAGTTTCAGAAAGAACAAGAATATATTCAGTCACTCGAAGCGATGCATGTTGACGGATTGATCATCACGACCAACTATTCGAACAATCCGAACTATGAAAAACTCGAAGTACCGATCGTCGCCCTGGACCGTGTGTTACAGGGAGCGATTCCGACAGTGACCTCAAACGGGCATGACGGCGGAAAAAAAGCCGCTCAGTTTCTGCTCGATCACGGGGCAACCGAACTGGTCGTCATCAGCGGTCCTTCGAAGTTACCAACGATCCGAAAGCGGCGTGACGGATTTGAAGAAATCGCCGGGAAACATCTGGTCGCAAGTATCGAGTCGCCGTTTCATTTTCAGGGGGCGCTCGGAGCAGCCAACTACTTATTTGACCATTACGACTGTAACGGGATTTTTGCAGCAAACGATGTCATTGCAGCAGCGACGATCCAGGTCGCAGCGGAGCGGGGAATCGCGATTCCGGAACAGTTGCAAATCATCGGCTATGACGGGATTGAACTCGGACAGATGATTTCGCCGCCCCTGACAACGATTGCCCAACCGATTTATCAGATGGGCGAGCTGGCGGCAAAATTACTGATTCAACGGATTGAAGGAAACGAGATTGCAGCCGTCCATCACGAACTGATGGTCGAAGTCATTGAACGGGAAACAACGAAGCGGAAGGATGAACAGTTATGAAACAAATCAGTGTAGTCGGAAGTATCTCGATGGACTTAGTCGTCGAAAGCGATCGTCGTCCGTCAGCAGGCGAAACGGTTATCGGATCCGCTTTCCATACGGTACCGGGAGGCAAGGGGGCGAACCAAGCGGTTGCGATTGCCCGGCTCGGCGGTCACGTCGAAATGGTCGGCTGTATTGGCGACGATGCGAACGGCGTGGCAATCCGTCAAAACTTCGAGACGGAGCACGTCGGGACGACCCATCTGCAGACGATTGCGAAGGAACGGACCGGAACGGCCCACATCACGCTCGCAGAGGGTGACAACTCGATTGTCGTCGTCCAGTCGGCGAACTTAGCGGTTGTCTATGACGAGAATCAACTCGACAGCCTGCTTGGTCAGGCAGACATGATTTTGTTACAGCTCGAAATTCCGCTCGCGACCGTCAAACAGGTGGCGCGTTACGGCAAGACCCACGGGATTCCCGTTGTCTTGAATCCGGCGCCAGCCATCGTCCTTGACGACGAGTTACTTGCAGACGTGACGTATTTGACTCCAAATGAACATGAATGTGGTTTGATTTTCGGACAACAGCAACCACTCGAACATTGGTTGACGCAATACCCGAATAAATTGATTGTGACGGAAGGCAGCCGGGGTGCCCGCTTTTATGACGGCGAGGCCATCGTGACGGTTCCTGCGATCAAGACGGACGTCGTCGATACGACAGGTGCCGGTGATACGTTCAACGGTGCACTCGCAGTCAGTCTGAGGGACGGGGCAACCTTAACGGAAGCGATTCGCTTTGCCAATAAAGCAGCCGGTATGTCCGTCCGCGCGCTTGGCGCACAAGGCGGGATGCCGACACGTGAACAGATGGAGGTTGAAGCATGAAACGACATGGTATTTTAAACAGTCAGATCAGTAAAGTCTTAGCTGATCTTGGTCATACCGATACGATCGTCATTGCTGACTGCGGTCTGCCGATTCCGGCCGGTGTAGCACGGATTGATTTGGCACTTGAACTCGGAACACCATCGTTCGTCGATGTCGTCCGGATCGTTGCCGACGATATGGCCGTTGAACAGGTGACACTGGCGACAGAAATCAAAGCAGCTAATCCGGTTGCACTCGAGGCCGTGACGAAACTCGACGTACCGCAAGACTATGTCTCGCACGAAGCATTCAAGGAATTGACGAAGCAGGCGAAAGTCATCATCCGGACGGGTGAAGCGACACCGTATGCGAACGTCATCTTACACGCCGGCGTCATTTTTTAAGGGGGAAGCACGATGCAAATTGAGATGACAGGTATCACAAAAGCGTTTGGTCCCGTTCCCGTCTTGAAGGGAGTCGACTTCACCCTCGCGACCGGTGAGATTCATGCCTTGATGGGAGAAAACGGTGCCGGAAAATCGACTTTGATGAAAATTCTGACCGGTGTTCATAAAGCCGATCAAGGAACGATTCAAATTGACGGAGTCGAACAGCAGTATAAAAATCCGAAACTGGCGGAAGAAGCGGGGATTGCCTTCATTCATCAGGAACTGAACATTCTGCCGGATTTAACGGTCACGGAAAATCTGTTTCTCGGACGGGAACTGAAATCCCGTTTCGGTGTTTTGAAGCAAGCGGAAATGAAACGGCTCGCTGAACGGGAGCTAGCGGAGCTGAACGTCTTCATGGACGTCAATCAGCTCGCCCGGACGTTATCGGTCGGACAACAGCAGATGATTGAGATCGCAAAAGCGTTGATGACGGACGCGAAGGTCATCATCATGGATGAACCGACGGCTGCTTTGACAGAGCGTGAAATCCGCGCCTTGTTCAGTGTCGCAACGGCATTGCGGGGTCAAGGAGTCTCGATCGTCTATATCTCACACCGAATGGAAGAAATCTTCGAACTGTGTGACCGGATCACGGTCTTACGGGACGGTGTCTCTGTCTCGACCCACCGGATTGCCGACACTTCGTTTGAACAGATCGTCCGCGAAATGGTCGGACGCGAGATGGGCGAACGCTATCCGGAGCGTCAAGTGACACTCGGTCAGACGGTCCTCGAAGTCACCGGGGCAACCGGCAAACGGTTTGAAGATGTCTCGTTCTCGGTCCGGGCCGGGGAAATCGTCGGCTTTTCCGGCTTGATGGGGGCAGGACGGACAGAAGTCATGCGCGGCTTGTTCGGGGTCGACCGGATGAAAGCAGGGACGATCAGCTTAAACGGTAACGTCGTCAAAATCAAATCACCGCACGATGCGATCAAACAGGGACTCAGTTTCTTAACGGAAGACCGAAAGGGCGAAGGATTGTTCCTCGATTTTTCACTCCGGGAAAACATCTCCTTGCCGACAATCCGGTCGTTATCGAAGTCCGGTGTCATCTCCGATCAATCGGAGCGGCAGTTCGCCGAAGGATATCTCAAGTCGTTATCTGTCCGGCACAGTTCGATGGATCAACCGGCGAAGTCGTTGTCCGGCGGGAACCAGCAAAAGGTGGTCCTCGCGAAATGGCTCGGAACGAAACCGGATGTCCTGATTCTCGACGAACCGACACGCGGTGTCGACGTCGGGGCGAAAAAAGAGATTTATATGATTATGAATGAACTCGCCGCAACGGGTGTCGCGATCATCATGATCAGCTCGGATCTGCCGGAAATTCTTGGCATGAGTGACCGCGTCTATGTAATGCGCGAAGGACAAATGAGCGGCATGCTCAATCAAGAAGAGGCAACGCAAGAGAGTATCATGACGCTTGCGACAGGAGGACAATGACATGGAATTGATGCAAGGGAAACTGACAGAAAAGAAACCGAGACGACTCGGGATTGGTCAAAAGCTTGGTCCGCTCGCCGGACTGTTCGCCATCATTCTCGTCGTTTCGATCATGGAACCGGACTTTTTAACGCTTAATAACTTATTTAACATCTTACGCCAAGTTTCAATCAACGCCTTGATTGCCTTCGGAATGACGTTCGTCATCCTGACGGGTGGAATTGATTTGTCGGTCGGCTCGATTCTCGCCTTGTCATCCGCGTTCGTCGCCGGTCTGATGACCGACGGAACGTCCGCGATTCTTGCTGTCCTCGCCGGTTTGATCGTCGGCGCGATCATGGGCGCGTTAAACGGAATGGTCATCTCACTCGGGAAAGTCGCACCGTTCATCGCGACGCTCGCGACGATGACAATCTTCCGTGGTCTGACACTCGTCTACACGGACGGGAAGCCGATTACGGGACTCAGCCAGGGTGGCTGGTTCGAATTATTCGGACGCGGCTACTTCTGGATCTTCCCGGTACCGGTCGTCACGATGTTGATCGCCTTTGCAGTCCTTTACTTCATCCTGAAGAAAACGACGTTCGGGCGTTATACGTATGCCATCGGCGGTAACGAAGAAGCAGCAAAACTGATGGGGATTCAAGTCAACAAAGTGAAGATTATGATTTACGCGCTGTCCGGTTTAATGGCAGCACTCGCCGGCATCATCCTGACGTCGCGTCTGAACTCGGCGCAACCGACGGCCGGAACATCGTATGAGCTTGATGCCATCGCAGCCGTCGTACTCGGCGGAACGAGCTTATCGGGTGGACGCGGTTGGATTGTCGGAACATTAATCGGCGCCTTGATCATCGGGACACTCAACAACGGACTCAACCTGCTTGGTGTGTCGTCGTTCTTCCAGCTTGTCGTCAAAGGGCTCGTCATCCTGTTCGCCGTACTCGCGGACCGGAAACAAACTACGTGATTTACCATCCAAAAGGAGGATATTGATATGAAAAAATTGCTCGCACTTGTCATGATGGCGTTAATGGTCTTCGCAGCGGCTTGTTCGACGGAACAACCGGGCAGTGACACGGAAAAGGAAAAGAAAACAAAAGACTTTAAGATCGGTCTGTCGATTTCGACACTTAACAACCCGTTCTTCGTTTCACTGAAAGACGGCGCGGAAAAAGAAGCAAAAGCACAAGGCGCAACACTCCAAGTCGCAGATGCACAAGATGATGCGGCGAAACAAGCCAGTGACATCGAAGATATGATTCAGAAAAAAGTCGATCTCATCCTGATCAACCCAACAGATTCAGCAGCAGTCGGGGCAGCGGTTCAGACAGCAAACGATGCCGACATCCCGGTCATCACGGTTGACCGTAACGCAGAAGCCGGTGACGTCATCGCACACATCGCGTCGGATAACGTCGCAGGCGGAAAACAAGCCGGTGAATACATGATCGAACTCGTCGGGGACAAAGCGAAAGTCGTTGAACTTGAAGGAATTCCGGGTGCTTCTGCAACTCGTGACCGCGGTGAAGGGTTCCATTCAGCAGTCGACGGTAAACTTGACGTTGTTGCGAAACAATCGGCAAACTTTGACCGGGCGAAAGGTCTTTCGGTCATGGAAAACATTCTTCAAAACAACAAAGACATCAAAGCCGTCTTCGCACACAACGATGAAATGGCACTCGGTGCGGTCGAAGCGTTGAAAGCAGCCGGCATGGAAGATGTCAAAGTCATCGGATTTGACGCAACAGACGATGCAGTCAAAGCAGTCAAAGACGGTAAAATGGCAGGAACCGTTGCTCAAAAACCGGCAGAAATCGGTAAAATGGGTATCGATACAGCCATCAAACACTTAAAAGGCGAGAAAGTCGACAAGAACATTCCGGTCGAACTTGATCTCATCAAACAATAAGCATCACTGCCAGCCGGTCTGATTTTGTCAGCCGGCTGGTGTTTTTTTGAAGGTAAGATGAACTTCATGAATCTATACCTTGTTCCCGTAGTTGTTTTTCTCTATAATGAAAGAAGCGTATATTACTGAAGGAGGATCATCGATGATCATTCATAACGTGGCTCTTGTCGGCCTCATCGTCGTTTCCGTTCTTCTCATCATCGTCGTTCTCTTGATGTCGGGCCGTACGGCTGGACTCGGAGCACTGACAGGTGGAGCAGAACAATTATTTGGTCGCCAAAAAGCCCGTGGCTTGGATGCGGTCCTAAACCGTGTAGCGTCTATCTTAGGGGCATTATTCTTTATCTTGGCGTTACTCGTCGCTTTTTATAAGTGAGTACTGAAACGACAGCCGTCCGATCGCGCTGTCGTTTTTTCGTATTTCTCGATTTCTAAATTTTCATTTTGGGGTATAGAGTTAGAGGGGGAATCATTTTATGAAAATCACATTACCAAAACCATTCTTTTTTGAAGGCGGCAACCGGGCTGTTCTGTTGTTACACGGCTTTACTGGATCAAGCGCCGATGTCCGGATGCTCGGACGTTACTTGCAAAAACACGGATATACTTCACTCGCACCACAATATAAGGGGCACGCTGCCCCACCCGAAGAGCTGACGAAGACCGGGCCAGCCGACTGGTGGCAAGATGTTCTCGACGGCTATGAAGAATTAAAGGCCAAAGGATATGACGAGATTGCTGTCTGCGGACTGTCGCTCGGTGGAGTCATGTCACTTCGACTTTCGATGCACCGTCCGGTCAAAGCGGTCATTCCGATGTGTGCGCCGGCCTACATCAAAAGTGAAGAGGTCATGTATGCAGGAGTCACGGAGTATGCAAGAGAATTTAAGAAGCGAGAAGGAAAATCGGCGGAAGAAATCGAGCAGGAGATGGCAGTGTTCGAACCGATGCCGACCTTAAAGGATTTACAGGCTTTGCTGAAAGACACACGCGATTCACTCGAAGATGTCTACGCACCGACGCTTGTCATCCAGGCCCGCAATGATCACATGATCAACACCGATTCAGCGAACATCATTCACGACGGTGTCAGTGCCTTACAAAAAGATTTGATCTGGTATGAGAACTCAGGTCATGTCATTACGCTCGACAAAGAAAAAGAAACGCTCCACCAAGATATCCATGAATTTCTGGACGGCTTGAACTGGAGCCACTAATTGGAGGTGTCACGTTGGAATTACGTGAACGAATACTAGAGGTCATCGCGGCGGAAGAACGTCCGTTGTCGATTGATCAATTAACGAAAAAACTGGAATTAACAGATACGGCACAGTTCAAGGAACTGATCCGGACATTAAATGAGCTGGAAGATGAAGCACTCATCGCGCGGACCCGTTCGAACAAATACGGGACACTGGCGCAAATCGGACAAGTCGCCGGGAAAATCTCGGTCCACCAACGTGGATTCGGATTCGTTTCACCGGAGGACGGTTCTGCAGGCGATATCTTCCTGCCGGCACCGGAACTCGGCAATGTCTACAACGGGGACCGTGTCCTCGTCAAAGTGTTCGCCGAATCAAACGGCGGAGACCGCCGTGAAGGAAAGCTGCTGAAGATTCTCTCACGCGGACCGGCTGATTTCGTCGGAACGTTCGTCAGTCCAAAAGGACGGATTGAGTCGATTGCCTACATCGAGCCGGATGATTCGAAGCTGACGTTCTTACCGGTCGTCGCCAACGAAGATACGCTTGGTGCCGTCGACGGCCATAAAGTCCTCGCACGAATCACGAAGTATCCGGACGGCCGTTACGCGGGAACTGCCAAAGTCCTGCAGATCATCGGCCATAAAAACGATCCGGGTGTCGATATCCTGTCGATTGTCCACAAGCACGGCATCAATGTCGACTTCTCGGACGCAGCGATTGCGGAAGCGAATAACATTCCCGATCAAATCGACGAGAAGGACCTTGTCGGCCGCGTCGATTTACGCAACGAAGTGACGGTCACGATTGACGGCGCGGACGCAAAAGACTTGGATGACGCCGTTCACGTCAAGAAACTTGCGAACGGTAACTACGAGCTCGGTGTTCACATCGCCGACGTCTCACATTACGTCAAGGAAGATTCACCGCTCGACGAAGAAGCACGCGAACGCGGAACGAGTGTCTATCTCGTGGACCGGGTCATTCCGATGATTCCACACCGTCTGTCAAACGGGATCTGTTCACTCAACCCGCACGTTGATCGTTTGACGCTGAGCTGTATCATGGAAATCGATCAAAACGGGGTTGTCGTCAACCATGAGATTTTACAGAGTGTCATCAAGACGGTGGAACGGATGACATATACCGATGTCCGTAAAATCATCGAACGGGAAGACGAAGAAGTGGTTGCGAAATATCACGATCTCGTCGCGAACTTCGATCAGATGGCGGAACTGGCTGCGATCCTTCGCGAACGCCGTGCGCGTCGTGGTGCGATCAACTTCGACTTCCCGGAAGCGAAAGTCCTCGTCAACGAAGAAGGCAAGACAAGCGAAATCATCTTACGCGAACGGTCCGTTGCTGAAAAACTGATTGAAGAGTTTATGCTCGCAGCGAACGAAACGGTGGCGGAGCACGTCCAGCACCAAAAACTGCCGTTCATGTACCGGATTCACGATGAGCCGAAAGCGGAACGTCTCGATACGTTCTTCAAGTTCATCGCCAACTTCGGCATCAACGTTGAACGCAAAGGTGAGTCGGTCGCACCGAAGACATTGCAATCGATCCTGAACGCCGTGGAAGGCGAACCGGAAGAAGCGGTTGTCAGTACGGTCATGTTACGGTCGCTCCAACAAGCGAAATATGACGTCGAACCGATTGGTCACTTTGGTCTGTCGACCGATTTCTACACGCACTTCACGTCACCGATCCGCCGGTATCCGGACTTGATGGTTCACCGTCTCCTGCGCGAGTACATCATCTTTAATGATAAATCGCAAAAGACACAGGACCGTTACGCTGCCATCTTGCCGGAGATCGCCGATCACGCTTCAAAACGCGAACGTCGTGCCGTCGACGCGGAACGCGAAACGAATGCACTGAAGAAAGCCGAGTATATGGAACAACACATCGGCGAAACGTTTGAAGGGGTCGTCAGTGGCGTAACGAACTTCGGGATGTTCGTTGAGTTACCGAACACGATTGAAGGACTTGTCCACATCCAGGCGATGACGGATGACTTCTACCGCTATGATGAAGCGAACTATCAATTGATGGGTGAACGGACGAAACAACAGTTCCGGATCGGCGACGTCGTCGAGATTAAAGTCACCGGTGTCAACATCGATGAGAAGACGATCGACTTTGCAGTCGTCGGGATGCCGGAACGCCAACCGAAAAAACGCTTTGAGTCGAAGACGATCCGTTCAACGGGCGGTCGTCCGGGACAAAAACGCGACGACAAGAAAGACGACCGTCGCGGGAAGTCGAAGCGTCCGAGTAAGCCGAAGGACCAGTCGAAAGGCAAAGGGTTCGCGCTGAAGGACAAGAAGGATAAACCGCCGTTCCATAAAGCGGTCTCGAATAAAAAACGGAAGCGCAAATAAGCGCTTCTGTTTAGAAATGTGGTGGAAGAGAGATGCCAAAAGGTACAAGTTCAAAAGTATTAGCCAACAACAAACGGGCGTCGTTTGATTATGCGATTGAAGATACGATCGAAGCGGGTCTCGTCTTGACGGGAACCGAAATCAAATCGGTCCGTAAAGGAAAAATCAGTATCGGCGACGCGTTCGTCCGCTTCGACGGCGGGGAAGCGATTCTCTGGAACTCGAACATCGCCCACTTCGAACAAGGGAACCGGTACAACCACGAACAGCTCCGTCCGCGGAAACTGTTGTTGCACAAAAAACAGATCGCGACCTTGATGGGATCGGTCTCGCGCGACGGTTACACGATCGTGCCGTTGAAGGTCTACATCAAGAACGGCTACGCGAAATGTCTGATCGGACTCGGACGCGGGAAGAAGAAATTCGACAAACGTGACGATCTGAAGAAGAAGGATGCGAAGCGCGATATCGACCGCGCATTACGCGACAAGCAAAAGTATTGAACCCGTAACACTTTTCTGCTATTATAATAGTATTCGGAAAGCCCCAATTTTATATCTTGGGGACGTTACGGATTCGACGGGGGTAGTTCGGTCTTCTGTGGCGTGTCGAGGGGTCGGCCTCGTTAAAACGCATCAGCCATAACTGGCAAAACTAACACACAACTCGCAGCAGCTTAATAGCTACTACGGATCCTAGCAGCCGTCGCCTGGTCGGCTGATTTCTAGGGTCTCACTTTAAACAGGCTACGCTTGGACCCTTCCGTCTGGAGGGAAAGAGAAGAGATGGAATCAGACTGGTCGGACGGACGCCTGTCAATTGGCAGCCTGACGACGAGATCCCAATAAATTGACTACACACGTAGAAGCTTAAGTATACGATGCCTTCGGACGTGGGTTCGACTCCCACCGTCTCCATACGACGAAATCAGTGGATTTCAAAAAAGTGTCACACTTAAACTAGTGTGACACTTTTTTATTATGATATTTAAATCGCTAGCGCTATAGATTTCTTCCACTGCTTTTCAATATATTCATATAAATCTTCGGGAGATTCTGCATAAATAGATAGTGAGGTTAAAATATTGTCATTAAGCGTGAGACTAATTTTACCTTTATTTCGAAAAACTTTCCGATCATTTTTTTTATTTCTATCTTCTATTAATTTATTCAAGAGTATCTTTAAAAATTCTAGTTCAAATTTCCCTCTAAAAATTTTTGCTTTGTGCGGGCAACATTTCAGGTTCTCAAAATTCGAATTAAAGTCTTGCTCAGGGATAATATTTGGAACGCCAAGTAGGCTCTCTACATCACGTAAGTTATATTTACCGTTCACATTATCTAAATCAATATCTACTAAATGACTTTTTAAAGATAAATTTTTTAGATGGAGCTTTATAATTTCACCGGTTCTCTCCATGTGTTTTTTATAACTAAATATCCATGCATTTAACGCAGTTATTGCTTCGTGAAATTCATTTTGTCGATTAATAAATATTTGCAATGCATCTCTGTAATCTTCTTCTGTATCATTAATATTAAATTCACTACTTAAAATTTTTTCAAATACAGTAGCAGAAGTATATAAATTTTCTATTGAATAGCAAGGGGTCTCATATATAAGATCACTATTAATAGAATCATCAAAATCGCTATCTACAAAGAATAGCAAAGAACTGTTTTCATATTCTTTATGTTTCTGAATTTCTCTAAAAGCTTCTAAAACTCCTTGTTTGCCATCACATCTAATAAACTCTGGATCGGATTTACATACTATCGATACTCTTGGTAAATAATATTTACTATCTTCACCTTCAACGAAACAATATGGTTTTCTTTGTTTTGGCTTATATTTTAAAACGAATTTATGGAAAATGACGATTCCTTTATCTCTTTTTCTTCTCATATATTCGTCTCTACTCAATCTGTTTTCCATTAAGCATTAATCTCCTCAATAAAAAATTCGATTCCCTTTGCATAACTATCTAAATTATTGTCGAAGATGAATGGAGAATGTGTTACGGCAAAAAGTAACGAGCATCTTCCTGAATCAATAATATCTGGTAGTAGCATTTCTTGCCATTCTAATGAAAGAGAAAGCTCTGGTTCATCAAATAGAATAATAAAATTATCTTTAAAGTTTAAAAATACTTGTGCTAAAATTGATACAATTTGTTTTTCACCAGAAGATAATTGATTTAACTCAATTTTTAGATTGTTTTTTTGGTTAAATATAGAGATTTCACCATTTCTTTCGTTGAAATGTACTTTTTTGTTAACTAGATATTTTGTACAGATATTAATAAATTCTTTAATTGAATCATCTCTTTTTTTATACTTCATATAACTTTTAATTAAATTTTTTAAATAGAAATTCAATAAACTGTATTCTCTATTAAATATACTTTTATTTTTTACTAAGTTAAAAATATATTTTTTATCCTCTTCTTTTAAATCATTACCAAATCGCTCTAATGAGATTTTAAGCAATTCTCTGTTTTCGAAAATAGTATCATCAAAATTAATAAGATTTTGTTTCTGATCAGGATATATTAAATGTTTAATCATATTTCCAGTCACATTGGAGTAACTAATCAAAGATTCATCTTTTATATCTGTTTTAATTTTATCAAAAACTTCTTGAACGTCGTTCATACCAAAATTTATTACACCGTATTTGTTAGACAAATTATCATTTTCATCATTAAGAGAAAGTCCTAATTTTGATAAATCATCTTCAATTCTTCTGTAGGTAGGAAAATATAAAATTTCATCACTAAATACTTCTTTAAGTTTTTTTTCAACTTCTAAAATATCTTCACTATATTGATATGTTCCATTATCTCTTAAAATAGTTTTTAATTCTTGAATATATCTTCGTAAACGAATAAAAGAAACGCGTTTTCTATCTATTGATTCTCTAAAAAGTGAACGGAAATTTTCAAAAGTTCTATTTCCATAAACAATTTCTAATGCGTATTCTAGTTCTTGGTCATTTAGTTCTTCTTCTAACATTTGATAATACCTGTATGCGTTTTCATTGCCATCCAAAGAAAACCATTCTTTATGTAAAGTAATAGTTTCGTTTGTAGATAATTTTATGTTTATCTTTGAAAAATCAATATTGTATAAATTATAAAACTTTCTTGATAAGACATAATAAAGAATAGTTAGAATTGTGGTTTTACCTGTGCCATTTTCACCTAACAATATTCTAATATTTTCATCAAAGGTTAAGGATATGTTTTTATCGTTATTTAATCCTTCGATTTCAAAGCGATCTAAATAAATCTGAGTGTTCATTGTATGTTACCTCCTTTTAAAATTTATATTACCATTTTTTTAATATTAACCTATGCTAAAAAATGTATAATTGAAAAAAATGCTTTTTGAAAGATAAATAATTTATGTTGTATTAATTTTATTTCAACATTACTATCTTTATAATTTTAGCAGAAAGTATTTTTCTTGAAATGCGCGGCTTAGAATTTGTGTAAAGCTTTCATCATTTTTGTTAAAAAGCAATTAATGAATAGCCTCATACAATTATGACAATGTAACTAAAAAATGCATTATCAGTTTAATATCGGCTATATTGAAATGAAATATATGAAACGGAGCTGAAATCTATGATACGACGTGCCACCTTGATGGACGGAAAGGCCTTATCGGACTTGATGCGACGAATTGATCGGGAAACGAAATATATGTTGTACGAACCGGAAGAACGCAGCATGTCGACGGAACAGGCGGAAGCGTTCATCGAACGATTTGGTCAGGCCGCGAACTCGGATATTTTCGTCGTCGATGTCGATGAGCAACTTGTCGGTTATGTGTTGGTCGTCGGTGGCAAACCAAGCCGAATCCGTCACCGGGCGAACCTTGTGATCGGCTTGCTCGATGCCTATACCGGTCGAGGGCTCGGTGCCGGATTACTCGAAGCAGTCGATGCCTTTGCCGTTGAAGCGGGACTCGTCCGGCTGGAACTGACAGTCCGGAAAGATAACCTGCGGGCAATCGAGCTTTATCATAAGTTTGGTTTTAACATCGAAGGCACACGAATTGCCTCGCTGTTCATTGACGGCGAGTACGTCGACGAACTGGCGATGTCGAAGATTTTTACAACAGAAGAAATCTAAAAAAGATGCTCGGTTGCCTCCTCTCAGATTGAGACGGGACAGACGAGCATCTTTTTTATTGCGATAATTTTGTTTGTTCGAACTCGACTTCGAGGACATTTTTGGCGTAATCCTTGCCCCAGTCGTACATCGCGTCCAAAATCGGCATCAGGCTGTAGCCATGTGGCGTCAATGAATATTCGACCTTCGGCGGAACAACCGGATACACTTCCCGGTGGATGATATGGTGATCTTCCAGCTCCCGTAACTGATTAACGAGCATCCGTTGCGTAATGCCGGGCATCAGACTTTTCAGCTCTCCGAAGCGTTTGGTGCCTTCTTTACCGAGGTGCCAAAGAATCAGCATCTTCCATTTCCCCCCGATGATTGATAGGGTCAATTCCTTTTCACAGTTAAACTGCCGGTCTTCAAAATGTGGCATCAATCCACCTCCTTTTTCAGTATAGCTCTCTTGTCATCGACAGTATACTTTTCCGCACTATGTATGAAAAATCGCACTATGTAAATTAAAAGTGCGTACTTCCCAAGTTCGTCTATGAGGATTATATTTAGTCATGTTCCTTCACGAACGTCAGAAGGAAGTGCCAGGATCCATAATTAGAGAGAAGAATGGGAGAGATCAATTATGAAATTACAATTAGCAATCGATTTAGTCGATACAGCAGGTGCCATCGCTTTAGTCAAAGAAATTGGTGAAGAAAACTTGGATATCGTTGAGATCGGGACACCGGTCGTCATCAACGAAGGGCTTCGCGCCGTTAAAGAAATGAAAGCGGCATTCCCGAACTTAACGGTTCTCGCCGACTTAAAAATCATGGATGCTGCCGGCTATGAAGTCAGCCAAGCTGTCGCACACGGTGCCGATATCGTGACGATTCTTGGAGCAGCCGAAGATATGTCGATCCAAGGTGCGGTTGAAGAAGCGAAAAAATCAGGCAAGAAGATTTTGGTGGATATGATCGCTGTCAAAGATATCGCGACACGTGCGAAAGAGCTTGATGAACTTGGTGTTGACTACATCTGTGTCCACACAGGTTACGATCTTCAAGCCGTCGGTCAAAACTCGTTCGAAGATCTCGCGACAATCAAGTCAGTTGTTAAAAACGCTAAAACAGCAGTTGCGGGCGGCATCAAGATGGAGACATTACCAGAAGTCATCGCAGCACGCCCAGACCTCATCATCGTCGGTGGTGGGATTACCGGACAAGACGACAAACAAGGAACAGCGTCAACGATGCGTCGGATGCTGCAAGAGGCGTAAATGACACATATTCAAACGATTTTACAAGAGCTGACGTCGACGGTCGAAGCGATTGATCAAGCCGAGACGACGCAACTCGCGGAAGCCGTTCTGAAGGCAGACCGGATTTTTCTCGCTGGAGCCGGTCGCTCCGGCTTGATGGGCAAAGCGTTTGTCATGCGTCTGATGCACATGAACTTCGATGCGTACGTCGTCGGTGAAACGGTCACAGCGAACTTGCGCGAAGGGGATTTGTTGATCATCGGATCAGGATCCGGTGAGACAAAAACACTCGTCCCGATTGTCGAGAAAGCGAAACAGATCGGCGGAACCGTCGCGGTCGTCACGATTGAGCCGACATCGACACTGGCGAAGTTAGCAGACTTAACCGTCAAGCTGCCGGGAGTGCCGAAAGAACGGACAGCTACAGCGGATGAAACGGTTCAGCCGATGGGATCATTGTTTGAACAAACGATGTTGCTGTTCTACGACGCATTGATTCTTCACATCATGGCGGCGAAACAACTTGATTCAAAAACAATGTACGGCAAACATGCTAATTTAGAATAGAAAAAAATCATAAGACCGGTAGACGTGTGTGACACGTTTGCTGGTCTTTTTTTATTGTTGAACATAAAAAATCGCCGTTTCACGCAACTCTCGACAGAGTAAGCGAAAAGCGAGCGATTCTTTTTTTTATACAGTTATTTGTTTACCATTTGAAATCAAAATCAGCCCCGACGTCTTTCGCCAAATGCGCATCTGATCCGTAAACGAGCGGAATCCCTAAAGACTGCGTGAGTTGCAGGAGTTCCGGGTAAGGATAGGAAAGACCGCATAACGGTTTCCGCAGGCCTGCCGTATTGAGATCGAGTGTAAAGTCGGCCTGGCGGATTTTCCGGACCGTCTCATCCAAGTTCGCCGGCGTCTGCTCGAGCGGATAGGCTTGAATGAACTTCGTCGGCAACGTCAGGTGACCGAGGCGTTTTGGTTGATGCGTGCCGAGGTTCGTCATGACAAGCGCCTGGATGCCTTCATAATAGCGCTCGTGGGCCGCCGTGACACTTCCGGTCGCCGTGACGATCTCACCGAAACTTTCTTTGCTGAAGTCGACCATGTAATACTGGTCCTCGATCCAAAGATAATGGAGCGACAGGATGCCGTCCGTCAGCTCGGGACCATAGCGGGCAATGATATCGCGTGTGCCGTCAACATCGTTTTCCCAGTAATCAAACTCCATCCCAATCCGGATGTCGATGTCATTTTTATATGTGTCGCGTAATGTTTTTAACTCTTCAATGTAGCGTTCGGCTGTCGCAAACGACATCCCGGAATCGTTGTCGGGTGCCGGATCGTTAAGACCTTCCGGAAGCGGGGCGTGCTCGGTGAAGCTGATCCGTTCGAGTCCTTGTGACAGGGCACGTTCGATATACGCTTCAAGTGGATCCTTTGTTCCGTGCGGACAATACGGGCTGTGGACATGACCGTCCCATTTAATCAATTGCATGACAAAACCTCCAATATGTTTTTTTTCGGTACGAAAGCAGGCAAAAGGATTGACAATCAAACCACAAAAAAGGTATCTTATCGTTAAATAATTTAGCGTGGTACAGTGATAACAAGATAAAGGAGTGGCGATATATGCAATCATTTTCTACGATTCGACTCAAAGACGGGGCAACGGACTACGTCGGGCCATCAGCTGAACGCCTGCAACGTGTCATCCGTCAACTCGAGGATGGACTCGAACAATCTAACTATACCCGATTAATCACCCCTTTAATTGAAGAAGTCGGTGGCCGGGAACAAATTCGGATGGATTTTACGACAAGTGTCGCGCGGGCGCTCAGTGAGCGGGGCCGCGAACAATATAAACGCGTCTTTTACAGCGGATCGGTCTTCCAGCCGGAAGAGAAGTTTCAGGTTGGTTTTGAAGAACGCGGTGTCGTCGCGGAAGTCGAAGCGATCCAGCTTGCCGTCCGACTCGTTGAAGAGTTGACGGGGAAAGAAGTGACGTTGTCGATCGGTGACGCCGGTTTGATTGAACACCTGATTGAAACGCGGGTCGGCGACCACCATCTGCGGGATCAAGTCACACAGAGGTTACGGTTACGGAACGTCATTGAACTGAAACGGATTGCAAGTGAACTCGATGATGCCTTGCTCGCGAAACTCCCGCTCCTGTTTGGCCGGGAAGGGGCAGAACAGATCCTGCCTTATGTCGACGGAACCCGCTTAAATGCCGTCATCGATTTAGCAGACGCCGTCAATGCCGATCTCGACTTCGGACAGATGGGTTTACAGACGTATTATGACGGTGTGACAATTCACGGATTCATCGAAGGCGTTACAGAACCGGTCATCGTCGGGGGACGTTACGACCGCCTGTACGAACAATTTGGACAAGAACAACAAGCGTTCGGAATCGGATTTTCCGTCGAACGACTCGCGGAGGTGCTCTAAATGCGGATTGGAATTACGAAAGGCCGGTTGTCGAAAGCAACGGAACGGTATTTAAAAGAAGCGGGCGTCGAAACGTGGGGAGCGATTGAACGTGAATTGATCGTCAAACGCGGGGAACACGAATTCGTCTTCATGAAAGGTTCGGATTTAATTCCGTACGTCGCCCAAGGTGTGCTGGACGTCGCGATCACCGGCAGTGACATTCTCGTCGAATCCGATCAGGAATTATCGGAACTGGCGGAGTTGCCGTTCGGGGTTTGCCGGATGTCGGTCTGTGCGAAACAGCCGTTACAGTTTGAAGGCGGACGCCGCGTCCGGATTGCGACCAAATATCCGGTCATCGCGAAACGGTACTTCAGTGAACTTGGTGTCGACGTCGATATCGTGCCGCTGAATGGTTCGGTGGAGCTGGCACCGTTACTCGGACTCGCCGACGCAATCGTCGATATCGTCGAAACCGGTGAAACACTCCGGGCGAACGGACTGAACGAATATGAAAAAATCATCGATATCAATGCCCGGTTCTTTACAAGCGAATGGACGCTGAAACGCAAACGCGTCGAAGTGATTCAATTACTCGAACAGCTGACAGAAGGAGTGACACGGTAATGGCAACGACAAAAAACTTCAGTGTCGACCGCGAGACGGAGCAAGCTGTCCGGTCGATTCTGGAACAAGTGGCAAACGACGGCGATGCAGCCGTTCGTCGATATACAAGTGAATTTGACCGCGTGGATTTGACGGACTTCCGCTTGGATGAAACAAAAATCCAGGAAGCGTTTGATCAAGCTGATCCAAATCTGGTCGACTCGTTAAAACTGATGGCGACTCGACTTGTCGAGTGGCACGAACAGGAACTGCCGTCCGACATCGAGCTTGTCGAAGCGGACGTCACCCGTCGCCAACGGTTTGTTCCGGTTGACTCGGTCGGGATTTATGTTCCGGGCGGAGCCGCCAGTTATCCGTCAACTGTCCTGATGAACGCAATTCCGGCTAAAGTCGCGGGTGTCGAGCGGGTCGTCATGGTGACGCCGGTCACCGGACTCAGCACGGAAGTGTTGGTTGCGGCGAAAATCGCCGGTGTGACAGAAATTTATACGATCGGCGGCGCGCAGGCCGTCGCTGCCTTGACGTTCGGAACAGAATCAATCCAGGCGGTTGATTTAATCGTCGGACCGGGTAACCGGTTTGTGGCCGAAGCAAAACGCCAAGTCTACGGCATCGTCGGGATCGACTCGGTCGCCGGACCGTCAGAAGTCGTCGTCATCGCTGATGAGACGGCGCATCCAGACCGGATTGCCGCTGATTTACTTGCTCAAGCAGAACATGACCGGGATGCCGTCGCGATCGCCTTCGTCCCGACGGAAGCGATGAAAGCGGACGTCGATGCGAACATCGAACGCCGGCTGCAACAACTGCCACGTCAGGAGATTGCACGCCGGGCGATGGAAAATGGCGGGGTTTTCGTTGCTTCACTTGATGATGCGATTGCCGAAGCCAACCGTTTGGCTGCCGAACACTTGGAGCTTGCTGTCGCGAACCCGCAAGAGGTCGTCAAGTTGATCCGTCACGCCGGGATGATTTTCCTCGGACACGAAACACCGGAAACACTCGGGGATTATGTCGCCGGGACGAACCACGTCTTACCGACGTCGGGGACAGCACGTTTTGCATCCGGCTTATCGGCACGAACGTTCTTACGTCACCAGACGATGCTCCAAGCGACGCGGGAAGGGGTCGCCCGACTGGCAAATGCCGCGAAAACGGTCGCCCGGGTCGAAGGACTTGAAGCACACGCACAAGCGATAGAAGTGAGGGAGAACTGATGCGATTACACCAAAATGAACGATTCACGGCGCACAGCCGGACGGGAATCGAGGCCATTAAACAACTTGTCGAGACGTTTCCGATCAATGAATATCCGGTCGAGGTTATCGACCAAGCCAAAGCATCTTACAGCGCATACGCTGGTGTCCGCCCGACGCAACTCGTGGCCGGGAACGGCTCCGACGAACTGATTGGTTATCTCTGTGCCCGTTACGCCGGACCGGAGTCCCCCGTCATTGCGTCACAACCGGACTTCGTCATGTATCAGTTTTATGCCGACCGCGCACGGGCTGATTTCAGTAAAGTACCACTTCTTGACGGAATGGCGCTCGATGTCGACGGACTGCTTGCAGCACCGGGGAATATCATCTTCCTCAGTCACCCGCACAATCCGTCAGGTATCTTGCGGAAAGAGGCGGATGTCCGCCGTCTGCTCGACAGTGGAAAATATGTCGTAATTGACGAAGCTTATATCGATTTCGCTCTCGAACAATCGATGGTCGGTCTGCTTGACGAATATCCGAACGCGATCATTCTCCGGACGTTGTCGAAAGCATTTGGTCTTGCATCGCTGCGACTCGGCTTCCTGATTGCCAGTGAACAGGTCGTCGCCGAGGTCGAATCGATCAAATCACCGTATAACGTCTCCGGTCTCTCGGCTGCGGTCGGGATTGCCATCATGGCGGAACCGGAACTTGATCTTGTCTTAGAAGAAACGTTTACGAGCCGGGACACGATTGCCCGTCTAGTCGAACCGCTCGGCCGAACGTATCCGAGTGCGGCGAATTTCTTCTACGTCGAATACGACCAAGCGGAACGCTTTACCGAACGGTGTGCCAAAGCCGGACTGCGAATCCGTTTGTTTGACGGAGCTTTCCGCGTCAGTTGCGGCTCGATTGAAGCGATGGAAATCTTAGAGAAATGTGTAGAGGAGGAACTGCAATGCGTCGTGGGACAAGCGAACGAGTAAGCTCAGAATCAGAAATCAAGGTGGCGGTCGACCTCAGTGGCGGACCGGTTGAAATTAAGACAGGCGTCGGCTTCTTCGATCACATGTTGACACTGTTTGCCTTCCAGGCACGGATTGGTCTTGAGATTCAAGCGAAGGGGGATCTCTGGATCGATGCCCACCATACGGTTGAAGATACGGCCATCGTCCTCGGAGCAGCCTTGACGGAAGCGTTAGGCGACAAAGCCGGCATCGAACGGTACGGCGAATCACGTGTGCCGATGGATGAGACCCTTGCCTCGGTCGTTCTCGACTTCAGCGGTCGTCCGTATACGGTCTTCCTCGCCGAATTTAAAAATCCGAAGCTCGGTGATTTTGATACGGAACTGGCGGAAGAGTTTTTCCAAGGCTTGTCCCGCAGTGCGCGGATGACGATTCATGCCCAAGTCCTGTACGGATCAAATACCCACCACATGATTGAAGGATTGTTTAAAGCGCTCGGTCGTGCTGTCCGTCAGGCTGTTGCCGTGACCGGAGACGGTGTTCCGTCAACGAAAGGACTGATTGACTAATGATCGCAATCGTAGATTATGGTGTCGGCAATATCGCGAACATCGAACGGGCGTTAAAAGAGCTCGGGGAAGCCGTCATCGTCACAAGTGACCTGGAGTTACTTGGACAGGCGGAAGCGCTCGTTTTACCGGGGGTCGGGGCCTATGCGCCGGCAATGGCCAGGTTAGAAGAGACGGGATTGATTGAGTTCTTACAGGAACAAGCGAAGAAAAAACCGTTCCTCGGGATTTGTCTCGGCATGCAACTGTTGTTTGAGTCAAGTGATGAAGACGGACAGACACAAGGGCTTGGTATTTTACCGGGAACAGTCGAAAAGTTACCGAGTGACGTCCGCTTGCCGCACATGGGCTGGCATCAATTGAAGAATCACGGCGAAGCGGTTTATTTCGTCCACTCGTACGGCGCGGTCTGTGATCCGGACTGGATCGTCGACTCGGTCGAGTACGGACGACTCGTTCCGGCCATCGTCCAAAAGGACCTGGTGACAGGGATGCAGTTCCACCCGGAAAAGAGTGGCGAAGTCGGATTGAAATTACTTAAGGAATGGAGAGAGACGACATGCAACTCTACCCAGCAATCGATTTAATGAGCGGACAGGCCGTCCGCCTCAAACAAGGGGATTTTCAACAACAGACGTTTTTCGGTGATGCGTTGACGATCGCCAAACGGTTTAAAGAAGACGGCGCGACAGCGATTCACCTGATTGATCTTGATGGGGCAAAAGCCGGTGAACCGTTACACTTGAGCCTGATCGCCGACATTAAAAAAGAAACCGGTTTGTTTGTTGAAGCCGGCGGTGGCGTCCGCAACATCGAAACGGTCGAAGCCTACGTCGGCGCCGGGATTGACCGGATTCTGATCGGGACGGTCGCGCTCGAAGACGAAGCGTTGCTCGAACAGATGATTGAGAAAGCCGGTGACAAGTTGGCTGTCGCGCTCGACGCCAAAAACGGCATCGTCCAGACGCGCGGCTGGCTCGAAGCGAGTGACTGGACGCTCGAACGGGCGATCGAACACTTGATTCAAAAAGGCATTAAGACGTTTTTATACACGGACATCTCCCGCGACGGAATGATGCAGGGACCGGATGTCGACGGACTCGACCGTTTGAAACGGGACGGCGTTGAACTGATTGCGTCCGGTGGTGTGACGACTGTCGAAGACGTCGCCCGCTTAAAAGAAATCGGGATGGACGGTGCCGTCATCGGCCGCGCCTTACTCGACGGATCGTTATCGTTGAAAGAGGTGCTGCGCGTATGTTGATGAAACGGATCATTCCCTGTCTTGACGTCAAGGAGGGACGCGTCGTCAAAGGCGTGAAGTTTCAAAATCTGCGTGATCTCGGCGATCCGGTCGCCGTCGCCAAGTACTATTACGAACAAGGAGCCGATGAGCTGGTCTTACTCGATATCTCGGCGACGCAAGAAGGCCGCGACACGATGCTCGATATCGTCGAGCGGGTGGCGGAAGTCATCTACATGCCGTTTACGGTCGGCGGCGGGATCAAGACGCTCGAAGACGCGAAACGATTGATCCGTGCCGGTGCCGATAAAGTCTCCCTCAATTCGTCGGCGTTACAGAACCCGCAACTGATTCAGGACATCAGCCGCCTGTTCGGTGTTCAGGCGACGGTTGTCGCGATTGATGCTAAACGGACAGGGGACTCATGGGGCGTCTTCTCGCACGGCGGCACACAAGCCGTCGGACGGGATGCGATCGAATGGGCGAAGGAAGCCGTATCGCTTGGAGCCGGTGAACTGCTCGTCACGTCGATGGATGCAGACGGAACAAAAGACGGCTACGATCTGGAATTGATTCAACGTTTACGCGAAGTCGTCAATGTGCCGTTGATCGCCTCCGGTGGGGTCGGGACACTCGAACACTTGGCGGAAGGTCTCGAAGCGGGAGCCGATGCGGCACTGGCAGCATCGATTTTCCACGAAGCGACCTATACGATGCCGGAGACAAAAGACTACTTGAAGGCGAGAGGAGTCGACGTCCGATGATCGAATTGAATTTTTCGAAGGGACTTGTCGCAGCCGTGATTTTAGATGAGATGACAAACGATGTTTTGATGGTCGGCTTTATGGATCAGGCGGCTTACGACAAGACGCTTGCGACCGGACTCGTCACGTTTTTCTCGCGGACGAAAAACCGGCTTTGGACGAAGGGCGAGACGAGCGGACATACGCTTGAACTACGCCGTATGTGGATCGACTGCGATCAGGACAGTCTGTTGATCACTGTCAAAGCGAACGGACCGACGTGCCATACCGGCAACCGGACCTGTTTCTATACAGAAGTGGAGGTGCCGCATGCTACATGAACTTGAACGCACGGTAAAAGAAAAAATCGCGTCACAAGATGAGGCGTCCTATACGAACTACCTGGTTAAAGCCGGGCGGGAAAAAATCGCCAAGAAGTTTGGCGAAGAGGCCTTTGAAGTCGTTCTTGCAGGCGACGATACCCTCGCGGAAGAGACAGCGGATTTGCTGTATCATCTGACGGTGTTGCTTGCTGATCGGGGTGTTTCGTTTACGGACGTCGAAGTCGTCTTGAACGAACGCCACGGGACAAAGTCGACGTTCAAGGATCGACCGGATATCGAACAGTGGTAATCCATGACTTTGCATTCCTCAAACGGGATGCAGAGTTTTTTTACTGTAAACGGGGAAAAGACTGATTATAATGTCATCAAATCGTCAGAACATTTTGATAGGCATTTAGTAGAAAGCGGGCGTATAATCAAGAGCATAGTCTGTTTGTCCAGAAAGTAGGTGTCGTCTTGATTTCTAAAAAAGAAATTACGAAAACGATCAAAGAACAATCAAAAGAAACGATTGAAGAGTTGCTTGCGAAAGGTGACTCGTTGAAAGAAGAAGTGGCTAGTGCCATCACGCACGGACTGGGTGTCATCTTCAGTATCGTCGCCCTGGTCTTACTGATCCTGCAGGCGACGAAGTCGGGCAGTGCCTGGAACGTCACTGCCGTCAGCATCTTTGGTGCGACAATGATTTTACTCTACCTGTTCTCGACGTTGATGCATTCACTCATGCATACGCGTGCCAATAAAGTCTTACAAATCCTTGATCATGCAGGAATCTACTTATTGATTGCCGGGAGCTACACGCCGTTCGCCTTGATCACGTTGCGCGGACCGCTCGGGTGGACGTTGCTCGGGATCGTCTGGGGAGTCGGGATACTCGGGATCATCTGGAAACTGTATTCGACCGGAAAACACGTTTGGATTTCGAACGCCTCGTATCTGATTCTCGGCTGGTGTTGTATATTCGCCATCAAACCGATGTATGAAGCGCTTGGTTTACAAGGATTCCTTCTCCTGCTGGGCGGCGGACTCGCCTATTCACTTGGTGTCATCTTTTATGTCTGGGCACGCTTGCCTTACAATCATGCGATTTGGCATCTGTTCGTGCTCGCCGGCAGCGTCTTGATTTTCTTATCGATTTTCTATTACGTCGCACCGGCGTCGGCACCGATCTCTTGAAGAATCTCAAGTTGCGGGACTGGCTCCCGTTTACACTCTACATGCTGATTGGACTTGGACTGCTCCTCTATTTCCGTTTTTCGGGAATGATGGAGCAGTTTGATATCCAAGCACTATCGGACTGGATTCGCCAGCAGGGCGCTTTCGGCATGTTGCTGTACATATTGGCTTATACGATCCGTCCGCTCGTCTTTTTCCCGGCAAGCTTGCTGACAGTTTTTGGCGGTTATACCTATGGTCCGTGGGTCGGGACGATTCTCGATGTCATCGGCGCCGGAACCGGCAGCCTGCTCAGCTTTTGGATTGCCCGTCTGCTCGGTCGGCGCGGCATCGAAAAGATCATCGGAACCGGTAAGTTGACGATTCTTGATGAACGGATTGCCACGAATGGATTCTTCGTCGTCTTGACGGTCCGGCTGATTCCACTATTTCCGTTTGACGCGATCAGTTATGCGTCCGGTCTGTCGAAAATTAAATTCCGTCAGTTTGCGCTCGCCAGTTACCTCGGCATCATTCCCGGAGCTTTCGTTTACAATAATATCGGGGCGAGCCTGCGCGATCCGTTTTCCTGGCAGTTTTTCTTTGCCATCTTCTTATATCTCTTATTTTTTACCGTCGGTTTTTTTGCACAACGGATGTTACGGAAAAAACAAAACAACGAGCACATGTAAGCGCTTTATGTCATAATATGAATGCAGAGATGTGAACCGACACGGTAAAACAGCCTAGCATTTATTTAGGGGGAGTAATGAGTGATGGAACGAGTATTACGGGATGGTTTTATCTTCTTATCGCAAAATAAGACATTGAATGGTCTGGCAAAACGGTACGGCCTGAAGTTCGGCGCAGGGCGCTTTGTGGCAGGGGACTCACTTGAAGCTTCAAAACGGGCAATTCAGGATTTGAACTCCAAGGGATTATGCGTCACGATGGATCACCTCGGTGAGTTCATCTCGACGGTTGCGGAAGCGGAAATGATGACGCAGGAATGTATTCGTGCAGTGGAAATGATTGCGGAAGAGAAATTAGACTCGCAACTTTCACTGAAACTGACGTCACTTGGTCTTGATATCTCGGACGAATTGATTCGCTCGAACATGGAACGAATTTTGACACGGGCGAAAGAAGTCGGTGTCTTCGTCACAATCGATATGGAAGACGAGCCGCGTTGTGAAAAAACGATCCAATTGTTTGAAGAATTGCGTCAATCCTTCGATAACATCGGAACGGTCATCCAGTCGTATCTGTACCGTTCGGAAGACGACATCAAACGTGTCGGACGATTCGAGACGAACTTACGGATTGTCAAAGGCGCGTATAAAGAGCCGGCAACGGTTGCCTTCCCAGAAAAAGAGGATGTTGACCATAACTACATCAAGCTCGTCAAACTGCAACTCTCACTCGGTAACTATGCCGCGGTCGCAACGCATGACGACGCGATGATTGAACAAATCATCCGTTATGCGAAAGAAAACGGCATCGGCAACGACAAGTTCGAATTCCAGATGCTGTACGGCATCCGCGTCGAACGTCAGCTCGAGCTCGTGAAGCTTGGCTATAAAGTCCGTGTCTACGTCCCGTATGGTCGTGACTGGTACGGCTACTTCATGCGCCGTTTAGCAGAACGTCCGGCGAACGTGGCGTTTGTCCTTAAAGGAATGGTTAAAGGATAATAACGAATAATAGAGAAGTGAAAGATGGGGCCTTCATGGTTCCATCTTTTTTGTGCTTTTTGGATAACAGATTGAAAGATTTCGTCCTTCCCTCGGGCGAGACGCAAGTCGCTGCTCTTTTCCCCATAGGAGTCACGGGAAGCAAATACTACATATACTACATATACTACATATACTACATAGGAGGTATGGTCATGGAGGTAACGGAACAGCAGTTGAAAGTGCAGCTGCAACAAGAGAACACAGTAATTACGAAGGGATTGCTGGAACAGATGTTGTACCATATCGGCAGTTTGGATCCGGTCCTTCGGGATGAACTGATTTTTTCACGGCTTGCGGAATGGGTTATGTCAGGAGAGTTGACGGTGACGTCTGCTAAACGAATTGTCTCGTTTGTACTCAGTCCGGACGGCTTGTTTTATAAAATGAAGACTTCTGATGATACAGCAGTCTTTACCCGTTCGTTTTCAGCATTGCTTCTTGCAGTAGTACTCGAAACAGACGCTGCGCATCCACAACTGGAGGAGCAGACATACGAACAGATCTCTAATCAATTATTGGAATATCTAAGCAACGAAATCGATTTTAGAGGATTTGTTCCTGGCTATGGTTGGGCACATAGTATTGCCCATATTGCCGATGTCTACGACGCTTGGTTCAAGCATCCTCAGTGTCAGATCAGAAATGAGCAAGCAGTGATTGCAAAGTTTATCGAGATTTTGATGACACCGGATTATGTTTTTATCGATGAAGAACAGGAACGCGTCATCACAGCTTGGTTAGCGGCAAGAGAACGAGGAATGACAGACGAAATCTTGTTTAAGACGATTGAGACATCAGTCCGAGCCTTGCTTGATCTACCGGTGAATTGGAGCGACGAACGATTTACTGTGCTCCGCAACACAAAACAATTGCTACGGACACTGTACTTTCGGGTGAAATGGCAAGACAAGACGTCTACGCTCCCGGAACTGATTGAACACTTGCTGATTCAAATCCATCAACGCTATCAGTAAACGAAAAACAGACGTGTCCATCCGACTTCTACGGGAAAAGGAAGCTTGCGTCCCGCCCGAGAAAAGCGGGTGGACATACGTCTGTTTTAGAACTTATGATTTTGTGGTTCTTCAGCACTCAATCCACTTACCGCGTCCGAAACGCAAACAAACAGGAAAACGCATGGGCCTGATCGAGCAACCGGTGACCGGTCATGACGGCACCTTCCTTTTGAATGACGGCTTCGTCAAGCAACGTCCATCCGAGTTCGTCTGCCAGTTGGACGAGTTCCCACGGCATCATCGTATTGCCCATCGGTGCCTCTTCCCCGTGCAGGCGACGGTAGGACAATGCCCGTGGTGCTGCCGTCGGTCCAAGCAGACTGATGACGACGAGCGGGGCGACCCTGCTGATTTCTTTTAGGACCGTGACGGGACGCGTCGACCACTCGAGTGAATTCACGGCAAGGACGACGTCAAACGTATCATCCGCAAACGGTAATGCTTCACCGGTTCCGACGACGAAATCGAGTGCCGGTGATTTGTCACGGGCGATTCGTATCATCTCTTCCGATAAATCAAGACCTGTCACTTGAAATGCGTCCGCGAGCAGCCGGCAGGCTGTACCGTCGCCGCATCCTAAGTCGAGTAATCTACCGGACGTAATGACGGACTTCAGAAACGGAATGATTGTTTTCCGGCTGCCTGTCGTCCACATCATCTCCGATCGTTCCGCCCAGTCGGTCGCTTTTTGATCCCATAATTGTTCCGTCGATTTCATGAGAACTCCCCCTTTTGATTTCAGTGTAACAGGAAAATTTGACCAAAAGCTGAATTTTTATTGCTACTGAATGATAATTCATTTATGATGGAGATGTAGAAGGAAGCAGTGGAAAAACGGACGGCTTCTTTTTTTGTCAGAATAATGAATGGTTGTTCATTCAATTACGAATCAGGGGGTCTATCATGGCGAGTCAAATCGGTCAGCCGACCACAGTACACACGACGAAACATATTCAATTCGCCGTCATTATCGGTTCAGGGGTCATGGGGGCAGGAATTGCCGCACACCTTGCGAACGCGGGAATCCGGACATTGATGCTTGATATCGTACCAAAAGAATTAACGGCGCAGGAAACGAAACAAGGATTGACGCTGGAAGATGCGGCAGTCCGCTCACGGATTGCCCGCGACAACCGGCAAAAGCTGCTGAAACAAAATCCGGCACCACTCGCTTCAAAACAATTGATTGATTTGATTGAAGTCGGAAATCTTGAAGACGATCTCGACCGTCTCAAAGAAGCCGACTGGGTGATTGAAGTCATCGTCGAACGGCTTGACGTTAAACAACAGTTGTTTGCGACGATCGAACCGTTTTTACGCGAAGATGCGATCGTCAGTTCCAACACGTCAGGGATTTCGATTGAAGCGATGCGCGAAGGACGGTCGGACTCGTTTAACGCCCGGTTCCTCGGCACGCACTTCTTTAACCCGCCGCGTTACTTGAAGCTGCTTGAACTGATTCCGACACGCGACACGAATCCGGAAGTTGTCCAGTTCATGAAACAGTTTGCCGAAGAGCGTCTCGGTAAAGGTGTCGTCATCGCAAAGGACACACCAAACTTCATCGGCAACCGGATCGGGACATACGGTCTGCTCGTCACGATGGATGAGATGAAAAAAGGCGGTTACTCGATCGGGGAGGTCGATTCCGTCACCGGACCAGTACTCGGTCGTCCAAGCTCAGCGACGTTCCGGACGCTTGATGTCGTGGGGATCGACACATTCGTTCACGTTGCGAACAACGTCTACGACCTGTTACCGGACGGAGCAGAAAAAGAGACGTTCGCCGTACCGGCGGAAATGAAACGGTTGGTGGACGAAGGATCGCTCGGAGCGAAGTCGGGTCAAGGCTTCTATAAAAAAGCCGGCAAGCAGATTCTCGAGCTCGATCTTGCAACTTTTGAATACGTGGAAAAGAAAGCGCTTACTGAACTGTCGATCGGTCAGGCAAAAGCTCTTCCGGGCGCTAAAAATAAACTGAAAGCCGTCGTCTTTGCAAAAGACCGTGTCGGTGCCTTACTGTGGCCGATCCATGCGAAAACATTGCTCTACTCGGCGCAATTGACACACAAGATTGCAGACGACATCAAAGCGATTGACGAAGCGATGAAATGGGGCTTCGGCTGGAAGATGGGACCGTTCGAGACATGGGATGCACTCGGTGTCGAGAAGACGGTCGCGAAGATGAAACAGGACGGCTATGACGTCCCGGCCTGGGTCGATGAAATGCTGGCAGCCGGCGTCACGAGCTTCTATAACGAAGACGGCGAGTTTTACGATGCCAAGACGCAAAAATACGTCGGCAGTGCCGTCAATCCGAAAGAAATCCGCTTACGCGACGTCCGCAAATCAAACGGCGTCTTGCTTGAAAACAACGGTGCCCGTCTGCTTGATCTCGGAGATGATGTCGCAGTCCTTGAATTCACGTCGAAGAGTAACGCAATCGGCGTCGACATCATGCAGATGATCGAACAGTCGATTGATCTTGTTGAAAAAAATCACCGGGGTCTTGTCATCGCCAACGACGGCAAAAACTTCTGTGTCGGGGCGAACCTGGCGATGATGCTGATGGAAGCGGAAGATGAGAACTGGTTCGAACTCGACTGGATCATCAACAAGTTCCAGCAGTCGATTCAAAAAATCCGTTACGCGTCGCGTCCGATCGTCGTTGCCCCACAAGGGATGACACTCGGCGGCGGAACGGAAATTTCACTTCCGGCAGCCCGTTTGCAGGCCGGTCTTGAAACGTATATGGGACTCGTCGAAGTCGGTGTTGGTCTGATTCCGGGAGGCGGCGGGAACGTCAACACGTATCGTCGTCTGCTTGAGAATACACCGGACGGACTCGTCAACATCGAAAAAGCCGCGCAGAAGACGTTTGAGAACGTCGCGATGGCGAAAGTCTCGAAATCGGCTTTCGAGGCACGGGACCTCGGTTATGTCCGGACCGTCGATCAGATTTCGATGAATCGTGACCACCTGACGTTTGATGCAAAACAACTGGTCCTTGAGCTCGACCGGACCGGTTATACGGCACCGGCCCACGCGAAGATTCCGGTCGTCGGCCGCGCCGGGAAAGCGACGCTTGAACTCGCGACCCGTGAAATGTTCTACGGCGGTTATATCTCGGAACACGATTTAAAAATTGCCAGCAAACTCGCACACGTCATTGCCGGTGGGAACGTCTCGTTTGGCACACACGTCGATGAGCAGTACATGCTCGATATCGAACGGGAAGCCTTCTTGAGCTTGATCGGTGAACTGAAAACACAACAACGGATGCAACATATGCTTGTCAAAGGCAAGCCGCTTCGTAACTGATGACTGGGGGGATTCGAATGAAGGAAGCAGTAATCGTCGCCGGTGCACGAACACCGGTCGGCAAAGCAAAAAAAGGATCATTTAAATCAATGCGTTCTGATGAACTCGCAGGCATCGCCATCAAGGAAACGTTGAAACGCGCGAACTACACGGGAGCAATCGATGATGTCATTCTCGGATGTGCCTTACCGGAAGCGGAGCAGGGGATGAACATCGCCCGTTACGCGTCGGTCCTCGGGGGACTGTCGCACGAAGTACCGGCAATCACGATCAACCGGTATTGCTCAAGTGGCTTACAGTCGATTGCCGATGCCTCGATGAAAATCATGACGGGTCAAGCAACGGCCGTCATCGCCGGCGGACTCGAATCCATGAGCCAGGTGCCGATGCCGGGGCACGTCGTTCGACCGAATCCGTCAATCGTCGAAACAGAACCGGAATATTATATGAGCATGGGACATACGGCAGAACAAGTCACTTCGACCTATCAAGTCTCACGCGAAGATCAAGATGCCTTTGCACTGAAAAGCCATCAAAAAGCAGCCGCTGCAATTGCGTCCGGCAAATTCGCCGATGAAATCGTGCCGGTGACGGTCACGGAACAGTTCGTCAATGATGAGTTGAAGATTGAAGAAAAGACGTGGGTCGTCGAACATGACGAAGGTGTACGCGCCGATTCATCACCGGAAGGTCTCGCCAAGCTCCGTCCGGCCTTCCGCCTCGGCGGCAGTGTCACAGCGGGGAACTCGTCTCAGACATCAGACGGTGCAGCCGCCGTCTTGATCATGGAGCGCGAAGAAGCAGAACGCCAGGGCCTGCCGATTCTCGGGAAATTCAAATCGTTTGCCGTCGGCGGTGTTCGTCCGGAAGTCATGGGAATCGGACCGGTCGTCGCGATTCCAAAGGCACTTGAACTCGCCGGCATCACGCTCGAAGACGTCGGATTAATCGAATTGAACGAAGCCTTCGCGTCCCAATCGCTCGGTGTCATCCGGGAACTCGGTCTGAACGAAGATATCGTCAACGTCAACGGCGGCGCGATTGCGCTTGGTCATCCGCTCGGGTGTACCGGAACGAAACTGACATTAACACTCTTGCATGAAATGAAACGACGGAACGTCCAATATGGTGTCGTCTCGATGTGTATCGGCGGCGGAATGGGTGCTGCCGGTGTATTCGAACTAGTTGAAGGAGGAACAGGACAATGAGCCAAACAGCAAACGAATTAATTAAAGGTGGAAGTTTTGTACTGGATGAGTTGCAGGCGGATCGTCTCTTTACACCGGAAGATTTTTCGGAAGAACACAAAATGGTTGGTGACATGACAGCGAAGTTCGTCGAAGACCGTGTCGTCCCAGTCCTCGACCGGATCGAAAAACATGAGTTCGAATTATCGGTTGGTCTCTTGCGTGAAGCAGGCGAGCTCGGCTTACTCGGCGCAGATGTCCCGGAAGCGTACGGCGGCTATCAGATGGATAAGATTTCATCGTCAATCATCACGGAGAAATTTGCCCGCGGTCGTTCGTTCGCCCTCAGTTACGGCGCGCACGTCGGAATCGGTTCATTGCCGATCGTCTTCTTCGGGAATGAAGAACAAAAACAAAAGTACCTGCCGAAGCTCGCATCAGGTGAGTGGATCGCGTCGTACGCGTTGACAGAGCCGGGCTCAGGTTCGGATGCCCTCGGAGCGAAAACAACGGCAGTCTTGAATGAAGCCGGCACGCACTACATCCTAAACGGAGAAAAACAATGGATCACGAATGCCGGTTTCGCCAGTCTGTTTGTCGTCTACGCGAAAATCGACGGCGACAAGTTCACGGCGTTCCTTGTTGAAGGCGACTACCCGGGTGTCTCGACAGGACTTGAAGAACAGAAAATGGGCATCAAAGGTTCGTCAACACGGACGTTGATTTTACAAGATGCAGAAGTACCGGTTGAAAACGTCCTTGGTGAAATCGGGCGCGGACACGTCATCGCCTTTAACATCTTAAACGTCGGACGGTATAAATTAGCGGTTGGTGCGGTAGGATCATCAAAACGGGCGATTGATCTCGCGGTTCAGTATTCGAACGAACGCAAGCAGTTCAAGACACCAATCAGTTCGTTCCCGTTGATCCAGGAAAAACTGGCAACGATGGCAGCGCAGACGTATGCGATGGAAAGTTCGGTTTACCGGACAGGCGGTCTGTTCCAGGACAGCCTCGATCAGTTGTCGGACGAAGAAAGCAAAGACGGCAAGAAAATTGCGGATGCAATCGCCGAATACGCCATCGAATGCTCGATGAATAAAGTCTTTGCATCCGAGACATTTGATTATGTCATCGATGAAGCGGTCCAGATTCACGGCGGTTACGGCTTCATGGCGGAATATGAAGTCGAGAACATGTACCGTGATTCGCGGATCAACCGGATCTTTGAAGGAACAAATGAAATCAACCGTCTGCTTGTACCTGGCACATTGCTGAAGAAAGCGATGAAAGGCGACTTGCCGCTGCTCGCAGAAGCACAACGTCTGCAACAGGAAGTCATGAGCTTCATGCCGACAGAAGTCGGATCAGAGCCGCTTGACCGCGAACGTCATCTGCTCGCAATGATGAAAAAGATCTTCCTGTTGACGGCCGGAACAGCGGTCCAGAAATATCAGGACAAGCTCCAAGGCGAGCAGGAAATCCTTGCGAACACAGCCGACATCATGAGTGCGATTTATGCGCTTGAGTCAGCAATCGTCCGGACGGAAAAAGCGATTGCTGCCAAAGGCGTCGAGAAGAACGAACTGAAAATCCGTTATACGGAAGTCTTTGCACAACAAGCCTTTGAAGGCGTGGAGCGGGACGCGAAAGAAACGTTGTACGCGGCAGCGAGCGGCGATGAGTTACGGATGCTGCTGTCGGCATTGAAAAAGTTCAGCCGATACCAACCGATTAATTCGATCGGAACGAAACGCCAGATTGCGAAACGTTTGATCGAATCAAATAAATATACGGTCTAAGTCAGGTTTACTGATTCGCCTTTGCAGGGAAAATCTCTGTAAGGGCGAATTTTTTCATTGAAGGAGGGAGCAAACATGCGACACGAATTGACAGAACTCCAGTTTGCCATCGACTATTACAAATCACTCGAACGGCTTTCCGGGGAAGAATGGGAATTACCGCTTGCCGTCGATAAATGGACCGTTCAGGAATGTGTCAGTCATCTGTTTCTGTGGGACCGGTATTATCTCGATCATGCCGTCTCGAAGTTACCGGATGAACGATTGACGCTTGTTCAAACCGACTATGATGAGTTCAACCGCCTGGCGGTCGAATATGCCCATCATATCGATGCTCTCGCCTTATTGAAAAAAGCCATCGGTGTCCGCCGGGAACTGGTCACACTCCTCGACCGGCTGACGGACGAACAATATGAGCGGACGTATGAAGGAACATTTCAGCCGAAAGCGTTTGTCGAATCCTTCATCGCCCATGACCACCACCATCAAGATCAAATCGATGCTGCATTGGCGCGCTTGAAACGCAACTGATGCATCTGCTAATCTGAAGTCAGAGGTGATGAAAAAATGGTAACAATGTATGGTTATCCAAAATGCAGTACGTGTGTTAAAGCCAAAAAAGCACTGGAAACGAACGGGGTCGAAGTGGACTACAAGCATATCGTCGACGAGACACCGAGTGCCGAGACAATTCGGGAACTTCATCAAAAGAGCGGCGAACCGCTGAAGAAGTTTTTTAACACGAGCGGCCAGTCGTACCGGTCGCAAGGAATCAAGGACCGTTTGCCGGAACTTTCCGAACAGGAGCAATACGAATTGCTCGCAAGTGACGGCATGTTGCTCAAGCGTCCGATCGTTACGGACGGACAAGACGTGACCATCGGCTTTAAAGAAGAACTCTATCAAGGAAAATGGTATTAAGAAGGCTAGTTCATTTGGTATACTGAATGCGTTAGTCCACTATAGATCACAGGGGGAATCGCAAATGAGTCAAGTCAAAGACAATCTACGTTATTCGGAAGAGCATGAATGGGTCGAAGTAACAGGAAACAAGGCACGAATCGGGATTACGGATTTCGCGCAACACGAACTTGGCGATATCGTCTTCGTGGAATTACCGGAAGTCGGCGATACGATTTCTGCCAACGAGCCGTTTGGTTCAGTTGAATCGGTCAAAACGGTATCTGAATTGTACGCACCGATTTCAGGAAAAGTCGTTGCCATCAATGAGTCACTTTCTGATTCCCCGGAACTCGTCAACGAATCACCATTCGAAGGTGCATGGATGGTCGATATCGAGATCGAAGATGATGCCCAAGTAGAAGCGTTGATGGATGCAGCTGCTTACAAATCGATGATCAACGAGTAATACTTACCGAAAAGGCGGCAAGGAAACGCTATCGTTTCCTCGTCGTCTTTTTTTCTGTATACTGGCACAAGATAAGACAAAACAGAGGGGGAATGGAACGGATGAAAGAAGTCACACAGGTCCCGGAAAAGGGTTTTTTGTATGTCTATGCACCGATGTGTGGGACGTGCGCCATCGCCAGCCGTATGCTTGCGGTCGTCGAAGCGACAAAAGACGAAGAATGGATCATGCAGGCAAACGGAAACTTTATTCCGGAATTTTTAGAGCAGGCGCAGGTCATGAGTGTGCCGGCCTTATTGAAAATCGAGGATAATCAAGTCGTGTCAAGGCTTTATGCGTTTCAATCGGTTCAAAATGTCTTTACATTTTGTGCTGAGTAAGAAGGGAAATCCATCCGAGATTTCTCTTTACGCTAAATTGTCGGAATATTTACAATAATTCATTGACAATGCTAAATTATGAATGGTATATTCATATCAACTTCTAGAAATGCTTTTATAGGAAGTCTGGCAGAGATATGAGTTGGCTGTTGCTTTTCATTCCAGAACCGTTCAAAAAAATCCTCCATTGTTTGGTTGTCTCCCCTTAAGTCGTCCCCCAAAGACGAAGCGGCGCAAGGAAACAATTCGGGATTCGAGCAGGAGATCTGTCATGGGAGTCCAGTTCAACTGATATGTCGAAAAGGCGCCGTCCTCTGATACGACGAACGAAGAAGTTCGTGTCAGAGCTGGGTTTTCCTTCGTGGCATTTCTAACCACATTATTCGTGTTGCCGGTTCTCCGGCAACGCCTTTTTTTTGTTTTCCAAAAAATTTAAAGCAGTCGTCTTGCCATTCGGAAATCTCCCTGCTACAATGCGATTAAGGTAAATTACTTTAATTCATATCCGATTAGTCGGAATTAAAAGAGAGATACGGAGGACGAACAGGCATGACAGTACGTTTTATGGATGTTTTTACAGAGTGGGCGTCAACATACGACGACACAGTAACGGGGCATGATCCGGAGTACAAAGAAGTCTTTCGTCGTTATGAAGAAATATTGGATACCGTCGCAACGAAAGCTGTCTCACCGGTCGTTGAGTTCGGGGCCGGAACCGGCAACCTGACACAGCGGTTGCTGGAGCGACATGATCATGTTCTTGCCGTTGAACCGAGTCCAGAGATGCGGGATATTCTCATCAACAAGATTCCGGAACTTCCGGTGCAGGACGGACACTTCCTGTCGTTTACGGCGGACCATGCGAAAAGCTTTGTTTCGACCTATGCGTTTCATCATCTGACGGATGAGGAAAAGGGAGAAGCCGTTGATTTGATGGCGAAGATTTTGCCGCATGACGGAAAAATCGTCTATGCCGATACGATGTTCGTGTCGGAAGAAGCGCGTTTGCAGACAATCGCTGAAGCGAAAGCCCAAGGGTTTAACGGACTCGCAGAAGATTTGGAACGCGAGTTTTATCCACTGATTCCGGTGATGGAACAGATTTTTGCATCGCGCGGATTCGATGTTTCATTTACACAATACAATCACTTCGTCTGGCTCGTAGAAGCCGAGAAAATGGGGGAATAAATCATGACACTCAAAAAAATGAACGTAGAAAGCTTTAACCTGGACCATACGAAAGTCAAAGCACCTTATATCCGCGTCGCCGGTTACAAAGACGGTAAAGTCGATCAAGTCGTCAAATACGACATCCGCTTCACACAACCGAACGTGGAACAAATGCCGATGCGTGCGATGCACACACTCGAGCACTTACTCGCTGAAAATATCCGCAATTACTCGGATGACGTCATCGATGTGTCGCCGATGGGATGCCAAACAGGTTTCTACATGGCGATGATGAACTTCGATTCGGTCGAAAAAATGAGCGAACTCGTTGAGAAAACATTAAAAGACGTCTTAGCAGCAGAAGAAATTCCAGCGCAAAACGAAGTCCAATGCGGATTTGCAAGCGCCCACGACCTTAAAGGAGCGAAGCACTATGCCGAGAAAATGCTTGCCGGTCGTGATGAATGGGACATCGTCTTCGGATGATCGCGAAATCAGTCCGCGACCTCGTCGGAAATACGCCGCTCTACGAGATTACTTCATTCGATTTGCCTGCTGGTACGCGGATTTTGGCGAAGCTCGAATGGATGAACCCTGGGGGCAGCGTCAAAGACCGCCTGGGCATTCAACTCGTTGATGCCGCGATCGAACAGGGATATGTGACACGAGGCGGAACGATCATCGAACCGACTGCCGGCAACACCGGCATCGGTTTGGCGCTCGCCGCTAAAAAATATGACCTTCAAGTCATCTGTGTCGTTCCGGAAAAGTTCAGCCAGGAGAAACAGACGTTGATGCGAGCACTCGGCGCGACTGTCGTCAACACACCAACTGAACTCGATATGCAAGGCGCAATTGATAAAGCAAAAGAACTGGGACAAACGATTCCGAACAGCTATGTCCCGCTTCAATTCGAAAACGAAGAAAATCCGGTTACGTATCAGCGGACACTTGGTCCTGAGCTGATGGCGGAGCTGGATCAGATTGATTGGTTCGTTGCTGGATGCGGTTCAGGTGGAACGTTTGCCGGAACAGCGGCGTATTTAAAAGAACGTCTCGGGACAAAAGGTGCAATCGTTGAACCGGAAGGATCGGTCCTCAACGGGGGACCAGCCGGACCGCATAAGACGGAAGGCATCGGGACGGCCAAATGGCCAAGTCTCGTTTCCCGTGACTTAGTGGATGAAATTCATACGATTTCCGATCATGACGCTTTTACGAAAGTCCATGAACTGGCGGCCCGTGAAGGATTGCTCGTCGGCAGTTCGGCCGGCGCGGCACTCGTTGCAGCACTTGATCTGGCACATCGTTTTCCCGGCAGTACCATCGTCACCGTCTTTGCGGACAGTGCCGAACGGTATTTAAGCCAACAAATCTTTGAAAAGGTGGACGAGACACATGCGTAAAAAGACAGCATTGATTCATGGAGGAACAGGCGTCGATCGAGCAACAGGTGCCGTTACACCCCCGATTTATCAGACAAGTACCTACAAACAGGAAAAAATTGGTCAGTTAAAAGAAGGATATGAGTATTCCCGGACAGCGAACCCGACACGGACGAGCATCGAACGTCTGATTGCCGATCTTGAAGGCGGTGCACGCGGTTTTGCCTTCGGATCAGGGATGGCAGCGATTCACGCGGTGTTCAACCTGCTCGAATCAGGCGACCACATCGTCATGACAGATGACGTCTACGGCGGGACATTCCGTTTGATGCAGCGTGTCTTACCGAAGTTCAACATCCAAGTGACGTTCGTCGATACGACGGATCTCGCGGCGACGGAAGCTGCGGTGCAAGACAACACGAAGATGCTGTATGTCGAAACACCGACGAACCCGTTGTTGAAAGTTACAGATATCGCAGCAGTTGCTGAGATCGCGAAACGCAACAACTTGAAACTCGTCGTCGATAACACATTCGCGACACCTTACTTGCAACAACCACTCGCTCTCGGCGCAGATATCGTGCTGCACAGCGCGACAAAATACATCGGCGGTCATTCGGACGTCGTCGCCGGACTTGTCGTTGTCAACAGCGACGAGCTCGGAGAAGATCTTCACTTCATCCAGAACTCGACCGGCGGTATTCTTGGACCGCAGGACAGCTTCCTGCTCGTCCGTGGATTACGGACGCTTGGTATCCGGATGGATGCAATCGAAGAAACATCACACGATCTCGTTCAGTTCTTACAGGAACAGGACGTCGTTTCAAACATCTTCTATCCGGGACTGGCATCACATCCGGGTCACGCGACACAACAGAAACAGGCGACCGGTTTCGGCGGAATGATCAGTTTTGATGTCGGTTCAGCAGAAAATGCGGAGAAACTCGTCGAAGCGACACATTTCTTCACATTGGCTGAAAGTCTTGGAGCGGTCGAGAGTTTGATTTCCGTTCCGGCACGGATGACGCATGCGTCGATTCCAGCAGAGCGTCGCGCAGAACTCGGAATTACAGATGGTCTCGTTCGGATCTCGGTCGGTCTTGAGGACGCGGAAGACTTGAAAGAAGATTTGGCACGTGCTTTCAGTCTGCTTCAACCGGTTTCAGAAAAAACTGTTTGACAAGCAAAATAACCCCTGCTAATATTCAGATTATATTAAAAATAACTAAATACCGATAACTCTTATCGAGAGTGGTGGAGGGACTGGCCCGATGAAACCCGGCAACCGCGGAATTTATTCCGAAGTGGTGCTAATTCCAGCAGACGATTGTCTGCAAGATGAGAGCAAATGGTTTTGTGTACTGAAAAAGTGCGCGCGTTTGCTCTAAAACGTGCGCACTTTTTTTTATGTTTAGGAGGGACCGTATTGATTCGCTTACAGGATGTAGGAAAGATTTATCGCTCGAAGCGCGGATCGGTTGAAGCCGTCGTCAATGTCGACTTGTCAATCGAGCGCGGTGAAATTTTTGGGATAATCGGTTATTCAGGGGCAGGGAAATCAACACTGATTCGTTTGCTGAACATGCTTGAGGCACCGACGAGCGGCTCGATTCAAATCGATGGTGTCGAAATGACGACGCTCAAACCAAAAGAATTACGGGGCGTCCGTAAAAACGTCTCAATGGTGTTCCAACACTTTAATCTGCTTTGGTCACGGACAGTCGAAGAAAACATTATGTTCCCGCTTGAGCTCGGCGGTTATCCGAAAGCCCGCCGTAAAGAACGGGTTGCCGAACTGATTCAGCTCGTCGGACTCGACGGACGTGAAGGCGCTTATCCATCGCAACTGTCAGGTGGACAAAAACAACGGGTCGGGATTGCCCGGGCACTGGCATCCAATCCGGACGTCTTACTCTGTGACGAAGCGACAAGTGCGCTGGATCCAAAAACGACCGACTCGATCCTCGAGTTGTTGGTCGACATCAACAAAAAATTAAAACTGACCATCGTCTTGATCACACACGAGATGCATGTCATTCAAAAAATCTGTCACCGGGTCGCCGTCATGGAAGCCGGAAAAATCGTCGAACAGGGACCGGTTGCTGAAGTATTCCGTCACCCGAAACAGGCGATGACAAAAGAGTTCGTCAAACAATTGACGTCACCGTCTGAAAACGAATTGACGTTTGCGAAATTACGCGAGCGGTATCCGACCGGGAAAATCGTCCAGCTGACGTTTGTCGGTTCGACGGCGGAAAGTCCGATCCTTGCCGAAGTCATGAAAGATTCGAACTTATTATTCAATATCATCGGCGGAAACGTCGGACAGACGCAGGACGGAGCACTCGGAACGCTGTTCATTCAGTTGCTCGGTTCGGAACAGGAAGCACAAGCGGTCATCGCCAAACTTCAAGCGAGTGACGTTGAAGTGGAGGTGGATCACCGATGAGTACATTTTTTGCAGATGTGGATTGGGATATGGTCTGGGAAGCAACCGGCAGCACCGTTTATATGACGGCCGTTGCAGGGCTCGCAACGTTTGTCCTTGGATTGGCAATCGGTCTGTTGTTATATGCGACGAACGAAGAATTGTTGTTTAAAAACCGAACACTATATTCCGTGCTCAGCTTTTTAGTCAATATCTTCCGCTCGATCCCGTTTATCATTCTATTGATTCTGTTGATCCCGATCACGAAAATCATCGTCGGATCATTCTTAGGACCAACGGCTGCATTACCTGCGTTAATTCTCGGTGCAGCACCGTTTTACGGTCGGATGGTCGAACTGGCACTTCGTGAAGTCGATAAGGGTGTCATTGAGGCGGCTGAATCGATGGGAGCAACGAAGTTTCAAATCATCTATAAAGTCCTGATTCCGGAAGCCTTGCCGGCAATCGTCTCAGGAATCACCGTTACGCTTGTCGCACTCGTCGGTTACACGGCAATGGCCGGGTTAGCCGGTGGTGGTGGACTGGGGGACATGGCCTTCATCGAAGGATTCCAGCGTTCACAAAATAACATCACGGTCATCGCGACACTGTTGATTCTTGTCATCGTCTTCATCATTCAAATTATCGGTGACCTGCTTGTCAAAGCCATCGATAAACGGTAACACCTATCTTATTTAACCTTGGGAGGAATCATTCATGAAACTTTGGAAAAAATTCGTCGGCACAGCAACCGTATCGGTCTTAGCAGTCAGTCTTGCAGCATGTGGAGAAGAATCTTCATCAGGCAGCAGCGATTCAAAAACACTCGTCATCGGAGCGTCAAACGTTCCCCATGCTGAAATTCTCGAGCACGTCCAAAAAGAATATGAAGCAAAAGGCTATAAACTCGAAATCAAAAAGTTCCAGGATTACGTCCTGCCGAACAAAGCACTTGCTGAAAAAGAAATCGATGCGAACTATTTCCAACACGTCCCGTACCTGGAGCAACAGGAAAAAGAAAACAAAGACTATAAATTCGCGAGTGCCGGCGGCGTTCACGTCGAACCGCTCGGTGTCTACTCTAAAAAATACAAGTCTTTGGATGAACTGCCAAAAGGTGCAACGATCTTAACGAGCTCAAACGTCGCTGAACGCGGACGTGTCTTGACGTTCCTTCAAAACGAAGGGCTGATCAAGTTGAAAGACGGTAAAACAACCGATGCACAGCTCAAAGACATCGCGGAAAACCCGAAAAACATCAAGTTCAAAACAAACATCGAAGCGTCACTCTTACCGCAAGCTTACAAAAACAACGAAGGCGACGCGGTCCTCATCAACACGAACTATGCGATTGACAACGGGTTGAACCCGTTGAAAGATACGATTGCCCTGGAAGACGAGTCTTCACCGTACGTCAACATCATCGTCACACGTGATGGCGATGAAAAAGACAAACGCGTCACAACATTGCTCGATATTCTCCACGAGAAAAAGAACCAGGACTGGATCACTAAAGAATATAAAGGTGCGGTCGTTCCTGTCAGCAAATAAGTTGCTTCCTTCAATGCATTCTTCCTATATAATGGAAGGATGCATTGTTTTTTGTGCGAAAGGGGGATTTCCATGCAACGTTTGAAACAGCTTCATCCACTGACGGTCGGCGTCCTGCTCGGAACGTTTTTTGCAAGACTCGGGACATTCATCACGATGCCGTTTTTTGCGATTTACTTGTCGGTCGTTCTGAAGTTCAGTCCGGTTGATGTCGGCTGGATCCTCAGTATCTCGGCCATCGCCAGTCTGGTCATGAGTTTCGTCGGCGGGACATTATCCGACCGCTACGGCCGCCGGACGATGATGCTCAGCGGAACGTTTGGTTTTGTGCTTGTCTTTATCGGACTGGCCCAGGTCGAGACCTTTTGGGCATTCTTCATCCTGAGTGCCTTAAACGGTATTTTCCGGTCCATCTTCGAACCGTCCGCCCGGGCGTTGATCAGTGATACGACCGATGAAAAGAACCGGCTGTTCGTCTTTAACATCCGTTACACCTGCATCAATATTGCAGCTGCGATCGGACCGGGGATCGCCTTGTTGCTCAGTGCCGGCAATACGGCGGTTACCTTCTATATTACGGCGTTCGTTTACTTCGGCTACGGCCTCGCAATTTTTATTCTGTTCCGACGTCATCCGATCACGGAAAGTCACGGCGGGAAAAAGGTGTCGTTCGGGGCAACGGTCCGTCTGCTGAAGACCGACGTCGCCTTTACGTTCGCACTCGCCGGAATCATCTTCGGTGTCTTCGGATACAGTCAGTTCAACTCGACGTTGCCGCAGTTTTTAACGACGACGACCTTATTGTCCGGGGGAACGAGTCTGTTTGCCTTGTTGATTACGATTAACGCGATCACCGTGCTCGTCGTTCAGTACCCGATCATGAAGTTCGGTGTCAAGACATCACCGCTCGTCTCGATCACGGTCGGTATTGCGACCGTTGCCGTCGGATTATTCGTCATGGGAACGGCCGGTACGGTCTGGCTGATGATCGGCGCGATGTTCATCTTCACATGCGGGGAAGTGATGATGTTTACGATGACGGACATTTTAACGGACAGCTTTGCGACACCGGAATTACGGGGAAGTTACTTCGGGGCGATGGGCTTGACATCGATTGGTCAATCGGTCGGACCGGTCATCGGCGGACAATTGTTACTTTATTTTGGACCGGAACGTCCGCTGCCGATTTTCGGTATTTTAGCCCTCTTGACAGTTCTCGGAATACCACTGCTCTTACTGTCACAGCGGGTTCATCGTCAAACGAAACCGGAAGAAGAGAAGGAAGTCGTCTCACTTTAAAGTCATTCTCACTAAAAGGCTCGGTTTTGAGAAAAAACCATGAGCGATGACGCTTGAATAATGTGGTATGATTCATTAAGATTAGAATGATACTAAATTAGTAACTCTCGTGAACTGAATCGTCAGACACGAAATGAATAGATGGAGGGATTCTACATGAAGGCTTCACACTTAAAGATTGAAGATTTACACGTTGCAATCGACGGCAAAGAAATCTTGAAAGGCGTCAACTTAGAAATCAAAGGCGGCGAAATCCACGCGGTCATGGGACCAAACGGGACTGGTAAATCAACACTCGCATCTGCATTGATGGGTCACCCGACGTATGAAGTGACATCAGGATCAGTCACACTCGACGGCGAAGACGTCCTCGAAATGGAAGTCAACGAACGTGCGCAAGCAGGTATGTTCCTTGCCATGCAATACCCAAGCGAAATCAGTGGTGTGACGAACTCAGACTTCCTGCGTTCAGCAATCAACTCACGCCGCGAAGAAGGCGATGAAATCTCACTCATGAAATTCATCCGTCAACTCGACGCGCAAATGGGTCTTCTCGAAATGCCGGGCGAAATGGCACACCGTTACCTCAACGAAGGTTTCTCGGGCGGAGAGAAGAAACGGAATGAAATTCTCCAAATGACGATGCTGAAACCAGCGATCGCCATCCTTGACGAAATCGATTCAGGTCTTGATATCGATGCGCTTAAAGTTGTCGCAAAAGGTGTGAACGAAATGCGTTCACCTGAATTCGGCTGCTTGATCATCACGCACTATCAACGTCTCTTGAACTATATCGAGCCTGATTTCATCCACATCATGATGGGCGGAAAAATCGTCATGTCTGGTGGTAAAGAACTTGCTCACCGTCTCGAAGCAGAAGGTTATGACTGGGTTAAAAAAGAACTCGGCATCGAAGAAGTCGAAATCGAAACAAAAGCGTAAGACGAGGGAGGAAGCATGATGACTGTAGAACTGAATCTTGCCGTAAATCGCGAGGCAGTGGCAGAACGTGCGACTCGCTTAGGGGAACCGGCTTGGATGATTACCAAGCGTCAAGATGCACTTGATCTTGCCCCGACGCTCGCATTGCCAAAAGTAGAAAAAATTAAAATCGGTGGCTGGAACTTCACAGAAGGTACAGCAGATCTCGAAACGGTAACTGGTTTGACACCGGATATCGAATCGTTGATCGGTGAAAACCGTGACCATATGCTGATCACGCGTAACGGACAACTCGTCCACGCGCAAAACAGCGAAGCGACGAACGGCGTCATCTTCACGACGCTTGAAGACGCAATGAAGCACCATCCGGAGCTCGTCGAGAAATACTTCATGACAGAAGGCGTCAATGTCAACGAAGATCGTCTCGCAGCACTCAACGCAGCACTCATGAACGGCGGTACATTCCTGTATGTACCAAAAGGCTTGAAGTTGACTGTTCCGATGCAGGCCATCTATACGTTGGAACAAACAGGCGGTGCGTTGTACCACCATGCGATCATCATCGCAGATGTCGACAGTGAACTGACGTATATCGAAAACTTCGTCTCTTACGGCGAAGAAGCCCATAACGTCAACGTCGTGACAGAAGTCTTCGTCGAAGACAATGCGAAAGTTCTTTTCGGAGGCGTCGATACGCTTGCGAAAGGTGCTGTGACGTATATGAACCGTCGCGGTGTCGTCAAACAAGGCGCGAAGCTCGAATGGGCACTCGGTCACATGAATGACGGACACACGATCACGGAAACGAAAACACACCTCGTCGGTAATGATTCGTTCTCGGACACGAAAGCCGTAACGGTTGGTCGTGGCGAGCAAAAACAAAACTTCAACGTCCGGACAGACCATTTTGGTAAAGGTTCGGAAGGTTTCATCTTGATTCACGGTGTTCAGAAAGATTCAGCGACATCGATCTTTAACGGAACATCAATGATTCACCATGGCGCTTCAAAATCAAACGGTGTCCAAACGGAACGTGTCCTCATGTTGTCTGAAAAGGCACGGGGAGACGCAAACCCGATCCTCTTGATTGACGAAGATGATGTCATGGCAGGACACGCGGCATCTGTCGGTCGTGTCGATGAACTTCAACTCTACTACTTGATGAGCCGTGGTCTTTCACGCAAAGAAGCAGAACGCCTCGTCGTTCACGGTTTCTTACAACCGGTTGTTTCGGAACTTGCGATTGACTCTGTTAAAGAACGCCTCGTCCAAGTGATCGAAGGGAAAGTAAACTAATATGGGAATCGATGCATCCATCCGCAATCAGTTTCCGATTCTTGACCAACAGGTTAATGACCGGAAACTCGTCTATTTAGATAGTGCGGCTTCGTCACAAAAGCCGCTCGTCGTCATTGAGGCGATTGAGAACTACTACAAGACGGTTCATTCGAATGTGCACCGTGGCGTCCATACGCTCGGAACACGAGCGACGGATGCGTACGAAGGTGCGCGTGAGAACGTACGTCGTTTCATCAAGGCGCAACACCATGAAGAGATTATCTTTACCCGCGGGACGACGACAGCAATCAATATCGTCGCCTCAAGTTACGGAATGGAGCATGTGGAAGAAGGGGACGAGATTGTCGTCACGTACCTGGAACACCATGCGAATCTCATTCCGTGGCAACAGGTCGCGAAAAAGAAAAAAGCGAAACTGAAATATGTGGATTTGACGGCAGACGGTCGTGTAACGATCGAAGCGGTCAAAGAACAGATTTCGGATCGGACGAAGATTGTGGCAATGGCCCACGTTTCGAACGTCCTTGGAACGATCAACCCGATTAAAGAAGTCACGCAACTCGCCCATGCTGCCGGTGCCGTCATGGTGGTCGATGCAGCGCAAAGCGCACCGCATCAGCAGATTGATGTTACGGATCTCGATTGTGATTTCCTCGCGTTTTCCGCTCACAAAATGTGCGGACCGACCGGCATCGGTGTCCTGTACGGTAAAAAAGCATTGCTCAATGCGATGGAGCCGGTTGAATTCGGCGGTGAGATGATTGATTACGTCGGGCTGGAAGAGTCGACGTTCAAACCTTCTCCGTACCGGTTCGAAGCAGGAACACCGATTATTGCAGGCGCAGTCGGCTTATCGGCAGCGATTGATTTCTTGGAACAAGTCGGACTCGGTAACATCGAAGCCCACGAACGTGAGCTCGCTCAGTATGCGATGGCACAAATGCGTGACATCGAAGGACTGACGATTTACGGTCCGGAAGAACGTGTTGGTCTCGTCACCTTTAATCTCGGTGATGTCCACGCACATGATGTCGCGACGGTTCTCGATATGCAAGGAATCGCAGTCCGTGCCGGTCACCATTGCGCGCAACCGCTGATGCGCTGGCTTGGAGCCAGTTCTACGGCACGAGCCAGCTTCTACCTGTATAATACAAAGGAAGAAGTAGACGCATTAGTGACAGGACTTCGCCAAACGAAGGAGTATTTCAGTCATGGATTTTAACAATCTCGATCACTTGTACCGTCAAGTGATCATGGACCACTATAAAACGCCCCGCAATCGTGGTGCGATTGACGGTGGTGTGACAATCGATATGAACAATCCGACATGTGGCGACACAATCCGTCTGCAGCTCGCAATCGAAGACGATATCGTCAAAGATGCGAAGTTCGACGGTGAAGGATGTTCGATCAGTATGGCGTCTGCGTCGATGATGACACAGGCCGTCAAAGGAAAAACAGTCGAAGAAGCATTACAACTCGCCAACGTCTTTTCCGAGATGGTTCAAGGAAAAGACTACGACGATGAGAAATTTGATCTCGGGGATGCCGAAGCACTGTCTGGTGTGACAAAATTCCCGGCACGAATCAAGTGTGCGACACTTGCCTGGAAGGCGCTCGAACGCGGCGTCGAAGAAGGGAAGTAACTTCGGTCAGTAAGTAAGAGGAGGAAACGAACATGGCTAAGAACATGCCTGAAATTGGCGATTATAAATATGGTTTCCACGATCGCGATATCTCGATCTTCCGTTCAGGACGCGGTTTGACGACAGAAGTCGTCGAGACGATTTCTAAAATGAAGGAAGAACCGCAATGGATGCTTGATTTCCGTCTGAAATCGCTTAAGATTTTCAACGAACAATCGATGCCAGCATGGGGCGGCGATTTATCAGATCTTCGTTTTGATGACATCACGTACTACGTTAAGCCGTCAGAACGTGCTGAAAAATCTTGGGATGAAGTACCGGAAGAAATCAAACGTACGTTTGATAAACTCGGAATCCCGGAAGCTGAGCAAAAATACCTTGCAGGTGTTTCGGCACAGTACGAATCAGAAGTCGTTTATCACAACATGAAGAGCGAGCTGGAAGATCAAGGGATCGTCTTCAAAGATACAGATACAGCACTGAAAGAAAACGAAGATTTATTCCGTGAGTACTTCGGTAAATTGATCCCGCCGACAGACAACAAATTCGCTGCCCTCAATACAGCGGTTTGGTCAGGTGGATCGTTCATCTATGTACCAAAAGGCGTCAAGATGGATACGCCGCTTCAAGCCTACTTCCGGATCAACTCGGAAAACATGGGTCAATTCGAGCGGACGTTGATCATCGTTGACGAAGAAGCATCGGTTCACTACGTCGAAGGATGTACAGCACCGGTCTACACAACGAACTCGCTTCACTCGGCGGTCGTTGAGATCTTCATCAACAAAAATGCGTATTGCCGTTACACGACAATCCAAAACTGGGCAAACAACGTCTACAACCTCGTTACGAAACGTGCAATCTGTGAAGCCGGCGCAACGATGGAATGGGTCGATGGTAACATCGGTTCGAAATTGACGATGAAATACCCTGCCGTCATCCTTAAAGGGGAAGGCTCACGCGGTATGACATTATCAATCGCCATCGCTGGTAAAGGACAACACCAGGACGCAGGCGCGAAAATGATTCACCTCGCACCAAACACGTCGTCCACGATCGTCTCGAAATCGATTTCGAAACACGGTGGGAAAGTCACGTACCGTGGGATTGTCCACTTTGGCCGTAAAGCAACCGGCGCACGTTCGAATATCGAATGTGACACGTTGATTATGGACAACCAGTCGACATCAGATACGATTCCGTACAACGAAATTCTCAACGACAACATTTCGCTTGAACACGAAGCGAAAGTATCGAAGGTCTCGGAAGAGCAATTGTTCTACCTGATGAGCCGCGGGATTTCACAAGAAGAAGCAACTGAAATGATCGTCATGGGCTTCATCGAGCCGTTCACAAAAGAATTGCCGATGGAATATGCGGTCGAAATGAACCGTCTCATCAAGTTCGAGATGGAAGGTTCAATCGGATAATGTTTCTGCTCTCTCATCTCTGGATGAGAGAGTTTTTTTATGACCGGATGAAACGGGTAAAGGATTGAAAAAGGAGGGAGTCATCATGCGTGATATCGTCTATTCCTTTCAAGTCTCGCTCGACGGCTACATCGAGGATGCGTCGGGCAGCATCGCCTTTGCGTCACCGGATGCGGAACTGCATCAGTACTTCAATGATTATGAAAAAGCATTTGATACCCATGTGTACGGCCGTCGTCTGTATGAGATGATGCACTACTGGGAAACAGCCGATCAGGAAGATGAACCGATCATCATCGAGTATGCGAAAACATGGCAGGCCCTTGAAAAAGTCGTCTTCTCGCAAACGTTGACGGCCGTCGAGGGCAATGCCCGTCTTGCGACCCGGCCGCTTGCCGAGGAACTCGCGGCATTAAAGCAGGCACCGGGTAAACAGATTGCGATCGGCGGGGCGACCCTTACCGCGGAAGCCATCCGTTTGGATTTGGTGGACTGTTATCATGTCGTCATCTATCCCGTCTTACTCGGTGGAGGGAAACGAATGTTTCCGCTGTTTGAGCAATCGTTGTCCTTACAGCTTGTAGATCAACAGACCTTTGCTTCCGGTTGCATCGCCTTGACGTATGAACGGATGCGAACCGACTCTTTATGATCATTAATGAATCCATGAAACAAGCAGTCTTTCCTCCTTATTTTTCAAGGAGTAGGAAGGAATTGCTTGTTTTTTATATGAAGAACACATGTGTTTTCCGAGAAGAGTCTTGAAGAGGAAATTCACGATTCTGCTATGCTATGATGAACAATAAGCAGAGGAAACGGAACGGAGGGAGCAGGATGATTTATGTCGGCGTGACCGGTTGGGGCGATCATGACAGCCTCTACCCGACACCACAGGATCGGAAAGAGAAGCTCGCCGCTTATGCGGGACACTTTCCGGCAGTCGAAGTCGATTCAACGTATTATGCGATTCAGCCGGAACGCAACTATCAGAAGTGGGTTTCGGAAACACCGGATGATTTCCGGTTCATCGTCAAGGTCCACCGGGCGATGAGCGGTCATGACCGGGAAAACAAGGATCCACTTGGTCCGATCTTTGAACAGTATCTCGCCTCGATCGAGCCGATGCGGCAAAGCGGCAAGATTGCCGCGATTCTCGTCCAACTGCCACCGTGGTTTGACGTCAGCAAAGTACATCTTGAATATCTTCAGACGATTCGGAAGTCGCTTGCCGGCCTCCCTGTCGCAATCGAATTTCGGAATCCGTCCTGGTATTCGGACGCCTATCAGGAACGAACGCTCCGGTTCTTGGCCGAGCATCAGTTCATTCATACGATTTGTGACGAGCCGCAGACGGAAGACGGATCGGTGCCCTTCGTCCCGGTCGTCACACAGGAGACGGCATTTGTGCGTCTGCACGGCCGGAACGTCGCCGGATGGCTGAAAAAGCCTGGACAAAGCAGCGAGGACTGGCGGAAAGTCCGGTGTCTATACCGCTATTCAGAAGAAGAATTACAAGAGTTGGCCCTACATATCCGTTCACTTGCCGAACAGGCAAAAGACGTGTATGTTTTCTTTAATAACAACTCGGCAGGGGATGCCGTACCGAATGCGAAACGTCTCATCGAGATTTTAAGTCTCGATTATGAATCGCTCGCGCCACGGCAAATTTCACTGTTTTAATACCTGGAGGAGGCTTAAGCGTGAAGTTACACGTCATTCATTATAACGATCTGCATTCACACTTTGATATGTGGCCTCGCTATATGTCGTTTATGAAAGAACACCGGACATATGACTCCCTCGTCTTTGACTTGGGAGATCATGCCGACCGGGTTGCTCCGGCAACGGAAGCGACGCAAGGAAAAATTAACACCCATCTCTTAAACGAATTATCGCCGACGGCTGTCACGATCGGAAACAACGAGGGCATTACGTTTCCACATGACTGGCTGGCGGAACTATACAGCGATGCGACGTTCCCGGTGCTTGTCTCGAACTTGTCGGCCCCATTCGCCAAAGCCGGTATGATTCAGGAATTACCGACGGGGAAAGTCGGTATTTTTGGACTGACGGCGCCGTATTATGAATTATATGATTTACTCGGCTGGTCGATTGAAAATCCGTTCGAAGCAGCGGCCCGCGAAATCGAAGCATTGCGGGATCAGGTTGATGTGCTGATCTGTCTGAGTCATCTTGGTTTTTATCAGGATGAAGACTTGGCGGAACGGTTCCCAGAACTGGACTTGATCATCGGATCGCATACGCATCATGTTCTCGATGACGGTGTTGTCCGGAATGGTGTACTGATTGCCCAGGCAGGAAAACACGGACAGTATGCGGGCGAGATTTATCTGAATACGGATACGGGCGAAAAAGAAGCGGTTCTTCATCCGCTCGAGTCCTATTCGGCGGACGAAGCAACAGCCGTTCTGCTTGATAAAGAGCAATATCTGGCGGAACGTCAGATGAAACAACCGATTGGCCGGACATCAGGTCTAGCGAATGACTGGTTTAATCCATCGCCGTTCACGCAGCTGCTCGCTGATACGATGCGCGATTGGTGTCAGGCGGACCTCGCCTGTGTGCCGGCCGGCATGCTGCTTGGTTCATTGTCCCCGGGACCGGTCTCATCTTACGATTTACACCGGCTTTGTCCGCATCCGATCAATCCGTGTAAGGTGACAATGACCGGAAAAGAATTAAAACAATTCATCGCCGAAGTCGATACGAACCGCTTTGAACAGTTAAAAGTCCGCGGACTCGGCTTCCGGGGAAAGCTGATGGGCAAGATGCATTATGCCGGAAACCGGCAACATCTGGACGATGCGAAACATTACACCGTGGTCCTTCCGGATATGTTTACATTTGGTCCTTTATTTCCGGAAATCAAAGAAATGCCGAAAGAATATTTCATGCCGGAATTGTTACGGGATCTGCTCTTTGATCGCCTATCGGAGAAGTCAGAATTTGGTGAATTACCCATCCGCAAACACTGAATATTTGTTATACTGTAACAGAAATCAGGTCAGTTTTTTACGGATAAAGGGGGAAACCGATTCATGGGACGCAGAGAGATACAACGTAAACCAGAATGGCTGAAGATCAAGCTGAACACGAATGAGACTTACACAGAACTCAAAAGTATGATGCGTGAAAAAAAGCTTCACACGGTATGTGAGGAAGCAAAATGTCCGAACATTCACGAGTGTTGGGCGGTTCGCCGGACGGCGACATTCATGATTCTTGGAAGCATTTGTACACGGGCCTGCCGTTTTTGTGCCGTGACGACAGGACGTCCAAATGAACTTGACTTAGAAGAACCGAAACGCGTAGCGGAATCCGTTCGTCTGATGAATCTGAAGCATGCCGTCATTACAGCGGTTGCACGTGATGATTTAAATGATTTCGGGGCAGGGGTATATGCGGAGACGGTACGGGAAGTCCGTCGCATGAACCCGGAAACATCGATTGAAGTTTTACCGTCCGACATGGGTGGGAACTTCGAGGCGTTGCAGACGCTGATTGAAGCCAAACCGGACATCATGAACCATAACATCGAGACGGTTCGCCGTCTGACACCAACTGTCCGGGCGAAAGCGACATACGACCGAACACTCGAATTCCTGCGCCGTTCAAAAGAACTGGCTCCTGAAATTCCGACGAAATCAAGTCTGATGTTGGGTCTTGGGGAGACATGGGAAGAAATCCTGCAAACGATGGACGATCTTCGTGCCAATGACGTCGATATCATGACGATCGGTCAATACCTGCAACCAACGAAAAAACATTTGGATGTCATCAAGTACTACACACCACAAGAGTTTGCCGAACTCAAGCAGATTGCGCTCGGAAAAGGCTTTTCACATTGTGAAGCCGGTCCGCTTGTCCGTTCGTCGTATCATGCCGACGAACAGGTCAACGCTGCGAAAAAAAATAAAGCCGCTTTACCGATTGATTGATACCGACAGACCGTCCACGCCACGTGCGAGGACGGTTTTCTGCTGTCTGACGATTCGTTTTCAAGTATGATTATGGTAAGATAAAGGAAGCAGGGGGTGGAAAAATGATACAAGTCAATCGTGAAAGATATGAAATCGTGGAAGAAAAAAGAGAAGGATTCAACGAAGAAGCATTCATCGGACGTTTCAGTGATGTTCTCGAGAAATATGATTATATCGTCGGAGACTGGGGGCACGGACAGTTGCGGCTCCGCGGTTTTTATGAGGACAATCACGAAAAAGCAACCTTCGATACAAAAATCTCCCACGTGGCGGATTATTTGTACGAGTATTGCAATTTCGGCTGTGCCTATTTTATCGTCAAACGGATGGAATTCGTAGAAGGAGAAGAAGCACCACCTCGCTTCGACGGATCTTCGGCGAATACGTTAAAACTGAAACGGAAGTTTTCGGCAGCGAAAGAAGAGATGAAAGAAGAACAGTAATCAAAATGACATCTGAAAAGACGTTTCTGATTGGGTGATTTCGGCTAATAGTATAGTATCACGCACCTATAGGGGGAACTATCCATGAGAATCGTCGGGATTTACAAGTCTGTACCAGAAGTTGTCAGTGCTGTTCATGATTTACGTGTCGCAGGTGTTGTATCAACAGATTTGAAAGTCGTTGCCCATGATCGATATGATCTGGAACAGATCGAGGAATTGGCCGATTTGAACAATCATCAAACATCAACACGTCTGTCGCAGGAAGAACATATGAATCTGTGGCAGGAGATCAAAGGAATCTTTAAAAAAGACAGCAACGGACCTTCTTCACACAGCGATGTCCTCGAAGCGAGTGGATTAACGAAAGATGATGTCAACCGTGCCAATAAAGCAGCGGAAGAGGGACAATTCGTCTTACTCGTCGGCGATGAAGCGGATCAACATTCGGAACGTAAAGCCCATGATGAATCCGACAATACGAATGTCTTCAGCGGTCCCAACACACTCAACGAGCGTAACGACCGGTTACTGTAACAGTAAAACAGCCAACTCCCTTCGGGAATTGGCTGTTTTTTTGCTTATAATCCGATATAGTCGCGTAAGTATCCTTCAAGTTCATCCGCCGCTTCATCCTCAAGATCAAAGGCATGAGCGATATAGCCGGGTTCATCAAAGTCATCCGGACCGATGATGGCAAACCGGTTGGATAAGAGATTCAACACTAAAATCTTTCCGAAAAAATGTTCGGAATGGGTGATCGCTAAATCAAACCGGCTCGTCTCACCAATCCAGCAAACGAATCGGGTTTTTGTCTGTTCGACGTCATCATATAAAAAATCACGTTCTTGCATCATCTGTCAGTTCCCTCATTTCCTTCATCTCTGCTTAGATTAAAGGGTTTGAGGAACCTTTTGCAAGTACGGTTTACGTGACAGGCTGTGTTCGGCGATGACTTTCCGGATCGTCCGTGTTTTTGAACGCATGACGAGTGATGTCGTCTCGACGATATCATCCGTCAAGAAGCGGACGCCGTCGAGCATTTCACCTGTCGTCACGCCTGTTGCTGCGAAGATGCAGTCGTCACTTTTGATCAGATCATCAAGCGTCAACAATTGCAACGGATCCGCAAGCCCCATCCGGATGACGCGTGCTGTTTCTTCCTCGTTCATCGGGTGCAGACGTGCCTGCATATCGCCGCCCATTGCTTTGACGGCAGCTGCTGTGATGACGCCTTCCGGTGCCCCACCGGTTCCAATGAAGATATCGATGCCCGTTGATGGTGAGAGCGGAGCGATTCCGGCTGATACATCGCCGTCTTCAAACAGACGGACACGTGCGCCGACACGCATTGCCGCTTCCCGGAAGTGATCATGGCGCGGACGATCCTGCATGATGACCGTGACATCTTCAATCCTTTTCTGATTTAGTTCTGCTGCTTTTTGAATGATGACTTCAAGCGGATCGTCAAGTGAGACATGTCCTTTTAAGTTTGGTCCGACTGTCAGTTTATCCATATACATATCCGGTGCGTGTAACAATGCTCCCTGGTCAGCGACCGCGATGACGACCATGGCGTTACCGAGACCTTTTGCCACGATGTTCGTTCCTTCGAGCGGATCGACGGCGATATCGACGATAGGACCGCTTGTCGTACCAACTTTTTCGCCGATGAATAACATCGGTGCTTCGTCGAGTTCCCCTTCACCGATGACGACCGTTCCTGCCATGTTGACGGTGTTCAAGACTTCGCGCATGGCTGTTGTTGCCGCATCATCGGCTTCGTTTTTCTTCCCCCGGCCAATCCATTTGGCGGATGCCAGTGCAGCTGCTTCTGTTGCTCGGACGATTTCTAGTGCTAATTCGCGTTCCATCTATGAATAACCTCCAAGTCACCTAATGTGACATACTATTTTCGTAAAAATCTAAATTGAGGATAACACATTGCGCAATGTGATGCAAACAGCCTTTCTGCTTTTCATGTTTCGCCGATAGAGCTAAAATGAAGGGTGTGAGGGGGAATGGAAGATGTATTTTGTGAATCGTGAAAAGATTGAACAAACCGTGGTTTGTTTGGAAACGGCATTGCGTCAAAGTAAAGAGTTAACGGGGGATGCTTTGACGGTTTCACTGGCGTGGGAACGGATTGGATTTTTAGTGATTGAAAGCATCATCGACATCGGAAACAGTATGATTGATGGTTTCATCATGCGTGATCCGGGAAGTTATGAAGATATCGTCATGATTTTAGAAGATGAGCGGGTCATCGACGCGTCACTTGCGACGAGTTTGAAGCGCATCGTGGCACTCCGGACACAAATCGTCCGTGAATTTACGACATCAAGTACAGCGGAAATCCGCAACGTTTTGTTTGAGGAAGAAACACAATTACGTCGTTTCCCGGACGCGGTCCGACATTATCTAGAGACAGAACTCGGACCCGTCTCGGCATTTTTACCAAATGAGGAGTGAGTCAGCATGAAGGCAAAAGGCTATTTATTTGATTTAGACGGTACGATGTATAACGGGACAGAACCCGTCAAAGAAGCGGTTGATTTCGTCAACCGGTTGCAGGCAGAAGATGTACCGTATCTGTTCGTTACGAATAATGCTTCGATGACGGCAGAAGCCGTCGCTGAGAAATTACGCGGCATGGGTGTTCACTCGAATGCGGAACATGTCTTAACCAGTGCGATGGCGACAGGTCGCTACATCGCAGAACTCGATCCGGGTGCGAAAGTCTATGCCATCGGAGAAGGCGGATTGGTTGATGCTCTTGAGCGTCAAGGCTTACAAGTCGTTGCGGATGAGCATGCCGATTATGTCGTGATTGGTCTTGACCGTCAGATCACGTATGAGAAGTTAGCGATCGGAGCCCTCGCGATTCGGGCCGGCGCCCGTTTTATCTCGACGAATGGAGATATCGCGATTCCGACAGAGCGCGGCTTCTTACCGGGGAACGGGGCGTTGACATCGGTGTTACGCGTGACGACGGAAAAAGAACCGTTTTATATCGGGAAACCGGAACCGGTCATGGTCAATATTGCGGCTGAGATGATCGGTCTTGCGAAAGAAGATCTCATCATGGTCGGAGATAATTACCATACCGACATTTTATTCGGGATCAACGGCGGTATCCGGACGATGCATGTCAACTCCGGCGTTCATACACCGGTCTTCATTCAAGGACAGGATGCCCAACCGACCTACATGGTCGATACGTTGGCAGAATGGATTCTTTAAACAAAAAAATCCCCATTGACGGATGTCAGTGGGGATTTTACTTCATTAGAAAACTTGTTCGACTTCAACGACGCCGGCTACTTCTTCAAGCAGGGCACGTTCGATACCAGCTTTCAGTGTGATTGTTGAACTTGGGCAGCTGCCGCAAGCTCCCATCAAACGGAGTTTGACGATACCATCTTCTACATCTACGAGTTCAACGTCTCCTCCGTCACGAAGAAGGAACGGACGCAATTTTTCGAGTACTTCGTTTACTTGATCAAACATTTCCATGCGTAAACACATCCTTTCTTATAGAATCATTGTAACAGGGTTGAAAAATGTTCTCAATCTGGAAAACTTGTATACTAAAAAAGAAGTGTAACAAATAGGGGGGACCACAGATGGAAATCAAGGTATATGGGGCGGCACAGACGTGTCCGAGTTGCGTCGGGGCACCGAGTTCAGAAGAGACCTACAGCTGGCTGCAAGCCGTTCTTGGACGGAAGTACGAGACGGCATTGACTTTTGAATATGTGGATTTCGAAGCGGCACCGGTCGAGGATGAATGGATTACGGCTCTTCAGGACGATGTTTATTTTTATCCGCTTGTCCTGCTTGACGGTGAGATGGTCGATGAAGGATACGTCCAGTTGAAAAAAATTACGCAGGCAATTGACAGAAGACTTGAAAAAACGGCCCCGGAATGACCGGCGCCGTTTTTCTTATTTAATCTTTTTATGTTTCCAGAGCACACCGGATTTCAGAAGGCGTGGAACTTTCCCTGTCAACGCCTGTTTCCCCATGACGATGCCGAAGCCGTCTGACTTTCCGAGTGATCCGAGCATACCGCGTAATTTGATTTCCGGCAGTTTCGGCAATGTCTTGCCGGCCCATTTTGCCTGCAGGACATCGACGACCTGATCCGCTTGATGCTCCGCAAGCTGACCGCTTGGCGCATACGGGAGACTGGCACAATCCCCGATGACGAACACATTTTCATGTTCCGGCACATGGTGGTGTTCCGTCAGCTTGATCCGTCCGCCGCTGTCAGCTTCAAAACCAAGATCACGGACGACTTTAACCGGTTGCGTACCCGCTGTCCAAATCGTTAAGTTCGATGGATAGGCGTCATCCCCGTTTTGAACATCATCCGCCGTGACGAAGGTGACGTTCGAGTTATTGATGACTTCGACGTCATGCTCCTCGAACCATTCCTGGACGTAGGTCGACACTTTATCCGAGAGGAAGGACAGAACGGACGGTCCCCGGTCGAATAGGCGAATTTTCAAATCTTTCCGGCTTTCGTGCAGTTCACTCGCGAGCTCGACTCCGGATAATCCGGCTCCGACGATGGAAACGATCGCACCGGGTGAAAGTCCGCAAATCGCCTGTTGTGTTTTCCGTGACTCTTCGAGTGTCTGGATGCTGTAAGTAAACTCTTGTGCCCCCGGTATGTTATGGTATTTATCTTCACAACCTAAGGCGATGATCAAATCATCATAAAACAATTCCGTTCCGTCTTGCAGATGAACGGAGTTCGTCTCTGGTGAAATCTTTACGACATGTCCATACTTATATGAGAGATGTTCCCCTTCCGGAAACGCGATCCGGACATCCCGGTCCGACAATGTTCCGGCAGCAAGTGCATAGTACTCTGTTTTTAACGCGTGGTACGGTAAACGATCGACGAGCGTCACAGCAACATCTTCATCCTTGAATCGTTCACAAATCCGCATGCCACCATATCCGCCACCTAAAACAACCAGTTGCTTCATAACTTAAAATCCCCCTTAGTTCCCCTAAATCAGTCTGACCTTGTATAATACGACATGAGGAAAGATAATTCCTGCCTGAAGGAGGAAAAAAAGTGAATCCGATTATTGAATTTTGTATCAGTAACTTAGCGACAGGGACTCAGGTCGTCATGCAACAGCTCGAACGGGACCCGAATGTCGATGTCGTCGAATATGGTTGCCTCGGTTATTGCGGGATTTGTTCGCTTGACCATTTTTGTCTCGTCGATGGAGAAACCGTTGTCGGGGAGACACCGGAAGAACTGCTTGAAAAGATTTATCAGAAAATCGAAGAAAACGAGCTCTAAAAAAATCCCCGTGTCTCACAAGAGACCGGGGATTTGTGTCTGTCAGCGGGCGCGGCTTCGGACTTAGACAGTTTGTTGACGACGTGTCATCCAAGGTTTTAGTTTCAGGAACAGCGGGATGAAGAGTGCTGAGATGAACATCGCCTTGATGATGTTAAACGGTAAGATACCGGCTGTAATCGTCGTCCACTTGACGGCAGGGTCAAGCATGTAGTCCATACCGAAGAACCAAGCGTACGCTGGAAGAATCAAGATATAGTTGAGGATGGCAAGACCGAATGCCATCGTGATCGTACCTGCGACAAGACCGGTTGCGAGACCTTTTGTCGATTTCTTTTTATGATAGAACCAACTGACCGGAAGAATGAAGGCAACGCCAGCTGCGAAGTTGGCAAGCTCACCGACCGGAACACCACTTCCACGGAAGATGTAGTACAGGACGTTTTTGAGTGCTTCGACGATGACGCCGGCAACAGGTGAGAACATGATTGCGGCGATCAAAGCAGGAACATCACTGAAGTCGATCTTCAAATAGTTCGGTAAAAACGGAAGCGGGAAATTCAGTAGCATAAGAACAAATGAAATTGAACCTAACATCGATAATGTGACCATTTTTTGTGTGCGTTTCATACGAGTATAATCTCCTTTTGCTCGTTCCTCTCGATGAAGTATTGGCATGTCTGCGTTCAAAATAAACCCCCATCGAAGTGTTCGATGGGGGAGAAGTCCGCAGTAAACTAAGCCTGATCGATTTTTGCAAAATCGGTTCAAGAAAGAAACATGCCGCCATCTTCTCCCATCCAGACTATACTGTCGGCTCCTGAGTTACACAGAATCAGCAAATAGCGCCCTATTCGCTCGCGGGCTTCAGGCGAATCGCCTGTTTACCGCCGGTCGGGAATTTCACCCTGCCCTGAAGATGGAACGATTTAATTTTTTTTAATACAACTTATTTATACAACGAATTCAAGATTGTTTCAAGCAACTAGGTTTCGATTCCCCTTAAAATTGCGTATACTAATAAAAAAGGGAAGGTGATGACATGATTCATTTAACAGAAGCGGCCGCACTGCAAGTCAAAGAAATGATGTTGCAGGCGCCGGACGATGAACAAAATCTGCGCATGCTCGTCCAAGGCGGCGGATGCAGTGGTCTCTCCTACGGCATGGGGTTTGACAGTGAAAAAGAGACGGACTTGACCTTTGAGCAACACGGAGTCAAAGTCATCGTTGATCAAAAAGATTATCCGGTCGTTAAAGGACTGGAAGTAGATTATAAACAATCCATGCTCGGAGGCGGATTCACGATTACGAATCCAAATGCAATCGCGACATGCGGTTGCGGGACGTCGTTCCGAACGGCGACGAATGCCGGCACACCGGGCGGCTGTTAATGAAATGACTTGTATCGCAGACGATTGCCGTCTGCGATTTTTTTGTTTTCACGAGCGATTGACAGGACTTTTCAATGGAGATGGAGAAGGACTAACAGGAACGTTAGCACGCTATGATGAGGGAGGACTATCGATGCGAAAGGTACTGATTTTCGGTGGAACACGCTACTTTGGTCGACGGTTGGCATTACGGCTCGCGGAATCGGGGGACGATGTGACGATTGTCACGCGTGGGGAACATACGCCGCCGGTCGCGAAGGGCTTGACATTTTTTAAAGGGGACCGGACATCAAGCAGTACGATGAAGGATCTTGGAAGTCAAAACTGGGATATCATCTATGACAATATCTGTTTTAATCCGTATCAGGCGAAGCTTGCGGTCGATGCCTTCGAAGGAAAAGTCGGTCGTTACATTCTGACGTCGACGATGTCGGTCTATGAGCAGGGCGGGACAAACATTTCCGAGCGGTCCTATAATCCGTTTCCCGGGAAATATGATCTTGAAAAAGAACATGATTACGGCGAAGGAAAACGTCAGGCGGAAAGTTATTTCTTCCAACGTGCGACTTTCCCGGTCATTGCCGTCCGTTTCCCGGTTGTCCTCGGACCGGATGATTACACGGAACGGCTGATCTTTCATGTCAAACGGGCACTAGCCGATCAACCGGTCATCGCTGAAAATCTGTATGCGAAGATGGGATATATCTCGAGTTACGAAGCGGCAGCTTTCCTCGAGTGGTGCGGCCGTTCGACGATGACAGGACCGATTAATGCCGCGAGTGACGGCGTATTATCGATTCAGGACTTAATGGATAAGATTGATCACGTGGCAGGAACGACATCACGGTTTGAGACGACAGGCGAAGAGCCGTCACCGCTTGCACCGGATCACGATTTCTATATGGATACGACGGCAGCCAAACAAGCGGGATATCTCTTCCAACATGTTGATGACTGGCTTGATCGTTTGATTGAAGAGGAGGTCCGGAACCACAAATGATTACCTTAATTAAACCATCGCTGCACTTGGAACCGTAATACCTTGATTATGTATCAGAGTGGCAAGAGTCCGGTGAAAGCATCGTTCCGAGTGTCGTCAGTAAAACGTTTCTGCCGTTGGAGGATTTTTTGGAAGAACAGGAACAAGAGGAACGGGTGGCCCCGACGAACTGGGTGACCCACTCGACGTATTGGTTGTATGACGGGGAAACGATTGTCGGTGCAGTCAATTTCCGGCATGATCTAAACGATCAATTGCAACAAGTCGGAGGGCATATCGGTTATGGCATTCGACCGAGTGCGCGCAATAAGGGGTATGCGACGGAAGGATTACGGCAAGCGCTTGAAGTTGCGCGAAAGCGGGGACTTGCCTCCGTCTTGATCACTTGTAGTGCGGATAACACCGCATCCGGTCGTGTCATTTTGACAAACGGTGGTCAAGAAATCGAATCTTACATCAAAGAAGATGGAACACGGGTCCGGCGATTTATCATTCCACTATGAATACCGGATTTTTAACGATTCGACGAGCCGACATGGAAGACGCTGCTGCGATTGCCAGGATTCATGTCGCATCTTGGCGGGAAACATATCGGACGATTATTCCGGATGCATATCTCGATGAGTTATCTGCGGAGAACCGGGAACCGGGTTGGCGGAACAGTCTTGCCGAAGGTCCGGTTTTCGTGGCACTTGATCAGACAAACGAAATCGTCGGTTTTGCGAACGGTGGACCAAATAGGGAAAATGATACGACGGAGGGAGAGCTGTACGCGCTCTATCTGTTGAAAAGTCATCAGGGGCAACGAACCGGTAAACGGTTGTTTGATCACGTGTTGGAAGATCTCAGGCGGAAAGGCTTCTCGTCTTGTATGGTAAGTGTGCTGGCAGATAACCCGTCCCGTCATTTTTACGAACGTTTCGGCGGACGACTCGTTTCCGAAAAAACCATCGAGCGGGGTGGGAAACAGCTGAGTGAGTGGACGTACCGAATTACACTCGATCCCGTATCCAACGCATAAGCCCAAAAAACAGCGTCCCTTCGATTTCCGAAATCGAGGGGACGCTGTTGTTCGTGATCACTTAATGATTTTTCACTTTTTCGAACAGACTTGTTGAGTGTTGCGGATGGCGGGCTGATGGATCAACAAGCAACTTCGCCTGGTTAACGGCAATCGGTGCTTCTCCGAAACCGGTCGCGATCAATTTGACACGACCATCATACGTCGCGATGTCGCCGCAGGCAAATACGCCGGGAATCGCAGTTTCCATCTTCGAGTTGACACGGATGGAATTCCGTTCGAATTCGACCTCCCACTCTTTAAGCGGTCCGAGTGATGAGACGAAACCAAAGTTACAGACGACATCATCAGCACCGACGACAATCACTTCATCCGTTTCGGCATGTTTGAATGTCAGCGTCTCGATACTGTCTTCTCCGGTGACGGATTCAAGGGTATAAGGTGTCATGACATTGACGGACGAGTTATGCAACAATTCGACCGTATGCTCATGGGCGCGGAATTTATCACGTCGGTGAACGAGTGTGACGGATTTCGCGATTGGCTCGAGCATCAGCGACCAGTCGACTGCGGAATCACCACCGCCGAGCAGGACGACCTGGCGATCTTTGAAGCGGTCCATCTCGTTGACGAAGTAGTGTAAGTTACTGCCTTCAAATCGTTCTGCGTCCGCGACACCGAGGGGACGAGCAGCAAATGAACCGTTCCCGGCTGTCAGGATGACGGTTTTCGTATAATGTTCCCCCTTGTTCGTGACAAGACGGATCAGTCCATCATCGAGACGTTCGTATGCAAGGACGGTTTCGCCGAGCACATACGTCGGATCAAATTCATTTGCCTGTTCCAGCAGCCGATCGACCAGGTCCTGGGCTTTGACTTTCGGGAAGCCGGCAATATCGTATATATATTTTTCAGGGTAGAGCGTCGCTAGCTGTCCGCCGAGTTGCGGCAGACTTTCGATGACTTTCGTCTTCATTTGACGCATCCCTGAGTAAAACGCGGTGAACAGCCCGACCGGACCGCCCCCGATAATCGTGACATCATATGGTTGGTGCATCTGAGTCCCTCCTAAAATTGGATACCTCTATTATATAGGAAGTAGGGTTCGATGTTGCAAGTACGGGACATCTCACATTTTTTTGGGTTTGCATAATTTCCCTTTGCAATCTATGATAGAAAATGGTTCAATAAACGTATAGACGTGTGAACATTATTTGAACAAAGTTTTTGAGCATTTATCTGCAATTGAATGTGAAGAAAATCACAACAAAACTATTATGCGTAAGGGGTATCAGAACATGAACACACCAAACATTGTTATTCTTGGAGCCGGCTACGGTGGATTGATCACAGCAGTCAACCTTCAAAAGAAACTTGGCGTCGACCAAGCCAACATCACATTAATCAACAAACACGATTACCATTACCAAACAACGTGGCTACATGAACCAGCAGCAGGTACGATGTCTGCTGAACAAGCGCGTATCTATATCAACGATGTCATCAACCCTTCACGCGTCAAGCTTGTAAAAGGAATCGTCGAAAAAGTCGATACAGCAAGCAACACAGTGAAACTCGTCGACGGTGGAACAGTCCCTTACGATTATGTCGTCGTGGCACTCGGCGGAGTTCCTGAAACATTCGGAATCAAAGGATTGAAAGAGAACGCTCTAACAATCAGTTCATTGAACAGTGTCCGTAAAATCAAAGAGCACATCGACTACTCATTCGCAGAGTACAAAACGACAGGTTCAACAAACCGTTCACTCTTGACGATCGTCGTCGGTGGCGCTGGGTTCACGGGTATCGAGTTCATGGGTGAGCTCGTCAACCGGATTCCTGAACTGTGCAAACAATATGACATCCCGCGCGAACTCGTTCGTGTCGTCAACATCGAAGCTGCACCGACTGTTCTTCCAGGATTCGATGCAGATCTCGTAAACTACGCACATAAATGGCTTGAGCGCCAAGGCATCGAGTTTAAACTCGGTAACGGCATCAAGGAATGTGGACCGGGCAGCGTTACATTCGGACCGCTCCAAGGGGATACAACAGAAACAATCGAAGCGAACACAATCATCTGGACTGGTGGCGTCAGCGGTAACCCTGTTGTTGCAGCGTCTGGTTTTGAAGCAATGCGTAACCGTGTTGTCGTTCAAGAAGACCTCCGCGTTCCTGGGCATGAAAATGTCTTCATGATCGGTGACTGTTCAGCTGTTATGGATCCGGCTTCAAACCGCCCATACCCGCCGACAGCACAAATCGCAACACAACAGGCACATAAAGTGGCTGAAAACATTGCTGCACTCATCGGTGGACGTCAAACATCGACATTCACATACGAGAACAAAGGAACTGTCGCTTCACTTGGTCATAAAGATGGAATCGGAATGGTCTTCGGTAAGAAGATTTACGGCCGTAACGCATCGTTCATGAAAAAAGTCATCGACAACAAACATTTCCTTGAGCTTAAAAAGATTGGTCTTGCCATCAAAAAAGGTAAATTCTAAGTTCACGTTTTAGGCAAATGTACACTCGTGCATTTGCCTTTTTTGTCGGTTATACTAAAAGAGATTCAAAGGGGGAACATTATGCATATCATTCAAGCCGTGATCGGGAGTGTTCTATATCTCGTCATGTTCTTTAGTATCGGTTTTATCTTAAACATGTTGTTACGCAGTACGTGGATCATGCTTGTCCTGTATCCGATCATCATCATCATGATGATTGATAATCAGTCGACACTGGATTATTTCACGAATGCGCGTGAAGCAATCCCGAAACTCGGGGAACGCATCATGGGTCTGCAGACGGCGGATATCACGATGTTCGTTGCCGGTCTTGCCGGAATCATCATCGCCGGAATGTCAATTCGCTTCCTGCGTAAGAGCGGTTACCAAATGTTTTAAAGTCTACTTGAGCGAGTAGGCTTTTTTAGTATGTGAAAACACGTTATAATAAAATCAGTGTCTTTAAAAAAATGTGTAAGAGCAGATAGGGTTGAGAGCGAATGGATAAACAAATGTACCACGTTATCAAAGTCTTAAATAATAATGTCGTCATTTGTTCGACTGGTGCCAACCAGGAAGTCATTATCCTCGCAAAAGGGATTGGCTTCGGTCGGAAGCCAGGCGATCAACTAACGGATCTTGATAAATTGGAAAAAGTGTATACGTTAAAAGATAAAGACGAGCAAGCGCAGTACAAGGCGCTTGTCGGACATCTGGATGAAAACTTCATCGCTTTGATGAATGAGATCGTTTCAATGATCGAAACGCGATTCGGAAAACGGGTCGATGAGCACATTCATATCGGACTGACGGACCATTTGACGTTTACGTTCAAGCGGCTCGAACAGGGAATGGAAGTCACAAATCCGTTTCTTGCGGAAACGGAAGCGTTATATCCGGAAGAGTATGCGCTCGCTGAAGAAATCGTCGAATTCATCAGTGCCGAGATGAACTTTTATTTACCTCCGGCCGAAACAGGATTTATCGCCCTTCATATTCACTCGGCGACGAACTTCAAAGATGTCCTCGAAGTGAACCGGCATCATCAATTGGTCGGATTGATTGCCAGTCATATTGAACAACGATTACAAATTAAAATCGACCGGAAATCACTGGATTACAAGCGTTTAATCCGGCACTTGCGTTCAGCGATTGAAAGGGTTTCCAATGGGGAGTACCTAGAGGCGCCAGAAAAAGTAGAAAAGCTATTGCGCGAAGAATATCCGCTGTGCTATGATACTGCTTGGGAGCTGATGTCCATCATGGAACGTCAGTTGAAGAAAGCGGTACCGCGCGGTGAAGCGACGTATCTTACGATGCATCTGCAACGCTTAGTGCAGTACGATTTAGGTAAATGACCGCACGGACTACGTGTTACTGATACGATCAGGCATGAGTGGGATGTCGGGCAAGATGATTTATTTCCGTTATTTTTACGGGATAAGTGTATTTTGTCTACAATCCGCTCGTGCCTGATTTTTTTCTGTAAAAATCGGTCAGATGTCTGACTTTTTTCGACCTGTCATTGGTATTATTCCTTATTCTTAGCTCGTACATCAAAAGGAGGAAACACACATGTTCAAACAGATTTTCGCTGTTCTTCAACGTGTCGGTAAAGCGTTGATGCTTCCTGTTGCGATTTTGCCTGCTGCCGGGATCTTACTTGGATTCGGTAACGCGATGCAAAATCCGAACTTGACGTCAAAACTCGAGTTCTTAAAAAATGATGCAATCATTAAGGTTGCAAAATTGATGGAAGCAGCCGGGGACATCATCTTCGGTAACTTAGCACTCTTATTCGCGGTCGGTGTCGCGATCGGATTAGCAGGGGACGGCGCAGCCGGACTTGCAGCCATCGTCGGATTCCTGATCATGAACAAAACAATGAGCGTTTGGCTCGGCGTTACACCAGAAATGGTCGCTAACGGACAAGGTTACGCTAACGTACTCGGTATCCCGACACTTCAAACAGGTGTGTTCGGTGGTATCATCATCGGTTTAATCGCAGCCTGGGCCTACGGGAAGTATCATAATCTCGAATTGCCGCAGTTCCTCGGGTTCTTCGCAGGAAAACGTTTTGTTCCAATCGTTACAGCAGTTGTTTCATTATTCGCAGGTCTTGTACTTGTTTTCGTTTGGCCGTTCGCTCAAGACGGATTGAACACATTCTCCCACTTCATGATGGAGAAAAACCCGACACTTGCAGCTTTCGTCTTTGGTCTCATTGAACGTTCATTGATTCCATTTGGTCTTCATCATATCTTCTACGCACCATTCTGGTTCGAGTTCGGTTCGTACACGAACAAAGCCGGTACAGTCGTTCACGGTGACCAAGCGATCTTCTTCGCTCAGTTAAAAGATAACGTTGCATTGACAGCTGGTACATTCATGACTGGTAAATTCCCGTTCATGATGTTCGGTCTTCCTGCAGCAGCACTTGCTATGTACCATGAAGCACGCCCAGAGCGTCGCGCAGTCGTTGGTGGTCTTCTTGGATCAGCAGCACTTACAGCTTTCTTGACAGGTATCACAGAGCCAATCGAATTCGCATTCTTGTTCGTTGCTCCGATCCTGTTCGCAGTTCACGCAGTCTTCGCAGGTCTTTCGTTCATGACAATGCAACTGTTGAACGTTAAAATCGGTATGACATTCTCAGGTGGATTGATTGACTTCCTTCTCTTCGGTGTCCTTCCAGGACGCACGCAATGGTGGCTCGTCATCGTCGTCGGTCTTGTGCTTGCAGTTGTTTACTACGTCGGATTCCGTTTCGCAATCCGCAAGTTCAACTTGAAAACACCAGGTCGTGAAGACGAAGTACAAGAGACATCAATGGCACAAGGTTCTGAACTCGCAGCTGGTATCCTTGATGCACTCGGTTCTGAATCAAACATCAAACACCTTGACGCATGTATCACACGTCTTCGTGTTGAAGTTCTTGATAAATCAAAAGTTGATAAAAACGAATTGAAAAAATTAGGTGCGGCTGGAGTACTTGAAGTTGGTAACAACGTTCAAGCCATCTACGGACCAAAATCAGATAACATTAAATCTGAGATTCAAGCCGTCATCAACTCACGTAAACAAGAAAAGTCAGTCTAATATTTAAAAGAGCTTTCCCAATTTGGGAAGGCTCTTTTTTTGTGGAAAGAAACATCAGACAAATAGTTTTGCGCAAGAAACATTAAGGGTATGAAGTAAGTAGTTTGGTCAAAAAAAGGAGGGAAATCACTGATGTGGAAAAATGTGTTCGGTGTATTGCAACGGATCGGTAAAGCTTTGATGTTACCGGTCGCAATCCTACCGGCAGCGGGGTTGCTCCTGGCGTTTGGTACGGCGTTTCAAAATCCGAATCTGACGCAGTATCTTCCGTTTCTCGAAAATGACGCACTGGTCGTCATTTGGCGGGTCATGCAGGATGCAGGGGATATCATCTTTGCCAACTTAGGATTACTGTTTGCCGTCGGGGTTGCGATTGGTCTTGCGAACGGTGAAGGGGTCGCAGGATTGGCCGCAATCGTCGGATTTTTGATCATGAACAAAGTTATCAGTTCATTTTTACAGATTACGCCTGAAAAGATTACAGAAGCACAAAAATCGAGTGATTTATCGTATGCGACCGTTTTAGGAATTCCGACCCTGCAAATGGGGGTGTTCGGAGGGATTATCGCCGGGTTGATTGCGGCGTACAGCTATAATAAATTCTTTAAGATTAAACTTCCGGATTTCCTTGGATTCTTTGCCGGTAAACGATTTGTACCGATTGCTACAGCGCTATTCAGTTTAGTCGCTGGTTTTGCCCTGTCCTATATTTGGCCACCAATCGGGACGGGAATCAACACGTTCTCGAAAACCATCATCGAATCAAACGAAACGTTATCTGCCTTCATCTTTGGATTAGTCGAACGTTCTCTCATTCCGTTTGGTCTCCACCATATTTGGTATTCAAGTTTTTGGTTCCAGTTCGGTGAATATACCGATAAAGCCGGTAATCTCGTTAACGGGGATCAGCGGATCTTCTTCGCCCAGTTAAAAGATGGTGTTCCATTTACAGCCGGAACGTATATGACCGGGAAATACCCGTTCATGATGTTTGGACTTCCTGCTGCGTGTCTTGCGATGTATCATACGGTTGCGAAGGATCGCCGGAAAGCGGTTGAAGGGTTATACTTCTCGGCTGCCCTGACTTCTTTCCTGACAGGGATTACTGAACCTGTCGAGTTTTCATTCGTATTCGTTGCCCCGTTATTGTTTGCAGTTCACGCTGTGTTTGCCGGATTGTCATTCATGATCATGGACATCTTAAACGTCAAGATCGGGATGACCTTCTCCGGAGGATTGATTGACTATACGTTGTTCGGTATTTTACCAAACCGAACCTCCTGGTGGCTCGTCATTCCGGTCGGTCTTGTCTTCGCGGTCATTTATTACTTCGGCTTCCGTTTCGTCATCCAGAAATTTGATCTGAAGATTCCTGGACGTGAAGCGATTCAGGAAGGGGCAGCGACAGCCGGTGCGACAGCTGGTGAATTGCCATATGAAATTCTCCAGGCATTTGGCGGACCTTCCAATATCAAACATTTAGATGCCTGTATCACACGGCTCCGGATTACCGTCAATGATAAATCCGGTGTCAATAAAGAGCGCTTGAAACAGTTGGGTGCTGCCGGTGTCCTCGAAGTCGGGGATAACGTTCAGGCTATCTTCGGTCCGAAATCGGATGGTATTAAAACTGAGATGGCAGAAATCATGAACGATCCGAATTACCAACCACCAGCCAAACCGGAAGCCGATCCGATTCCGCAGGTTCCGACAGGCGCGGAAGCACGGACGGAAAACCGGACAGATGACCGATCCGGATTAGCCGGAACAGATGGTGCCTATGTCCCGAGCGAAGGATACGTCTCGCCACTCAGCGGTGTGATTCGTTCTCTCGATGATGTACCGGATCAAGTCTTCTCCGGACGGATGATGGGTGACGGTTATGCCATCGAACCGACGGAAGGATATGTCGTGTCACCTGTTTCCGGTGAAATTACGACCTTCTTCCCGACCAAACATGCGATTGGTATTTTGGCCGATAACGGGGATGAAATTTTGATTCATATCGGTATTGATACAGTATCGCTCGAAGGAAAAGGATTTGAAGCGCTCGCGAAAGCCGGCGACCGGGTCGAACCAGGTTCACCGTTATTGAACGTCGATCTGGAACAAATCCGACCACTTGTCCCATCATTGCTCACACCAATCATCGTCACGAACAGCGGCGACCGGAAAGTCTCCGTTGATGTTGGTAAAACCGTTGAAGCGGGTGAAAAGATTTCGTATGACATTAAATAAGAAGTGGATGCTGAACACGACTCCGATTTTGGAGTCGTGTTTTTTTTGTATTCCGTGAACATTCAACGATGAGATTTTGCACATATGATGATACAATGAATAAGCTATTATGAAGATTAGCTATTTTTTGATAAGGAAGAGGTGAGTCGATGGCTACGACTTCGACAAAAACACGTTATGTCGTGTTAGGATTACTGATCGGGATTTTAGTGGCAGCAATGGATAATACGATTGTTGCGACAGCGATGCCGACGATTGTCAGCGAATTAAACGGCTTCGACCAATATGCGTGGGTCACATCGGCCTACATGATTGCGACTGTAGCCGGGATGCCGATCTTTGGTAAGTTAAGTGATATGTACGGACGGAAGCGATTCTTCTTATTCGGCATGTTGCTGTTCATCACGGGGAGTATCCTGTGTGGAATGGCGGACTCGATTGTTGAACTTTCCGTATATCGTGCGATTCAAGGTTTGGGTGGCGGAGCGTTAATGCCGATTGCCTTTACCATCATCTTTGATATTTTCCCGCCTGAAAAACGCGGGAAAGTCAGTGGTTTGTTTGGGGCCGTCTTCGGAATTTCAAGTATTTTTGGTCCGTTGCTGGGTGCCGTCTTAACAGATGCCATCAACTGGCGTTGGGTCTTTTACATCAATATTCCCCTTGGATTATTGGCGCTTGCCCTTGTTTCTCTGTTTTACAAGGAGTCACCGATTCACCGGACACAAAGAATCGATTATGCCGGTGCTGTGACGTTGGTGGCAGGACTTGTTTTGTTCTTGCTGGCCCTTGAAATGGGCGGAAAAGATTATGCGTGGAACTCACCGCAAATTCTCGGTTTATTTGGCGGGGCGCTTGTTGCCTTCATCGTCTTCGGGTTCATCGAACGCCGGGCAGCGGATCCGGTCATCACGTTCAGTTTATTTAGACGGCAACTGTTTGCCGCGACACAAGGCGTAGCCTTCTTTTACGGTTTTGTCTTCATCTCTGCCAGTGTCTTCATTCCGATTTTTGTCCAAGGTGTCTTCGGGGGCAGTGCGACCAACTCGGGTCTGATCTTGATGCCGATGCTGATTGCATCCGTTGTCTCTGCCCAGCTCGGCGGACGATTACCGAATAAATACGGATTCCGGAATGTCATGCTTGTCTCAGCGGTCTTCTTCTTGTTAGGAGTGTATCTCTTAAGTACGATGTCGCTTGAAACATCGCGCACAGCCATCACAATCTATATGATCATTTTAGGATTTGGTGTCGGCTTCAGCTTCTCGTTACTCAACCTGGCAAGTATCAACGGGATTGAGATGCAACGACGGGGTGCAGCCACATCAATGGGATCGACGTTCCGGACGATCGGCATGACGCTCGGTGTAACGGTCCTTGGAATCGTCCAATCGCGGACCTTCTCATCGACGATCAGTGAACAGTTACCGGGTGGAAACGCACCGGACGGCGGACAATTCCCGACGGCTTCAGCCCTTGCGAAAATGCCGCCGGAAGTAGCAAATGCAATCAAATCGTCACTTGCCGAATCGATTTCGTCGGTCTATCTGTGGGCATTGATTCCAGCCGTGCTCGGCGTTATCTTTGTCTTCTTGATGGGGAATGAACGACCAACCTTAAAAGAAGGACAAGGCGAACGACCGAAAACAAAACAAGCATAATATGCAGGTTAATCTATTTAGTTAAGCATCAACAAAAAAGGAAAGGGGATGTCGAATCCGCTTTCCTTTTTTTGTTGTTTGAAATCATTCGATGCCTGAGACTCTATAATAGGAAAACGTGCAAGTTGCGTTGCCAGAGACAAAAAACACGCCCCGAAAACGGGACGTGTCAGAAAAGATTATTTTTTGATATCGAACGTCGTGCTGAGGAAGTTAACGACATCTTCCGCTGTATCCATATCGAGTACTTCTTCGACGATCGCTTCACACTCTGCTTTGTTCAAGCGAGTCATCAAGCTACGTGCGCGAAGGACTGAAGAAGCAGACATTGAGAATTCGTCGAGTCCGAGTCCGAGAAGGATTGGAAGTGCGAGTTCTTCTCCTGCCATCTCACCACACATGCCGACCCATTTGCCTGCTTTGTGTGCTTCTGTGATGACGTTGTTCAAGAGGTTCAAGATAGCCGGGTTAAACGGTTGATAGAGGTATGAAACTTTCTCATTCATCCGGTCAGCCGCCATCGTGTATTGAATCAAGTCGTTTGTTCCGACTGAGAAGAAGTCGACTTCTTTTGCGAATTGTTTCGCCATGACAGCTGTTGAAGGAATCTCGACCATCATACCGACTTCAACGTCTTCTGAAACTGTCACACCTTCTGCTTGAAGGTTTGCTTTTTCTTCGAGAAGAAGTGCTTTTGCTGCACGGAATTCTTCGAGTGTCGCGATCATTGGGAACATGACAGCAAGTTTTCCATACGCGCTCGCCCGGAGAAGGGCACGGAGTTGCGTCCGGAAGAGATCCGTTTGATCGAGGCAAAGACGAATCGCGCGGTATCCGAGGAACGGGTTCATCTCATGCGGGAGATCGAGATAAGACAATTCCTTGTCGCCACCGATATCGAGCGTCCGGATGACGACTTTTTTATCGCCCATCGATTCGAGAACCGTTTTGTATGCTGTGAACTGCTCGTCTTCCGTCGGGAACGTTTCCGCATCCATGTAAAGGAACTCTGTCCGGTAGAGTCCGACTGCTTCCGCGCCGTTCTCAAGGACACCTTTAACATCGTTTGGTGTTCCGATGTTTGCTGCAAGCTCGACATGATGTCCGTCAGCAGTGACTGTTTTTTCGTTTTTGAGTTTTTTCCACTCTTCTTTTTGCGCGATGTACGCTGAACGTTTTTCTTCGTATTCTGCGATTTGTTCGCTTGAAGGATTGACGATGACGTCACCCTCTGTTCCGTCAAGGATCAAGAAATCACCGTGTTTGACTTCCGTCAAGACGACTTTTGTTCCGACGACAGCCGGGATTTCAAGAGAACGGGACATGATCGCCGAGTGCGAAGTCCGTCCACCGATGTTCGTAGCAAATCCTTTTGCATACTTCCGGTTGAGTTGTGCTGTATCTGAAGGTGTTAAATCTTCGGCAATGATGATGACTTCTTCATTGATTTGAGCCGGTGTAACGAATGTGATACCGAGCAAGTGGGCCATTGTCCGTTTTGTAACGTCACGGACATCGGCTGCACGCTCGCGCATGTATTCGTTATCCATCGATTCAAAAATCATGACCATCATCTGTGACACTTCATCAAGTGCTTGTGCTGCATTGGTTTTTTCATCGTCAATTTTTGCGTTGACTTGGCTGACGATTTCCGGGTCTTCCAGGATCAACAAGTGAGCTGAGAAGATTTCCGCTTTGTCTGCACCGAGTTCTTTTAATGTGTTTTCGCGGATGATTTCAAGTTCACCCTTCGACTTAACGATGGCGGCTTGGAAACGTTCCTTTTCTGCTGCCGAGTCCTCGATTTTATGCGTCGGAATGTCAAAGACAGGTGTTTCCATTACGAATGCCTTTGCAATCGCAATCCCTGCAGAAGCGCCAATTCCTTTGATGTGCTGTGCCATGTGCATTACCCTCTTTTCAGTAAGTTTTTTCGCCGCAGCGACGTCATTTCTTTGCTATCTATAGATACCCATAAACGCATCTCTCTTAACGGGTCGCTTGCGGACTCTCCCTTTGAATGAAAACGTAGACATTTCTGTCGTTGCCAAATGACCGTTAAATAGAAGTGCCTGTCCTTTTCACCTGTTTAATCCTATCATATTGTGAAACGGGCAACAATTGTTTGAAACGTTCCAAATCGACAAATTAAAGAACGTCTTTTTTGAGAACGGTTTCATTCGTCTCAAAGGCTATCAGTTGGAAAATCAGATCAAACGCTTCATACTTATACCTATCACTAAAGGGGGATTTGAATATGCGATGGAATCAAGTAGATCCACAAGCTCATGTCGAAGTACTCGTTGTCGGTATTTCAGGAAACCAGCCGGTCGAGGAACGGATCCGGTCACTATATCCGGATCGTTTGGATGAATGGGTACGCCGCGGGGACATCTCAACGAAACAAGGAGAACTCCGTTTGCTGCCGACACTGACGGGAACGGTGGAACGAGTGTTGTTCGTCGGTCTTGGCAAGGCGGAAGGACTTACAACGGACGGTCTGCGCCGGTTATTCGGAAAAGCGGCTCAGTTCCTGAAGGCACGCCAGCTGTCCAAAGTAACGATTGACGCGACGACCTTCCCGGATCAACCGGTCGAACTGATTGCCGAGACGTTTGGCTTAGCTACATATGAAGTCAAACATTACAAAACTAACACCCGTGCGACATATGATCTGGATGTAACAATCTGGTCAGACGCCGGCGAACAGGCGGTCGAACGTGGAGCGGCACTCGCACAAGCGACGAATCTCGCGCGTCGCCTTGTCACGATGCCCGGAAACTTATTGACGGCACCGGCTTTGGCAGATGAAGCCCGCTTTATTGCCGAGCGTCACGGGCATGAGTTGAAGATTCTTGAAAAAGCCGACATGGAAGCACTCGGAATGGGCGCATTGCTTGCGGTCAATCAAGGATCAACAATTCCACCAAAGCTGATTGTCCTTGAATACAAAGGAGCAGGCGACGACGCTCCGATTGCAGTCGTCGGAAAAGGAGTGACGTTCGATACCGGCGGTTACTCGATTAAACCAAAAGACGGGATTGTCGGGATGAAAGGGGATATGGGGGGAGCGGCAGCCGTCCTCGGATTATTCGAAGCGCTCGGTCACCTAAAACCGAACGTCAATGTCCTCGGTGTCATTCCGGCGACGGATAACATGATTTCCGGTGACGCCTTCAAACCGGATGATGTCATCACGTCGATGGCAGGGAAAACAATTGAAATTCTGAATACGGATGCAGAAGGACGACTTGTCCTCGCAGACGCTGTCACCTATGCGAAAGAATATAAACCGAAGATGATCATTGATCTTGCTACGCTGACAGGCGGAGTGTTAGTGGCACTCGGGACAGAAATTACCGGCGCCTTGACGAATGATGCCGGTCTGTACGAACGATTCGAAGCCGTAACAAAAGAGACGAATGAGATGGTCTGGCAGATGCCGTACGTCGATCAGTTCATCAAGCAAGTCCGCCGCTCGGATGTCGCCGACTTAAACAATTCACCGGGACGAATGGGACATATGATTTTCGGTGGTGCGTTCGTTGGTGAATTTGTGGGCGACACACCATGGCTCCACCTTGATATCGCGGGGACGTCCGAACAGAAAGCCGCGACGGAGCTCGGTCCAAAAGGGGCGACCGGTGTCATGGTCCGCAGTCTCTATCATTTCGTCGAACGCGAAAAATGATGCGCCTAAACAGTGTCCTCGTGTTGGTAACGATCATCAGTATTGTTTGGTACCTGGATTCACGGGAACAGATTCCTTTAGCAGCAGCGACTTTCTTCGGCGTCTTTACGATATTATCGCTGCTCAAGAGTCTGCGGGAGAAGTCCAATGGACGTCACCGGAATTGATGCGGCAAAAGCCGGATGGGTCGCCGTTTCGATTAAAGACGGTCAGTTTTCCTGGACCGTCGCTTCATCGCTCGACGAAATCGAATGCGGGACCCGGACCTATATCGACATGCCGGTCGGACTGGAAGAAAACACACGGCGGGCGGTCGACCGGTTACTACGGGAAGAATTGAAGCCCGGCCGGACGAGCAGCGTCTTTAACGCCCCGTTACGGACTGCACTTGAACAACCGGACTATCACACAGCAAACGACTATTCAAAGCAACACGCAGGTTTTGGTTTATCGAAACAAGCCTGGTACCTGTTGCCGAAAATCGAGCAGGTTCGGACCCATTACCAACCGGGATGGGTCGAATCCCATCCGGAAGTCTGTTTTGCCCGACTGACGGGTCATCCGGCACGTCACAGTAAACGGACGGTCGAGGGAGTGACGGAACGGATTGCATTGTTGCAACGGTATGCTTGTCCGGCTTACTGGGAACTCAACGTGCGTGGTGTCGCGACGGACGATTGGATCGATGCTTGTCTGCTTGCGATTGCGGCAACGTTACCGGCGGTTTATTTGCCGGCTGATTGCCCCGTTGATATAACCGGATTTCCCTTATATGCAGCTTTACCAAAAAAGATCACCTTCACCGAAACGGTGTAGGTGATCCTTTGATAAAGTCCCAAAGATAATGAAAGATTTGAGCGTTGTGTAGTGCTTTAATGATGACCGCAATCAAGGGGCCTAAAATTAATCCGAAGACACCGAATACCTGAATGCCGACAAACAAGGCGATCAAAGCGGTGATCGGTTGGATACCGATATTATCGCCGACGATTTTAGGTTCCATGATATTGCGTTGTAAGATGACGATTGCATAAAGGATAGCGAGACCGATGGCGAGACCCGTATCTCCCGTAATGATGGAATAGGCAATCCAAGGCAAGAAGACGGAGCCGGTTCCAAGGTAGGGCAGGATATCAAAAAATGCTGCGATAAAGGCGATGGCAAACGGATGCTCGACACCGATGATCAACAGTCCAATCAGGACGATGAAAAAGGTGATCGTAATCAATGTCAGCTGCGCTTTAATATAACCGAATAAAGCAGACCGGAGACTCGTGACGACCGATTCGGCACGGGCGAACCACGGCAACATCTCGTATTTTTTCAATCGCAGTTCATATCGGTGCCAGTCTTTGGAGATGAAGAACCAGGCGAGCAAGACGATGACTAAAATCAACGCGATGGACGGCAGCGTGGCTAAAACCGTCTGCAACATCCCGGCGACGCTTTTCGAGCCTTCACCGATGGCACTGGCGAGTGAACTGCCGAGTGACTGGATACTGTTTTGGACGGTGTTTTGTTGTGACGGTTCAAGCGACCGGAGGGCTTCCGACGCATCGTTCCAAATCGGAGCCAGCTTTTCATTGTAGAGTTTCTGGAAATAAAGACTCAGCTCCTGGATTTGGGCCGGCAACTGATTGGCGACAAACACAAGTCCACGAATCAACTGCATGATGATCAGGACGAGTGAGCCGATCAACAAACCGCTCATTAAAATGATCGACAGCAGAGCGCCCCAACCGCGGTTGATCCGAAGCCGCTTTTGGAAAAAGTCGACGAGCGGCCGACTGAATAAAGCCAGTAAAAAAGCAAAGACGAACGGGTACATGAAAGAAGACAAGCGAATTATCAGCCAACCGGTGAAAAAGATGGCAAGGATGACGCCAATGAAACGGGCTATTTGCCATAAACGTTCAGTCGACATAAGCAACACCTCTTACTATGTATGTAATGTCATCATCATATCATGTTTGCCAGACGAACGTATCATTCAAAAGGAGGAATTCAGATGAAACGAAAAGAAATGGGAGTACTCGTCTCACTCGCCGTTGCAAGCGGTCTCGCTGTCCGTGAATGGCGTAAGAATAAACAGTTTGCCAAACGATTTAAGGAACAATCGGAAGACCGAATCGTGAAAGGAATGGCGGAGGTGCAGGACGATGCAGGAGATGATTCTTCTTCAGCAAAAGGTTGATGAAACGATTCGGGCACTTGGCGGATACTTTCGTCCATTGTCTGGACTAGCCCGTTTGATTGAGGAAGTCGGTGAAGTGGGGGAAGCGCTCGAAACTGGAGATGAGTTGTCATTTCAGGCGGAACTGGTGGATGTCCTGATGATCTCGACCTGTCTTGCGAATCAATACGTTACGGATTTGGCACAGCAGCATCAACAGCTCGGAACGATGGAAGACGAGGGGCAAGGTTCGTTTTACCGCCTCGTTCATGAAGTGGGGCAGGTCGCCCGTGTGATGAACGGATATGAAGGGGACAAACCCCCAAAACAGACGGAAGATATCATTCCGATCGGGATGTCGCTTGCCCGTCTTCAACGGGAGTTGTTCCGACTGGTCCGTCCTCACGGCATCAATCTTCTGCAGGAAATCGATCGTACAAACGAAAAAAATTTAAATCGTGACCGCAAACGGTTTGCGTTAACACGTGATCCGGTGACGGAAGCGACGATTGATCATTTCCGGAGTGCGACCGGTAATACGGAACGTCTCTGGGGGGCACCGGCTTATGAAAGTGATCTCGCGCTTGAGGCGCACATTCAAGCGGCTTTACCGTCGCTCCGCCGGTTCCTGCGTTGCGCCCGGATCGAAGGGATTGCCGGATTCGTCATCGAAGCTCCGATGGAACGGACGGACAGTTTGCGGAGCGTCAAAGATCAAGCGGATGAAATCGGCCGGATCGTTAAAGAGCAGACACCGTTGTCGTTTAAAGAAGCACCGTACCGGATTGATGTCTACGCACCGCAACTGGGTCCCGTGTCACCGTATCATGCGGAAGATGATCACCGGATGTTCCTCGTTTTACATGTCGATGAGTAAATCAAAAAATGTCCATTCCAGTCGGAACGGACATTTTTTGTATGGTTTATCTTGAAGGATTCGATAATTCGACTTGCTTTTGATTCAAGTGTTGCATGAAACGGTTGATCCGGTGAATCGCCTGCTGGAGCTGTTCGATCGAACTGGCATAACTGGCCCGGACATACCCTTCACCGCTTGCGCCGAAGACAGAACCGGGGACAACTGCAACGCGTTCCGCGAGCAACAGTTGTTCTGCGAACTCTTCGCTCGTCAAACCCGTCCCACCGATATACGGGAAGGCATAAAATGCTCCGCCCGGCGAATGCGTCGGCAATCCGGCATCGTTGAGCGCCTTGACAAAGTAGTTCCGGCGTTGGCGGTAACTGCGGACCATATCCGGAACGGTCTTGTGACGCGAACGTAACGCTTCGATTCCGGCAAACTGAACGAGCGTCGGGGCACACATCATCCCGTACTGATGGACTTTAAGCATCGCCTGGCTGATCGCGGGAGGGGCACAGGTGAAACCGAGCCGCCAGCCGGTCATTGCAAAGGCTTTAGAGAATCCGTTGATGACAATCGTCCGCTCCCGCATGTCAGGGAGAGTCGCAAAACAGGTCGGCTCATCTTCATACGAAAGTTCGGCGTAGATTTCATCGCTGATGACATAAAGATCATGTTTCTTCGCGAGTAACGCAAGATCGGCCAATTGATCGCGTGTCATGACGGAACCGGTCGGATTCGAGGGGAAACAAAAGATGATGGCTTTTGTCCGCTCTGTCATGACGGCTTCAATCGTTTCCGGCTGAATCGTAAACCCGTCCTCTGCGCGACAGGCTGCCGCGACCGGAATGCCGCCTGCCAGTTCAATCAACGGAGCATAGGAGACGAAGGCAGGTTCGACGACGATGACTTCATCACCCGGATTGATCAAGGTCCGGAAGGCTAAATCCAGTCCTTCCGACGCACCGGTCGTGACGATGATTTCATCTGCGACCCGGTAATCAATCGAAAATTTTTCTTGCATGTACAACTTGATTTCTTGGCGTAATTCGACTAATCCGGCATTGGCACTGTATGCTGTATAACCTTGTTCGAGCGCCGCGAAGCTGGCTTCCCGAACGTTCCAAGGCGTAACGAAATCGGGTTCACCGACACCAAGCGAGATGACATCTTCCATCGAACCGGCCAAATCGAAAAAACGCCGGATGCCGGAGGGTGCCAACCGTTCGACACGTTCAGATAAATGTTTCATGGAGACACCTTCAATCGTTTGTCCTCATCATCCTGGCTGAATAAAACACCATCATGTTTATACGTTTTCAGACGGAAGTGTGTTGTCGTCGAAATCACGGAATCGAGTGTCGATAGTTTTTCCGAGACGAACTGTGAGACTTCCTGCAGTGATTTTCCATCGAGGACGACTTGTAAATCGTAGGCTCCTGACATCAGGTAGAGTGATGTCACTTCCGGGAAACGATGAATCCGTTCTGCGACTTCATCAAAACCGCGCCCCCGTTTCGGCGTCACTTTAACATCGATAAAGGCGGTCACACCGTGGTGGGCGTGGATTTTTTGCCAGTCGATGACGGCTGTATAACCGAGCAGGACACCGTCTTGTTTAAATGTTTCGAGTGAGGATAACACCTCATCCTCTGTCAAATTAAGCATTTGAGCGGCCAGGACAGGATCGACCGGTCCGTTCTGTGTCAATAATTCAAGTAGTTCCAGTTGTTTGTCTGTATACATAATCATCACTCGCTTTCTGTCAGGCAACCATTGAACGTCCGGCGTGTCTCGCGCAGGCGCGAGCGGCGTTCCTCTTGCACGATGTGGAAATTTTTCATATCAGTTGTCGGAAGATGATGCTTCTCGACGAGACGGTCGAAATAGACGCGGCGCGATGCATCCTGCTTCGCCGATTGGTGGTTACCCGAAGGATTAAACGCATACAGGACGGTCGCCCGGGCCGGGTGCAGAACGAGATGATCCTGCCCGACACGTAAAATCCAGTCCCAGTCCCAATAGTTGAAGACGTCTTCGTCAAATAAACCAAGCTCTTCGTGAAGCGACTTCCGGTAAAGTGAACCGGACGGGATATAAGTCGAATCCTCTTTCATCGCTTCCCGGTCATACGGATAAGCGAACGGTTCCGTTGTTTTGACGACACGATGATCCTGTTGCCATTCGTAGGTGAACAGTTCCGCATCGACGTACGTTAAGTCCGCTCCGGCTTCGAGATCGCCGACGGCTTCTTCGATATGTGAAGGTAACAATAAATCATCATCGTCGTGGAGAAGAATATACCTTCCGTTTGCTAACGAGACACCGTGGTTTCGTGCCCGGACATGGTGATTTTCCGGCAAATCAATTGCCGTAATCGTCAGCTTGTCCTGAAAATCGGCAACGACGGAAGTCAGCGGCTCTCCATTATTGTTCAAGATGATGACTTCAAAATCCTGATAGATTTGTTTGGTCAGTGCGGTCAGTGCTTCGCGCAACTCACGCAACCGGTTATATGTGGGGATGATGACTGAGACCATCGGCATTTAAGTCGTCTCCTTAGAACAAAGACACCCTTGAAATTCAGGTGTCCTTGTGAGATATTTACATTTTTTCTTCGATTGTCGGAAGTAAGACATTCCATTCAGCGTCAGCTTCTTTTGTGACGGTGACGAAATCACCGTATGCAAATAGATTATCGATGCCGTCAATCGTGATGAGTGATGCGAGCAAAGCGTCTTCCGGTGTATCCCCTTTTTTGACGCTGGTGCTTTTGGCACCGAAGCGGTCTCCGTCGAGGGTGATTTTTACTGAGTTCGGGTTAGGCGTGTAATCAACTTGCATAATCAGTCTCCTTTCAAAGTTCACACGAATCTTCACATAAAAGTAAGTTCGTTGCGAGTAAAATCAATTCCTGCTGATCCGGTCTTTCATCAAAAGATTCTTCAAAAACGATCCCGATTGCTTCCGCAAGCGGGCTTATTTGATCATGAACCGTCAGTAAGCTTAGTATAGCAGACATTTCCGTCGGATAATTTCCTTCTCCTAGGTGAAATGGATCATATTTTTTTAAAAGTTCTTCTGAACTCATAATCAATAAAACTCCTTATCTCAATATATCTCAAAAGGCGGTAATCCGCCTTTTCAAATTTGTTTGACCTGATTTTCAATGCAAGGGGTTATTTTTTAGTCATTCAGTGATAACCTATATCTTGTAGATAAATAGGTTTAAAAATGCCTGAAACGTCTATATATAGAGTGAGGATTAAAATGTTCTTTCTATATGTAGGGCGTCTTTTTTTAGTTTAGCGCATTTTTTACGGTAACGGAACCTATTTTAAAGTTAGAGAATGGGAGTGGTTCATAGTGGCATCTCCACTGAATACAGCACGCATCTATCAAGGTGCAATGACAATAGAAGATGTATATACGGTGATCCGTCAGATTACGGCAGCGTACTCAGAGCTCGACGTCGAACGTTATACAGAACGGGCGATTCGGGCACTCGAAGGGAAGACGTTACAGGCGGATCAAGTCTATGAACTCTTAACAATGCATGCACTTGACATGTTAAAGGCAGAGGAACCGAATTGGACATTCGTTGCGACAGCAACGTACTTGAACCGGTTGTATCTGGAAGCAAGTGAAAATCGCGGCTACGCAGCGGACGAACGGTACGGTTCACTTTATCACTTGATTGAAAAATTAACGGAGATTGGTATTTTTACGCCACACCTCTTAGAAACATATACGAAAGAAGAAGTCGAAGAACTTGCGGCATCGATTGATCCGTCACGTGATCATCTGTTCACGTATATCGGACTCCGGACATTATCCGACCGTTACTTAGCGCGCGACCACGTCAAAAAATTATACGAATTGCCGCAGGAACGTTTCATGATCATCGCCATGACACTCATGCAGACAGAACCGAAAGAGCGCCGGATCGAGCTCGTCAAAGAGTCTTACTGGGCACTGTCGAACCTCTACATGACGGTTGCGACACCGACTTTATCAAACGCCGGTAAATCATACGGCCAACTGTCTTCATGCTTCATCGACACGGTCGATGATTCGCTTCGGGGCATCTATGATTCCAACACCGATGTCGCGACGCTCTCAAAAGGCGGCGGCGGAATCGGCGTCTACATGGGGAAAATCCGGTCACGCGGATCGGATATCAAAGGCTTTAAAGGCGTATCGAGCGGTGTCATTCCGTGGATGAAACAATTAAACAATACAGCAGTCAGTGTCGATCAGCTTGGTATGCGCCAAGGTTCGATTGCTGTTTACCTCGATATCTGGCATAAAGACATCCTTGAGTTCCTTGATGCGAAATTAAATAACGGGGACGAGCGGTTACGGACACACGATTTGTTCACAGGCGTCAGCTTACCGGACCATTTCATGCGGACGGTCGAAGCACGCGGCGACTGGTACTTGTTTGACCCGCACGAAATTCGGACCGTCATGGGCTTCAGCCTTGAAGATTCGTTTGACGAAACGGAACAAGGTGGCAGTTTCACGGAAAAATATACAGCCTGTGTCAACGAACCGCGTCTGAGCCGGACGAAAGTACCGGCGATCGATCTCGTCAAACGTTATATGCGTTCGCAGCTTGAAACGGGTACACCGTACATGTTCTTCCGCGATGCGGTGAACCGTGCCAACCCAAATAAACATGCGGGAATGATTTACTCGTCCAACCTCTGTTCGGAAATCATGCAAAACATGAGTCCGACGACGGTGACGGAAGAGTACACGGAAGACGGCAAAATCATCATCACGAAAACACCGGGCGATTTTGTTGTCTGTAACTTGTCTTCGATCGCACTCGCACGTGCAGTCCGTGAAAATGTGCTCGAACGGTTGATTCCGATTCAGATGCGGATGCTCGATAACGTCATCGATCTCAATACGATCGACGTACCGCAAGCACAGATCACGAACCAAAAATACCGTGCCGTCGGTCTCGGGACATTCGGCTGGCACCATCTGCTCGCTCTCGAAGGCATCCGCTGGGAGTCGGTCGAGGCCGTCCAGTACGCCGACCGTCTTTATGAAAAAATCGCCTATTTGACGATTGACGCGTCGATGCAACTGGCGAAAGAAAAAGGGGCTTACCGTCTCTTTGAAGGATCGGAGTGGCAGACCGGGGAATACATTGCCCGCCGTCACTACAAAACAACGCCTGAACTGAACTGGGATCGTCTGCAGGCAGATATCACAGCACATGGTATGCGGAATGCCTATCTGATGGCGGTCGCACCGAACTCGTCGACGGCGATCATCGCCGGCAGTACAGCGTCGATTGATCCGATTTACAAGAAAGTTTACGCGGAAGAAAAGAAAAACTACAAGATTCCGGTCACAGTGCCCGATTTAACACCGGAAACGAACTGGTTCTATAAATCAGCGTTTGAGATTGATCAACTCTGGAGCATTCGTCAAAATGCCTCACGTCAACGTCATATTGACCAAGCGATCAGTTTTAATCTCTACGTTAAAAACAGCGTCAAAGCAAAAGAGTTACTCGAGATGCACATGGAAGCATGGCAACTCGGGATGAAGACGATTTACTACACACGTTCGACGACTGTCGAAATCGATGAATGTGAGTCGTGTTCATCATAAGAGAAGGAGGACGATATCATGAAGGCAGCAATCGTATATGTGTCAATGAGCGGAAATACAGAGGAGGTTGCGGAACTGATTGCAAAAGCATGTTCCGAAATGCAGGTCGAACCGACGATGATCTTTGCCGATGATGTGACGACGTATCAGCTGGTCCCTTATGATATCGTCTATTTTGGTTCTTACACCTGGGGAGACGGACAACTGCCGGATGAGATGCGGGATTGTCTGAAGGTCGTCTTAAAAGAAAGCCCGCACGCGATTCCGCAGGCGGCTGTCTTCGGGACGGGCGATAAGATGTTCGTCAAATATTGCCGTGCCGTCGATGAGATGGCGTACCATCTCGCGAAGTTCGGGGTTCCGCTCGCAGGTGAATTACTCAAAATCGAACAATCGCCGCGTAACCGACCGCATGCGGTCAAAGAGTGGACACGTCGAACACTACTGCAATTACAGCAAGAGGGAGCCGAACAACATGGAACAACTACAAAAAATCAAACTGCTTGATGCCCGACACCCGAATCGCGCGACCGCGATCATCGGCGGGGAAACAAGCTCAATCGTCAATTGGAACGACATTGCGTATCCGCAGTTCTATTCCATCTATAAACAGCTGTTATCGAACTTCTGGATTCCGGATGAGATTTCAATGTCAAAAGACATGCAACAATGGAATCAATTAAGCGAGCGGGAACAGGATGCCTTCAAACGCATCATCGGCTTATTGTCGATTCTCGACTCCGTCCAGACCCGTTATATTTTGGAGTCGGCGATGTTCACATCGGACGCGTCAATTCATGCGATTCTCGCGATTGTCGCCCAACAGGAAGTCGTTCATAACCAATCTTACAGCTATGTGCTGTCGAGTCTTGTCCCACTGTCGGAGCAGAACAGGATTTTCGACATCGCGAAAGACGACGATATGGTCATGAAACGAAATGCCTTCATTTTGGATCTGTATGAAGATTTCCAAAACGACCGGACACCGGAAAACTTTGCGAAGTCACTGGTGGCCTCGATCGTTCTTGAAGGAATCAACTTCTATTCCGGATTTGCTTTCTTCTATAACTTGGCGCGCCATCAGAAAATGGTCGGAACGTCGACGATGATCAGTTATATCCAGCGTGACGAACTGCAACACTCATACTTCATCAGTCAGCTGTTGCGTGCCGTCTTGACAGAACATCCGGATATCGACGCCGACGGTTCATTCACGAAATTTGTCTACGCGACATTCGAGCGTGCCGTTGATCTTGAAATCGAGTGGAGCGAATACGTGTTACGTGACTTGGACGGACTTGATGTCAGCGAAATGCGTGACTATGTCAAATACCTCGCCAACAAGCGTCTCCGTGTCATCGGACTTGACGATTTGTATGAAGGACATGATGAAGACGTCATGCCATGGATCCGCGCCTATTCCGACGACTCGATGAATGCGACGAAATCCGATTTCTTCGAGCAAAAATCGCGCTCGTATGCAAAAGTAACGGATGCAAACGGATTTGATGATTTGTAAGTCTGTAAACGGACAGAAATTTTGATTGCTTCACCATGCAATTTCCTTTACGCTAGGACAGGTGAGGTCATGCTCGACTCCTGCGGAAAACAAGCCGATCTGACCCTGGAAGATGCACTGCATCTGAAGCGGCAGGATGACTTGTCAGCGGAAAGCGAGCAGACCGAATCGGTCCTTTTTGCGTTGAAAAGTAAGAAGAAACAAAAAAAGGGCCGGACTCAAAAAGTCCGGCAGAATCAGGGGGAATACTTGAAGTCTTACTACTAATTTGTTCCCTCGTAAAATAAAAAATAAACAATTTGAAAAATATTTTTTACCATCCGTAAAAAGTATGTTATTATAAGTTGATGAATTTAGTTAGGGAGTGTATAAACTATGGCAAACTTTGAAAAAGACCAAGTCGTTACTGGTAAAGTAACTGGTATTCAAAACTTCGGTGCTTTCGTAGCACTTGACGAGCAAACACAAGGTCTCGTCCACATCTCAGAAATCTCACACGATTACGTAAAAGACATCAACGATTACGTAAAAGTTGGCGATGAAGTAACTGTTAAAGTTCTCGACATCGACGAAGCTAACAAAAAAATGAAGCTTTCGATCAAAGCAACACAGGAAGCTCCAAAACGCGAAGCACGCGCTAAAGGCCCACGCAAAAACACTGGCCGTCGCGATGCAGGTCCTGCTTTCAAACAAGAAGAAGCTCCTGGCTTCAACGTGTTAAAAGGCAAATTGGAAGAATGGATTGAAAAATCAAACTTCCAAAAATAAGATTTTGAAAGGGAATCGACATCGGTCGGTTCTCTTTTTTTGCGTTATAAGCATTAAAATAGATGCAAAAGGGGAATGTGTGGATAATGTAAGGTGTTCATTACTTATCAAGGGGGCAACACACAATGGAAAACTTCGAATATCGTAATCCAACGAAACTTATTTTTGGTGACGGTCAAGTCAGCAAAATTACAGACGAATTGAAAGCTTTAGATGCTAAAAAAGTCATGCTCGTATTTGGCGGCGGCAGTATTAAACGCAACGGTGTTTATGATGACGTGACACGCGAACTGAGTGCGGCAGGGATCGAATACGTTGAATGCGACGGCGTCGAACCAAACCCGCGTATTGAAACAGCGGAACGCGGTATTAAAATCGCACGTGAAGCTGGCGTTGACGCATTGCTTGCACTAGGTGGCGGTTCAGTCATCGACTGTACGAAACTGATTGCTGCCGGTATCCCGTACGAAGGCGAAGCATGGGATCTCGTCATCGGGAAAGCAACACCAAAAACGGTCATCCCGTTCGGAACAGTCTTGACGCTTGCTGCAACAGGTTCAGAAATGAATTCAGGCTCGGTCATCACGAACTGGAAGACACAAGAAAAATACGGTTGGGGCAGCCCGTTAACATTCCCGACGTTCTCAGTCCTTGATCCGAAGTACACAGTCAGTGTACCGAAAGACCAAACGATTTACGGAATCGTCGATATGATGAGTCATTGCCTTGAGCAATACTTCCATACGGCACATGCACCGGTTCAAGAACGGATGACGGAAGGCGTCATGAAAGCGGTCGTCGAAGCAGCACCGAAACTCGTCAACGATCTTGAGAACGTTGAACTCCGCGGTACCATCCTGTTTGCCGGTACGATGGCACTCAATGGTGTCCTGCAAATGGGCGCACGCGGTGACTGGGCGTCACACAACATTGAGCATGCGGTTTCAGCTGTTCATGATATCCCGCACGCAGGTGGTCTGGCGATTCTCTTCCCGAACTGGATGCGTCATGTCCTCGACGAGTCAAACGCACACCGTTTCGTCACGCTCGGTGAAAATGTCTTTGACGTTGATACGACTGGTAAATCAGAAATGGAAGCAGCACACGCTACAATCGATGCCATCAGTGCGTTCTGGACGTCACTCGGTGCTCCAAACCGTCTTGCAGATTACGACATCAAAGAAGATACAGTCGACTCAATCGTAAAATCAGCAATGACACGCGGAGACTTCGGTAACTTCAAATCACTTGGCAACGAAGATGTCCGCCAAATCGTAACAGCGGCTTTGTAAGCGCCATAACATTTGCTAATCTTTTCACAAAAGACTTGAACGACCTTCCTTCTTGCGTTTTAATGAAAAGGAAGGTCGCATTTGTTTGCGAATGAATAAGGAGGACGAGTGAATGACAACGGTACGTTTTGATTATTCGAAGGCCCTACAATTCGTAGGACAACATGAAGTAGACTATATGGCGGATACGGTAAAAACATTACACGGAGCAATCCACAACGGCACAGGTGCCGGCAGTGATTTCTTAGGATGGGTCGATTTACCGACAAACTATGACAAAGCGGAATTTGAAAAAATTCAGGCAGCAGCTGAAAAAATCAAGTCGGATTCAGACGTCTTGTTGGTCGTCGGAATCGGCGGATCGTATCTTGGTGCACGTGCTGCAATCGAGATGCTGGGTCATTCGTTCCACAACTTATTGTCAAAAGAAGAGCGGAAAGCTCCGCAAATCATTTATGCTGGACATAACATTTCTTCGACGTACTTACACGATTTGTTCCAAGTACTTGAAGGAAAAGATGTGTCGGTCAACATCATCTCGAAATCAGGCACGACGACAGAACCGGCGATTTCGTTCCGTCTGTTAAAAACGTTCATGGAAGACAAGTACGGTAAAGCGGGTGCGAAAGACCGGATTTATGCAACGACGGATAAAGCACGCGGCGCTTTGAAAACACTTGCGGACTCGGAAGGATACCAGACATTTGTGATCCCGGATGACGTCGGAGGTCGTTTCTCTGTCTTGACACCGGTTGGTCTGTTGCCGATCGCAGCAGCCGGCATTTCGATCGAAGAGTTGATGGCAGGTGCACGTGATGCCCAGGTTCAGTTCTCAAACGAGAACTTGGCGGAAAACGAAGCGTACCAGTACGCAGTCGTCCGGAACGCATTATACGCTAAAGGGAAAACGATCGAGTTGCTCGTCAACTACGAACCGGCCTTACACTATGTGTCCGAGTGGTGGAAACAGTTGTACGGAGAGTCAGAAGGAAAAGACTTCAAAGGAATCTTCCCGGCTGCCGTCGACTTCTCAACGGATCTTCACTCGATGGGACAATATGTCCAGGAAGGACGTCGTGATTTGTTCGAAACAGTTATTAAAGTCGGACAAGCGCGTCATGCATTAACGATTGAAAAAGACGCCCAGGATCTCGACGGTTTAAACTTCCTGGAAGGAAAATCGATTCAATTCGTCAACGACAAGGCAGCGGAAGGAACGTTGCTTGCCCACACAGATGGACAAGTTCCGAACTTGACGGTCGAATTGCCTGAGATGACACCGTATCATCTCGGATTCTTGTTCTACTTCTTCGAAAAAGCATGTGCCATGAGTGGATACCTGCTTGGTGTGAACCCGTTCGATCAGCCGGGTGTTGAAGCGTACAAGAAAAACATGTTTGCCTTACTCGGTAAACCTGGATTTGAAGCAGAAAAAGCAGAGCTTGAAGCTCGCTTGAAATAAGCATCCGGACATCTCTCGATTCAGAGGGATGTCTTTTTTTGTCATTCTGGCAAATTCCTACGCACTTTCACTTTTAGAATGCTTTCGAAACAGGTAAAGTGAAGAGAGAAGAAGAAATGAGGTGCACGCACGTGATTACGTTTTTAGATTATTATCAAAATCGGGTTGAACTGAGTTTTGAAGACCATCCGTTTTCAGTCCATCCGCTTCATGTCTGGGTCATTGCCGTGTACGAAGGGAAATGGTTACTGACGCATCACAAGCAACGGGGATATGAGTTTCCGGGTGGAAAAGTCGAGCCGGGGGAGACGGCGGAGGAAGCCGCATACCGGGAAGTCATGGAAGAGACAGGGGGACGTATCGAACGTCTCCAGTACATCGGACAATACCGGGTCGAGGGGCGAGGGGACACGATCATCAAGAATATCTACTTCGCTCAAATCGAATCACTGGTTCCACACCTGGCTGTCGATGAGACGGACGGAGCCTATTTACTAGACGATATCCCGAAACGTTTAGATACGAACCGCCAATACAGCTTCATGATGAAGGACCGTGTCCTTCCGGAGACTCTTCGTGTACTCGCCGAACGCCGATTGGTTTGAGCTCCCGCGGCAGGGACCGTTCCGCACCTTTCGGGTCTTTTATGAAACATCCGACGGGGAACGGGTCGGAGCGTATGTGATCCTGCCGGTTCATGCGAACGGGCAAGGTCTTTTGTATTTACGTGGTGGGACACGTAATATCGGCATGATTCGGCCGACTCGCTTAATGCAGTTCGCGCAAGCCGGTTATCTCGTCATGGCTCCTTTTTACCGCGGTAATCTAGGAGGGACGGGGAAAGAAGACTTCGGACACCGGGATATCCTCGACGCCATCAGTGCGTTTGATTGGCTCGATCAATATGTCGAGCGGACATCGGTCTTCGGTTTTTCCCGTGGCGGACAGATGGCGCTTTTACTTGCGCACCATCGTGAAGTCGCCCGGACGGTTTCATGGGCCGGTGTAACGAATCTGACTTGGACGTATGAAGAACAACAGACGATGCGAAAAATGCTCAGACGGTTTACGGGAGGAGTTCCGCAACAACAGTTGCAGGCATACCGTGTCCGGTCGCCATTGTATTTTCCGCCTCAAGGGGAAATCTTGCTGATTCACGGATTATATGATCAAAATGTCCGACTGCGTCATGCGACGAATTATGCGGCCCGTTATCCGGAACAGACCCGCTTGATCATCTATCAGTACGCGCATCAATTTCCAATCCATCAAAAAATGCTTGTGACGAAACAAGTCATTGATTGGATGTTATCTGAATAGAAAAGACTTACAAAACATCTTGATGCCTTGCATTGAGATGTTTTTTTCTCCAAATGATGGGAACATTGATATGTTTTAAAAAAGAGATTTTTTAAAGGAAAACGATATTTGGTATACTAGAACATATAAAATAAGCCAGATTAACGGATTTAGAAGGGATATATGAGATGGAAATCTTACTTGCGCGACAACCGATTGTAGACCGGTTTGGTTCGATTGACGCTTTTGAGCTGCTCTATCGTTCCGTTGAAACACCTGCAGTGTTTGATGGTGACTTGGCGACGATGGATGTGTTGACGAATACACTGATTCATCTCGGAGTAGACCGTGTAGCAGAAGGAAAACGATTATTCATTAATTTCACAGGCGATCTGTTGCAGTCTGAACTGATTGATCATCTGGATCCGACTCAATTCGTGATTGAAGTATTGGAGACGGTTCAGATCGATGAAATGATGCTCCAGACGCTGCAAAAATGGAAAGAAGCCGGCTTCGTCCTGGCGCTTGATGATTTCGTAACGGATTTGTTGCGTCACCACGGTCCGGAGCTGTTTGATTTGATTGATTTGATAAAAATTGATATCGAAGCCATCAATCCACGCGAACAAAGTGCAATCTTACATATTTTAAAACGGAACTATCCGCATATCCGCTTTTTGGCTGAACGGGTTGAAACACACGAGGACCACACGCGAAGCCTTGCGATGGGGTATGACTGGTTCCAAGGATACTTTTACGCCAAACCGATGCTGATGAAAGGAAAGGCCGTTCCTCCGCAAGTGCCTGTCCTGTTGAAAATGTTGAAGTGGCTTGATACGGATGACCATTATGATGACGTCGTGGATGAAATCGAGGGCAATCCTTACATCAGTGTGCAAGTACTGCAATTGATCAACTCTCCGGGCATCGGTCTTCGGAACATGGTCAGTTCCGTCCGTCAAGCAATTTCCTTGCTGGGCTTTTCCCAACTGAAGAGCTGGATTTCGTTGATCGTCTTGCGTGAGATGAAACTAGCGAGTCCGTATCAATGGTCGGACGAATTATTGCGTTCATCCTTGCATTGCGCAAAACTATGCGAACTGTTTGCGACGGAAACGAAGACACTGAAAGCAGAAAGTGCCTACATGATCGGCTTACTGTCACACATCGATGCCTTGCTTTCCGTGGATATCGGTGAAATCATCGATCAGCTTCCGATTGAACCGGCTTTGAAAAATGTCTTGCAAGGGGAAGATCACCCGTTTCGCGATTGCCTGTTGCTTGCGATCAGCGCAGACCGGGGCGAGTTTGAACGGTTTGAGATGCTCAGTAATCGGTTCGGGATTATGAAGCACCGGGCTTATGAGTTACTGAAAGAGAGTCAAGTTTGGCTTGCGCAAAAGGAACTCCATTTAAAAGACAAAACCGATTCAATCGTCTAACAGAAAAAGGTTGAGCATCCGTTACGGAGCTCAACCTTTTTTGTATCAGTATGATGTTAGACACGAGGACCGGCTGATTTGATGGCATCGGTCGCACTTTCGAAACGCGCGAAGTTCTGTGTGAACTTTTGTGCGAGTGCAGTCGCTTGTTGTTCGTAATCGGATGGATTTGCCCAAACTTTTACCGGATTGAGCAGGTCAGTCGGAACACCAGGTACTTCAATCGGCATATGCAGACCGAAAATCGGATGTTCTTCTGTCGGGATGTCTGCAAGCAGACCGTTGACGGCCGCATTGACCATCGTTCGTGTATAGGAGAGTTTCATCCGGCTTCCTGTACCGTAAGCGCCGCCGGTCCAGCCTGTGTTGACGAGATAGACTGTGACACCGTGACGATCAATCAGTTCCCCGAGCATCGTCGCATATTTTTCCGGAATCAACGGCAGGAATGGTGAACCGAAGCACGTCGAGAATGTGGCTTCCGGTTCTGTAACGCCGCGCTCCGTTCCAGCCAGTTTTGATGTGTAGCCGGATAAGAAGTGATACATCGCTTGTTCTTTCGTCAGTTTACTGATTGGAGGCAAGACACCATAGGCATCCGCCGTCAGAAAGACAATCGTTTTCGGGTGACCGGCGCGTGACGGAATGGCGATGTTGTCGATTGCTGTAATCGGGTAAGCGGCACGTGTATTTTCAGTCAATGAAGTATCATCATAATCCGGAATCCGCGCATCATCGAGGACGACATTTTCAAGAACGGTTCCGAAGCGGATCGCATCAAAGATTTGTGGTTCTTTTTCGCGTGACAGATTAACTGTTTTCGCATAGCAGCCACCTTCGATGTTGAAGACACCGTCATGAGACCAACCGTGTTCATCGTCACCGATTAATTGGCGACTGTCATCAGCAGACAGCGTGGTCTTACCAGTTCCTGAGAGTCCGAAGAATAAGGCGACATCGCCGTCGTGTCCGACGTTTGCTGAACAGTGCATCGACAAGACTTCTTGTTGGGGTAAAAGATAGTTCATGACAGAGAAAATTGATTTTTTGATTTCTCCGGCATACTCCGTTCCGCCAATCAAGACGATCCGGTGTTCGAATGACATCGCGATGAAGGTCTCGGAGTTTGTGCCGTCAACCGCCGGATCCGCTTTAAAATGTGGTGCGTAGACGACCGTAAACGGTTCAAAGGCTGCAACCGTAGGATATTCACGTAAAAACAGCTGTTTCGCAAACAAATTATGCCAAGCATATTCGGTTACGACGCGCACTGGAAGGGTGAAATGCGTATCGGCACCAGCAGCAGCTTCTGTGTAGTAGAGTTGATCTGCTTCGTTCATATAACGAAGAACTTTTTGTAACAGTTGCTCGAATTTGTCCGACTCCATCGGTTGATTGACATGACCCCAATCGATATGCATCTCACATAAGTCATCACGGACGATGAACTTGTCTTTCGGTGAACGACCTGTAAATTTCCCCGTTTCTACAGACAAAGCACCATTTTCTGCAAGAACTCCTTCTTTGTTGCGAATTGCATGTTCGACTAGTTCAGCAACAGACAGTTGTTTGAACACATGCTCCTTCTTGAGTAGTTCTTCGATATTCAGGACCGTCATCGGCATCCTGACCCCACCTTTCCCCTACGTTGGTTTTGGCTCTACTATTAGTATGACACATTTATTATATATGACATACTAATGATAGAGCAATCATTTTCATGCGCTGATTTCTATTTATCTGGAAACGCTTTCAGCATTAACAGTTTAACATCTCTCCCGAAATTTTTCGACTAGAAATTAAAACGTTGCTTGACAGAGTGAGCACAAGTTTATATCATGTAATTCGTAACGGATACTCTTATTCTGAGCAGGTGGAGGGAACAAGGCCCGAAGAAACCCGGCAACCGTCTTATATTAATTTCATCATTAATGTAGGAAAAGGTGCTCTCCTGAAGCGAAGTAAACACTTCGAACGATAAGAGGGTAAAGGAAGAACGCACAACCTTTCCCTGACCATTTTTGGACATGGAAAGGTTTTTTTCATTTTACCGTCCCACTCAACTAGGGGAAATGAGTACACCGTCAAATTCTTTTTTGGGAGGGTCAAACATGACAAACCTTAATCGCCGACTGTTTACGTCGGAATCAGTAACAGAAGGTCACCCGGATAAAATCTGTGACCAGATTTCGGATTCAATTTTGGATGCAATTCTTGCAGCCGATCCAAACGCACGTGTTGCGGCAGAAACTTCTGTCACGACAGGACTCGTATTAGTAGCAGGAGAAATCACGACATCAACTTACGTGGATATCCCGAAAGTCGTTCGTGAAACGATTCGCGAAATTGGCTATACACGCGCTAAATACGGTTTCGATGCAGACACTTGTGCTGTATTGACATCAATCGATGAGCAGTCAGCAGACATCGCTCTCGGTGTTGACCAAGCGCTTGAAGCACGCGAAGGAAACATGTCAGATGAAGAAATCGATGCAATCGGAGCAGGAGACCAAGGTCTGATGTTCGGTTATGCAACGAAAGAAACACCTGAACTCATGCCACTTCCGATCTCACTTTCACACAAACTGGCTCGTCGTCTTGCAGAAGTTCGTAAAAACGGACAACTCGATTACCTCCGTCCGGATGGTAAGACGCAAGTCACGGTTGAATACAATGAGAACAATGAACCTGTTCGCGTTGATACAATCGTCATCTCAACACAACATGCAGAAGAAGTGACGCTTGAGCAAATCCAAGCTGATCTGAAAGAACATGTCATCGCACCGGTCATTCCGACTGAGTACATCGATGCCGATACAAAATTCTTCATCAACCCAACTGGTCGTTTCGTCATCGGCGGACCACAAGGTGATGCTGGATTAACAGGCCGTAAAATCATCGTTGATACGTATGGCGGATATGCACGTCACGGCGGTGGAGCTTTCTCTGGTAAAGATCCAACGAAAGTCGACCGTTCAGCTGCTTACGCAGCGCGTTACGTCGCGAAGAACCTCGTAGCTGCAGGTCTTGCAGACAAAGCGGAAGTTCAACTCGCGTACGCAATCGGTGTCGCACATCCGGTATCAATCGCGGTGGATACATTCGGTACAGGAAAACTTCCTGAAGCACAACTGGTTGAACTGGTTGCTGAAAACTTCGATCTTCGTCCGGCTGGAATCATCAACATGCTTGATCTCCGTCGTCCGATCTATCGTCAGACAGCAGCTTATGGTCACTTCGGTCGTACAGACATCGAGTTACCATGGGAGCAGACAGATAAAGCCGCTACTCTTGAAGAGCAGGCAAAACGTTTCGCATAATTCATTGTTCAGAAACATCCTTCTAAAGGGTGTTTCTGAACTTTTTTTGTTTCTCCTGAACTTTGCAGGGATACGACTGAAATTTCTAGAAAAGGGTAAAAGAACATGAGTCTGTATTCTGTAAAAGGAAAAGGGGGATTTCGGTATGGAGATACGCGAAGCGGTTCCGGCTGATGCAGCACGCATTCATGATATTGCGCTCACGTCTTGGATGGACACATATGAGGAAATCTATTCAGAACGCTCGAAAGCCCATTTCGTTCAAGAAGCGTACCCGCAGGAAGAAGTGGTCCGGGCGATTCGGACAGCGGAGGAAGCACGTGGAGAATATTTCAACGTCGGACTGATTGACGGGGAAATCGTCGGTTTCATTCACGCGATTGATGTTGAGGGAACATGGGAAATCGTCCGATTGTATGTCTTGCCGAAATACCAACAAAACGGGATCGGACGCCGGCTGATCCGCGAACTGGAATTGCAGGGAGCCTCTCCGATCGAAGTGTATGTCGAATCCCGGAACTATAAAGCCCGCCACTTTTTAACGTCGTACGGATTCAAGGAAATCAGTGAGACGACAGAGGAAGTCTTCGGACAAGTGGAACCTGTGACGCGTCTACAACGTATATATTAAAGAAATGGAATCCGACTTAAGGCGGTTTGGCTGGAGTCGGATTTGTTGCATACTAAACAGATATCGAATGAAGAGGTGAGTTTGTGGTAGAACAACCAACCGGAGTGATCGTTCTTGTATATCCACTCCAATTACGTGCTCGGCCGAGTGAGGCGCTGATTCGTGTATTAGAACGCGAATACGAAGTTCTCCTGGTCGATGCACCCCGTCGTGTATCGTTTGAAGAACATCAACAGCTGTTAAAAGAAGCATTACGTGAAGCCGGTAAACGAAAATTACCGATTCACATCATTGCCTGCAGTATGGGGGCACTTGTCGTCAATCGGCTGCTTCAAGAATATGAGTTGCCGATGGCGAGCCTGACATTCATCTCGCCGTTATTTGATTGGCACAACTCGAAGCAACTAGGCGGCGTCAAACAAGTGTTTGCAAGTGCTTTCGACCGGTTCCGTCCGGATGCTCCGCTCGGCACATTGCCGTTCGGACAGAACAATGAGGATGCTGCACGTCTCGGTGAATTGACGTATGCGGAATATCGCGAGATTGAAGAAGAAATCGTCATCCATGACGAAGAACGTAAGAAACTGCCGCGGGTCCATCTCGCTTGTTTTTATGCACCGGATGATCAGTTCGCCGACGTCAAGTTGACGCTTGAAGTGTGCCGGAAGATGGGCGGAGACCAGATTTATCTGCAACGTCTGCACGGTTTCCCGCACTTCAGTTTTGAACGTTTGAATACGCGGTTTGCTGAAAAGCTATTGCTGTTTCTAAAGATGGTGGAAGATTAAACGGCAACAAGAAAAAGAGGAATCCGGATAGCATCGGGATTCCTCTTTTTGTTTAGTCGATTGTTTGTTTCTTTAATTTTTTTTCAATCGCGACGATGAACGGGGGATTGTTTTGCTGATTCAAGAAACGATATTGCAGGACGGCATAATCCTGTTGCGGGAGGGAAGAAACATGTTCCAATACCGCATCGCGTTCACGTCGTCCTTCCGAATGGCCATGGTAGATCACGAGGACAACCAGACCGCCGGGGACAAGAACCGGAAGGAGGGCACGGAGTGCTTCGAGTGTTTCTTCCCCGGTCGTCGTAACGGATTTATCACTCCCCGGTAAGTACCCCAGATTAAATACTCCGGCACGAATCGGGCGTTGTTCAGCAAACAAGCGGGCTCCGACATGAATATGACTTTCATGGTACAAATCGACCCAGTCGAAAACGTGAGCCGCCTGCAGACGGCGTGTCGTTTCTTCGATGGCCTGCTCCTGGACATCAAACGCGATGACCCGTCCGCTCGGTCCGACCTGTTCGGCAAGAAAATGCGTATCATGACCGTTCCCGGCAGTCATGTCGACGACACAATCCCCCTCATGAATGACTGATTCCAATAATTCTTTGGCGTAAGGCAATACACGTGCAAGTGACATGGCAAAAACTCCTCTTTCTGATAATATGCTCTATTTTTTTCTAAGTACCCGGAAAATTGACCCTTTAGTCAATTGTATCATTTTTCCGATTGTTCGTTTAATAGCGAAGTTCCTTGACAGAGGGTAGCGTAATTTCGTAAAGTGGCAAGGTTGGAAACTACATTGGAGGATACTTATCATGCCGAAATTACCTCGCGCGGTCTGGATTCTGGTATTGGCGATGGCGATCAATACGACAGGATCTTCTTTTTTATGGCCGTTTAATACATTATACATTCATGATTATTTAGGAGAGTCGATGACAAAAGCCGGAATGGCTTTATTCGTCAACTCGGCTCTCGCCATTGTCGGAAACTATATCGGCGGAAAAGCATTTGACCGGTTAGGCGGGAAACGGACGCTTGTCATCAGTGTCATCGGGCTGGTCCTTGCCTCGATTGGTCTTTGGCTGTTCCATCAGACCTTCACCGGATATGTGCTAATGTTGGGATTGATCGGATTCGTCGGAGGAATGGTATTCCCGACGATCTATGCTTTGACCGGTGTCATCTGGCCGGAAGGTGGAAGACGGGCATTTAATGCAATCTATGTTGCCCAAAACGTCGGAGTGGCACTCGGTACCGCGATCAGCGGACAAATTGCAGCAATCGACATCCAGTTCATCTTCATCGCCAATCTGATCCTTTACTTATTGTTTGCCGTCGTCCTCTTGGTGGGACTGAACTGGATTCACGTGCATCCGGTCAAACGTCAATCGGTATCGGCAGGGGAGGAAGTGCGGGAACCGCTTTCGAAGAGTTCAGTCCGGACGATGCTGTACGTTTCGGTCGGCTATGCGCTCTTGTGGTTTGTGTATGTTCAATGGCAGGGAACATTTTCCGTGCATACAAAATCCCTCGGTGTGACAATTTCCGAATACTCGATTTTATGGACGATCAACGGTGCACTGATCGTATTTGCGCAACCGTTATTGACACCTGTCCTGCGCTGGTTTGGTGACGACTTGAAACGTCAGTTGCTGACGGGAACCGGCATTTTTCTTTTGTCCTACGCGATCGTGCCTTTTGCCGGCGGATTCAAGATGTTCTTAGTAGCGATGGTCATTTTGACGATCGGTGAGATGTTCATTTGGCCGGCGGTTCCGGCAATGGCAGCCCGCCTGGCTCCGATCGGGAAAGAAGGCGAGTTTCAGGGGTATGTCAATATCGCCGCTTCGGCAGGGCGGATGATCAGTCCGACTGTCGGAGGGCTGATTTATGATTTATCCGGTATGAATGCCGTGTTCATGACATTGATTGGATTGATCCTGCTGGCAGGATTCACATTCGTTCGGGCTATACCAAACAAGGCGGTAAAATGAGAAAAGGACAGAAGCGGTCGCTTGATTCCGCTGTCTGTCTTTTTTGTTGAAGAAGCATATTAAACATGTAAAATGGGTATTGAATTAAAAGGTAAAAATTAATTGATTAACCAAATTAAAGGAAAATAGTTATGTTCGACGTGTCATATGCCGGAGGTGGAAAAAGATGAGGCGATGTATTTTTGTGGAAGATCAGTTGACGTGGGCATCACTTGTGGAAAATAAATCACTTGATATTTTTTATAGCTATGAATATGTTCATTTGAATGCCCGGACCGATGAAGCGGCCGGACTGATTTATTTTCAAGGAGCATCAGGTGAATTATTTTATCCCTTCTTGAAGCGGCGGATTTTTGACACCGAATACTTTGATTTGATTACGCCTTACGGATACGGAGGTCCGGAAATCATTGGTGAGTTGACTTCAGAAGAGCTGACCGATGCCAAACGTTCGTTTCGACAATGGGCGATGCGTCAAAAAATTGTTTCCGAATTGATTCGTTTTAATCCGCTGACGGAAAACCATAAACGTGTAGCAGATTGGACTAAAACGGAATTCATCCGCCACACGACAAGCATCGATCTTCGGCCTTCTGTAGAAGAAATCATGCAGACCTTTCATAAAAAAAACCGGAGTATGATCCGGAAATCCTTGGCGTCAGAGCTGACGGTCCGAAGAGGATCGAAAGAAGATCTGCCAACCTTCATCCGTCTTTACTATCAAACGATGGACCGGAAGGATGCTTCGTCCCATTACTATTTCACGACCGAATATTTTGAACAGTTGTTTCAACCGACAGAACTGTGTGAACCGTTATTGCTGATTGCGGAGTGGCAGGGAGAAGCGGTCGGTGGATATTTCGTCCTGCTCGGGAACGAGTATGCACACGGACATCTGATCGGCTGTCAACGTGATGAACATAAACTTTTTCCGAATCAGCGCCTGGAGTATGAGGCGATTTTACATTCCAAGTCAGCCGGCATGGTCGAGCAGCACCTCGGTGGCGGCTATAAGGAACGGGACAGTCTGTTTGAAAGCAAATGTCGCTATACAGGTTACCGTATGTTTGAATACCACCAAGGAAAGACGATTCTTCTTCCCCATGTCTATGAACAATTGTGTCAACGGTACGGAAGCGACGAAGCAGCCAACTATTTCCCGGAATACCGTTATCAGGAGACGGTTTTAGCCACCTGATCATCTGCAGATGATCAGGTTTTTTGGTAGGCTGATAACAGGAGGGGAAATCATGAAAAAAACAGGTTTGATTTTTGATATGGATGGGGTCATCCTCGATAGTGAAATTCAATATTTTAAAGTCCATCAACAGATGTTCAACACGTTATCGATTCCGCTGGATTTGACGCAGTATGCGACATTCATGGGGAAAACCGGGGATGAGATGTGGGAGGAACTGATCACACAACACGCGTTACCGCACTCGACGGAAGCATTGCTGGCACTCGAACACGAATTATTCCAACAGCATGCGAAGCCGGAGACCTGCGGTTTGAAGGACGGCGTAAAAGAACTGATGGAACTGGCCCGGACGGAAGGATACCGGATTGCGATTGCGTCCTCGAGTTCACTTGAAAAAATTAAACGTGTCATTACGCATTATGAATTGACGGTCGATGCTTATACGAGCGGATTTGAAGTCCCGCGTTCCAAACCGGATCCGGCGATTTTTTGTCTGGCGGCAGAGCGGATCAATCAGTCACCCGAGGCCTGTATCGTCATTGAAGACGCCGCAAACGGGATGATTGGTGCCAAAAAAGCGGGCATGGAAGTCATTGCCCTGCTCGACGATCGGATGCCGGCACAAGTCTTGCATCATGCGGATCATGCCGTATCATCGCACGCCGCGATTGGAGAAATTTTACGCAACCGTTGACGGTAAGGGAAGGTTCGGCTTACACTTACACATAGATAGTCCATTGCGACGAACTGAAGTAGTAAGGGAGTCATTCCGTTTTAGAGAGCTGGTGGTCGGTGCAAACCAGTCGGAATCGTCCGTGAACTCGTCAGGGAGCATGATTCGTGAAACCAAGTAGCGAACTCCGGTCCTTCACACCGTTATCTGTGAATCAAGTGGTCTGCTTCAGCAGACAACGTGGGTGGTACCGCGGGAGACAAACCGGTCTTTCGTCCCTATTCCTAGGGGCGGAGACCGGTTTTTTGTATATTCAGAGGAGGAATAAAGATGCCGTACAATCATCGTGAAATCGAACCGAAATGGCAAGCGCGTTGGGAACAGGACAATGCGTTCGTCACAACAGAAGATCCGGAAAAAGAAGGCTTTTATGCGTTAGACATGTTTCCTTATCCATCGGGAGCAGGACTTCATGTCGGTCACCCGGAAGGATACACGGCAACCGATATCTTGGCCCGGATGAAACGGATGCAAGGATACAACGTCCTTCACCCGATGGGATGGGATGCGTTTGGACTTCCGGCGGAGCAGTATGCGCTTGATACAGGAAATGACCCGCGGGAGTTCACTGCCCAAAACATCGAAACCTTTAAACGTCAGTTAAAAGACTTGGGATTCTCGTACGACTGGGATCGTGAAATCAATACGACGGATCCGAAATATTACAAATGGACACAGTGGATTTTTACGAAATTGTATGAACAGGGACTCGCTTTCGTTGACGAAGTCGCCGTTAACTGGTGCCCGGCTCTTGGAACGGTGCTTGCGAACGAGGAAGTCATCGACGGGCTGTCCGAGCGTGGTAATCATCCGGTTGTCCGCGTCCCGATGCGGCAGTGGGTTTTAAAAATTACCGAGTACGCGGACCGTTTGCTCGAAGATTTGGATGAACTCGACTGGCCGGAATCCGTCAAGGAAATGCAACGGAACTGGATCGGAAAATCGGAAGGTGCGGAAATCGACTTTACGATCGACGGTCATAAAAAACAAGTGACGGTCTTCACGACACGTCCGGATACCGTCTTCGGCGCAACGTATCTCGTTCTGGCACCGGAGCATCCATTTGTCACGGATATCACAACAGAGGATCACGAAGAAGCGGTTAAAGCATACATCGCGTCTGTCCAGACGAAGTCAGATTTGGAACGGACGGATCTTGCGAAAGAAAAAACAGGCGTCTTCACGGGAGCTTTTGCCGTCAACCCGATTTCCGGCGAACGTCTGCCAATCTGGATCGCCGATTATGTCCTCGCGACATACGGAACAGGCGCGATCATGGCCGTTCCGGCACACGATGAGCGTGATCATGAATTTGCGAAACAGTTTGACCTTCCGATCATCGAAGTCGTCAAAGGCGGTAACGTTGACGAAGCAGCGTATACGGATGAAGGCGAACACGTCAATTCACAAATGCTCGACGGATTGTCAAAACAGGAGGCGATTGAAACGATCATCGCTGAACTGGAGACGAATCAAGTCGGACGCAAAAAAATCACGTTCCGATTGCGTGACTGGTTATTCAGCCGTCAGCGCTACTGGGGTGAACCGATTCCGGTCGTCCACATGGAAGACGGAACGATGAAGACACTCGATAAATCGGAACTTCCACTTGAATTGCCGATGATTCCGGAAATCAAGCCGTCCGGCACAGGTGAATCACCACTCGCCCTTGCAGAAGACTGGCTCGATTACACGGATCCGGTCACGGGACTTAAAGGACGCCGCGAGACGAATACGATGCCACAATGGGGCGGCAGCTGCTGGTACTACCTCCGCTTCATTGATCCGCATAATGAAGAGGCGATTGCCGATCCGGAAAAACTAAAATACTGGCTTCCGGTCGATATTTATATCGGAGGAGCCGAGCATGCCGTGCTTCATTTACTGTATGCCCGCTTCTGGCATAAAGTCTTGTATGATATCGGTGTCGTACCGACGAAAGAACCATTCCAAAAGTTGTATAACCAAGGGATGATTCTTGGAGAAAACAATGAAAAAATGTCGAAATCACGCGGAAACGTCATCAATCCGGATGAAATCGTCAAATCGCACGGTGCAGATACACTCCGCTTGTACGAAATGTTCATGGGACCGCTTGATGCTTCGGTGTCGTGGTCGGAGAACGGTCTTGACGGGGCACGTCGTTTCCTTGACCGAGTCTGGCGTCTGTTCGAACGGACGGCGGACATTCAGGACGTGACGACAGTCGATGCAGACTTTGAACGTGTCTACCATCAGACGGTTAAAAAAGTAACGGAAGACTTCACGAACATTCAGTTCAACACCGGAATTTCGCAGTTGATGGTCTTCGTCAACGAGGCTAATAAACAACCGGTCTTACCGCGTCACTTCCTTCGCGGATTCATTCAATTGCTGACCCCGGTCGCACCGCACCTTGGGGAAGAGTTATGGGAACAGCTTGGTTTTGAGGATACATTGACATATGCGGCATGGCCGACATTTGACGAAACGAAACTCGTCAGCGATACAATGGAATTCGTCATTCAAGTCAACGGTAAAGTCCGTTCGAAGCTCGTCATCAGCATGGAGGCAACAAAAGAAGAAATTGAAGCCCTTGCATTTGCCGATGAAAAAACACAAGAGTGGATTGGCGATAAAACGGTTCGAAAAGTCATCGTCGTTCCGAAAAAACTGATCAATATCGTAGCGAACTAAGGCAAAACCCCTCATCTGATTCGTCAGATTGAGGGGTTTTCGTTTATCTCCGTCGCAAGTCCGCTTTTTTTTTAGGGCGCCTTCTGCTAAACTGAATCAGAAACCGAGACAGAAAGGCGATTTGTGTAAATGAAACGAACTTATATAGTCTATACAACGATTTTTGCCGTCGTCTCCGGTCTGATCCTTTGTGTGTCGCTCGTCTTTTCGAGACCTGAGACCGTCGCACAAATCAAAGAGACGTTTGCCAAAATTGAGACACAATCGAAACACCAAGCAGCAGTCAAACAAGTACCGGCGAAAACACCGTCTTCCATTCCGAATCCGGAAGAACCGTTGATCAAAAACGTCCAACAGATGTTGTACGATGATTCGATCGGTTCCTATCTTGTCGTAACGGAAGATTATCACTTTTTCGAAATCAGCGGGACCGGCGAACGAATCAATGCGTCATTCCAAATCGAGGATGAAGGCAAATTGATGTTATCGGGACTTGACGGCATGACGCTCGTTGACGGCGAGACCGTCGCCTTATTGACGTCCAATCAAATTCTCGTGACCGTTAAACGGGAAGAAGGCGTCTGGAAAGAAGACAAACGGGAACGGGTGGCAGGTACGACGATCCGCGACAGTTTCCACGGACTCGGTTACGATGCCAAGAAAAAACAATTCTACACGATCAATCACATTCGTTCGTTAGCGCGAAGTGAACTGACGTATTTCACGACGAAACAAGATGAAATAAAAATCGATAAAGATGCGACCGCAAAGGAAAAACGCGCTTTAAAGAAAAAACAAAAACCGCCGTATTTGACGATTGTAGAGCGAAAGCGGATTGACACGGCCGGCGGTATGCGCAGTGATGCGAAAAAAGCCTTCACGGAAAATTTCCGTCCGATTGGTCTTGCTGAACGGCAAGGGCGGATTTACACGTTGGATTCGGAAGCATTATTCCTGTATTCGATTGACACGAAAGATGTGACGATTACAGGGGAGTCGGCAAGCCCGAAAGTCTACGGGGCAGAAGGCATATTTGTTCAGGACAATGAGTTGTTTGCTTTGATCCAAACAGATAAATTCTCGAGCCGTTCGTTTACACCAATCGACTAAAAGGCTAGCTCCGTGTGGAACTAGCCTTTTTGTCATAACGCGGTCAGTGCAGCATTCGTGCCGGCGCAATGTCCGGTCACGAAAGCGGCTGTGATATTATAACCGCCTGTATAGCCGTGGATGTCGAGGATTTCGCCGGCGAAAAAGAGACCGTCTGCTTTTTTCGACATCATCGTTTTTGGTTGGATTTCCTTGATCGAAACACCGCCGCCGGTGACGAACGCTTTATCAAAGTCGAGTGTTCCGACTGCTTGAAGCGGGAAGCGTTTGAGCGTCGCCAGCAATTGAGTGAAGTCCTGTTTTTTAATTTGCGTACAGACTTCATCTCCAAAACCAATCCGGGCAAATAACAGATCGAGCAATCGTTCCGGAACAAATCCTTTTAACGCATTGCGGACCGTTTTTTTCGGGTTAGCGGCAAGGGCAGCTTGGAACCGTTCCGTCAGGGCACCGATCGATTCTTCCGGGAACAAGTCGATCGAAAGATGGACAACACGCTCACCGGACCGTTTTCTTTCTTTGATCGTGTACTGACTGCACCGTAAAGCAATCGGACCACTCAGACCGAAATGGGTAAATAACAGATCGCCGGTGTGCGTCTTGATCGGTTTATCTTTTTTACCGTGAACCGTCAGCGCGACGTCACGTAACGAAAGACCCTGAAGTGTCTTTTCTTGGATGAACGTATCGTTCAGTAAAATCGGCACTTCGGTCGGGAAAAGTTCCGTGATCGTATGACCGGCTTTACGTGCCCAAGGATAACCGTCGCCGGTTGAACCGGTATGGGGAACCGATTGTCCACCGACAGCGACGACACAACTCTTCGCTTCGAGGCGGGATCCGTCCGCAAGCAGGACGGCTGCGAACGAACCGTCCGGATGGAAGTCAAGTGTTGCAACTTCCGCATTGATTTGAATTTCAGCGCCGTGCTGGCGGATTTGATCAATCAATACCCGGACGACGTCAGCTGCTTTATCGGAAACCGGGAACATCCGTCCATTATCCTCTTCCTTCAGAGCGACACCAAAGCCCTCGAACAGTTCAATGATGGATTCGTTATTGAACTGAGAAAAGGCACTGTAGAGAAAACGGCCGTTTCCGGGAATCGATTGAACCAATTCTTCCAATGGTTTGCGGTTCGTGACGTTGCATCGACCGCCGCCTGAAATTGCCAATTTTCGTCCGAGTTTACTTCCTTTATCGAGCAAAAGCGTCTTAGCGCCTGCTTGTAACGAGGCGAGCGTTGCCATTAAGCCGCTTGGTCCGCCTCCGATTACGATTACATCATACATGTGGTCACCTCATTTGTTGGATTCTGCTTGTTTCACTTTAGCAGAAGTTTGTACTGTAAACAAACCGTCTCTTTCTTTTATGGAAGCTGAGCGGTATAATGATTTGCAATTGTGCAAGAGAGAACTTGTATATTGAGACGTTTATCGAGTCAAGAAAAAATAGAAAGTGCGAGGAAGGTTATCCATGTCGACTGTGAGCAAAAAGCAAGAAACTTCATCCAGTAATACCGGATTCGTTCGTGGAACGATGTTGTTGTCCGGTGCATCACTCATATCTCGTGCCCTTGGTCTGATTTATCTGTTTCCGTTTCAGTTCATGGTCGGAGCGACGGGAATCATGTTTTACACGTATGCCTATAACTATTATGCCATCATGATTGGTCTCGCAACAGCCGGTATCCCTGTAGCCGTTTCGAAGTTTGTCGCGAAGTACAATGCGATGGGGGAATATGATACAAGCGAGCGTTTATACCGATCCGGCTTAAAAATCATGTCCATCACCGGTATTGTTTCCTTTCTGGCCTTATTCTTACTGGCTCCGTATCTGGCTCACCGGGCAATTCCCGGAGGAGATGTCGACTCGGCTTCTTACGTTGGTGCCGTCACGATGACGATTCGCGGAGTCAGTTTCGCCTTGATTCTGATTCCGGCGATGAGTATGACGCGCGGGTATTTCCAAGGGTATCAATCGATGGGGCCGACTGCGATTTCACAAATCTTGGAGCAGATTGTCCGGATCATCTTTTTACTGGCCGGTGTCAGCATCGCGATTTATCTGTTTGATACCGATGCAGCCTGGGCAGCAACGATTGCGACATTCAGTGCCTTCATCGGGGCAATCGGCAGTGTCGCTGTGCTCGTTTATTATTTCCGGAAACGTGCTCCCGGCTTAAAAGCGTTACGCGACGGTCAGACGACGATATCGCCGAATCGTCCATTATCAGGATTGTATAAAGAACTGTTGACGTATGCGATTCCGATCGTTATGGTCGGTCTGTCGACACCGCTTTATCAGGTCATTGATCAAAACACGATGAATGCGGCTTTACAAAGCATCGGATACACGCTTGAAGCCGCCGGAAACGCAACAGCCTATCTGATTGCAGATAGTCATAAAATTGTCTTGATTCCGGTTTCGGTCGCGACAGGATTATCCTTATCCGCGACACCACTTTTGACGGCCTCGTTTACACAAGGGGATATGCGGAAAGTCCGGAAACAAATCTCGCAAATTTACCAACTGGCGTTTTTCGTAACGATTCCAGCGGTCGTCGGTATGATTTTACTGAGTGAAGAGACATTCCATGTCTTATTCCCGAGAGATCAGGCGGCATGGGTCTATTTATTAAGTTATGCACCAAGTGCGTTATTCCTCGCGTTGTATTCCGTGACAGCGGCAGTGCTGCAAGGAATCAACCGGCAGTATTTCACGATTATTGCGACACTGGCAGGATTGCTGACGAAGTATCTATTGAACGCACCGTTGATTCACTGGACCGGAGACGGAACAGGGGCCGGATATGCAACCATCCTTGGATACGTCGTCGCAACCGGATTGATGTTCTTCCGGATTACACAAACGGTTCAGTTCCCGTTCAGCACAGTCTTGCGCCGGACGTCACTGATTATGATCATCAGTGCCATCATGGGTGCGAGCGTCGCGCTCGTCAAATGGGGATTAGCAGCTCTGCTTCCCGCTACGACGATCGGTTCACTCATCATCTTAATCGTCGGAGCCGGAATCGGGATTGTCGTCTTTGCAGGTCTTGCCATTTGGAGCGGTCTTGCGGAAGCCGTACTTGGACGAAAATTTTCAATGAAACGAGGACGAGGAAATGCGTCTAGATAAATTACTCTCAAACATGGGAGCAGGATCCCGAAAAGAAGTAAAACAATTACTCAAGTCGGGTGCGATTCAAGTCGATGGCGAAATCGTCTACGACCCGAAACAGCACGTCGATACAGAAAATCAACAAGTGTTATTATACGGCGAACCGGTCACGTATCAAAAATTCATTTATTTAATGATGAACAAACCGCCCGGCGTAATCAGTGCGACAGAAGATAAGCGGGATCAAACCGTGATTGATTTACTGTTTGACGACGTGACGTACTTCAAACCGTTCCCGGTCGGACGACTCGACAAGGATACGGAAGGGCTGCTCTTGCTGACGAATGACGGATCATTTAATCATGCATTGATGTCACCGAAAAAACACGTCGAGAAAGTCTATTATGCGGAAGTCATCGGTACGCTGACAGAAGAGGACGTGGAGGAAGTTGCAGAAGGGGTCACACTTGAGGACGGCTATAAAACAAAGCCGGGCAAGCTGGTTATCTTGGAAGCAACGGACGAAACATCAACACTCGAGCTGACGATTACCGAAGGGAAGTTCCATCAGGTCAAACGGATGATGCTTGCTCTCGGAAAAGAAGTGACGTATCTGAAACGGTTGTCAATCGGACAATTGCCGCTTGATCCGACACTTGAAGCAGGAGAATACCGGGAACTCACACGTGGCGAATTAGCCTTGTTTGACTGGAAACCGGAATAAAAAAAGACGCTCTTCTTATAGAAGAGCGCCTTTTTGAATTATTGATTACGCAACGCTTCCGCAATCGGGAAGGGACCGCTTAATACTTCGAACTGACGTGTTTGAGTCGGGTGATCAATCAAGGTTACGAAGAGGGCCGCGATATCATCACGTGAGACTTCGCGTCCTTCATACGAATCAAAGTGTTCTTTCGTCTCGATCGTACCGCTCGGTTCATCATAACTGAGTGGACCCGGACGGACAATCGTATAATCGAGACCGCTGTCTTTTAAATGACGGTCGGCCGCACCTTTTGATTCCAGATAAACTTTTAAATCACCTTGCGGATGATCGGCACCGATTGAACTGAGCATCAAGAAACGCTCAATCCCGCTTGCTTTGGCCGCATCGATGACTTTAATGGCTCCATCCTGATCGACGGCGCGCGTCAGCTCTTCCGAAGCTCCGCCGGCACCGGCTGCAAAAATAACGACATCCGCATCTTTGACGACATCTGTCACATCTTTCGTTAAATCACCAAGACGGACCTCGGATGCGCCAAGAGCGATTAAGTCATTGATTTGATTTTCTTCCCGTACGACGGCGATTGCTTGATGCTGACCTTGTTTCCCGATCAGTTCAACCATTTTTCGCCCTGTTGTTCCGTTTGCTCCAATGATTAAAATATTCATCTCATCATCTCCTTCTCAAACTAGATATACCCTGCCTGAAAAAAAAATAACAAAAAAAGACGCGAAGGATTCGCGTCGTTACATAAAATAGTTTGATGAAACATCTTAATCAGCCGGCTTGTCGTTGTTTTTTACTTGATGTCCAAGTACCGCGTCTTGGGCTTACAATGAGGTTGTTGTATTCGAGCACGTTCAAGTCACGCTGGACGGTTCTTGAAGTAATGCCGAACTCTTCAACCAAGTCTGCTGTCGTAGTAGCTCCGTTCTCATTGATATAGAGATAAATCGATTTAATCCGGGTCAACATACGGTCTGTAGAATCTTTCATTGGTATAACCACTCCCCCAATGGATAGAATAGTGTTCTAAAGCTTCGGGTGACAAAAGACGATGATGAATTAAGTTGTTTCGCCTTTAGTATAACTCTTTTAATATAGAATGCAAGTAATTTAACCGAACGTTTTCAAAAATCACACAAACTTTCAATAGTTAATAGCGAATGAAACGTCTTTTATTCATTTTAATGTTCGCTAAAAACGTAATAACAAAAGATTTGGTATTTTGGATGTTCGTAATTGTCAAATTTTCGCTATACTTAAAGGTGAACGAATTAGCGGACAAGGGAGAGAAGTCAAATGGTCAATTGGAAAGAAGAAGTCATGGCACGACGTGAAGATCTCTTAGTTGATTTAAAGGAGCTATTACGCATACCGAGTATTCTCGATGAAACGACGATTCAAGAAGGTGCTCCGTTCGGGACGGAAGTCAAACGGGCACTCGATTGGATGCTTGCGCTGGGGGAACGGGATGGATTTATTACGAAGAACGTCGACGGATATGCCGGTCACCTCGAGTATGGTCAAGGAGACGAATTACTCGGAATCCTCTGCCACCTGGACGTCGTACCAGCAGGCGGTGACAATTGGACATACGGACCGTTCAATCCGACATTAGCCGACGGGAAATTGATTGCGCGGGGTGCAATCGATGATAAGGGACCCACGATGGCGGCGTATTATGCCTTGAAGATCGTCAAAGAGTTGGGGCTTCCGCTTTCAAAACGGATTCGTTTGATTGCCGGTGGGGATGAAGAAAGCGAATGGCGCTGTGTGAATCATTACTTCAAGCATGAAGAAATGCCGACGCTTGGATTTGCACCGGATGCTGATTTCCCTATCATTAACGCTGAAAAAGGATTGTATGACGGATTACTCGTTCAAGGTAAACCCGTAAAAGCAGCAGATACAGGCTATCAACTCGTTCGTTTTGAAGGCGGAGAGCGTCCGAATATGGTACCGGGTCACGCGACGGCTACGGTTCATGTCGCTGAACGGGGAACGATCGAAGAAGATTTCCATCAGTATCTGGAGAAACAAGGTGTGACAGGGACAGTCAAGGAGACGGCTGAAGGACTTGTCTTTGATGTCATCGGCGTCGCAGCGCATGCGATGGAACCGGATAACGGGAAAAACGCAGCCCTTCATTTGGCACGTTTCCTGCATACCCTTCATCTTGATTACAATGGCCGCCGTTATCTCGAGATGGTCGTGCATATGTTCCGTGATTCACGTGGTGTGGCGCTTGGTGTGGCTGCATCCGATGAAACCGGCGACTTGACGATCAACGGAGGCGTTTTCCGTTACGGACAAGGGCAAGGGACGGCTTCGCTTAATATCCGTTATCCTTATAGTGCTGATTTCACAGAACGCTTACAGTTGATTAAAGAAGCAGCCATCGCATACGGGTTCGAACTTCAAACACGCACACATATGCCGCCGCATCATGTCGATCCGAACCATGAACTGATCCGGACACTCAGTGCGGTCTATGAACGGCAAACAAATCAAAAGGCCGACTTGATTGCGATCGGTGGCGGAACCTACGCCCGTTCATTGACAGCTGGTGTTGCATTTGGACCTGTTTTCCCGGGCGGACCGGAAGTCGCGCACCAAGTGGATGAGTATGTTGATTTTGAAGAGTTGTTATTAGCTGTCGCCATCTATGCAGAAGCGATTTACGAATTGGCGAAATAAACATCTGTTCATCTGAAAAACCAATTTATAAGGAAATGAATCCCCCGAATCCATTGTGATAGGGGGATTGATTCTTGAAGGAGAGTCAGTTGTGATCCATCGTCAAAAATATCATTTTCAAGCCCTTTATTTTTTCATCTTCTTTGGGCAAGGTGCACTTATTCCCTATTTGGCACTGTATTTTTCCAATGATGCGTTTCAATTATCAGCATCGGAAATCGGAACGATTGTTGCAGTAGGTCCCGTATTATCGATTGTCTTACAGCCGATTTGGGGAATGGCCGCCGACCGGTTCGGGCGACCGAAACGTTTATTATTGGTGGCCTTACTCGCGGCAGGTCTCTTAACCATCAGTTATTTACTGACTTCTATTTATTTATTTCTGTTATTGATTTCTTCACTCTGGGCGTTGTTCCAGTGCGCACATATTCCGCTCGTCGATACATTGGCGATTGAATTCTCCAAAAGAAAATCAGTCGACTACGGGGCGTTACGCTTATTTGGCTCCGCCGGTTTTGCGCTCGCTGTCTTTATTCTCGGACAGGTGACGGAACAGGGCTCGCTCGGTGCAATTTTTTATGCGAGTGGAACAGCACTCGTTCTCGGATTTCTGGTGTTGATTGGAATTGAAGAAACCCCTGTTTCGACGGTCGAACGTGAACACATTCCATTGAAGGCCTTGTTTTCGAATAAACGTTTTTTACTGTTTTTAGCAGGCGGCAGTTTAGTGTTTGGACCGATTTTTGCCAACAATTATTACTTCGGCAGTTACGTGACGATTCGTGGAGAGTCGACGGCACTCGTCGGAACGCTGTTTTTTGTTGCGGTGTTATGCGAAATTCCATTCATGCGTATTGCGACACGAGTCATGATGCGGTTTGGGCCGATTCCTGTCTTGGTGTTTATTTCCGTCTTATCCGCGTTGCGGACCGGAATCTTGGCGCTTGAGCCGCCAATTTTTACACTTTGGATTTTGGCGGCATTACAAGGACTCATCATCGGTCTGTTGATTCCTGTCGCTCTTGATTATGTCCGTTCGCTGGTACCGCCTTCAACAGTGGCGACGGCAGTCAGTACGTATATGGCGACGACGACCGGTCTTGCGACGGCATTATTCAATTTAATGAGCGGGATTGTTTTGGATCAATGGACCATCTACGCGGTATTTTGGGTATATACAGGTAGTAGCCTGTTAGGTGCTTGTTTGTATCTGATCAGCTCAAAAATCAAGGAGTGATCCGTATGCAAAAACACTTTTTCATCGCCATTCCGGTTGCTGACGAGACGTTGGCGCGATTCGCGTCTTCCCTGAAACTTGAGCGTTATTACAAAACGGTATATGAACCGAACGAATATCATTTGACACTGCGTTTTTTAGGCTCACTAACCGATGACGAGTTGAGAAACTGGCGGCGTCAGCTGACGGAGATTACGCAAATGACTTCCGCCTTTACTTTAAAATTAGATCACCTTGAACGATTTGGATTAGCAGAACGACCCCGTGTCTTTGCTGCCGGACCGGCATATGAGGAAAAACTGTTTCAGCTTGCCCGGCAGATTGATCCGAATCCGGCTAAACCGTTTGTTCCACACATTACCCTTGCGAAGAAGTGGAATCAAGAAGTGTCGCTCCACCCACCCGAACAAACACCTGCCGCCAGCTTACATGTCAAAGAAATCGTTCTGTATCAGATTTGCCCGGACAATCAACCGCGGTATCAGGCAGATACACGATTTCAATTTGGGAAGAATGAACGAGGTGATATGATTGGCATTATTGATGAAACTTTATGATTTAGAAAGCCGTTACGAAAGAAATCCGCTCGAAACTTCAAAACGTTTTAAAGATCAGCAGCTTGTTGATTATGCGAACGTCTTGAAAAAATGGGAGACGGGTGAATTGTTCCCGGGTGAGACGATCATCCGGCCGAAAAAATGGTGGCAGCCTTTTAAGAAACCGGAAATGTTTCAAGTACCGGGAAAACAAATCTCGAAGTCTGCTTTTGATAAATGGTACAAAAAGCGAGTGGAAGTCCAAAAATTAATTTATGTCGCAGGCGGAGCGACGGAAGATGACATCTGGCGGCTTCCTTTAAGACGACACCTGGATTTTTATCAGATGCTGCATCTCTTGAATGATCAATTCGGTATGTTTTACCGTGCCGTCATTCAGTACCAGCAAGGAGAAGTGGAACTCAGTCCGTTTGTCGTAGGGCCTTCTGCCATCTATATACTGGATTGGTTAGACGGCGAAGAGAGCATCTATCACATCAAACGCAGTAAACTGTGGCGCGAACAACCATTCAAAGCCTCGCCGAAAAACATCGTTAATCCGTTAATCAGTTTAAAACGGACAGAGGATATCCTGCGATTGATTTTAGGTTCCGAATTCATATTGCCAATCGAGCGTGTCGTCATAGCGTCACAAGGCTATTTCGATCAAATGCCAAAAGAGACAACGACGACTTACGTCAGTAAGATTGATTTTACAGAGTGGTTGCGGAAAATGAATCTGTCGGCTGTGCATACAAAAGCTTTTCAGATGCGCGTATGCGAACAGATTTTAAAAGAGACCGTTTCGGTGACATTCCAAATGGCACTGAACAGTCAGGAAAACGGGCGGATTCAAAAATAGGGAGGGAAGCGGCAAGATGTTTGCTTGTCGCGTAAACAGATGATAAATAATGAATCGGAAACGCAACAAGTCAGATTGTATTCAGTTGAGTTCGTGACATTTCAAACCATCTTAATGGAAACCGAAACACCGTTTGGACAAGGTGAGTTTTCGCTCGTCTGTGATGGTGAGCCGATGGACTACTCCATCGAAAATCGGGAAGATATGGACGGAACAATCAAACTGACACTGCTGCTCGACCGGGCGGTTGAATTGGAACGCTGTTATGAAATCATCTTACCCGATCAGGAACGAGTCCGCGTGCTGCCAAATCGGATTGTACAGACGGCAGGATTTGATCGTAAATACAGTTATGAAGGACCTTTGGGTGCGGTCTATGAAACCGACATGATTTCCTTATACGTCTGGTCCCCGCTGGCTGAACGGTTGGAATGTATCCGCTACGATCAAGACGGTGTCGAAAGGGACAGCCGGGACTTTGAACGGCAAGAACGCGGCGCGTATCGGTTAGTGGTTCCCCGTTCATGGGAGAACAGCCTGTACCGTTACCGGGTCACGACGTATCAAGGAACAGAGGAAGTTGTTGATCCTTATGCCAAGGCTGTCAGCGTAAATGGACAATTCGCGGTTCTGCTTGATGTCGAGCAAGAAATCAACCGACAGTTTCCTCACCGGCAAAAACGGCCGTTGTTAATCAAACCGACAGATGCCATCCTTTATGAAGCACATATTCGGGATTTCACGATTGATCCTTCTTCCGGTTCTCATTATCCCGGACAATACCTCGGTATGACGGAAACAGGGACCGTATCACCGGAAGGACGCTCGACAGGCATCGATTATTTACTGGACCTCGGTGTGACCCATCTCCAACTGTTACCGGTTCATTTGTTTACGACGACGGAAGAAGTGAGCCGCCTTCCTTACAATTGGGGATACGATCCTGTTCAGTGGTTTTCACTGACAGGCTGTTATGCCAGCGATCCAATCGATCCAAAGGTCCGGATTCTTGAGTATGTCGGGATGATTGAACGGCTTCATGCAGCGGGAATTCGAGTGACGTTTGACGTAGTCATGAATCATGTCTACATCCGGGAACGGTCAGCGCTCGAATACCTGGTGCCGGGCTACTATTTCCGCTATGAAATGGACGGAACACTTGCCAATGGAACTGGAGTCGGGAATGACACCGCATCGGAACGGTTCATGATGCGACGGATGATTGTGGACTGCCTGACCTATTTTGCAGACATTTTTCATGTGGACGCCTTTCGTTTCGATTTGATGGGCATTCATGATATTGAGACGATGAATCATGTCCGGTCAGCATTAGATCATATTGATCCGACCATTCTTGTGTACGGCGAAGGATGGGACTTGGCGACACCATTACCGCAACGTCAAAAGGCAATCAGTTCAGTCGCTTCACAAATGCCGCGAATCGGTCATTTTAATGATGTTTTCCGGGATGCTTTAAAAGGCTCGACGTTCAATGAAACAGACTGTGGTTTTGTATCGGGCAACGGTTGGTGGGAAGGGGAAGTACGCAACGGAATGGCCGGCAGTATCACGTTGAATGGTCAGACGACGGGGCGTTTCCCTGAGCCGACGTATTCGATCAATTATGTGGAAGCACATGACAATCACACCTTGTACGACAAGTTGACACTCGCCCGGCCGGACCTCGATGAAACGACACGGTTACAGATGAGCCGACTGGCCCAAACGATTATATTTTTATCAGCCGGCATCCCGTTTCTTCATGCCGGACAAGAGTTCGGCCGAACGAAACAAGGCGTCGAGAACAGCTATAATGCACCTGATGCGATTAATCGGGTGGACTGGACGTTACGGGACCGCCAGGCACAGATGGTCGAGTATTTAAAAAACATCTTGCAAATCCGTCGGATGCACGGTGGATTCCGGTTGCACCGAGCTAACCAAGTGCAGGAACTGATGCATTTTTTGCCGATGCAACCTGGAGTCATCGCATACGAAGTAGGGGCTATTCATTCCTACGATGCCTGGCAACGGACGCTTGTCGTGCATAATGTGACGTCTGAGAAGATTGATATCGCGCTGGATCATCCTAAATGGAATGTGCATGTTTATGGTAACGAAGCATCTATCACACCGATTGAGAAGGGTGTTTCGCAGATCACGGTCCTTCCGTTGTCAACAACGATCGCCACATGTTAAGATAATCATTGTGCCTTAAGGCAAATCTACTAAAAAGTTGAGCGGATTATAATGGAATTAGATATTTTAGATGCGCTTGGCGAAGGCTGGACCCTTACGCCAGCAGGCGGAATTACGGGAGAAGCATACATTGCCTCAACGGGGCAGTCAAAACTCTTTTTAAAACGAAACTCCTCGCCATTTTTGGCGATTTTATCAGCGGATGGTATCGTGCCGAAGCTGCTTTGGACAAAGCGGATTTACAGCGGAGATGTCATCAGCGCCCAGCAATTCATCGAAGGTCAAGAGTTGGAACCGGAAATGATGGAACGGCCGGAAGTCGCAAGGTTGCTCGGAAAGATTCATGATTCGAAGGAACTGTTGTTCATGTTACAACAATTGGATCAGCGTCCGATCGAACCGGATGAACTCTTGCGGCAGTGTCGTTTATATTTTCAACCTGCTGAACTGGCACAACCGGAATTGATTGAACAGGCCATCGACTATTTGTCCGAGCGGTTACCTTACGTCCGGACAGACGAGCAAGTCGTCTGCCATTCGGATTTAAATCATAATAACTGGTTGGTCGGAACAGACGGACATCTGTATCTTAATGATTGGGATGATGCGATTATCGCAGATCGTGCGTATGATCTGGGGATGATGTTATACAGTTATGTCGATGAAGAGTGCTGGCCAGAATGGTTTGCGCATTACGGACATCCGTTGACGAAAGATTTGAAACAACGCATGTACTGGTACGTCGTGGCGCAAGCAGTACTCTCGATTTACTGGTATGAAGATACAATGCATCCTGATGCAACAGAGAGTTATCTTTTTTTAGCGCAATTGCTGGAAATGGAACAGGAAGATTAAAGCGGCGATCTGTTCAAGACAAGAATTTTAAAACACTAACGAAAAACGTGCGGACACAAGTGATTCTGTGTCCGCACGTTTTTTAGCCTTCGGCAATTTGGATTTCTTTTTCGATATCATGACTTTCAAGATCAGCTGTCCGGTACGCTGCTGTCGTCGGCAAACGTAAGTCCAACTTTGGTTTTTCCTCGAATGTAACGGTTACGTCTTGTACCGTATAGTCGAAGACATGTCCGCCACCGCTTCGTTCTTGATCGATGAAATGAAGATGGTAGCCGGCGACTGCGATTCCATGACCAAACCGGGGTGTGAAATAACCGGCTAACGTACCGTCGATGTGTTCGAATGTCCGGGCGCTTTGTGTCGCGACGGCTTCAGTGATTGGACGGAATGGTTTTTCCTGCCGAGCGACGGTTCGTGTCTTGACCTCGGAAAATCGTCCTTCAATCCGGACGGCGTAAAAGCTGTTGGTCGTACCAAGCTGTTCACTTAGCCAGTGTTCAAAATCAGCTTTAGACATCGTTTGCTTCACGGACAACGACTGTTCGGGAACGAATCGCGTAAGAGAACAGAACGGAGTTGTCGTTTTGGGATCGAGCGGACGGGCGCTGCCGTCCGACCGCAGTTGATAAAAGGAACCGTCAAAACCAATCATTTCCCCGTCGAGATGGTCGAATGTACCGATTCCGAAATCATAACCGGAAAGAATCGATTCGTAGCGTGTTTCACTTTCGAATACACCGTCGAGTAAGGCCATCATTGTCGAAATCTGAAGTAATGTATCGTCATGCTGCATCGCTTTCATCTCCTTATCAGTTCAATTGATCCAAGTGTACCTCTTTACCGAGTGTAATGTTATCGCTGTAGTCGATCGGAACATCCACGATGACAGGTCCCTCTGTTTGCCATGCTTCTTCCATGACCGAGATGAGTTCGGACGGATGATTGACACGGAGTCCTTTTGCGCCGAAGCTTTCAGCGTATTTTACTAAATCGACTTCTCCGAACGAGGTACCGGATTTCCGTTTGTATTTCATTTCCTGCTGGAATGCTACCATATCAAACCCGCTGTCCCGCCATACGAAATGGACGAGCGGAGCATTCAGGCGGACTGCCGTTTCCAGTTCCATGGCGGAAAAGAGGAATCCACCGTCGCCGGAAATCGAGACCGCTTTTTTACCCGGACGGACGAGCGTCGCGGCGATTGCCCAAGGTAATGCGACACCAAGTGTCTGCATGCCGTTGCTGAACAAGAGATGACGAGGCTCGTACGACCGGAAGTGACGTGCCATCCAGATGTAATGCGATCCGACATCTACTGTGACCGTGACGTCGTCCGCGATTTGTTCGCGTAATGTTTTCATGAAGTAAAGCGGATGAGTCAGTGGTGAGTCCTTCACGATTGGCGGGATGTCCCGTTCTTCCAGACGTTGTTGAAGACCGTGTAAAAATTCAGTTGAGCTTGCCGGAAGTGTCAATGCATGCAAACGTTCTGATAACGCATTGATGGTTGCTGCAACATCACCGACGAGTTCCCGGTCCGGACGATAGAAGTGATCGATTTCGGCCCGCATCTGATCAAGATGAATCAATGTCCGCTCGTGAGACGGTTGATTCCAGAATTTCGGATCATATCCGATTGGATCGTATCCGATCGATAAGACGAGATCGGCTTCAGCAAGCAAGGCGTCTCCCGGTTGGTTACGGAAAAGACCGACCCGTCCGTAAAAATTAGATTCAAGCTCGCGTGACAACGTACCGGCGGCCTGGAATGTCTGAACGACCGGGATCGACACGCGTTCGAGCAAAGCACGGATGGCCTGAACGACACGCGGTTGACTCGAGCGCATACCGAGTAACAAAACCGGTAACTTCGCTTGTTCAATCAGGGTAGCCGTCTCATCAATCCATTCTTCTGGAGCGATTCCGAGTTTAGGTGCTTCGACCGCTTTGAACGAAGTGACGTTCGCTTCATTTAATCCGACATCCTGCGGAATGCTGACAAAAGCGGCACCGGACGTCGTTTCCGCTGTCCGGAAAGCATTGGATAAGACTTCAGGGATATTGTCGGCATCTTGAACTTCAGCGCTGAAGTTGGTAATCGGTTTGAACAGTGCCTGGTTATCCATCGATTGGTGGGTCCGTTTCAACCGATCGGCTCGTGTGACGGCACCGGCAATCGCGACGACAGGGTCACCTTCCGAGTTGGCCGTGACAAGACCGGTCGCGAGATTGGAAGCACCGGGTCCTGACGTGACAAGTACCACGCCGGGTTTGTCCGTCAAGCGGCCGATTGCTTGTGCCATGAACGCGGCATTCTGTTCATGACGTGCGACGATCAGTTCCGGTCCCCGGTCCTGCAGAACATTAAAGACAGAGTCAATTTTCGCTCCAGGAATCCCGAAGATATAGTCGACACCCTGTTCGATGAGGGTATCTACGACCAAATCGGCTCCTGTTTTCTTCTGTACTAAGTCATTTGAATCACTGTTTTGTTTTTCTTTCATTACAATTCTCCTTTTCTACCAGTAGTTTTGGTTGTTCGATAGCTGTAATATAAAAACTGTTTCGTGAAAAGTATACATCTGTTTCAATGAGAAACCAAGGTGAATCCTTCAGAAACTAAAAAAGACACCTTGTGATCAACACAAGATGTCTGCCGCTAACTGTTTATTCCGCATTCACTTTTCCGAACGTCGCCCAGACGAAAAGAGCCGTTACACCCATGACGAGAACGATCGGAGAACCCCACGCAATCAAGAAGTCTTCCAACATTAAAACCTCCTTTAGGAATCATCGTACTGTAAGTGTAGTAGATTGCTCACTTATTCTCAAGTGACGATCTGCTGAACATTCTTTTGGGAGAATGAAGAACATCTTATATATTTACCCGAATCATGATAAACTTATCTGCGGATAATTTAAGAATCGAAAGGATGAGCAGTATGCGTTTACGTCACAAACCATGGGCACTGGATTATATGAAAGAGCAATCCTCCATCTATATAGCAGACCCGTCGACTCTAAAAGGAAACTGGTCGAATGAATTTAAGAATGAGAATCCGATTTACATCGAAGTCGGATCAGGTAAAGGCGCCTTCATCACAGGGATGGCAAAACAGTATCCGGAGGTCAACTTCGTCGCAATCGAACTGTTTGAGAGTGTTGCAGTCGCCATCGTTCAAAAGATGGTGGAAGAACCGCTTGCTAACGTCCGTGTCTTGACGGTCGATGCCAAAGACTTGCGTGACTTCTTTGAAAAAGGAGAGGTGGCCCGTGTTTATTTGAACTTCTCCGATCCGTGGCCGAAATCACGGCATGCGAAACGCCGCTTGACGTACAAAACGTTTTTGGCAACCTATGAAGATATTTTACCGGAAAAAGGGCAGATTCATTTCAAGACGGATAACCGGAAATTATTTGAATCAAGTCTGATGACGATGTCTGCTTACGGGATGACATTTGATTGGATGTCACTTGATTTACATGCCAACGAGCCGGAAAATAACGTCAGAACGGAATACGAAGAACGATTTTCAGCAATGGGTCAACCGATTTATCGGATGGAAGCAACGTATACAAAATAATTTAGACAAAAAGTTTTCTTATTTTCCTAGCATTTCTTTCACACTTTTTTCTTATTAATTGGTACAATGTTGTTGACTGAAGAACTGTATTTACAGGTAAAGGGGGAAATTGGGGATGTGGCAAAAAAGCTTAGCCTTCGTAACGGCACTCTTTCTCGCATTGAGTATCGGACAATCGGTATTCGCTGCGATTGATACGTCATCTATGCAAAAAGCACTTGACGAGGATTTGAAGAGTACACATTACGACTATAAAAAAGGTTCTGTAGAAATTGAAGATCCAAAAACATTCACTGGTGAAAAAGGTGAAAATATTATCGGTGGAATCGCGGTAATCGAGACAGTTCGTGATGGAATCTTCATCACGATCAAACGTGAAATTCATTTCTACAACGCAGACAGCGGTAAATTACTTACAAGCGCAGATGCGGCTAAAGTAAAAGGCGTCAAAGAATACATCGACAGCAACTCGGATAACCTGCACCAAAAGGTGGTTTACTGGTTGCCGATGTTACTGATGTTATTAATCATTGCAGTACCAGCTATCATGCTATACGTTGTTGTACCGCGTCTGTATTCAACAAGTGAATACATGAACCCGATCTACGAACGTAATGATAACCCGCGTTAATCTTTTATGAATTAAATGAAAATCCCTTTTCTACCCGAATTACCGGGTGCGACAAGGGATTTTTTTGATGAATTCAGACGAATAAGACGAGTAAAAAAGCAATGATGGCCGGAAGCCCTTGTTTGAAAAGAATTGAGGTGTTGGCAGTAGCTGCACCATACAGAGCGGCGACGATGACACAACCGAGGAAATACAATTGGACCGCTGAGGAATCAAGGATCAGCCCGAAAATCAGACCAGCGGCAAGAAAACCGTTATAAAGACCTTGGTTGGCAAACAGTGTTCGGATCTGCGGATTGGAGACGGCTTCTTCGGTCAGACCGAATGTACGCCGGGCAGATTTTGATGACAGGAAAAACATTTCAAGTGCCAGAATATAAAAATGTTCCACGGCGACTATTAAAACGAAGAGAGTAGCGAGTAAAGACATGTCGAGTGTCTCCTTTCTGAAAAAAACCATACTTCGTCGATCGAAGTATGGTCCGTCTATTATGCGTATTCGAGTAAAGCACCTGTTTCCGCATCAACTGTGAATTGATACGTTTTTTCATCGTCACCTTCAAGGACCGAGATGCCACCTTTGTAGCTTTGGTAGTCACGTGACTCGTATGCGTACGCCTCTGGTGTTGCAGAGATCCATGCACCTTGGACACGTCCTTTTGCTGAAAATGTGCGTTTCGTGATTTCGAGCGCTTCCTCGGCAGAGAGTTGTTTGTTGTCGACAGCCTTCTTGACTGCGAAAGCGGCAACGACCGCTGCTGCGAGACCGATAATCCAATAGCGTTTTTTCATTAAAATTCCCCTCCTTACAGGTTCTATTCCTACTGTACCAAATAATCCGTCCAGTGAGAAACAAAAGGTTAAGTGATTGAAGCAAAATTTTGTATAATGAATGAACAGGAGGGGATACATATGAATGAAAAAACAAGAGACTTGTTTCGAACATTGACAGAATTGAACGGTGCACCCGGGTTTGAACATGATGTCAGACGCTTTGTGAAAGAACGGATTACACCGGTGACGGATGAAATCGTCATGGACGGTCTTGGTTCAATTTTCGGAAAACGCACGGGTCAGGCGGATGGTCCGAAAGTTATGGTTGCCGGTCATATGGATGAAGTAGCTTTCATGGTCACACAGATTACGAAAAACGGGATGCTCCGGATTCAACCGCTCGGTGGCTGGTGGAGTCAGGTTCTGCTTGCACAACGTTTTTCGATTTGCGGCGATAACGGGATCATTCCCGGTGTCATTGCGTCAACACCACCACATCTGCTGACGGATGAAGTCCGGAATAAACCGATGGCGATCAAAGATATGTTCATCGATGTCGGGGCAGACTCAAAAGAAGAAGCGGAATCCTTTGGTATTCGTCCGGGTATTCCGGCTGTCCCGTTTTTCCCGTTCACACCGATGGCGAACCCGAAAAAAATCATGGCCAAAGCATGGGACAACCGCTACGGCGTCGGGATGGCAATTGAGTTGTTGGAAGAAACGACAGCAGCGGATCATCCGAACGTCTTATTCTCAGGTGCAACGGTTCAAGAAGAAGTCGGCTTGCGCGGTGCACAAACGTCCACCAATCTGATTGATCCGGATGTTGCTTTTGTCGTCGACGCCTCACCGGCCAACGATGCTTCAGGAGATAAAACGGAATTCGGTCAGCTTGGTCAAGGACCGTTGTTACGTATTAAAGACAGCGTCATGATTTTATCGAAAGAAATGACGGATTATGTGCTCGATACAGCGGAATCGAACAATATTCCGTATCAATATTACGTCGGAGCAGGTGGAACGGACGGAGGCGTCATCCATCGTTCGAACAACGGAATTCCAACGACGGTCGTCGGTCTTCCGGCACGTTATATCCATACACATGCTTCAATCATGCACACGGATGACTATGATGCGGCAAAAGAATTACTGAAGAAACTGGTCACGCAACTGGATGCGACGACACTTGCGACGTTACAAATTAAATGAACGTGATAGAAGAGGGGATCGTTGCGATCCTCTTTTTTGGTTTCAACTGTCTTGTCAGATGAAAAACAAATGTATGACCTTTTTTTAGAGTTTGTTATAATGAATCTGATTTTAAACAGAAGGAAGTGGCAGCTTGTTAAAAAGAAAAGGAATTTTACTCAGTCCGAAAGTATATTTTATTACGGTACTCAGTTATATGGCATTAGGATTATTCAGTTCTTTGATTATGGGACTAATTTTAAAGACGATTGGTGAAGGGTTAATCACAAAAGGAATCGATGCGGAAATACTCGTCACGGTCGGGCAGCAGGCTATCGCACTGACAGGGCCGGCAATCGGAGTAGCGGTTGCCTTTGCGCTCGAAGCTCCGCCGCTTGTCTTGTTTTCAGCCGTTGCGGTCGGTGCCTTTGGTTACGAAGCGGGAGGTCCTGCCGGAAGTTACGTGGCAGCCGTCATTGCGACCGAAATCGGAAAACTGATCTCAAAAACGACGCGACTCGATATCATTTTGACGCCATTCATCACCTTGCTCATCGGTTTTGTGAGTGGAAAATATGTCGGAGCTTGGATTGGAACGCTGATGACCGATTTAGGGGAAATCATCCGGTGGGGAACAGAAAGAGAACCTTTAGTCATGGGGATTTTTGTAGCGACCGTCATGGGTCTCGCTTTGACGGCTCCCATCTCGAGTGCAGCTCTCGGAATCATGTTAGGTCTGGATGGACTGGCAGCCGGTGCTGCAACGATCGGCTGTGCCGCACAAATGATCGGTTTCGGTGTCATCAGTTATCGCGATAACGGGATTGGGGGTTTCATTGCCCAAGGAATCGGCACGTCGATGTTACAAGTGGGTAATATCATTCGAAATCCATGGACGATTGTCCCGCCGACACTGGCGGGCGCACTGCTCGCACCGTTCGCGACCGTTTTATTGACGCTCGAAAGTAATGCTGAAGGATCGGGTATGGGGACAAGCGGACTGGTCGGTCCACTGATGATGCTAAAAACGATGGGATTCGAAGGCGAGTACTACTTAGCGGTTTTCGTATTGTGTTTCCTGGCACCAGCACTGATCAGTTATTTGATTTACCGTATCCTCCGTCGCATGGGACGGATTAAAGACGGGGATCTGAAAATCGAGTATTGATGAACAAATTTTTTCGAAGAGTAGATAAGCAAGGGTGGCAGATTATCATTCTGCCACCCTTGCTTTTTTGTAGAGAATGACTCAAAAGTCAGTCCCTTCATGTTCACAGTGAAAAGCCGAACGCACTGGAGTAAAAACTGGTGAAAAAGACATACAAGTATAAAAGATAGAGCGGAATCAAATACCGCATCCGAACGATCGGCAATTTTCTGGCGAGCCGTTTCCCGATTGCTTCGAGCAACATGATGATGGCAAATCCGATTACAAGAAGGATCAGGATTTGAGGCAGGCTACGTTCGGAATCGATAAACGAATAGCCGTACCGGAGACAGCTTGTCATGCCGACAAAACCAACAAATCGTTCAAAAGGATGCTTAACAGGTTGATCAGTCATAATAATTTCCTTTCAGGACATTTTCTAGTTGCAGTATAGCAAACAGAGCACGAAAACGCACAGAAACATTCGAATATGCTATGATGGAGCCAATGAAAAAGCAAGTATTGAAGGAGTGTAACAGATGAAAAAATTAGAATCGAAAGAACAATTTGATCAAGCGAAAAAAGAAAAATCGATTTTCCTCTTTTCAGCGGATTGGTGCCCGGATTGCCGGTTTTTAGATCCCTTCATGCCGGAAATGGAACAGACGTTCAGTGAATTTAATTTTTATTACGTCGACCGCGATCAGCACATTGAAATTGCCCAGGAAATGGACATCTTCGGAATTCCGAGCTTTGTTGCGTATCGTGAAAATGAAGAAACGGGTCGTTATGTCGGGAAAGAACGAAAAACACCTGAACAGGTGACCGCATTTTTAGAAACAGTCTGAAACAAAAGCGAGCGCTGACTCGCTTTTTTTAATAGGAAAGGATGAAATGGATTCATGGAACTACAACAAATTCGCCGCCTCGTTACGGAGGCATTTGATACCACTCAATATACAACGTATTTCGATCGGGAAAAATCGGTTCTCCGCATCGAACGCAAACAGGATCGGACAGGAGTCGATCTGGGATTGAATCCGCTTGTAGCGAAAGCAAAGCGTCGCGGTGTCATAGCGGTCGAAGAGACGATCGAATACATTAAAGCCGTTTTGGAGCAGACGGAACCGGTTTCGCTGATTGGTCATGAACAACGGGTCTTCCCTGTCATTCGGGCAAAATCTTTTGCCGATGAGACGAAAGATGGCAAAAAAATCATCAGTACACCACATACCGGTGAAACGAAAATCATGTACGCGCTTGATTTAGGGGCTACGTACCGGTTGATTGACGAAGAATTGTTGAATCAAGCAGGATGGACGACCGAACATTTGTCAGAGGCAGCGCGGTTTAATTTAAAATCACTCGAAGCGCCGTTTAAGATGGATGAAGTGGCCGGGAATATCTTTTATTTCTTGAGTACGGGTGACGGCTACGAAGCGAGTCGTGTCTTAAACAAACAATTATTGAGCGATTACGCTGAAAAAATGACAGGAGAGTTTGCTGTCGGAATTCCGCATCAGGACGTGCTGATCTTTGCTGACATTCGAAACGACGCGGGATACGATGTTCTGCAACAATTGATGTTTGACTTCTTCACGAACGGACGGGTTCCGGTAACGGCACTTCCTTTCATGTACGAAGAAGGCAGACTCGAACCTGTCTTCGTCCTTGCAAAAAACAAGCATCCGAAAAGCTGAATAATCTGCTACAATAGGCATTGTGAGAAAGTTTGAAGGGAGTCATGGATTGCATGAATGTTTTTTATAATAAAGAAGGTGTCGGAGACGTCTTGATGGTCATCTTAGCAGATGCACCCCGCGCTGAAATCACTGCCGAAAGAAAAGGCGATGTAGCAACGATTTTCCATGGCGAAGACGTAATTGGCTATAACATCTTCGAAGCATCAAACCAGTTTGAATTAAATGCTGTAGGACCGGTCGACTTGACACCGGAAATTGTTGAAACGATTCAACGCGTACTAGGAGAAAATGGAATCAATTTTGAAGCACGTGAAATTGATTATTCACCTAAATTCGTCGTCGGATTCGTAGCATCTGCCGAAAAACATCCAGATGCGGACAAGTTGTCGGTTTGTCAGGTAGAGGTGGATGGTCAGACACTGCAAATCGTCTGCGGGGCACCTAATGTTGCCGCCGGACAAAAAGTAGTCGTCGCTAAACCGGGGGCGGTCATGCCGTCCGGATTGATTATTCGTCCTTCCGCTTTACGTGGAGTGGCTTCTAGCGGAATGCTTTGTTCTGCCCGGGAACTGGCATTGCCGGATGCACCGCAGGAAAAAGGAATTCTTGTACTCGAAGATACCGCGAAAACGGGGGAAGCATTTTTAATCGGTCGATAATTCGGCCGATTTTTTAACAAGATGGAGGGGTGAGGGAATGAGCAATCGTTATGAGCAGTCGTTAAAGGAACAAGCAGCACGGATTCGACGTGAATTAGCAGGCGAAAAAGAAACGAAACCCGTCGAACGTCCCAAAAAAGAAGAACGTGAAGATCGATTCGTGTTGACGGATGTTCCATCGCCTATTTACGGATTCCAACGACCTAAAAAGCAACGGTCGATCCAAGAGGAAATCCATTCGGACGAATCTGAAGTCGATGTTTCAAGTGTACATGAAGAGGAAAAGTCATCAGAAGAGTCGCTTGAACATGAGACAGAGGAATTGAACGAAGGGTCGCGGATCGAGACGATGGAACAGACGGATCTAACCGAAGCGGATGCTGGCTTAGTACCGATGACAGATTCAGAGATTCTCGTTCCGGAACCGTCGATTGAAGAAAATTCTTCGCCGGAGGATATTGTCGAAAATCAAGTCGAAGCACAAGCGTCAACAGAAACTCTTCTTCCTGAAGAAGAAGAGGATGCAGTTGAAGAAGCAGAAAATCCGGGTGCAGAAGAAACGGACAAAGAAGATACGGTAGAAGAAACAGTTGCAGAAGAAACCGACAAAGAAGAAACAGTGGAAACGCAAATCGAAGCGACTCCTGAGGTTCCTTTAGCAGATCAGACGGTACAGGAAGAAACAGAAACCATTCCGTCCTCAACAGATATGGTACACGTGGATTCTCAGATGGAAGAACCGCTCTCTGCCGACGACGCTTCAGTTGATGAAATGAAGCAAGTAGTTGCAGTGGAAACAGAACCGACGGCAAACCAGTCGATTCAAATCAAAAAGCCGGTCGGTCCGCCGGTAAACGTCGTGATGACGACGAAGGACTTGATGGCGATGTATCGTGCACGTCGGGAACAAAATAATTTACATGGTAAAAAATAAGTCGGTTTGCTATAATGGTACAGGTTTTGTACCCAAGCCCGATGGTACGGACCGGAACGTGAATTGGAGGGCTCATATATGACAAATTATCATTTTGTAGGGATTAAAGGAACAGGGATGAGTGCGCTCGCCCAAGTACTGCATGAAATGAATCATCAAGTACAAGGTTCTGATATTGACAAGCATATTTTTACAGAGGATGCCTTACGGGCAAAAGGAATTCCGTTTTTCCCGTTTAGTGCGGAAAACATTAAAGAAGATCAAGTCATCATCCAAGGGAATGCTTTTGGGGATGACCATCCAGAAATTGCTCGGGCAAAGGAACTGGATTTGACGATTTATCACTATTACGATTTCTTGGGGCATTTAGCAGATGAGTATCGGTCTGTTGCGATTACAGGATCACATGGTAAAACATCGACGACTGGTTTACTCTCGCACGTCTTGAGTGGAATTACACCAACGGCATTTCTGATTGGTGATGGAACAGGTGCCGGTGTGGCAGAAGCAAAAGCATTTGTCTTTGAAGCGTGCGAGTACAAACGCCACTTCTTATATTACAAACCGGACTATGCCATCATGACGAACATTGACTTCGACCATTCTGACTACTTTACGGGAATCGACGACGTCGTCTCGGCATTCCAAGAGATGGCGATGCAGGTCAAACAAGCAATCGTTGCTTGTGGAGATGACGAGCACCTGCAAAACCTTCAGGCGAATGTTCCGATTCTGTATTATGGTTTTGGAGAAAATAATGATTTCCGTGCAGAAAACGCGACGTCGACGCCGGACGGAACATCATTTGATGTCTATCTCCGGGATGATTTTTACGGGACGTTCCTGATTCCTGGTTTTGGCCGACACCATGTCTTGAATGCGTTGTCTGTCATTGCGATCTGCCAGTATGAAGGACTGAACAAAGAAGAAGTCGCTGCACGTCTGTCTACATTCGGTGGAGTGAAACGTCGTTTTAGCGAAACAAACTTCGGTTCGCAAATCCTTGTTGACGACTACGCGCATCACCCGAAAGAAATCAGTGCGACGATTGAATCGGCACGCAAGAAATATCCGGATCGTGAAGTCGTAGCGATTTTCCAACCGCATACGTATACCCGCTTAAAGTCATTCATGGATGATTTTGCGACATCATTACGTGAGGCGGATGCTACTTATCTGTGTGAAATCTTTGGATCGGCACGTGAGCAAGAAGGGCAAGTCCGTGTAGAAGATTTACAAGATAAAGTGCCGGGGTCTGATATTTTGACGCGGGACAATGTATCGATTTTACGTAAACATGAAAATGCCGTGTTGCTCTTTATGGGAGCAGGAGACATTCAAACGTATCAACACCAGTACGAGAACGCAAAGTAATATCGTGAAGTATAAACAGGCGCTGACATTCATTTGTCAGCGTCTTTTTTGTCGGTTTCGTGAAACAAAAAATCGGAAGTGATTTTGAGGAGAAATCTGTTGAATTTTTGATTGCATCTTGAATTGATTTTTGGAATAGTGGGGGTATGTTATTTAGAAAGGAAAGACGTCATGGGACAAATTTTACTCATCTTACTGTTGCAGCTGATTTACGTACCTGTTTTGACACTACGTACCATCATGCTCGTCAAAGGAAGAACTATCATTGCAGGTGTGTTAGGAACGGTTGAAACGTTGATTTATATCTTTGCGCTCGGAATCGTATTCCGTGACTTGACGACAGTCGGCATGATTGTCTACGCCCTTGGATTCGGGCTTGGAATTCTGATCGGAGGATTCGTCGAACGGAAGCTGGCAATCGGATACAACATGATTCAAGTGCATACACAGGACTTCCCAGCAGAGCTGATTCAGGTCATCCGGGATAACGGATTCGGAGTCACGCATTATCAAGGGCAGGGCCGTGATGGAATTCGATACCGTCTGGATGTACTAGCAGCCCGGACGAGAATGAAAGTGTTGCGTAATCTGGTCGAGGAATATGAACCAAAAGCTTTTCTTGTCGCATTTGATTCCGTTGATTTCAAAGGAGGCTATATGCTCAAGGGATTAAAACGATCCCAGTAAGGAATTTCATTATCGGTCTCTGAAAGAATCTCCCATGAAATCATGTTTAAGTTTTGTTATTTAAGGATAAAGACGATATAGAACAAAACACAGTTTTATGAGAGGAGAGATCGATCATGATTAGTAATCACGCTAAGAGTGCTTTAAACCAACAGGTGGCAAACTACGGGGTACTGTTTGTAAAACTTCATAACTACCACTGGTACATTAAAGGTCCTGATTTCTTGACGCTGCATGTAAAACTTGAAGAGTTATACACTTGGGTTTCAGAACAATATGATGTCGTGGCAGAACGTCTGTTGATGAACAATGGAATGCCTTCTGCGACGCTGAAGGAATATTTAGAGCAGACGACGCTTGAAGAAGCAAAACCGGGTTTATCGGCAGATGAAATGGTGGAGTCGGTCATCAGTGATTTCCAACAGATTCGCAAAGAAATGCTAGATGCAATCGTTCATCTTGAATCGCAAGACGTAACGGTTGAAGATGATTTGCTGGCACAAGCAAAAGAAATCGAGAAACAAATTTGGATGTTGCGCGCGACATTAAAAAAATAACTTAAAAAAGCGGATGGCTTCATCCTATGTGGAATAAGCCATCCGTTTTCCCTTACTTTAAGTTTTCAGGATTCAAGACGTCGAGTTCAGGTAAAACGAAGCGACCGTCTTTGCGAATCAAAACATCATCAAACCAGATTTCTCCGCCGCCGTAATCAGGACGTTGGATGTTCACGAGATCCCAATGGATGGATGAGTCGTTTCCGTTGTATGCCTCGGCATATGCTTGACCAGGCGTAAAGTGGAAACTGCCGTCGATTTTTTCATCAAACAAGATATCTTTCATCGGGTGTTGGATGAATGGGTTGACACCGATTGCGAATTCTCCGACGAAACGAGCTCCGGCATCTGTATCAAATACTTGGTTGATGCGTTCCGTATCATTCGCAGTCGCTTCGACGATTTTTCCGTCTTTAAACGTCAGTTTGACGTTCTCGAAGGTAAAGCCCTGGTAAGGGGAAGGTGTATTGTATGAAATCGTTCCGTTGATTGAATCTTTGACCGGTGCCGTAAAGACTTCTCCGTCCGGAATATTGGCATTGCCGGCACACTTGATGGCTGGAATGTCTTTGATTGAGAAAGTCAGGTCTGTTCCGGGACCGACGAGACGAACGCGGTCTGTTTTATTCATCAAATCGACGAGGGGCGTCATCGCTTCACCCATCTTCGCGTAATCGAGCGTACAGACATCGAAGTAGAAATCTTCGAAAGCTTCTGTCGACTGGTTCGCCAGTTGGGCCATTGAAGTCGTCGGGAAGCGCAATACGACCCATTTCGTACCTTTGACACGATCTTCGGTATGCATTTTACCGAGCGTTTTACCGTACAGCTTCATTTTGTCAGACGGGACATCGGAAAGTTCATTGATATTGTCTCCTGCACGCAGACCGATATAAGCATCCATCGCCTGCATTTGTTTTTGTTCGATGTCTGCCATCAACTGAAGTTGTTCTTCCGACGCATTGCGGTACAATTTCCGTAACACACGGTTATCCTTTAAGAGGACGAATGGAAGACCGCCGGCTTCATAAGCGGCATCAACGAGTGCTTCGACAAGTTCACGTTCGATTCCGAAATTCTCGATCAAGACTTTTTCACCAGGAGCAAGTGCTACTGAATAATTGATAAGATTCGTTGCGAGTTGTGTTAGGCGCGGGTCACGCATGAAAAGTTCCTCCTCAAAATGATGTATGTAGGTTTCATTTATCATTGTAACGGAAATAAACCATTTGGAGTAGCAGGAACAACTTCTCCGACGTCGAACTACCAACTAGACACTAGCAAAAGAAATTGGAGGCACGAACCATGGAAATTACATTAGGCGGAATTGCCGGACTGGTTGCTGCGATTGCATTCGTAGTACTCGTCATCTTCCTCGCACGCGTATTGAGCGCAGCAGGCAAGACACTTAACAACGTAGCAGATACGACAGCAGGGCTTGAGCGTCAATTAGACGGCATCATGATGGAGACGACAGCGTTGTTACACAAAACGAACCGTCTTGTCGATACGATTGAAGAAAAAACAGAATTACTTGCACCGGTTGCGAACTCGATCGAAGAACTCGGAACATCGCTCAATAAAGTAACAGATTCAGTTCGTACTGTGTCTGACACGGTCGCAGGTGCTGCCGATACAAACAAAGAACAAATCGCACAAGCTGTCCGTTGGGGATCAGTCGCGGTTGAACTGTTTAAAAAAAATAAGCCTGAACCAGGCCAAGACGTGACCTCTTCGACAACAGCTACAACAACAGTCGAAAAGAAACCGCGTCGTCGCTTCCGTAAAAAAGCAGAAACACCGGTTACACCGGAAATCGTTTCTGTCCCGGATGTCGAGAGTATTCCAGATGAGTTGAAGGGAGATCGTTCATAATGACAAAACAACATCCATACCAAGCACAAGATACTTCTAAAGGTGGCGGATTCCTTGCCGGCATCATCGTCGGTGGACTAATCGGCGCAGCAGCGGCTTTATTATCAAGTCCGAAATCGGGTCGTGAAATGCGCGGAATGCTTGATGAGCGGACAGCACCGGCACGCCAACGTTTAAACGAACAGACACAGGTCGTTCGCGAAAAAGCAGAACCACTCGTAGGCGAATGGATTCAATTAGCAAAAGATAAAGCAGCACCTGTCATTGAAAAAGCGAAAAAGAATCCGACAGTCCAGGAAGCGGCGCAATATGCCGGTTTTGAAAAAGACCAATCGAGCATCGATGCTGCACTTGCAGAAGCGGAACAACTGGTCCGTGATATCGAACGTGAAATCGGGGATGAAGTGGACGGCGCTTCTGTCGCAGAACAACTCGATACAGAAACCGTTGCAGAACTGTCGGATTTCCGTGAGCATCTCGAAGAAGAGCAGGATGATTCAGAAGATGAGGATAACGATCCTCAGTCAAAATTAAGCCATGAAAAGAAACCTAAAAAATAAAGAATCGGAGCGTACTGCCTGACTTTTAACGGGTAGTACGCTTTCTTTATATACAATTGCAAAAGAGTTCGCTATAATTAGTTGCTATTACGAGCTATATGCTGATTAGGGAGTGGTAGAAGAATGGATCAACATGCAGAATTGAAACGTTTACGGGATGAACTTGATTTAGTGAACGCTGAGTTGCTGGCGTTAATTAATAAACGAGGGGAAATAGCGGTTGAAATTGGTGAAGTTAAACGTGCCCAGGGAATCGACCGGTATGATCCGGTCCGTGAACGCCAGATGCTTGAATCGATTGCAGCGAGCAATCATGGTCCATTTGAAACAGGACGCCTACAGCACGTATTTAAAGAAATTTTTAAAGCCTCACTTGAACTTCAAGGGGAGGATCGGACACGGAAGTTGTTAGTCTCGAGAAAACAAAAACCTACGAATACAATCATTCGCATCGGGGATGATGTGATTGGTGATGGTTCCCAACAATTGATTGCCGGTCCATGTGCAGTCGAAAGTGAAGAACAGGTGTTTGAGGTGGCAGAGCAACTTGCGAAACATGGTGTTCGATTCATGCGTGGCGGTGCTTACAAACCACGGACATCACCATACGATTTCCAAGGTCTTGGATTAGAGGGATTAAAGATGTTGAAAAAAGCAGCTGATGCGCATGGTCTTCATGTCATCTCTGAAATCATGACGCCAAGCGCGGTCGAATCAGCACTTCCTTACGTAGACATCATTCAAGTCGGTGCCCGCAACATGCAGAACTTTGACTTATTGAAAGAAGTAGGGCGGACGAACAAGCCGGTGCTGTTGAAGCGGGGCTTATCGGCTACACTTGAAGAATTCATGTACGCTGCGGAATACATCATGGCAAGCGGAAATGAACAGGTGATCCTATGCGAACGCGGAATTCGGACGTATGAACGGGCGACCCGCAATACACTCGATATCTCCGCCGTTCCGATTCTCAAACAAGAAACGCATCTTCCGGTCATGGTCGATGTAACCCATTCGACGGGCCGTAAAGATTTACTTCTTCCGACTGCAAAAGCAGCGTATGCGATCGGAGCTGATGCCGTTATGGTAGAAGTCCATCCGTTTCCGGCGCTTGCGTTATCGGATGCAAACCAACAATTAGATTTTAATGAGTTCGATTCGTTCATAGAGAATCTGACTTCTACTTTTCCGGCACTAAACGTTCAATGATTTTCTAAAAAGACTGTTCTTTAGCGAATGAAAACGTTTTACAATGAGGGAAGAATGGGAAAAGAAAGTTATCTTTTCCTGTCTTCCTTTCGTGTTGCCTAAAAATGAAAACAAGAATGAAAACAAAAAGGTTGTCTAAAATAAGGAGGAATTTGTTTTGAACAGTAATATAACGATTTATGATGTCGCACGGGAAGCCGCCGTCTCCATGGCGACCGTCTCGCGTGTAGTGAATGGAAATCCGAACGTCAAACCGTCGACACGGAAAAAAGTACAGGATGCCATCGACCAGCTCGGCTACCGTCCGAATGCCGTCGCGCGAGGTCTTGCCAGTAAGAAAACGACGACTGTCGGGGTTATCGTACCGGATATTTCAAATATCTTTTTTGCAGATTTAGCGCGGGGAATTGAAGACGTTGCAACGATGTATAAGTACAATATCATCCTATGTAACTCAGATCAAAATCCTGAAAAAGAAATTCATTTGTTGAATACGTTACTTGGTAAACAAGTCGATGGAATCATCTTCATGGGCGGGCGTCTTCATGAAGATCTTGTCCGTGAATTTAAAACATCACCTGTTCCGATTGTATTGGCGGCTACTTTAAACCAAGATTATGATTTGCCGGCCGTTAATATTGATTACGAAAGTGCTGCACATGATGCTGTAAAATCTCTGATTGACAATGGTCATAAACGGATCGGATTCATTACTGGGCCACTGGAACAACAAATTAATGGCGAAAAGAAATTTGCCGGCTACCGGAGCGCCTTGGAAGAAGCTAATTTACCGTTTGATGAGCAAAACGTTGTCCTTGGAAACTACACGTACGATTCAGGTATGAAGGCGATGAACCAATTACTTGAACTCGGGGATGCTTGTCCGCGTGCGATTTTTGCAGGGACAGACGAAATGGCGCTTGGTGTCATTCACGCTCTTCAAGATGCCGGTCATCAAGTTCCAGAAGACTTTGAAGTCATCGGTCATGATAACACACGTCTTGCGACGATGATTCGTCCAAAACTGACGACGGTCGTTCAACCGATGTATGATATCGGAGCCGTTTCCATGCGTTTGTTGACGAAAATCCTCAATAAAGAAGAAATCGAGACAAACGATGTGACGTTACCACACCGAATCGAACAACGGGATTCTACACGTTCTTGATCTAAAAAAGTCTGTTCCTTTCCGATTGGAAAAGAAACAGACTTTTTTTATCGTTTAACGACGATCGTTTGGTCTTGGTGATGGTGTAATTGATCGTTCTCGACATGAAGTCGGACGATGGTCTCTCCTGGATGTGTCAATGAGACTTCACCTACGTATTGATCCGATTTTTTAGTGAGCGGCAGATACGTATGTTTTTCGATACCGGGTTCGATGACTTCAATTTGAACATCTGCCTTGAGCGGTTTGCCGTTTAGGAAAACATGAAAGGAGACGGGAAGTTTTGACCCGGCTTTCATTGTTTTAGCGCCCATGTAATGAACGGATAATCCTTCAACGGTAGCGTGTTCATGTGCATGTTCAGTCTTCTTCTTTTTTGTGCCTTCGTGCGAGTGATCCATGACGACGAATGAGATCTTATCCATATGGTGGAGTCCGTTTTTATCATTGATATGATAAAGACCTTCGTATTCGCCTTCGGCAAGCTTGGCTTCGGCTTGATAAGTACCTTTCTTTTTTAATGCCGCTTTAAACTTTTGATGAACCGCTTCTTTTTCATCCGCTTTCCAGACTTCGAAAGCTACGTTTTCCAGATTAACAGCCTTTTTGTTTTCAAGTGCTGTCGCTTGGAAAACTACTTTTTGGTTTTCCATCGTCTTCGCCGGTACATCAACTGTAACGTCGACCGGTTTTTTTCCCGAGCCTTGCATTGTATCGTGATCCATTGCTTGTTTGTCATTCGCGCATCCGGCAAGCAAAAGTCCTGTCGCGAAAAACATCCCCATGAAGCCTATTGTTTTTTTCTTCAACACGGATTCCCCCAATTTTCGTTTACTAAATAAAGTAATGAAAGCTTATTCAGTATAACAAGAACTTGTGAAATGCCCACGAAGTAATTGTGAAAAGAACAAGACATTTTTAATCATTTGAATAAGGGGAGGAGAACGATAAGTGTTCTTTTTTAGAATCATCGATGAACGGCCACAGTAATCGTTTAACGGTCTCCCAGTTTTTTTCTTCGATTTCCGGACGACGAGGAATCATCGGATACAGCGGAACAGGATCGGCCCATGTCACCGGAACCGTCGGACTCTCTTTCTGCCATCGCTGAATCCATTCTTCCGGAAGATTCCCGTGGAAGGGAGATTGATTCGTTAAAGCAGCAAATACTTGACTCCAGGCGCGAGGGACGACGCGGTACCAATCGTACCCGCCGCCACCTAAAGCGACAATCCGGCCGTCTGTGTACCGGTCAGCAGCCTCAACAGCGATTTGAGGAATCTGTTCGTAGCTTTCCATCGTTAACGACAGATGGGTCAAGGGATCAAGGGCATGTGCATCTGCACCATTTTGAGTAATGATGAGATCCGGTTTAAAGAGTTCGCATGCTTCGAACAAAACAGTCCGGTAAGCCTGCAAAAAAGAAGCGTCTTCCGTAAAAGCGTCAAAGGGAACATTCCAGCTCCAGCCGTAGCCTTCCTCTGCTCCACGCTCCGTCACCATTCCGGTTCCGGGAAATAAGTAACGTCCGGTTTCGTGAAGCGACAATGTCATGACATCCGCCCGGTTGTAAAACGCCCATTGAACACCATCACCGTGATGGGCATCGGTATCGACGTATAAAATCCGGCAATCGTATTTTTGAATCATGGCTGCCATCGCGACGGCAGTGTCGTTGTAGATACAAAAACCGGAAGCCCGTCCGCGAAAGCCGTGATGCAGTCCACCTCCGATATGGAATGTCCGCCGGTATTGACCGGACAGGACGAGTTCGCATGCTTCAATCGTTCCGCCGACGAGCAAGGCCGCACTCTCATGCATCTGGTCAAACAGCGGGGTATCCTCAGTCCCTAATCCGTACATTTGCGCCTTCATCGGAGAAAGTTCGCCGTGTCCTGCGAGTTTCACCGCCTGTATGTAGTCCGCATCGTGTATCAGCGACAATTCCTCGTCGGTTGCCGGACGGGGGACGATGCAATCGACGGTCTCGAGAGCACCGGTTGCTTCCAACAGCGACAAGGTCAATTCGAGTCGGATCGGATTAAACGGATGGGAGTCGGAGAACCGGTAGGCGGCCTCTTCCGGGCTGTAAAGATAAGCAAACTCCTTCATCGGCTCATGTCAGGACCGACGACGTCGAATCCTTCCTTTCGTAATTTTTCGATGACGCGGATTGGATTCATTGTTTGGACACGAAAAGCGACGATTCGGACGTACGGATCATTTGTCGGGTAGACCAGGACGTTTAGGATGTTGACGTTTGTTTTCGCCAGGAGTCCGGCAATTTTAGCAAGTGTTCCTGCCGTATTTTCGACGCGGACTTCGATTTGGGAACTCGGTTCAAGGGCACCAGTCAATTGGACGAATGTCCGCAACAAATCCGTCTCTGTCACTAAGCCGACCAATCTTCGTCCCCGCACAATCGGAAGACAGGAGAGACGGTGTTCGTAAAATAAGACCGCCGCATCTTCGATGAAATCGAGCGGGTGAGCGGTGATGGGTGTTCGTTGCATGATGCTTGAAACAGCATTTTGCTGATCCTTCAAAAAAGTTTCCGGGTGAAAGACGCTGCTTGCGCTTTGCATCTCCTGAAGACCAATCAGCCCGAGCAGTTCCTGACGGGCGTTCGTCACAGGCAAGTGACGGATTTTGTGACGGCGCATCAACTCAGCCGCATGAGCAATTGAATTCGTAGGTTGGATGGTGATACAGTGTGTCTTCATGATTTGTTCGATTAACATGCGATCCCTCCTTAATCGTACATGAAGCGACGGCGGAGCCGTAAGGCATCGAAATGCGCTACGACTTCAGGTGCGACATGTTTACCGATCCGTGCCATTAAACAATTGGCAGGATGCGAGGCGATTTCTGGATCGTCCGTCGGGAAAAACACCAAACCACCGTGATTCATCATCTTTTCCATGATTTTGCGGTAGTCCCAAACGGATAAACCACTTCCTTTTAAATCCCAGTGCCAATAATATTCTGTCGTTAAAATCAAATAATGTTCCATCGCCGGATCGAGCATCGAAACTTCGAGGAGTTTCTTACCGATTTGTTGTCCCCGAAAACGGGCTGCCACTTCGATGGCACCCAGTTCTAAAATATACGGATTGTTCCCTTCGCTCCATGTCTCATACGGATCGGGATACAGGAATGTTACGTAGCCGATGATATCATTTCCTTGTCGGGCGATGATGATGCGTCCTTCTTCCAACGCAGCGATCTCAACGAGTGCTTCGTGTTGCTCCGCTGGTTGTCGAAAAGCTGTCAGCCCGGGATCGAGTGTGTAAGTAGCAAGGATCTGGCTTGTGACTGGTCCTTCGATTTCCACCGGACCAAGCGATGTTTCATGAGTACGATGATTGAATTGTTTTTCAAACATGTAAGCGTCACCACCTTCTTGTTCATTATAATCGAAAGCAGCAAAAGAAAGAGAGGGATTTTTTAACAAATTGACGGCAAATGGATTGAACTACACGATAACTAGCTTATAATGTAGGAGAGAACAGTGAAGGGGAGGAACGAGACATGAAAGTTTTGAAAGCGCTTCCGGGGAAGCATTGGTTATCCGAATATGATGGTTCAGATTCATATGATTGGCAAGAAGCGGAACAGTATTTTTCGTGGTCGACGACGGGGAAAGTCAACATGGCCTACGAAGCAATCGATCGTCATGCAGAAGGTGAACGTGCCAATAAGACGGCATTGATTTATTTTGACGGGACAACGGAACAGACGTTTACGTATGCCGATATGAAAAGACTGACGAATAAAGCGGCGAACGTCCTGAAAGACGCAGGAATCGAAGCGGGAGATCGGATTTTCATTTTCATGCCACGTTCACCGGAATTGTATTTTGCCTTACTCGGTGCGTTGAAAGTCGGCGCGATTGTCGGTCCACTATTCGAAGCCTTCATGGAGCAGGCAGTCCGGGATCGCCTGCTGGATTCGGAAGCAAAAATGCTGATTACGACAAAAGCCTTATTGCCGCGTGTTCCTGTTGATGAGCTGACATCTCTCGAACAGATTTTCCTGGTTGATGAAGACGTCGAGGAAGACGATAAAATCAAGGACTTCCGACAAGCGTTTCAACAAGCATCTGAATCGTTTGAGCCTGTCTGGCTGGACCGGGAAGATGGTTTGATTCTTCATTATACATCGGGTTCGACGGGTAAACCGAAAGGCGTTTTACATGTTCAAAATGCCATGATCCAACATATGATGACAGGACGATGGGTGCTTGATCTACAGGAAGACGACGTCTACTGGTGTACGGCAGATCCGGGATGGGTCACGGGGACAAGCTACGGTATCTTTGCACCTTTCTTAAACGGTGCGACGAATGTTGTCGTAGGCGGTCGCTTTAACCCGGACTTCTGGTACAGTGTCATCGAGAAATATAAAGTAACTGTGTGGTACAGCGCACCAACTGCTTTCCGAATGCTGATGGGAGCAGGGGCGGAAGTCGCCAATACACATGATTTGTCCAGTTTACGGCATGTCCTTTCCGTAGGAGAACCTCTTAATCCGGAAGTCATCCGCTGGGGGAAAGAAGCTTTTGATCAACGGATTCATGATACGTGGTGGATGACGGAGACAGGGGCCATGATGATCTGTAACTACAAATCCATGGATATCAAACCGGGATCGATGGGGAAACCGATTCCGGGAACAAAAGCGGCTATTGTAGATGATCAGGGAAATGAGTTACCTCCGTTCCGGATGGGAAATTTGGCATTAAAAACACCTTGGCCGTCGATGATGCGCCAAATTTGGAACAATCCGCAAAAGTACGAGTCGTATTTCTTTAAAGGGTGGTATGTATCAGGGGACTCGGCTTATATGGACGATGAAGGATACTTCTGGTTCCAGGGTCGTGTCGATGATGTCATCATGACTGCCGGAGAACGTGTTGGACCATTCGAAGTGGAAAGCCGCTTAGTCGAGCATCCGGCTGTTGCAGAAGCGGGTGTCATCGGGAAACCGGATCCGGTTCGCGGTGAAATCATTAAAGCCTTCATTTCGCTGAGAGACGGTTATGAGCCGACAGAAGAGCTCAAACAAGAAATTCAAAAGTTTGTCAAAGAAGGATTAGCCGCACATGCTGCTCCGCGTGAAATTGATTTCCGCGATAAATTACCGAAAACACGTAGTGGTAAAATCATGCGTCGTGTTTTAAAGGCGTGGGAGCTGAATCTTGAAACGGGAGATTTGTCGACGATGGAAGACTGAGGAAACATCATAAAACGAGACCATCTATTTCCGGAAAAATCGGAAGTAGGTGGTTTTATTTTTTAATTTTAAAAGGAAACCTAAAAAAACACCGACTTGTTTAGAGTCGGTGTTTGAGTGACGGAACTTGGATTACTCTGCATTTTTCCGATTCTCATCGGCTTTCTTTTTGGCATCAGCTTTGGCTTTTGCTTCATCCGCTTTACGTTTGGCATCAGCATCAGCTTTGGCTTTTGCTTCATCCGCTTTACGTTTGGCGTCAGCATCGGCCTTGGCTTTTGCTTCATCCGCTTTACGTTTGGCATCCGCATCGGCCTTGGCTTTTGCTTCGTCCGCTTTACGTTTGGCATCCGCATCTGCCTTGGCTTTTGCTTCATCTGCTTTACGTTTGGCGTCAGCATCGGCTTTGGCTTTTGAGTCGTCCGCTTTCTGTTTCGCGTCAGCGTCGGCTTTGGCTTCTGCTTCTTTTTTCTTTCGATCTTGTTCGGCTTGCTTTTTCTTTTCCGCTTCCGCTTCCGCTTTTTTCTTCGCTTCCGCTTCTTTTTTCTTTTGATCTTCCTCTTTGAAACGACCGGTATTTTTGAAGTCGTCTGCACTGACAGAGGCTGGCTGATTGAATCGGGCACCTGACTTGAAGTAACTGCTGTTTGCGTTATATGTCAGATTCGCCATTTGAGCCCAAAGATTTTGTGTCCGTTGATAGTACGTCGTCGCACCCATCAAGGAGTTGTTTTGGTCATGTCCGGTCCAGACGGCAAGCGTGACACCAGGTGTTGAACCGACAAGATATGAGTCTTTGATTTCATTCGTCGTCCCGGTTTTACCTGCCCAATCACCAGGTGCCTTGAGTAATGAATTGGCATATTGCGCCGTTCCTTTATCAAAGACACCTCGCATCATATCAAGCGTTAAATAAGCCGTCCGATCCTGGTAAATCCGTTTTTTCTTTGATTTTGCTTTATAGATGTTTTTGCCGTCTTTCGTAATCTTCGAGATGACATACGGTTTGACGTATTGCCCGTAGTTGGCAAGTGTCGCATAGGCGCCGGCCAGTTCGACCGGTGTGATTTCCATCGTTCCTAACGCGGCAGATGGTGCATAGCGGATGTTATCGGGAATTTCAATTCCCATATCCACTAATTTTTGAATCGAGTTCGACATGTTCATCTTTTCATACGTTTTAACGGCAGGAACGTTAAGCGAGAGTTCCAGTGCTTCCCGGACAGTGACGTTTCCGCGGTAACGTCCGCCTTCGTTATTGATCGGGTTATCACCGGGTTGACGCGGAACGGTCTGGTAATAATATTCTTCGTCATTAATGGTGGATGCCGGTGTGATCAATCCGTTTTCAATTCCGTTTGAATAAACAAGAATCGGTTTAGCGGTAGAACCGATTTGGCGTTTCGCCTGGAAAGCGCGGTTGAAGTCATCCGCTGTCCCATCCGTGTAACGTCCACCGACAAATCCCAGTATCCGGCCGGTTTCATTTTGAACCATAACCGCAGCGGTCTCTTCCGGATCTTTTTTCGTGACGGTCTTTTTCGTTTTTGGATTAACGACTTGTTTGTATTGCGGCGCACTTGGGAAATTGGCCGCATTTTTAGCCGGTGCCTGCATCGCTTCATGAATCTTTTTATCGAGCGTCAAATGAATTTTATATCCACCTTGTTTCATGGCAATCATCGCCTGATCCCGGTAGTTGGCTTTGACTTCGGCCAGTTCAGAAGGTTTGACTTCATCCTCTTTAATCCCGTCCTGTTTCATGAAATAGCTGGTCATGATTTTAAGTGCTTCTTTTTCGGCTAAATCATAGACGTAAGGATACGTATCGCGGGAACGTTTTGAGGTTTTGGCAAAGTCCTTTGTAATATCGTATTTTACAGCTTTTTCATATTGGGCTTTTGTAATACTTTTTGCGACATACATCCGCTTCAAGACGGTTTTCATCCGATTGGTACTCGGCGTCAAATCTTTTTTGACGACCCCACCTTGAAGGTAAGGCGTATAGTAGTAAGGGTTTTTTGGAATACCGGCCAGGAATGCTGCTTGCGGTAATGTCAGTTTTTTAGCGGGTTTATTGAATACACCACGTGACGCAGCTTCGATTCCGGCGATATTTCGCCCGAGTGAATTCCGTCCGAATGAAACGACGTTCAGATATGCTTGAAGAATTTCATCTTTAGTCATTGCATTTTCGAGACGAAGTGCCAAAATGATTTCTTTCGCTTTTCTTTCAAAAGATACTTCATTCGTCAAAATTTGGTTTTTAATCAATTGTTGTGTTAACGTACTTCCGCCCGTCCGAGAAGACGAGTTCGTCAATTCCTGTAAGACGGCACGTAAAGTGGCTTTTGGAACGACTCCATCATGCTCATAGAAATCAACATCTTCCGTTGATAAAACAGCATCGAGCAGATAAGGAGAAATTTCTTTGATATTGACAGGTTGACGTTCTTCGTCTGTGGCGATGTTCGTCAGCTTTTCGCCACTTCCCCAGTAGATCTCACTCGTAACGGCGTAACTGTTTACTTGTTGTTTCATTTCTGTTAGTTTCGGAGCTTTTGTATCTTTGACGAGCGAAGCGAAATAGCCGCCAGCTGCTCCGACAGAAAAACTTCCGACCAACAGGACCCCTATAATGAGGAATAAAATGATATTCCAAGACACATCATATGTGATATTTGACCAGTGCCGAACGGCTTTCGTCCGGGGATGATTCCAAAACTTGAACCAGTTCTCGCGCATAAATGATCTCCTTTACATCTTAAACTTGGGTGTAAATTAACATTAAATCACAGATAGACGTATTATACCATAACTGAAGTATTAGAAAATGGCTTGACAGTGGATTCTGCTTCAACGTATCATGGAAACAGCTTCATCAAATGTATAGTAAAATCAGCTGTGATTGGAAAAAAGTAATGAACCGCTCCCTGTATCAGAGACCTAGTGGTGCTGCGAACTAGGACATAGCGCTTCATGAATTACGCTTCCAGGAGCTTCTTGAGAAATCAAGCGGACTGCCCCGTTATCGGCAATCTAAGTGGCATGATTTTCATGCAATTAGGGTGGTACCACGGAATATTCCGTCCCTTCGTTTCAGACGAGGGGACGGTTTTTTTTTAGACTATTTTAGGGGGAAGACAGATGACGTTACTTGAAGATTTAGAGTTTCGCGGATTGATCAGCCAGATGACGGATGAAGAAGGAATTAAGGAGTTACTTTCCAGTCCGACGACACTTTACACAGGATTCGATCCGACAGCTGATTCGCTCCACATCGGACATTTACTGCCGATTCTTGTCTTACGACGCTTCCAGGAAGCAGGACATCATGCGATTGGATTAGTTGGCGGAGCGACAGGGATGATCGGGGATCCAAGCGGTCGTTCGACGGAACGCTCATTGAATACATCAGATATCGTTGAAGAATTTGCTAACCGGATTAAAGGGCAGTTATCCCGCTTTTTACCGCTTGATGGTGAAAATCCGGTGACGATTGCGAACAATCTTGACTGGACAAAGGATTTGACGATCATTGATTTCTTACGTGATATCGGAAAACATTTCCCGATCAGCTACATGCTCGCGAAAGATTCCGTTGACTCGCGTCTGCAAAATGGGATTTCATTCACGGAGTTTTCTTACATGTTGCTTCAGTCATTCGATTTCCTGAAGCTGTATGAAAATGAAGGATGCCGCCTGCAGGTCGGCGGAAGTGACCAGTGGGGGAACATCACAGCTGGAATGGAATTGATCCGCCGTGTCGGTCACGATCAAAAGGCATTCGGGATTACCGTACCGCTTGTGACAAAATCGGATGGACAAAAGTTCGGGAAAACAGCCGGCGGAGCAGTCTGGCTCGATGCCGATAAAACGACGCCGTACGAATTTTACCAGTTCTGGTTCAACGTCGACGATCTCGATGTCATCAAGTTCTTAAAATACTTTACGTTCCTGACACCTGACGAAATCAACGCACTCCAACAGGAAGTCGAAACGGCACCGGAAAAACGCGTCGCGCAACGCCGGTTGGCTGAAGAGATGACGGTTCTTGTTCACGGAGCAGAGGCGCTTGAACAATCGGAACGCATTACAAAAGCACTTTTCAGCGGGGAAATCAAATCGTTGAAAGCAGAAGATATTGCCGATGCCTTTAAAGGCATGCCGCGTTTCACACTCGGTGAAGCAACCAATCTGGTCGATATCCTTGTTGAAGCCAAAATCAGCCCGTCAAAACGTCAAGCACGTGAAGATGTAACGAACGGTGCGATTTACATCAATGGAGATCGTGAACAAGAATTAACAAAAGAGATCACAAAACAAGATGCGATCGGTGATTTTACAATTATCCGCCGCGGGAAAAAGAAATACTTCGTGCTTGAACATACTTAAATAGAATGAAAAACAACGCTGACGATTTCGTCAGCGTTGTTTTTTTGTTTAAGCGACACGGAACAACCGGAGCGGAAGCAGTCGAACCGCGATTGTCGTTGCAAGCAATGCTTTCAGGACATCTCCCAAAATAAACGGTGTGTTGATGACCAGGGCATCCATGAAGGAAAGGTGGAGAACCAGCATTAATCCGAATGTACCAAGGACATAGACAAGACCAAGTCCAAACACAATCATCCCGATGAACAACGGCAGGAAACGGCGGGTCTTTTCAGCGACCAGACCGATGAAGAAACCGGCAATCGGAAAAGCAATCAGATAACCGACAGTCGGACCGACGAACGGGGCAAGTCCTCCTTTTCCACCGAGCAACGGGAGACCGGCAGCGGCAAGCAATAAGAAAATCAAGACAGCCAGTCCGCCGCGTTTCGCGCCGAGAATGGCGCTGACCGTCATGATGGCCAGCATTTGCAGTGTGATGGGCACAGGACCGACGAGTTGAAGTTGCGGCAACAGACTGACCGCAGAAATGATGGCAGCACCTAACGCAATAAATGTAAGATCTTTTGTTTTCATAAGATGACACGTCCTCTATGTTTTTGTGTTAACCAATATAAAATAAAGGTTAACACAAAAAAAGCAAAAGGGAAACATAAAAAAAGCACCCACCGGAGTGGATGCTTGAAACAACTGATTAACGTGAGTAGTACTCAACGACGAGTTGTTCTTGGATTTGATCGTTCAATTCAGAACGCTCTGGAAGACGGACGAACGTTCCTTCGAGCTTCTCAGCATCGAAAGTAACGAAGTCTTTAGTTGCTGGTGCAACTTCGAGTGCTTCTTTGATAACGACAAAGTTCTTCGATTTTTCGCGAACTGAGATCGTTTGACCTGGTTTCACGCGGAACGACGGGATGTCGACGCGAGCGCCATCAACTTGGATGTGACCGTGGTTGACGAGCTGACGAGCAGCACGACGTGTACGAGCCATACCCATACGGTAAACGACGTTGTCAAGACGTGCTTCAAGTAAGAACATGAAGTTCTCACCGTGGATACCAGGCATTTTGCCAGCATCGTTGAAGATACGGTTGAATTGGCGTTCGTTTACTCCGTACATGTGACGAAGCGTTTGCTTCGCTTGAAGTTGAAGACCGTACTCAGACATTTTACGACGGCTGTTACCGTGTTGTCCTGGAGCGTACGGACGTTTTGCGATTTCTTTTCCTGTTTCAGTAAGTGAGATACCGAGACGACGTGAAAGTTTCCAAGCTGGACCTGTATAGCGAGCCATAATAAGACTCCTCCTTAGTGTTCGTTATTATTTGCATAAAAATAATAACGCCATCAAACCCACGTTACGCCCATTTCATGATGTGGCACCCTCGCTTGATAGCAAAGTTACACGATGCCCCTCCGGCAAAGCCGAGTCATGAAATGTGATACGCAAGCGATTTGACCGCTATCGTTATCATTTCTGCACTTTTACAAGTATACGTCTGCTGATTCGTGCTGTCAATCAAATATGACGAAGAAGAATTTCGCTGAATGCTTCGAGACCGGCTTGATCCGTCTCATCGAAACGGCTGAGTTCAGGACTGTCGATATCGAGGACACCAATCGTTTTTCCGTCTTTAATCAACGGGACGACGATTTCCGAATTCGTGGCCGCGTCACAGGCGATGTGTCCCGGGAACGCATGAACATCCATGACGAGTTGTGTCGTCTGATCTTGTGCCGCTGTACCGCAAACGCCACGACCAAGCGGAATCCGGACACATGCCGGTAATCCTTGGAATGGTCCGAGCACCAATTCGTTTTGTTCTTGATCCATCAGATAAAAACCGACCCAGTTTGTTCGGTCGAGAAATTGACCGAGGAGTGCACTTGCATTTGACAGATTGGCAATCTGGTTTGTTTCTCCCGTCAGCAAAGCATCAAGCTGTTTATTCAACATCTCGTATTGTTTTGTACGATCGCCATCATAAGTCGTTGTCTCAAACATATAGAATTCCTCCTGAAAAATCATATTTCATTCATCTTATCGGGTTTTCCCGCGACTGACAAACAATTGATTTCAGGAATTCCGACTTAAAAATCCGGAAGAAATTAGTAAAAGCCCGAGTAAATCTATGCAAATCGGTTGCGCTATACTATTATAAGGATAAGATTAAAGCGAATTTCTCAAAATATAAAGTCGCTTGATAGGGTGGAGGTCGTAGCAAATGTGGGCATGGGTGATTGGCGTCATCGTCATCGTATTACTCGTCATGCTGTTCAGCATGGTCAGTCGGAAAAAATATTATACGAAAATCGATGAACTTGATCTTCGGAAACAAGGAATCATCAGCGCGTCGATTCCGAAGGAGTTGCAAGAACTGAAGGAACTCCCGATGGCGGGTGAGACGGAGACGAAATTCACTTCCTGGCATCAAGCATGGGAGGAACTCGTGACAGTCCACGTCGCACAAATCGACGAGACATTATATCGAGCGGAAGAAGGATTGGATCGTTACCGGTTTGTTGCGGTCAAAAATGATCTGGAAGTGACAGAACAATTAATTGCCGAACTGGAAGGATTAATTGATGAAATGCTGGCAGAGATGTCAACATTCAAAACGAATCAGTCGGTCTTGGCGGAACTCAAGGCGCAAGGCGAAACAAATTCGAGCCAAGTTCGTAAATCGCTGTTGTTGCAGGCGACGTCATTCGGACCTGCATTACCTAATTTAGAAGAGCAGGCGGAACAAATCGACCGGTTACGCGTCGAGATGGTTGCCTTTGAAGAGGCGGGCGAAGTGACGAAAGCTTATGAGACCAGTCTGTTACTGGAAGCAAAAGTAGAAGAAACACGCCAACTCGTCGAAGTGATTCCGCAACAATGGAAGACACTTGCGCATGAATTACGTCAACGGATTGACCAGCTCAGTGCCGGATACAAAGAAATGACGCTTGACGGTTATCCGCTTGAACCTCTCGGAATGCAGTCGGATATCAAACGGTTTGAAGAACAACGTCTGAGCCTCGTCAAAAAACTCGAATTCCTGGAAATCGCGGGACTTGAAGAGCAGGTGCAACAACTCGCTTCGGATATCGATCAAATGTACGATACATTCCGGCGGGAAGTCGATGCAAGACATCATGTCAAAAAAGAAAATCAATCATTGAAACAAAAAGCATTACGGATGCGGGAAAAGGTCCATCAACTGGCGCAGGAATTCAGCATGCTCCGTGAGAATTACGAGATTTCAGCAGATTTAGGGGAACATTACGAATCGATTCAGCGCGATGAAGAAATGTTGTTCGGAGCAGCAAAAGATTTAGATGAATCGATTGCGAGCCGGATCATTCCTTTCAGCATGCTTGAAGATCAAATGCGGGATGCGGTCCGTTTGGAAGAACAGCTGATGCTTCAATATGAACGGTTCGCTGTTGAACTGCAGGCATTACGGAAGGAAGAAACGGAAGTCCGTCAACGTGTTGCCGAGTGGCGTCAACTGTTATCGACCATCCGATTACGCTTAAAACGACTCGGTCTCCCGAAAATTCCGGCAGACGTCGAAGAGGCTTTGCAGGCATCAAGCCGTTCACTGCAGACACTTGAGATGCGGTTGGAAGAGTTACCGTTTAACGTCCATTACATCGTTTCGCAAAGTGAAGATGTCAACGGAACGTTTAAAATATTGCAAGAACGGATAGATAAAGTAGTATTCGAAGTCACGTATGCAGAGCGACTCGTCCAATACGCCAATCGATTCCGTCGACAAGATAACGAGATACATATGTCGTTGACGATTGCTGAGACGAAGTTCCTTGCAGGAGACTATGAACGGACGATTGCGTTAGGGGAACAAGTGTTACAACAGTTTGATCCTAATTCGATTGAACGTATTCGAAAAGCATGCGGTCAACCGGAAACGATGCATGCATAATCATCACTGACAATTCAGGGTGGCCGTCCAGGTCACCCTGTTTTTGTAAAAAAAGGAGCGATTGAGATGGGGAAACTGTATGTGAACGGAATCATTCGAACGATGTCGCATGAAACAGACATTCATTCGGCGATGTTCGTTGAAGGAACGCGTATCATTGCAATGGGGGAAGAAGGAAAGTTACGCCGACGGTTCGGAAGACGGATTCTGTCAATCGTTGACCTGAACGGGAAAGCTGTTTACCCGGCCTTCACGGATGCGCACATTCATTTAATCGGATACGGAGAAGCGATCGGGCGGGTCGATGCATCAAACTATGCGACACTTGAGGAATTAGGAAAAGCATTTGTTGAGGCAGAGGCAATCAACGGGTTACATGTGGCGGAAGGGTACGATGAAACGAAGCTTGACCGGGCGCCGACGAAAGCATGGTTAAACCAACTGTTCCCGACAGAACCAGCGCTCTTAAAGCGGACGGATCGGCATACAGTCCTCGTTAATGATGTGTTATTCAAACAGCTGGGGTATAAAGCCTCAACTGTCGTCGAAGGCGGGAAAATCGGATTACTTGAATCAGGAGAAGCAGACGGATTCCTTTACGATGCAGCGATTGAACCGCTGTACGCCTTACAATCCGGATCGGTCGAGCGGAATAAATCCTCGTTGCGGTCGGCAATCAAAGACTTGTACCGTCACGGAATTATTGCTGCGCATACGGAAGATTTAGCGTATCACGGTGATTTAGAAGAAGTCCTGCAGGCATACCGGGAGGTGACGGAAGAAACAGGCTTCCATGCCCATCTGCTTGTTCATCATTTAGTCATCGATCAACTCATTCAGATGAATCCCGTGTTGCCATCGACCCTGTCGACCGGCGCAATGAAACTTTTTGTTGACGGAGCGCTTGGCGGACGAACAGCATTGCTTGGCAGAGGATACTCGGATGATGCGACGACACGCGGCATCGAAGTCCATTCGCCGGAACAATTGGAACAACTCGTCAAACGGGCCCGGAGTTACGGCTTCACGGTGGCGGCACATGTCATCGGCGATTTGGCGGTCGAACGTTTTGTCGCCGTCCTCGAAAAATATCCGGCGCCAAAAGGAACACGGGACCGTATCATTCATGCGACGGTCGTCCGTCCGGAACTATTGGCACGGATTCGTAAATTGCCGGTCTTGATTGACGTCCAACCTGTCTTCCTGCTCGATGATGCAGATTTTGCGCAGGAACGTCTTGGTCTGAACCGTCTCGATTGGGCTTATCGATTGAAGTCACTGAGGGAAACGGGAGCGCTTCTATGTGGCGGATCGGATGCGCCGATCTCGAATCCGGATGTCCGGCGGGCCTTGTATGCCGCGACGACCGGAACAGCAGGGAACATCAATAAAACGAATGAAGTTTTGTCGATGTATGAAGCGTTATTATTGTTTACGAAAAATCCGCATATCGCGACGGACACCCACGGACGAAAAGGAATGTTGCTTCCGGGTTACGACGCGGACTTCGTCATTTTCGAACAGGATTTTTATACGTTACGCGGGGAAGCTGTTTTGCACAACCGCTTGCTGGAAACTGTTCAAGCAGGTAAAACAGTCTTTGAGTCGGCACCGGTCATGAATTAAAATAAAAAAACTGCCAATCGGCAGTTTTTTTATTTTATAAGAAAGAACGTTGGATTTTATGCCAAAATGTATTATTCGTTAATTTAACGGTCTTCAGTTCTTTTTCCGATAATTGAATATCGACAGAATCTGTCCGTTTTAAGCTGAGCGCCTCATTATCCATTCCGATGATCGGATAGTCGTTGCCGTCTTCGATGATACGTAAAGACAATTTCCGACCGCGGTTTAAGAGGAACGCTGAACCGAGTGTCCGGTAACGGTTGTTGTTGACGGACGCAATCTCACTGACTTGCAGACAATGGATCAATGGATCGACGATGGCACCTGACAATGATTTGTTGTACGCCGTTGAGCCGGTTGGTGTCGAGATGACCATACCGTCCCCGCGGAATGTCTCAAACAGGAAACCGTCAATGTAAACTTCGATTGCCAGTGACTTGATGATGCTCGATTTAACGGAACACTCGTTCAGACACAGCATGGCTGGACCACCGTTGATCGAAGCTTCAAGCAACGGATAGCGGCGGACTTCAATTTCGCCTTCTGAAGCGCGGCTGCCGGTTTCTTTGAAAATCGCTTCGACTGAAGACAGATCGTTGATGTCGAAATCACAGTAAAATGAATTTTGTCCTTCACCAAACCCGACATAAATGGCATCTTCCCGGAATCCCGTAAAGCGGGCCGCCTGAAGAAAGGCACCGTCTCCGCCGACAGAGACAATGATGTTGGCTTGTTTGTGATCCTGGACGACGTTCAATCCATACCGATTTCCTACTTCAATCAGTTTACGTACCTGCGTCTCGTGTCTTTGTTTATTACGGTAATACAGGTAGACATTGTTTCGAGCCATGGTCAATTCCCCCTTGAAAGCGTTTCATGAACTCTTTCATTATACCTGTCTTTGACAAAAATCGGTACTGATAGCTTAAAGCACGGGCAGAAATCTTGTGTTATCGTGGCAGTATTTTTATAGTAGAATGGAAAACGACATATGAATCTATTGGGAAATGGGGAATTTACATGGCAACATTTAAAGGCAACGCAATCACATTAATCGGAACACCTGTTGAAATCGGACAAGAGGCACCGGATTTTGAGGTTCTAGCAAACGACCTTTCACCGGTGACACGCGATACGTATGAAGGAGTCCGCATCATCAGTGTCGTGCCGTCAATCGATACAGGTGTCTGTGATGCCCAAACACGTAAATTCAACGAAGAGGCAGCAGCGATCGAAGGTGTGACGGTCTTGACGATTTCAAACGACTTACCGTTTGCACAACGTCGCTGGTGTGCAGCAAGCGGCCTCGATAACGTCGTCACACTGTCCGACCACCGCGATCTTTCATTCGGTACACAATACGGAGTAGCAATCGAAGAACTTCGTTTGCTCGCCCGTTCCGTATTCGTCATCGATGCGTCAAATGAAGTCGTCTACGCGGAATATTTAGAAGAGTCAACGAACGAAGTTGATTTCGATTCGGCACTTGCAGCTGCTAAAGGCGCAAAAGCAACGAAGTAAGAATAGTTTACAAACGGCGTAAAACCGCTACAATGAAAGTAATGAGAAAAAACGGCTCCCAAGAAGTGCGGGGGCCGTTTCGTTTTGGAAAGGGTGGGAAACATATGGAATCGTTAGAAAAATTATATAAAGAACTGACGCAACAAGCACGTAAGTTAGAACGTGATTTGGACATGCCTTATCTTGAAGGATTAACGGAAGTCATTGACCGCTTAAATGAGCGGCATACGGAAAACGTGGAACCGGAAACAGTCCGCAAAGCGGTTTCCCTCGCAATTCTTGAAGGAATGAAACAAGCGCAACCGAATCATTTGCCGACACCGGACAGCGTTGCATTGTTTGCGGGTTATTTAATCGGGAAATTAATCAAGAAGGAGGATGTCCGTTTACTTGATCTCGGCAGCGGAACCGGCGGCATGTTGCATGCTGTCCTCAGTCAACTTCCAAAAGATACGGTTGCCGAAGCCGTCGAAGTGGATGAAACGTTGATTCGATTATCGGCATCGGTTTCGGAATTAATGGATTATCCGGTCAACTATACGCATCAGGATGCATTACGTCCGCTCCTGCTTGATCCGGTCGATTTGGCGATGGCAGACTTGCCGATTGGCTACTATCCGGATGAGGAAGTTTCAGAAACGTACGTTTTAAAACGGGACGAAGGCATGAGTTACAGTCACTTCCTGTTGATTGAACAAGCGATGAATTATGTCAAGCCGGGCGGGTTTGGTGTGTTCGTCATTCCGAATGGACTTTTTCAACATGATACAGAAGGTAAACTGAAGCAGTATTTCGAAACGAAAGCACATGTCGTCGGAATCCTCCAATTACCATTGACGATGTTTAAACAGGAGCAAGCGGCTAAAAGTTATCTGATAGTCCGGAACCACTTGGCGGGCATGACGATGCCGAAACAAGCATTACTGGCCGAGTTACCGTCGTTTACGGATGCCCGTGCGTTTGGCGGAATGGTGAAACAGATTGATGAATGGATTAACACAGAATTAAAATGAAATGCGCAAAGTGATTGAAATCTGTCGTTAATTTGACTATTCTAGTGTAGAACAGAAAAAGAGCAAGACTCATACAGATGTGAATGTCGATCGATTTGAATGGAAAAGGGGAAATAAATCATGGCAAAGATTATGGCAGTAAACGCCGGTAGTTCGTCACTGAAGTTCCAGTTACTTGAGATGCCGAACGAAACGATGATTGCAGTCGGTTTAGTAGAGCGCGTCGGAAAAGACGATGCCATCTTTACGATTAAATACGGAGAAGGACAGAAATTCACAGACGTTCTTCCACTTGCAACACATAAAGAAGCAGTTGAATTGTCACTTGAGAAGCTGATGGAATTCGGCATCATCTCATCATATGATGAGATTAAAGGTGTCGGACACCGTGTCTTACACGGGAAGGAAAAATACGCGGACTCTGTCATCATTACAGAAGACGTCATGCAAGATATCGAATCGTACACGGAGCTCGGTCCGTTGCACATTCCACCAAACTTGATCGGGATTCGCGCATTCCAAGCGATCTTGCCAAACGTACCGCAAGTCGCAGTCTTCGATACAGCGTTCCACCAAACAATGCCGGAAGAAAACTTCCTTTACAGTCTGCCGTATGAGTACTATACAGAGTACGGCATCCGCAAATACGGTTTCCACGGAACAAGCCATAAGTACGTCACAGAACGTGCCTCTGAACTGCTCGGCCGTCCGTTACAAGACTTGCGTCTGATCTCATGTCACCTCGGAAGCGGAGCGTCAATCGCAGCCGTTGCCGGCGGTGAATCGATTGACACAACGATGGGCTTCACACCACTTGAAGGAATTACAATGGGTACGCGGTCTGGTTCACTTGACCCGGCTCTGATTCCGTTCTTAATGGAGAAGACAGGGAAAACAGCAGAAGACGTCTTGAACGTCATGAACAAAGAATCTGGTATTTACGGTCTGTCTGGTCTTTCAAGCGATTTGCGTGATGTCCAAACAGCTGCAAAAGAAGGAAATCACCGTTCAGAAATGGCGCTTCGCATCTTTGCGAACCGGATCCACGGCTACATCGGACAATATGCAGCCGAGATGAACGGAGTCGATGCGATCATCTTTACAGCAGGTGTCGGTGAAAACTCGGATTCGATCCGCGAGCGTGTCTTACGCGGTCTTGAGTTCATGGGCGTTTACTGGGATCCATCACTCAACAACGGTGCACGCGGCGAAGAATTATTCATCAACTATCCGCATTCACCGGTCAAAGTCATTATCATTCCAACGAATGAAGAATTGATGATTGCCCGCGATACAGTTCGTGTAGGTGGATTGGTTGAACAAAACGCATAAGTAAATCAAACGTCTGGATGACAACGAAAGTTGTGTTCAGGCGTTTTTTGTTTGACGAATTGTAATATTAAGTGCAACACCTAGCTGAAAACACAAAAAAAACCCATAACGGCCTCGTGTAGAATAGAGTTACCACACAAAATTCAACGGAGGATTCGTTATGAGCTATATTCATCTTACCATA
>NZ_JACSMW010000020.1:0-403 GCF_018618775.1 Exiguobacterium sp. s138 | reverse complement strand
ATTTTGGTATTCTAAGAACACACGTCTAATGACATGGTTATAAAAAGTTTGATGTCTTGTTGATGTCTTCAGTTTTCAAGGTGCGAGTGCCTTCTCCGTTAAGAAAAGACAAATGGAGCCTAGCGGGATCGAACCGCTGACCTCCTGCGTGCAAGGCAGGCGCTCTCCCAGCTGAGCTAAGGCCCCATGGGCTATAAAAATGAATGGTGGGCCTAAGTGGACTCGAACCACCGACCTCACGCTTATCAGGCGTGCGCTCTAACCAGCTGAGCTATAGGCCCATTCAAAATGGGATGTTCAATTGAGAGATCGGACTCTCAAAACTGAACGATGGGCATGTCCCGTAAGGGACGTTTTCCTTAGAAAGGAGGTGATCCAGCCGCACCTTCCGATACGGCTACCT
>NZ_JACSMW010000019.1:0-733 GCF_018618775.1 Exiguobacterium sp. s138 | reverse complement strand
AAAAAAACCCATAACGGCCTCGTGTAGAATAGAGTTACCACACAAAATTCAACGGAGGATTCGTTATGAGCTATATTCATCTTACCATATCAGAAAGAGTCAAAATAGAGACGTATCTCGAGCTAGGTTTCTCTGTCCGAAAGATTGCGGGACGCCTGGGGCGTCAACCTTCTACGATTTCACGAGAATTGAAACGAAATCCTCATTACGATTCTTCTCATGCTGACCAGCGTTATGTGGAGCGAAAAAAGAAGTGCGGTGCACGTACGAAGTTTACGCTCGAAAAAGGAATCTGCATCCTCGAAAAATTACGGGAGACGTGGTCCCCTGAACAAATTGCCGGACGATTATTCCAAGAAGAAGGACTCTCGTTCAAGACAATTTATCGTTGGATTTATAGTGGCCTCGTCGAGGCCGATTCTGGACTTCTTCGGCAAAAGGGAAAGCGTCAGAAACCACGTGAGACGCGCGGACGCTTCAACGTCGGACTGCCAATCAGTAAACGTCCGTCCGACGTCAAAGGGCGTCAAACGTTTGGACATTGGGAGCTTGATACTGTTGTATCGGGTAGAGGGACGTCAAAAGCCTGTGTCGCAACGTTCGTCGAGCGAAAGAGTCGTTTTTATCTCGCTGTACCGATGGAAAATCGGTCCGCTCAATCGATGGAGTCTGCGATTCAAGCATTACATCTTTCCTTCCCGTTGGGAACGTTCCAAACTGCGACGACAGATCG
>NZ_JACSMW010000018.1:0-788 GCF_018618775.1 Exiguobacterium sp. s138 | reverse complement strand
AGTCACGTTGACGAAGCTTGCGCTTCATTCATTGTTTGTATCCGAAGATACGTTTTTTGCCTCATCGTTCAGTTTTCAAAGTTCGTCATAAAAATGGTGGAGCCTAGCGGGATCGAACCGCTGACCTCCTGCGTGCAAGGCAGGCGCTCTCCCAGCTGAGCTAAGGCCCCATTAAGGGATTAAATTGAAGATGGTCGGGAAGACAGGATTCGAACCTGCGACCCCTTGGTCCCAAACCAAGTGCTCTACCAAGCTGAGCTACTTCCCGAAAAGTGCACCCTGAGAGATTCGAACTCCCGACCCCTTGATTCGTAGTCAAGTACTCTATCCAGCTGAGCTAAGGGTGCGGGGTAATTAATCAAACAGTTAAATTTAAATGGTACCGAGGGCCGGAATCGAACCGGCACGGGGAAACCCCCGCAGGATTTTAAGTCCTGTGCGTCTACCAGTTCCGCCACCCCGGCAGGGTGTTAAAAGGTAGCATCTACACTTTTTCAAGGTTGATGATTAAATTTAAGGTGAAAATGGTGCCGGCAACAGGAGTCGAACCCGCGACCTACTGATTACAAGTCAGTTGCTCTACCAGCTGAGCTACACCGGCAAGTGTAATAAAAAAATGGTGGAGGATGACGGGATCGAACCGCCGACCCTCTGCTTGTAAGGCAGATGCTCTCCCAGCTGAGCTAATCCTCCATATGTATCGCCTGGCAGCGTCCTATCCTCACAGGGGGAAGCCCCCAACTACTTTCGGCGTTCAAGTGCTTAACTTCCGTGTTCGGCATGGGAAC
>NZ_JACSMW010000017.1:0-922 GCF_018618775.1 Exiguobacterium sp. s138 | reverse complement strand
TGAACTGAGCCCTAGAGTTTGGACAGTTTAATAAAAGCACCCTTAACGTTTTAAGCTGCTATGAGATGGCTTCGGTATTGTACCGGAGTCATCTTTTGTAGTTTCCATTGTCTTCGTTCGCTATTGTAATAATCAATATAAGCATCGACCATGGCACGGACCTCCTCGAGGTCAGATGCTAATTTATAATCGACATAATCTTTCAGGTGCCCAAAGAACGATTCCATCGGGGCATTATCCAGGCAGTTTCCTCTACGAGACATGGATTGAAGCATTCCCATCCCACGGATGCATGTTTGATAAGCAGGATGCGTATAATGGAATCCTTGATCGGAATGTATCATGGCTTCCGGGTGTATATTCCCTTGAAGTCGTTCTGCGAGTTTATTTGTTGTATGAAGGACAAGTTCCATATGGAGGCTTGTAGATAGATGATGTGCCATAATTTCACGTGTAGCGACATCTTTCACACAAGAGAGATACACAGTTTGGCCAGATCCAATACGCAGATAAGTGATGTCTGTGACGAATACCTTACCAGGCTCTTCTTGATCGAACCGACGGTTCAAGTGGTTCGGTACAGTCTTATGTTCATATGTCGCTTTAGCGATTTTACGATAAGCGTTCTGCCTACGGATTTTCGTCACGATTCCAAATTTCCTCATGAGACGCAAAATACGTTTATGATTCATCGGTCCCCCCATAAGATCAAGCATCTCCATGTAAAGACCACGATAGCCGATTTTTCCCTTATGACGATCATGAACACGTTTCAGAAGTAGGTAGTCCGCATAGTCGCGTTCTTCCCGAAGGGAAACACTATCCGTACGTGCGAGCCAGGCGTAATAACCACTGCGGCTCACTTCAGCGAGCGTACATAGATCCGTCACGAACCGCCTAGATGATTGTTTCCGTAAGACAA
>NZ_JACSMW010000016.1:0-1002 GCF_018618775.1 Exiguobacterium sp. s138 | reverse complement strand
CTACTTCCCGAAAAGTGCACCCTGAGAGATTCGAACTCCCGACCCCTTGATTCGTAGTCAAGTACTCTATCCAGCTGAGCTAAGGGTGCATAATAAGTGCGGTCGAGAGGACTTGAACCTCCACAGTGTTGCCACCACTAGGCCCTCAACCTAGCGCGTCTACCATTCCGCCACGACCGCAAATTATGCTATTTGATGTTTCTTAGATGAAAAATTGGAGCGGAAGACGGGATTCGAACCCGCGACCCCGACCTTGGCAAGGTCGTATTCTACCACTGAACTACTTCCGCATACATATAATGGTACGGGTGAAGGGACTTGAACCCCCACGTCAAAGACACTAGATCCTAAATCTAGCGCGTCTACCAATTCCGCCACACCCGCATAAAAAAATGGTGTGTCATGCAGGATTCGAACCTGCGACCCTCTGATTAAAAGTCAGATGCTCTACCAACTGAGCTAATGACACAAATAGTATTAAGTTAAAATAAAATGGGGCGACTGATGGGAATTGAACCCACGAATGCCGGAATCACAATCCGGTGCGTTAACCACTTCGCCACAACCGCCATATTAAGATGGTGCCGGCAACAGGAGTCGAACCCGCGACCTACTGATTACAAGTCAGTTGCTCTACCAGCTGAGCTACACCGGCAGGTGTAATGGTGGCTTTGGACGGAATCGAACCGCCGACACGAGGATTTTCAGTCCTCTGCTCTACCGACTGAGCTACAAAGCCATACTAAAAAGTTTCGGTAAATAAAAATGGCGGTCCTGACGGGATTCGAACCCGCGATCTCCTGCGTGACAGGCAGGCATGTTAACCGCTACACCACAGGACCGTGGTAACTTGACGACTTCTATAATACTATATCAATCAGTCAAAATTGTCAAATACTTTATTAAAAAAGTATGCCTGGCAACGTCCTATCCTCACAGGGGGAAGCCCCCAACTACTTTCGGCGTTCAAGTGCTTAACTTCCGTGTTCGGCATGGGAACGG
>NZ_JACSMW010000015.1:0-1306 GCF_018618775.1 Exiguobacterium sp. s138 | reverse complement strand
TTGTGTGGTAACTCTATTCTACACGAGGCCGTTATGGGTTTTTTTTGTGTTTTCAGCTAGGTGTTGCACTTAATATTACAATTCGTCAAGACAAAAAAAAAATCAATCGCACCGATGTACGATTGATTGAAAAAACTTATTTGTATTTAACAGTGACGTTACGACGACCCCAGTTAAAGGCTTCCGCACGTGAGTAGTACAGGATATCCATCTTCTTGCCTTTGATGGCACCGCCTGTATCTGCTGCTGTATACGTCCCTTTTAATTTCCCTTTGTAATACACTTTTACTGTTGAGCGAAGCGGAATCACACGTGGATCAACTGCTACGACTTTCTTTTTCGAACTCTTGATGTTCCAACCGATAGCCGTTAGGTTACCGCTGCCTGGATCATATGGTGTATAAGCTGTCGCGCTGACGTTTGTGATTGTTTTCCATCCGCCTGTTGATTGTTTCTTCGAACCGCTTGATGTAACGACTTTAGAATAACGGGCACTGAGGTAAGCTGTTTTTCCTTTATAGCTGACTTTATACCAGTTTCCTGTTTTTGCTTTGTACGGCAATGTTTGATTCTTATATAGAAGACCGAGTTTCTTGGACGCTGTTGTGGCTTTCTGGCGAACAATCAGACTATCGACCGACGACTTGACATTTTTTTTAGTTGCAGCTTCCGCTTGAAGACCTGCAAACGAACTGAGTGCTAACAAGACTGCTAAAACACTAGCGATTATTCGTTTCATCATCATGTAATCTCTCCTCCATAATTGTTCCTGTTTTGTAACTTACATTAATATACATGACAAAATGGAGCAGTGCCGTTACATATAGACCACAAAAAGATGACGCGATTGTTACTTTTATGTTACAAAAGACTCATTTTTAACGTTTCAAACCATTTTTACGACAATAACCGGTTTAACTTTCGTTTTCACGTTTTTTATATGACAACTGTTGTAACAAACGTTTTTAACAACAGCGGCAAGCCTTCTGTTTTTAGTCTGTTCAGATGATTTTTTTCAAACGACGGTTTGTCAAATTAAGTGCAACACTTCTTCCGTGAAGACCTCGTATGCTGTTTTACAGTTAAGACATTTTCGTGGTCTCCCATTAATCCAGGCGAGCGCTTGAGCGATTTCAGAACGACTGACCTTTCCGAAATCTGTCCCCTTCGGGAAAAATTCACGGAGAAGACCATTGGCGTTCTCGTTACTACCACGTTGCCAAGAAGAATACGGATCTGCAAAATACATGGGTAAGCCTAACGTGTCACGAATTCGTTCATGACAGCTAAACTCTTTTCCACGATC
>NZ_JACSMW010000014.1:0-2962 GCF_018618775.1 Exiguobacterium sp. s138 | reverse complement strand
CACTCGCACCTTGAAAACTGAAGACATCAACAAGACATCAAACTTTTTATAACCATGTCATTAGACGTGTGTTCTTAGAATACCAAAATGCTAGATCAAGGTATGAAGGGCGTACGGTGGATGCCTTGGCACTAGGAGCCGATGAAGGACGCGACGAACAGCGATATGCTTCGGGGAGCAGTAAGTATGCTTTGATCCGAGGATTTCCGAATGGGGGAACCCACCATCCGTAATGGGATGGGACATGTTACATGAATACATAGTGTAGCGTGAGGCAGACCCGGGGAACTGAAACATCTAAGTACCCGGAGGAAGAGAAAGCAAATGCGATTCCCTGAGTAGCGGCGAGCGAAACGGGAACAGCCCAAACCGGAGAGCATGCTCTCCGGGGTTGTAGGACACTCTATACGGAGTCAAAAAGGAAGACAGTAGGTGAACGACCTGGAAAGGCCGGCCGAAGAAGGTGACAGCCCTGTAGCTGAAACTGTTTTCCCTCCAGAGTGGATCCTGAGTACGGCGGGACACGTGAAACCCCGTCGGAATCCGGGAGGACCATCTCCCAAGGCTAAATACTCCCTAGTGACCGATAGTGAACCAGTACCGTGAGGGAAAGGTGAAAAGCACCCCGGAAGGGGAGTGAAATAGATCCTGAAACCGTATGCCTACAAGTAGTCAGAGCCCGTTCATGGGTGATGGCGTGCCTTTTGTAGAATGAACCGGCGAGTTACGATAGCGCGCGAGGTTAAGCTGATGAGGCGGAGCCGTAGCGAAAGCGAGTCTGAATAGGGCGCCATAGTGCGTTGTCGTAGACCCGAAACCAGGTGATCTACCCATGTCCAGGATGAAGGTCAGGTAACACTGACTGGAGGTCCGAACCCACGCACGTTGAAAAGTGCGGGGATGAGGTGTGGGTAGCGGTGAAATGCCAATCGAACCTGGAGATAGCTGGTTCTCCCCGAAATAGCTTTAGGGCTAGCCTCGAGGTTGAGAGTTCCGGAGGTAGAGCACTGATTGGACTAGGGGCCCCCACAGGGTTACCGAATTCAGTTAAACTCCGAATGCCGGCAACTTATACTCGGGAGTCAGACTGCGAGTGATAAGATCCGTAGTCAAGAGGGAAACAGCCCAGACCGCCAGCTAAGGTCCCAAAGTGTATGTTAAGTGGAAAAGGATGTGGCGCTGCCTAGACAGCTAGGATGTTGGCTTAGAAGCAGCCACCATTCAAAGAGTGCGTAATAGCTCACTAGTCGAGTGGCGCCGCGCCGAAAATGTAACGGGGCTAAACATACCACCGAAGCTGCGGATTCCGTAAGGAATGGTAGGGGAGCGTTCCAAACCGCTGTGAAGCTGTACCGGAAGGAGCAGTGGAGCGTTTGGAAGTGAGAATGCCGGTGTGAGTAGCGAAAAGAGGGGTGAGAATCCCCTCCGTCGAAAGCCCAAGGTTTCCTGAGGAAGGCTCGTCCGCTCAGGGTTAGTCTGGACCTAAGCCGAGGCCGAAAGGCGTAGGCGATGGATAACAGGTTGATATTCCTGTACCACCGATCCACCGTTTGAACAATGGGGGGACGCAGGAGGATAGTGACGCATGCGGATGGAAGTGCATGTGTAAGTTTCGAGACCGTCTGATTGGCAAATCCGTCAGGCATCAAAGTCGAGGAACGATGCGGAGTCCCGTAGGGACGAAGGTCACGATTTCACACTGCCAAGAAAAGCCTCTAGTGAGGTGGAAGGTGCCAGTACCGTAAACCGACACAGGTAGGCGGGATGAGAATTCTAAGACGCGCGGGATAACTCTCGTTAAGGAACTCGGCAAAATGGTCCCGTAACTTCGGGAGAAGGGACGCTCTACATGAGTAGAGCCGCAGTGAATAGGCCCAAACGACTGTTTAGCAAAAACACAGGTCTCTGCTAAATCGCAAGATGACGTATAGGGGCTGACGCCTGCCCGGTGCTGGAAGGTTAAGGGGATGGGTTAGCGCAAGCGAAGCTTTGAACCGAAGCCCCAGTAAACGGCGGCCGTAACTATAACGGTCCTAAGGTAGCGAAATTCCTTGTCGGGTAAGTTCCGACCCGCACGAAAGGCGTAACGATTTGGGCACTGTCTCAACGAGAGACCCGGTGAAATCATAGTACCTGTGAAGATGCAGGTTACCCGCGACAGGACGGAAAGACCCCATGGAGCTTTACTACAGCCTGATATTGAGGCTTTGTGCATGATGTACAGGATAGGCGGGAGACGTCGAGACCGGAGCGCCAGCTTCGGAGGAGTCACCCTTGGGATACCGCCCTTCATGCATAGAGTCTCTAACTCGCAGCCGTCATCCGGCTGGAGGACCGTGTCAGGCGGGTAGTTTGACTGGGGCGGTCGCCTCCTAAACAGTAACGGAGGCGCCCAAAGGTTCCCTCAGAATGGTTGGAAATCATTCGTAGAGCGCAAAGGCAGAAGGGAGCTTGACTGCGAGACCTACAAGTCGAGCAGGGACGAAAGTCGGGCTTAGTGATCCGGTGGTTCCGCATGGAAGGGCCATCGCTCAACGGATAAAAGCTACCCTGGGGATAACAGGCTGATCTCCCCCAAGAGTCCACATCGACGGGGAGGTTTGGCACCTCGATGTCGGCTCATCGCATCCTGGGGCTGGAGTAGGTCCCAAGGGTTGGGCTGTTCGCCCATTAAAGCGGTACGCGAGCTGGGTTCAGAACGTCGTGAGACAGTTCGGTCCCTATCCGTCGTGGGCGCAGGAAATTTGAGGAGAGCTGTCCTTAGTACGAGAGGACCGGGATGGACGCACCGCTGGTGTACCAGTTGTTCCGCCAGGAGCATCGCTGGGTAGCTACGTGCGGACGGGATAAATGCTGAAAGCATCTAAGCATGAAGCCCCCTCCAAGATGAGATTTCCCTTTGAGTAATCAAGAAAGACCCCTCAGAGACGATGAGGTAGATAGGTCACGGGTGGAAGCATGG
>NZ_JACSMW010000013.1:6235-14205 GCF_018618775.1 Exiguobacterium sp. s138 | reverse complement strand
AAGTAGTTGGGGGCTTCCCCCTGTGAGGATAGGACGTTGCCAGGCCAGTAAGAGACCGATCTGCATTTTGCAGGTCGGTCTTTTTGTGTTATGTGAAACTTCAGATTGTTCTGATTATTGGTGGAGTCATTGACATGCCACCTCTCGCTTGTTACCATAACATCAATATTCTTTTATAGAAGAGAAAGCGAGTGGATAACATGTGGGAGAACAAATTTGCTAAAGAAGGCTTGACGTTTGATGACGTCTTGCTCGTACCACGTCGTTCAAGTGTCTTACCGCGAGATGTTGATTTGTCTGTAACATTATGCGAAGGAATTACATTAAACATTCCTTTAATCAGTGCAGGGATGGATACCGTAACAGAAGCTCCAATGGCGATTGCCATGGCACGTCAAGGTGGTCTTGGAGTCATCCACAAGAACATGTCGATGGAAGATCAAGCCGAACATGTCGATCGTGTTAAGCGGTCGGAGAATGGTGTCATTACAAATCCGTTTTACCTCACGCCAGAACGACAAGTCTATGATGCTGAATATTTGATGAGTAAGTACCGGATTTCAGGTGTTCCGATCGTCAATAACGAAACAGAACGTAAATTGGTCGGTATCTTAACCAACCGCGATCTCCGTTTCGTGAAAGATTACTCGACGGTTATTGAAACTGTCATGACGACGGAAGAACTGGTCACAGCAAAAGTCGGTACCTCTTTAGAAGAAGCCGAACAGATTCTCCACAAACATCGGATTGAAAAGTTACCACTCGTCGATGAGAACGGAGTTTTAAAAGGTTTGATTACAACAAAGGATATTGAAAAAGTTGAGCAATATCCGCATGCAGCCAAAGATTCATTTGGACGTCTGCTCGTCGCAGCAGCTGTCGGTGTAACGAAAGATGCCTCGGTTCGTGCCAAGTTCCTCGTAGATGCAGGAGTTGACGCATTGGTCGTCGACACGGCACACGGTCACTCAGAAGGGGTTCTCGTGAAAGTACGCGAACTTCGGGATGAGTATCCGAACTTGCCGATCATCGCAGGAAACGTCGCAACAGCTGAAGCGACACGTGACTTGATTGAAGCAGGTGCTTCTGTCATCAAAGTCGGAATTGGACCAGGGTCTATTTGTACGACACGTGTCGTGGCCGGAGTCGGTGTTCCACAAATCACAGCAGTCTTTGATTGTGCAACAGAAGCCCGTAAGCACGGTGTCTCGATTATCGCTGATGGCGGAATCAAGTATTCCGGTGATATCGTCAAAGCACTCGCAGCAGGCGGTCATGCAGTCATGTTAGGCAGCCTTCTCGCCGGCGTGGAAGAAAGCCCGGGAGAAATGGAAATTTACCAAGGCCGTCAATTCAAGACGTATCGTGGTATGGGATCGGAAGCCTCAATGAAACGCGGCAGCCAAGACCGTTATTTCCAAGAAGCCGACAAGAAATTTGTTCCAGAAGGAATCGAAGGTCGCGTCGCATACCGCGGTAAACTCGGTGACTCGGTTTACCAACTCGTCGGAGGGATCCGCTCAGGAATGGGATACTGTGGTTCTGCTTCACTTGAAGAATTACGTGAAGAAACACAGTTCATCCGGATGACAGGTGCAGGTTTACAGGAAAGCCATCCTCACGATATTCAGATTACGAAAGAAGCTTCAAACTATACACGTCAATAATCAAAAATCCTGCGACCTGAATAGGCCGCAGGATTTTTTTGTGGATAACCTTGTGGATACTTTTATTTTAACTGCCAAGCGGCAACGAGTTCGGTCAGTCCTTGCATCAATTGTTGTTCTGTTAAACTGGCAAACCCGAGGACAATTTGTGGATAAGCTGTGGATAACGGCAACTGGGCATAATCCGATAATCCATATACTTGGATCGAGGAGTCCTTCGCTCGTCGCAGCAATTCCTGTTCTCCCATGCCATTTGAGACGGAGAGGACGACATGCAGTCCGGCACTTTCTCCCGTCAATTTCAGAAAAGGTACATCCCGGAGAGCGTGGACAACGACATCGAGTTTGCGGCGGTAGATTTTCCGCATGCGGTTCAAATGTTTCTCGAAGTCGCCCTCTTTCATGAAGCGCGTCAAAATCGTTTGATCAAATCGGGAGACACTACACGTATAGTATGGAAATTCAGTTTGATAGCGTTCTAATAAAGGTCGTGGCAATACCATATATCCGATGCGAAGGGACGGCATCAGTGATTTTGAGAATGTACTCAGATAAATCACCCGTTCACTGTCCATACTGTGCAAAGAAGGAATGGATTTTCCGCTGTACCGGAATTCGCTATCATAATCGTCTTCTATGATATAACGGCGATCCGATGCAGCGGCCCAGTTTAACAGTTGACGGCGTCGATTGACGGATAAAATACTGCCCGACGGAAACTGGTGAGCCGGTGTCACATACATAACATCGACAGGACTTTGAACGAGGGAAGGAATCACTAAGCCGTTTTGGTCGACCGGAATCGGAACCGCCGATCGTTCATGACTTTCAAGGATCAGACGTGTCGCATGATACCCGGGATCTTCGATGCCATAGGTTGTCGTTTTTCCTAATAAAAAGATGATATGCGGTAACAATTGCTCAACACCGGAACCGATGATGATCTGCTCCGGCGAACAGACGACTCCCCGTGAATGGTAGAGGTACGTCGCAATCTCGAGACGTAATGATAGATCACCTTGCGGGTGTCCAAGCGAGACGAGTGATTGATGTTGTTCGTCGATGACATCTTTTGCGTGTTTCCGCCAACGGGAGAAAGGAAAGGATGAGCCATCGATTTTACTGGGATGAAAATCGTAACGCATGGCTGGTTGTTGATTTGAACGTTGACTTGTCGGCAGAGGCGTTGTTTTGACGTATGCCAGTTCTTCGTAGGCTAAGACGAAGTAACCTTTCCTGGAAACGGATTCGACATATCCTTCTGCGACCAACTGTTGATAAGCCAGTTCGATTGTCGTCTGGCTGAGATTTAAAAACTGACCAAGCTTTCGTTTCGATGGTAATTTCGTTCCGTAAGCAAGGCGTCCTTCAATGATTTCCTGACGGATTTGCTGGTACAGCTGTTCGTACAGCGGACGATTTCCGTCCCGTATCAACTCAAACGATAACATGTCCATAACTGATCTCCCTTTTTACTGACCTGGTTAATTTATCATAAACTGATACTTTTAAAATAGTCAACGGGGAATATACTAAAAAGTATCACCGATTGGAAATACTATCACTGTCTAGGGGGAGTTCATAATGATGGAACGGCAACAAGGATCAGATCGTGTCAAACGGGGAATGGCTGAAATGCAAAAGGGTGGCGTCATCATGGATGTCGTGAATGCGGAACAGGCTAAAATCGCAGAAGCCGCCGGAGCGGTCGCTGTCATGGCACTTGAACGGGTGCCATCGGATATTCGGCGTGACGGGGGAGTAGCCCGGATGGCCGATCCGCTCATCACGGAAGAGGTTCTGCAGGCAGTATCCATTCCCGTGATGGCGAAGTGCCGGATCGGACATATCGTCGAAGCAAGGGTCCTCGAATCGTTGGGTGTTGACTTTATTGATGAAAGTGAAGTCCTGACGCCGGCAGACGAGGAGTATCATTTATTGAAGTCATCGTTTACAGTACCGTTCGTCTGCGGAGCACGTGATTTAGGAGAAGCGGCGCGCCGGATTGCAGAAGGAGCAGCGATGATCCGGACAAAAGGGGAACCCGGAACCGGCAATGTCGTCGAAGCTGTCCGGCATATGCGCAAGATTCAAGCACAACTCCACCAGATTCTTCATTCACAACCGGATGAATTGATGACGCGTGCTAAAGAGTGGGGCGCATCTTACGAGGTCTTACAACAGATTCAGACAACAGGACGTCTTCCGGTCGTGAATTTTGCGGCTGGCGGAATCGCGACTCCAGCCGATGCGGCATTGATGATGCACCTTGGAGCCGAAGGCGTATTTGTCGGTTCCGGTATCTTTAAATCGGAACATCCGGAACGCGTCGCGAAAGCGATTGTCGAAGCCGTGACATACAAAGACGATTTCGAACGGATTGCCCATCTGTCGAAAGGACTCGGAACAGCGATGAAAGGAATTGATGTGACGTCGATGCCGTTTGAAGAGCGGATGGCACCACGCGGATGGTAATCGGTATATTAGGTGTCCAAGGCGCCGTGCGCGAACATCAAGAGATGCTTCATCTGCTTGGAGTCAAAACGATGATCGTCAAATCAAGCGCGGACTTGGACGGAATCGACGGTTTAATCTTGCCTGGCGGCGAATCGACGACGATCCGCCGGCTGATTGACCGTTATGGTTTACTGGATGTCTTGCGACGTCAAGCTGACACGTTGCCGATGTTCGGGACATGTGCCGGGATGATTTTGCTGGCAAGCGAATTGACTGAAGGTCCTTCCCATTTAGGGGCGATTCCGATGACGGTCAGACGCAATGCGTTCGGACGACAAATCGACAGTTTTGAAACCTCCTTGAACGTCGAAGGTGCCGGTCAGGATATTGAAGCTGTTTTTATTCGAGCTCCTTTCGTCGAACAGGTCGGAGAAGGAGTACGTGTCCTGGCTGCAATCGGGACAGCCGCCGTTGTCGTCGAGACGGATCTTCATCTCGCCTGCTCCTTCCATCCGGAGCTGACTTCAGATCGGCGTCTTCATGATTATTTCATTCAAAAAATCAGACGGCGGACAGCTGTTTCTGTTTAATCAAAAGTAAGAGAGAAACCGTCAGTTTCCGGCTGTCGGTTTCTTTTTTTGTGCTACACTGAAAAGATATAACATCATTTGAAGGAGAGGACCGATGAAACGTCTTTTCACACTCTTTCTGAGTGTCCTTATACTGACTGCTGGTGGACAGCCGATGACAGGTCATGCAGAGACACCGGACATTCAGGCAGAATCTTACATAATGGTCGATGCGGTAACAGGCAAGATTTTATTGGCTGAACAGGCTGATTTGGCTCTGCCCCCGGCTTCGATGACAAAATTAATGACGCTTTATCTCGTGCGTCAGCAGATTGAGCAAAAAAAATTATCTTGGAATCAAACGGTTCGCCCAAGTGAAAAAGTACTGAAGCTTGCGAAAACGCCGGGAATTGCCCGGTTGCCGATTCGGAAAACAACGTATACCATCCGGGAATTGTACGACGCAGCTTTTATTAAATCGGCTAACGATGCCGCCGTTCTCCTGGCAGAAGTCATGGCCGGAACGGAGAAGCAGTTCGTGGAACGAATGAATGAAACAGCTGTTGCACTAGGGATGGAAGATACCGAATACGCCAATGCTTCAGGACTCGATGCCGTCGATGCGACATTACCGGGAACAAACTTGATGACGGCGATGGATATCTCTCTTTTGATCATCCGCTATATTCAAGACTATCCGGATGTATTAGATGTGACAAAACGTTCGTTCATTACAATCAATGGAGAAAAGGTCGAAAACTCCAATAAGATGTTGCCGCGCCAACCGTATGCGTACAGCGGAATGCGGGGGATGAAGACCGGGACGACGGACCTTGCCGGATACTGTTTTGCGAGTGTCGCTACACGCGGGAATTTAACACTCGTATCGGTCGTCATGCGAACGACATCCGATAAAGCCCGGTTTGCAGAAACGAAAAAACTGCTGGATTACGGTTTTTCTTCTTTTGAACCGTTGACGTATTACGGAAAAGGGGAACAAATCAAAGGTGTATTGCCGATTCGGGGGGCAAAACAATCCCGCTACGATGTCGTGACGAAAACAGCATTGTATGTGACCGTGTTAAAAAACCAAGCGAAACCGCATACGCCTGTCTTTCAATTTTCAAAAGCAGAAGCACCGTTAAAAGAAGGTGAAATCATCGGGACCGTCCAAGTGGAAGACAGCGGACGATACTTACCCGGATTCACTGTTCCTCAAGCTACAGTAACCAGTGCTGCGAAGGTTGAGCTGGCGAGCTTCCAGATCCGCTTGTTCCGCGCCGTTTCGGCCTGGTCCAAAAAAATCAGTCAAGCGATTCATCAACCAACCCTTGTCAACCGTAAAGGGGATAGTGTAAAGTAAAGCTAATCTCATAATGATGTCATGAACGGACCAAGTAGAAGCATTTATTCTGTTAAGAGAGCTAGTGGGTGGTGCGAACTAGTCAGAAGGATACTTTGAATCGAGCCGGATCACACACCTTGCGAACAAGGTGCGGGTACGCCCGTTATCGCGTCTTTAGAGTTGGCTGATCTGATCAGCAATGAGGGTGGCAACGCGGATCCAGGTGATTCGTCCCTCTTCGGTTTTTTAGAACCGGAGAGGGATGGATTGCCTTTTTTTATTGAAAAAAAGGAGGAAGAAACATGATTGATATTAAACGACTGCGTCAGGATTTTGACGCGATTCAAGAAAAACTGGCTCACCGGGGAGAAGATTTAACGGATATGAACCGGTTCATCGCCCTTGATGAAAAACGCCGGGAATTGATTGCCAAAACAGAAGTCCTGAAAGCGGAACGAAATGAAGCGACAAAAAAAATCGCGGAACTAAAACGCAACAAAGAAAATGCGGATGAAGCAATTGCTGCGATGCGCCAAGTCGGGGATGAAGTCAAAGCCCTCGATGAAGAACTGCGTGAAGTCGAAGCGACGCTGAATCTGTTGTTACTCGGTATTCCGAACATTCCCCATGACAGCGTTCCGATCGGTTCTACGGAAGATGATAATGTCGTCATCCGCGAAGTCGGTGACAAGCCGGCGTTTGATTTTGAAGCTGTACCCCACTGGGATTTGATGGAACAGTTGAAAATCGTTGACGTCGAACGGGCCGGAAAAGTAACGGGAAGCCGTTTCGTCTTTTACCGCGGTGCCGGTGCACGTCTTGAGCGGGCATTGATCAACTTCATGATGGATTTACACCAGGACAAAAACGGATATACGGAAATCCTGCCGCCGCTCATGGTCAACCGGGATTCTATGACAGGAACAGGACAGCTTCCGAAATTCGAAGAAGATGCGTTCAAAGTCGAAGATACGAACTACTTCCTCGTCCCGACAGCAGAAGTGCCGGTGACGAACATGCACCGGGATGAAATTTTGTCAGCGGATCAATTGCCGATCGGTTATGCCGCCTACAGCCAATGTTTCCGGTCTGAAGCAGGTTCTGCCGGCCGTGATACGCGCGGTTTAATCCGTCAGCACCAATTCAACAAAGTCGAACTCGTCCGTTTCGTCAAACCGGAAGAATCATACGAACAGCTTGAATTGCTGACAGGGCAAGCGGAGGAAGTTTTGAAATTACTTAAACTTCCGTATCAGGTCCTCAGCATGTGTACAGCGGATCTTGGTTTCACAGCTGCGAAGAAATATGACATCGAGGTCTGGATGCCGAGCCAAGGGATGTACCGTGAGATTTCTTCTTGCTCAAACTTTGAAGATTTCCAAGCACGCCGGGCACAAATCCGTTTCCGTCGGGAAGCGAATGCTAAACCGGAATTCGTTCATACATTAAACGGATCAGCACTTGCAGTCGGTCGGACAGTCGCTGCCATTCTTGAGAACTACCAGCAAGCAGATGGATCAGTTGTTATTCCAGAAGTACTTCGTCCTTATATGGGCGGTCTTGAAGTCATTCAAGGATAAGTGGGAAGGGGGAGATTTCCCCCTTCTAATTTTTTAAAAAGTTTTTTTAGAAAAAGGCTTTACACAATAAAACCAAGATGCTATCATAATTTATGTCAGGAAGGCGCTCGTACAACACGACGCTCAATTATAAGTACGGAGGCGTACTCAAGTGGTTTAAGAGAACGGTCTTGAAAACCGTCAGGCGGCGAAAGCCGTGCGTGGGTTCGAATCCCACCGCCTCCTCCATTTCTTTTTTTTTACCTGAAAACTACATATAACTTGGAGGCGTACTCAAGTGGTTTAAGAGAACGGTCTTGAAAACCGTCAGGCGGCGAAAGCCGTGCGTGGGTTCGAATCCCACCGCCTCCTC
>NZ_JACSMW010000013.1:0-6135 GCF_018618775.1 Exiguobacterium sp. s138 | reverse complement strand
CACTTCTTTTTTTTTTACCTAAAATTACATTTAACATGGAGTCGTACCCAAGCCCGGCTGAAGGGGACGGACTCGAAATCCGTTAGGGGTCGCAAGGCCCGCGTGGGTTCGAATCCCACCGACTCCGCTTATACAAGCATCTCCCATTTATGGTGAGGTGCTTTTTTATTGCATCGATCGAGAGTGGCATGCTATGTTTTCCTACATCTTAGACAGAAAAAGGAGCAGCAACTATGACACTCACGAAACAAACATTACTCACCCATTACCAAGACACGATGGAATTTGTCCGTAGTCTTGAACACATATCAGAAGAAGCATGGCGGACGCCTTATGCGGAAGGGAAATGGACAGTCGCTGAGATCATCGGTCATTTATCACCGTGGGACCGATTCCTTGTCGCGGAACGCTTGCCGTTTATCTTGGCAAATGAGCCGTTTCGTGTAAAACCGGACAGCCAGGCTGTTAACGAAGAGGCGGCAAAAATGAGTCGGGAACAACAACGAATCTTGACGATTGATGAATTCTTAGTCAGTCGTGACCGCTTGTATCGTGCCGTTGAACTGATTCCGGAAGACCGTTTGGCGGATATGTTTACGTCAAAAGGAAAAACCATTTCGCTTCTCGATTTTTTAGGGGCCATGATGCAACACGATTTACATCACCGGGCTCAAATTGAACAAGTCACTAAAGCATAAAAAAAGCCCGTCGACATTTCTGTCGACGGGCTTTTGGATTAGCGGATTTTAGCGGTGCGGGCAACTTCAAGTTGTTTATCGATTTTTGATAAAATCCGTTCGATCGATTCCGGTTCGTTCAATAAATCGTATTCATCGATCGATAAACGGAGGACCGGACAAATCGTGAAGTTATTGATCCAGTTCGTGTACCGTTCGTACATCTCTTCCCAGTATTCGATTGGCGTTTGCTGTTCCATTTCGCGTCCGCGTAAGCGAATCCGCTCAAGAACTTGTTCAAACGAACCTTCGAGATAAATCAGGAGATCCGGATGCGGGAAGAATGGTGTCATGACCATGGCGTCAAACAAACTCGAGTAGGTTTCGTAATCCGTTGGTGACATCGTTCCTTTTTCGAAATGCATCTTCGCGAAGATGCCTGTATCTTCGTAAATCGAACGGTCTTGAATGAAACCGCCGCCGTATTGGAAGATTTTCTTTTGTTCCTTAAAACGTTCAGCAAGGAAGTAAATTTGTAAGTGGAAGCTCCAGCGCTCGAAATCATGATAAAATTTGTCCAGGTAAGGGTTTGTATCGACTTTTTCAAGAGATGTCCGGAAACCAAGAGAGTCTGCTAGACCGTTTGTAATCGTCGATTTACCGATACCGACCATTCCACCAATCGTAATGACGGCATCTGCCGGGATGTTATACTTTTCACGTAATTTCGAGTTCATGCGTGGTTCGCTCCTTCATATAATTCGTTGCGGATCTTTGTCAGGACGTATTCTAAATCTTCCGGCCGTTTGACGAAGTCGAGTTCATCTCCGTTGAATCGGATGACTTTCACTTCCGGATGTTTGATTTGGTAATCTGTGACGAACGTCTCGTAGTCAGCCGCCAGTTGTTCGAGGTAAGCACGTGACATGTTTTCTTCAATCTCGCGTCCGCGTAGAGCAACACGTTTCATCAACGTGTCGATGCTTGCATCTAAATAAATGACTGCATCGGGCTTTGGCATATCCGTTGTCAGGATCGAATAAATCTGTTCGTACTTATCAAGGTGCTCGACTTTCAGAGAACGATGGGCAAAAATAAGGTTTTTAAAGATATGATAATCAGCGACGACAGAGCGTTGTTTACTGAGATAGTGACGTTCGATATCATCGAGCTGCTTAAAGCGATTACACAGGAAGAACATTTCCGTTTGGAAACTCCATTCTTCGATGTCTTCATAGAACTTTCCAAGAAAGGGATTTTCTTCGACGATTTCGCGTAACATAGAAAATGAGAAATGGTGACTGATGGCGTTAGCAAGTGAAGTTTTTCCAACACCAATAGGTCCTTCAACCGTTATGAACATATTCAATTACCCTCCGTTCAGCAAAGTGCAATTTATATTTTAGCACAAAGCAGCGGCACCTGCCGAAGTTTCAGCGGGAGAATTTTTGTAAAGATAGGAAGTGTGATGATGGAACGGCATGAACACTATATGCGCCTTGCCATTGAGGAAGCAAAAAAAGCAAAAGCAATCGGTGAAGTCCCGATTGGTTGTGTCATCGTCAAAGGCGATGAGGTGATTGCGACCGGTTATAACCACCGGGAAACGAATCATCAGGCGACGGCACATGCCGAATTACTCGCAATTGAAGAAGCCTGCAACAAGCTCGCCAACTGGCGTCTCGAAGGATGCGAACTCTATGTGACGCTTGAACCGTGTCCGATGTGTGCAGGGGCCATCATGCTGTCGCGGATCGAACACGTCATCTTTGGAGCCGTTGATCCGAAGGGTGGATGTTGCGGCACTTTGATGAATTTAGTCCAGGATGAACGGTTCAATCATGTTTCGCAATTAACGGGTGGCGTTCTTGAACAGGAGTGCGGTGAGATGTTGACGTCCTTTTTCCGGGAGCTCCGGGCGAAAAAGAAACAACGGAAACGGGCAATGGGTTGCAACGGGACCGATGAAACAGTATAATGAAAAAGCACTCGAAACAAGTGCCACTAAAATACGATAAACCATTTGCCGTGCTAGGTGGGGATGTAGCGGTTCCCTGTCACTCGCAATCCGCTATAGCGAGACTGAATTCCATATCGAGGGATAGGATTGGTGTGGTCTGCCTTACGTAAGTAGCGTTGACGTCTGAGTCCTGCGCAACAGATACCCATGAACCAGGTCAGGTCCGGAAGGAAGCAGCCTTAAGTGGTGCTCTCTGTGTGCCGCAGGAGCGCTTGGACTGAGCAGGCTGCGTGAGTAACGCATGTTGAACCTATTTCAGAATATGGTGCGCGGCAGTTTAATTTTAGATAACAAGTCTACAGCCGGTTTCGGTTGTAGACTTTTTTAGGTAGAATAGAAACAGGATTATAAATAGAGGAGGCGCAAACTTGGCCTATCAAGCATTATATCGTGTGTACCGGCCGCAACGTTTTGACGAAGTCGTCGGACAGGCACACATTACCCGGACGATTCAAAACGCCTTGATGGAAGAACGGATGTCGCATGCCTATCTGTTCTCTGGACCACGAGGAACGGGGAAAACAAGTCTGGCAAAAATCATTGCCAAAGCAATCAACTGTGAACAAGCGCCAGTAAATGAACCATGTAACGAATGTCCGACATGTCGAGCGATTACAGAAGGATCAAGTCCTGATGTGTTTGAAATCGATGCCGCGTCCAACAACGGCGTTGATGAAATCCGGGAAATCCGGGATAAGGTCAAATATCCGCCGTCAGAAGCAGCGTACAAAGTATACATCATTGATGAAGTCCACATGTTATCGACCGGAGCCTTCAATGCGTTACTTAAAACATTGGAAGAACCGCCTGCACACGCCATTTTCATCCTGGCGACGACAGAGCCGCATAAAATACCGGCGACGATTATCTCACGTTGCCAACGTTTTGATGTCAAACGGCATGAAGTCGATCAATTGATGGAACGGATGCAGTACATCTTATCGGATCAAACGATCGGCTATACGGAAACCGCATTGCGGTTGATTGCCCGGGCAGCGGATGGTGGAATGCGGGATGCCTTAAGCCTGCTCGATCAGGCCGTCGCCTTTTCGAATGGAGACCTAACGGATGATGCTGTACTGGAAGTGACGGGGGCAGTGGAAGATGAAGCACTGCTCGCTGTCGCAAACGCATTGCAAGCCCATCAAGTCGACCAGTTGTTGCAGACACTTGAAAAAATGCAACGGGCAGGAAAAGATTTAAAACGATTCGTCGAAGATCTGGTCTTTTTCTATCGCGATACGTTACTTCTCAAAACGTCTCCGACAGCAGTTGATCTTTTGGAACGGGCTCGGCCGACCGAAGCGTTCAAAACATTTGTCGAGACGATCGAGACAGAAGCATGTTTTCATATCATCGAACAATTGCATGACTGCCAACAGCAGATGCGTTTGACGAATCATCCCCGTGTCCTGGTCGAAATTGCGTTCATTCAGATTGCGGAACAAGGACGAACGACCGGACAGATCATGCAGAGTCTCCAGCAAGAGGTACGGGAACTGAAGGAACAGATGCATCAGTTGAAAGTCACGGGAGTCCCGGCTGCTGAAGGAACGCCTGCGCAACAACCGGCCAAACGCAAACAAGCCCGGCCAACTGTCCGGATAGCGAAAGAGCGGATTCGGCAAATGTTGAGTCGTGCAGAGAAGGCACAGCTTCTTGAAATTCAAGAACGTTGGGATGCCATTTTAAAGTTAATCCTTAAACAAGATGGTCCGATTTACTCTTTGGTGCATGAAAGTAAACCGGTCCTCTGTTCGGAAGATACATTATTGATTGAGTTTGATAACGGGAAAGGCTGGCATTTTGAACAGGTTATGACCAACGAACGGACCCGTTTCGTCATTGAAGAAGCACTGTTTGAGGTCTGCGGTGTGAAACGTCAGATTCTTGCGATTCTCGATAATGATTGGAAAGAACTAAAAGCAGAGTTTGTTGCGAAACGAAATAGTAGTAATATAGAAGAGAAAGAAGTGGCAGTCGAATCGGAAGAAGATCGACTGTTGTCCGAGACGCTCGGACGATTTGGTGATATCGTAGAATTCGAAGACTAATTTCAGTTAGAGGAGGAAGAATTATGCGTGGTATGGGAAACATGAATAACATGATGAAACAAATGCAGAAGATGCAAAAAGATATGGCGAAAGCTCAAGAAGAATTAAAGGACTTGACGGTTACGGGAACAGCTGGCGGAGAGATGGTCTCTGTCGTAGCGGATGGTCATAAAAATATCATCGATGTCATCATTAAAGAAGAAGTGGTTGATCCGGACGATGTCGAGATGATTCAAGATCTCGTTCTTGCTGCTACAAACGATGCTTTGAAAAAAGTAGATGAACTCGTTTCGAGTAAAATGGGTAAATTTACACAAGGAATGAACATGCCGGGAATGTTTTAAACTGTAGGGGGAAACGAATTGCAATATCCTGAAGCAATCAGCCGCTTAATTGAAAGTTTTACGAAGTTACCGGGTATTGGTCCGAAAACAGCTGTCCGTCTTGCGTTTCATGTTCTTGATATGGAAGAAGATGATGTGCTGATGTTCGGAAAAGCACTCGTGAGCGCAAAGCGTGATATCTCATATTGTAGTATCTGTGGGAACATCACAGATAAAGATCCGTGTTACGTTTGTTCCGATAAACACCGTAACCGGACAATCGTCTGTGTCGTTCAAGATTCACGTGATGTCATCGCGATGGAAAAGATGCGGGACTACCAGGGCTTGTACCATGTATTACACGGGGCAATCAGTCCAATGGAAGGAATCGGTCCTGAAGATATCAATGTATCCAGTCTATTGACGCGTCTGCAGGCAGATGAAGCCATTACTGAAATCATCTTGGCAACGAATCCGAACATCGAAGGGGAAGCGACAGCGATGTATCTTTCCCGATTACTGAAACCGACCGGTATTCGTGTTACACGGATTGCTCATGGTCTTCCGGTTGGCGGTGATTTGGAGTACGCGGATGAAGTCACATTATCCCGTGCCATGGAGGGAAGACGGGAGTTATGAATTGGTTTCGGAAAAAAATCCGGAGCGAATATGATGAACGCTTTCTCCGTGAACTGGCGCTGGCGCAAGAAAACTACTTGATGAAACGCCGTTTACTTGAAATCAGTTACGATGACTGTGGTGATCTCGAAGCTCAAATGAAGTTAGCGGAATCCGTTTATTACTTCTATATTAGAGAAGCGAAGAAACGGCGAGTCTCGTTACCGACTGTTCGCTTATAATGAAAAAGAGGAAGGCTGCCGCCTGGTAATGAGGTGGTAGCCTTCTTTTCTATTCTTTTTAAAATTAATTTAACAAAAGAGTTGTCATGTTGTAATTATCGTGGTATATTAATTCTTGTCCTTAAGAGGACGAGCGCACTGCACGAAACAAGAAAAAAACTTCTTTTAAAAAGTTGTTGACTTATTGTTTCAGACTTGGTA
>NZ_JACSMW010000012.1:0-41794 GCF_018618775.1 Exiguobacterium sp. s138 | reverse complement strand
GGAGTCACGTTGACGAAGCTTGCGCTTCATTCATTGTTTGTATCCGAAGATACGTTTTTTGCCTCATCGTTCAGTTTTCAAAGTTCGTCATGTCGTTTTCAGCGACTTTAATATCTTACCAAGTTATCAACACAATTGTCAACAACTTTTTTCGATATTTTTTTCGGTGTGTCACAACCATTTGCGGCACAAGAAGTAATATACCATGGAGTTTTTATTTGTACAAGTGTTTTATCAGAAAAACATTTAAAAAGTTATTATTCCCGTTTCAGCTTAAGAATACTCATGCTTTTCCACCGGGAATTCTAGTGGCCACCAATGAAGAAAACTCTCCACTTCCTTCTATAAAGAAAGCGGAGAGTCTGATCTTAATTAGTTTTGCTGGTGACGCATTGTCGGGAAGAGCAAGACATCACGAATCGAAGGAGCGTTTGTCAACAACATGACAAGACGGTCGATTCCGATACCAAGACCTCCTGTCGGCGGCATACCGTACTCAAGCGCTTCAATGAAATCATTGTCCATTTCATGCGCTTCATCATTCCCTGCTTCTTTTTCGACAAGCTGGGCTTCGAAACGTTCACGTTGGTCGATTGGATCGTTCAATTCCGTAAAGGCATTGGCATGTTCCCGGCGAACGATGAACAATTCAAATCGATCCGTAAAGCGAGGATCTTCCGGATTCTTCTTCGCAAGCGGTGAAATTTCAACCGGATGACCATAGACGAATGTCGGTTGAACCAACGACTCTTCGATTTTCTGCTCGAAGAATTCATTGAGAATATGTCCTGTTGTCATATGGGCTTGTACTTCAACGCCATGTTCATGTGCGAGTTCATGTGCACGTTCTTTTGAAATCTCTTCAAAGAAATCAACACCCGTTGCTTCTTTAACGAGATCCGCCATGTGTGCCCGTTTCCATCCGACAGACAGATCAATCACATCTTCACCGTAAGTGACTTGTGTTGTGCCAAGTACTTCTTGAGCGACGTGGGCAATCAAGTTTTCCGTCAGATTCATGATGTCGTTATAGTCTGCATAGGCTTCATATAACTCAATCATTGTAAACTCAGGGTTATGACGCGTCGAGATTCCTTCATTCCGGAAGACGCGGCCGATTTCGTAAACTTTTTCAAGTCCACCGACAATCAAACGTTTGAGATGTAACTCAATCGCGATCCGCATGTAAAGCGTCATATCCAGTGCGTTATGATGCGTGATAAACGGACGTGCCGAAGCGCCACCTGCAATCGTATGCAACATCGGTGTTTCGACTTCCAAATATCCGAGGCTGTCGAGATACTGACGAATGCCGCGAATGACTTTACTGCGTGCAATAAATGTTTCCCGTGATTCTGTATTCGTGATCAAATCCAGGTAACGCTGACGGTAGCGTTGTTCGACGTCTTTTAATCCGTGATATTTATCCGGAAGCGGACGCAATGCTTTCGTCAGTAATGTAAACGACGTGACGTGAACAGACAGTTCCCCGACATTCGTTTTGAACACGTAACCGCTGATTCCGACGATATCACCTAAGTCACATGTTTTATAGATTTCGTACGCTTCTTCGCCAACATCGTCTTTACGTACATACAGTTGGATTTGACCATTGACGTCCTGGACGTTTGTAAAGCCAACTTTCCCTTTACGGCGTGTCGTCATGACGCGACCCGCGATTGAGACGTCCGGCTTCAGCTCTGCCAATTCTTCTTTTTCATGTTCGCCGTAAGCGGCACGAATACTCGTCGTATCTGTTGTACGTTCGAAACGGGCACCAAACGGATCGAGTCCTTGTTCACGCATGGCGTTCATCTTACCGAGACGCACCTGCATTTGATCGTTCATTTCCATGTCCTGACTCACTGTCTTCACTCCTTTTATAATGGTTCACGATGGTTTTTACTTCTTCGATGAAAAAGCTGCCGGTATGACCGACAGCTCCTAGCAAAACCGATTCGCTCATCTTCAATGGCATTAGCGTACCATAAAACCGGTAAGTCCGACTATACTTTACCTGTCACGCATGTACGGCATTCATTTCCAATGTTTCAACATACTCATGCAGCAACTTTTGCAGTCCCGTGTGGGTATTCGTATCGAATAAGGCTTTGCGCACATGCCCGTTGCCGCTTAATCCTTTTAAATACCAGGCGACATGAGTCCGCATTTCCCGTACCGCGAGGTCTTCTCCTTTAAGTGCGACAAGACGTTCGGCATGTAACAGGCAAATATCAATTTTCTCACGTGGCGTCGGCTCGACCGACAGGGTACCCGATTCCAAATATTGAATCGTCTGATACAACATCCACGGATTTCCGAGTGCCGCTCGACCGATCATGACACCGTCCACCCCGATTTCATCAATCATCCGTTTCGCGTCTTGCGGGGTTTGAACATCACCGTTTCCGATGATCGGAATAGTCACGGCCCGTTTTGCTTCACCGATGATATTCCAATCGGCGACGCCTTCATACTTCTGCGACCGGGTCCGGCCGTGAATAGCGACCGCCTTCGCCCCTCCCGCTTCCGCAGCGCGGACATTATCAACACAATAAATATGGTGGCTGTCCCAGCCGGTTCGCATCTTCACCGTAACGGGTTTATCCACCGCTTGTGATACGGCATGAACCATCTCATAGACTTTATCCGGATCAAGCAACCACTTGGCACCCGCGTCACACTTCGTCACTTTTGGAACAGGACACCCCATATTGATGTCGATGATGTCTGCATTCGTATTCGCATCGACATATTGAGCCGCTTGAACCAACGTTTCTTTTGATCCGCCGTAAATCTGCAAACTGAGCGGTTTTTCCCGATCGTCCACATACAGCATTTGCATTGTCCGTTCGTTTTCGTAGAGGATTCCCTTATCACTGACCATTTCTGCACAGACGAGACCTGCCCCGAATTCTTTTGCGATCAAACGAAACGCAGGATTACAGACACCCGCCATCGGTGCTAAAATGACACGGTTATTCAGTTCGACGTCACCTATTTTAAAACCTGTCATCATTCTCTTCCCTTCCTCTTCCTGAAACAACACTTACTCAATCCGTCGTACGTCGGTGCGCTCCGCTTCCGGCAATGCCCGATATAACTCCTCGACCGTTTGCTTCAAACCGGGTACGACGTAAGAAGGAATCAATTCACGCAACGGCGCCAGTACAAACGCACGGTCCTGCATTCTGGGATGCGGGACGGTCAGCCCATCTGCTTGAATTGTTTCATCATTATACAAAATGATGTCCAAATCAAGTGTCCGTGGTCCGTTTTTAAACAACCGTTTCCGTCCCTCCTGTTGTTCGATCCGTTGTAACGCTTGTAATAAACGATCTGCCGGTTCTGTCGTATCGAGCTCTACGACCATGTTGTAAAAAAGATCCTGATCCACGTACCCAACAGGAGCTGTTTCGTAAACAGAAGAAGGACGTAAAGCATGCGTCGTCGCAAGCGAACGCATGGCCTCAATCGCCGCCCGGAGATGACCCGCCTTATCTCCAATATTTGATCCTAACGCGATGTAGGCACGATTCATAAGTAATCCGCCCGCTTCCGGTGGATTTCAACCGCGACATGTTCATAATGTCCGGCAATCGGCGGATCCGGTTTGATGACTTTGACGGTCGTTTCAAGAATCCGGTTATCGAGTGCCAAAACCTGTTCCGCAATCCGATTCGCCAAGGCTTCGACCAATTGCAACGGCATTCCTTCGACAACCTGCTTTGTCACTTCGTATAATTCAGCATAATTCACGCTTTCCCGTAAATCATCGGTTTGACCGGCACGCAACAAATCAAGGCCAATTGATAAATCCACATTGAAGCGCTGACCGAGCTTCGTCTCTTCCGCAAACACACCATGGTATCCGTAAAAACGCATCCCTGTCACTTCGATTCGATCCATCTTCATTCCCCTCCCGTTAATTCCGTTTCCAACATCGCATCCATCATGACAGCGGCTCGCTTAACTGCTTTGACATCGTGCACTCGCATCCATTCACATCCTTGTTGGATACCGTAACATACTGTCGCGATTGTTCCTTCGACGCGTTGGTCTGCCGGTAATCCGAGCGTCAAACCAATCATCGACTTGCGCGACGTCCCGAGCAGGACCGGATAACCGAAATCGGTCGTAATCGACAAGTGGCGCATCAAAAATAAGTTTTCCTGATGGGTTTTCATGAAGCCAATCCCGGGATCAAGCCAAATCTGATTTTCGGAAACGCCGGCCTGCTTCGCTAAACGAATCGAATCTTCGAGATCAGCCCGGACCTCCGCCAGCATATCTGGCCCGTGCGGTTCTAAACGGTTATGCATCAAAATAATCGGGACATCGTAGTGTGCCGCAACGTTAACCATTGAACAGTCACCCCACTTTGATCCCCAGACATCGTTAATAATGTCGGCACCTGCACGAACAGCCGCTTCCGCGACATCCGGTTTATACGTATCAATCGATACTAAAACATCCAGTTCCCGCTTCAACCGACGGATGACGGGAACGACCCGCTCGATTTCTTCTGCCGCGGATACGAACACTGCCCCCGGTCTTGTTGATTCTCCTCCTACATCGATTGCATCTGCTCCGTCCGCTACGAGTTGCTTCGCATGCCGGACCGCCTGTTCGAGATCGACATAGTTTCCACCATCGGAAAACGAATCCGGTGTCACGTTTAAAATGCCCATGATTTTCGTCATCCTTGTTTCCTCCTTGACCATTTCGTTTGGACCACTTGATCAAACAACGTCCGAATGGATTGATAACCTTGACCCGTCAAACCCGGGAAAGTCCGCCCATCCAGTGACGAAACGGCAATGACTTCCTGAATGGAGTTCGTACAAAGGATTTCATCCGCCTCTATTAATTGCGGCAACAGCGCAAGCCGCTCTTCCACCGGGACCTGTTCCATGATGAATTGACGGGTAATCCCGTTCAGCGCCCCTGTCTCAAGCGGCGGTGTATACCATTGGTTGCCGTACCGCCAAAAAATATTGGACGTCAATCCTTCACAGATAAAGCCTTCTTTCGTCAGAAACAGCCCTTCTGCTTCTTGATTAAACAAATGACGTTTCGCCACAAGATTGTTCATATAGTGATGCGACTTGAGCCGATAGCTGGTTTCCGGCGTACTGCGGGCAAGACGCACCGTCTCGAGTGCCCGTTCTGCCGGCTGTCTCTGTCCGATTGGTTTTGCGTACAACAGGACAGTCGGTTCCGCATACGGTTCACTCGACAGTCCGATGTCCCGTGCTCCACCAGAAACGTTCAACCGGATATACAGATCCTGTTCTTCATACACACGATAAAGATCCTCTACTGCCCGGAGTAACTGTTCACGCCCGTACGGCAATTGAATACCGATTGCTGCACAACTCATCTGGAGCCGTTCGATATGGTCATCAAATAAAAAAGGATGTCCCTCGTAAGTACGAAACGTTTCAAATACACCCATTCCATAGAGATAACCATGATCAAACGGTGAAATCCGGATTTCTTCTTCCCGTTTCACGTTCCCATCATGCCAAAGATACATAGTGTGTCAACTCCAAAAAGTTTTTTAACATCTGTTTCCCGTCCCGCGTCAAAATCGCTTCCGGATGGAACTGGACACCGACGATCGGCCATTCCTTATGACGCAAAGCCATGACTTCGCCGTCTGCTTCTGCCGTCATCGTCAAGATATCCGGAAAACTCTCCCGTTCGACGACCAACGAATGATACCGTGTCACGGGTGTCTGTTGTTCGATTCCGCTGAACATACCCGACCCGTCATGCGTCAACAAGGAGACTTTTCCATGCATCAGCGTTTTGGCACGGACGACTTTTCCTCCGAAGACTTGGCCAATCGCCTGATGACCGAGACAGATCCCAAGAATCGGAATCCGACCTGCGAAATAACGGATTGCCTCGAGACTGATGCCTGCTTCATTCGGTGTACACGGTCCCGGTGAAATGACTAAATGATCCGGTGCCAGTTGTTCGATTTCTTCAATCGTGATGGCATCATTCCGAAACACCCGGATGTCTTGTCCGAGTTCGCCGAAATATTGGACCACGTTATACGTAAATGAATCATAGTTATCGATTAATACAATCATGTCGTTCCCTCCGCCATTTCTTTTGCGACCCAGAGTGCTTTTGCTTTACTGAGCGACTCTTCATATTCACTTTCCGAGTCGGAGTCGGTTACGATGCCAGCACCTGCCTGAATATAGGCCATACCATCTTTCGCGACAAGCGTCCGAATCAAGATATTGAAAATTACATCGTCCGCCCAGCTGATAAAACCGAGGGCTCCTGTATAGATGCCGCGGCGAACAGGCTCAAGCTCTTCAATGATCTCCATCGTCCGGATTTTAGGTGCTCCCGTAATCGTACCTCCCGGGAACATCGCAGCCAGGACACTGCTGCCGGTTTCATCTGCGGCAATCTCTCCCCGGACGTTTGAGACGATGTGCTGGACGTGGGAGTATTTTTCGATGACCATCAATTCGTCAACATGGACGGAACCGTAGCGGCTGACACGCCCTAAATCGTTTCGCTCGAGATCGACGAGCATGACATGCTCCGCCCGTTCCTTCTCATTGTCGAGTAACGTTTTCGCTAACGCCAGGTCTTCTTCCTCATTTTGTCCGCGCGGCCGGGTTCCGGCAATCGGACGGGTCGCGAGTGACAGACCGATTTTTTCGACTAGTAACTCCGGCGATGCTGAAACGAGTACCAATTCTTTATCTGCAAAGTAACCCATATACGGAGACGGGTTGATCGTTCGCAATACATCATAAATATGAGCGGGTGTTGTCCGCAACGGTTCCTGTTGGCGGACGGCAAGGTTCACTTGAAAGACATCTCCCGCTTCAATATATTGTTTGATCCGGTCAGCTGCCTGCATGAAGGCGGACCTTTCGAATGAACGTCCCCGTTCAGCCGTTTTTTCTTCCGGTGCTGCGAACATCGGAGCCGGACTCGACTGACGCCACGATGAAACTTCTGCCGCCAAAGCAAGCGTCGCTTCCGCCTCCGTTTCCCGTGTGACAGCTATAAACAATCGTTCTGTCTGATGATCAAATACGGCGACCTCATCATACCAGTAAAGCGAAAGATCGGCTGTTGCCAAATCATCCTCTGCCTGTTCCGGCAACCGTTCAAGATAACGAACGGCATCGTAACTGACATATCCGGCTAATCCTCCAAAAAATGGCGGCATCCCTTCCGGACGAGCCGATGCATAGCGCGCACGAATCTCTTCGAGCAATGTAAATGGAGCATCGGTATATTGTTTTTCTTGTCCGGCTTCTTGAATGATCGTTCTACCGTTTTTTGTCCGGATGTGACCGACCGGCCGGACGCCTGCCATCGTATAGGATCCGATTCGTCCACTCTCAAGCCAGATATGACCTGTCTGTCCGGCTGTCCGTTCAACGTACCGGTTATAAAACTGTTCCTTTGTCCATGTAAATGATTCGTATACTGTCTGTCGCACTAGCGTTCCTCCACTTCCGAACTATTCTGCTCTCATTATACGCAAAAAATCAGACAGGCGGGCATAAGTCACTTGCCGATTACATATAAAAAGAGGTCCATTCCTTTAAATCGGAATGAACCTCTTGCTTCAAAAGTTTACAGTTTCGAACTGTCCGTCTCTTCTTCCACTTGATACAGTGGCGTACTGAGATAACGTTCTCCGTTTGACGGGATGATCGCCAGAACCGTTTTTCCTTTGCCGAGACGCTTCGCTGTTTTTAAAGCAGCCGCAATCGCAGCACCGGAAGAAATACCTCCGAGAACTCCGTTCGATTTCGCCGCACGACGGGCATGATCAAACGCTTCTTCCGTCGTCACCTGCTCGACGCTGTCGTAAATCTGCGTATCAAGAATCGACGGAACGAATCCGGCTCCGATTCCCTGCAGTTTATGAGGACCCGGTTTTCCGCCTGAAAGAACAGGAGAATCGGTTGGTTCAACCGCAATGATTTCGATGCTCGGGAAAGCCTCGCGCAATACTTTTCCCGCCCCTGTGATCGTACCGCCCGTACCGATTCCGGCGATGAACGCATCGAGTGTCATTCCTTCAAATGCTTCAACGATTTCTGGTCCAGTCGTCTTTTCATGAACAACAGGGTTTGATTCATTATTGAACTGTTGCGGCATGAAATAACCATGTTCTTCCGCTTCTGCCGTCGCTCGAGCAATCGCACCCTTCATTCCTTCCGGGCCGGGTGTTAAAATCAACTCCGCACCGTACGCACGAAGAAGAGTTCGACGTTCCATGCTCATCGTTTCCGGCATGACAAGAATGGAACGGTATCCTTTAGCAGCAGCGACCATTGCGAGTCCGATTCCCGTGTTTCCACTTGTCGGCTCAATGATGGTATCGCCTGCTTTTAAATGACCCGCTGATTCTGCCGATTCGATCATCGCTAAAGCGATCCGGTCTTTGACGCTTGACCCCGGATTCATATATTCCAATTTCAAATACACGTCCGCATCTTCCGGTCCTGTCAAATGATTTAATTTAACAATCGGCGTGCGGCCGACTAAATCCAATACTGAATTCGCAATGCGCATGACCATTCCTCCTCATAATGAAAAGCTTTAATTCCAAGTAATCCGATAGATCAATTATCCACGGACTGGATGAACATTGTCAATCAAAGCGCTTTACTGTCGGCTTTGATCCGTTTTCCGACTGTTTTTCGACTGCTTCCCGAATCAGACGGTCAAGGGTTTCTTTTTCATGACCCTTACGCATCGTCTGATACAGATCGGCACGTGTAATCTCTTCATCTCCGACCGTCGCGACGACATCCTCAAGCGGTCCGCCGATACTGTCCTGAACGATCTTCGGTGAATCGACTTTCGGCAATTCGCCCATGAATGCATAGGCACCCGTCATAAAATTCGTCAGCAACAAAATAAAAATCAACATCCACAAGTACTTAGAGTTTACAGTTCCCATCTTCAGACCCTCTTATGCTCTTTCGAGTGATTTTTCACGAAGCGATTGTAATTCTTCGACATCGTATTGGTAATGTTCCGAACAGAAGTGACAAACCGCTTCCGCGCCGCCATCTTCGTCAATCATCGCTTGGATCTCATCCGGCCCGAGTGCCACGATAGCCGTTGCTAATTTTTCACGCTCGCACGTACAGTTGAAAGCAACCGGAATCGTATCAAGGATCTCAAATGATTCACCGAGAACCAGGCTCAACATTTCTTCCGGTGTTTTTTCTTCACCGACCAAAATCGAGATCGGTTTGAGTGCTGCCACACGTTGTTCGAGTGCCGCAATCGTTTCTTCCGATGCACCCGGCATCAATTGAACAATCAGACCGCCTGCTGCAATGACTGATTCATCTTCCGGATACACGAGGACACCTGCTCCGACGACCGACGGACTTTGCTCGGAGACGGCGAAGTAATACGTAAAGTCTTCGCTGATTTCACCGGTTTGAATCGGCGACTGTCCACCGACGAAATCACGGAGACCTAAGTCTTTGATAACCGAGATATTTCCGCGACCAACAGCGTCGCCGACTTTTAATTTCGTCAGACCGTCACCATTGACGTACGTATCCATCTCGACACGCGGATGGCTGACGTATCCGCGAACTTGTCCTTTTGCATCGGCATCAACGATGATTTTTCCGATTGGACCATCACCTTCGACTTTTAATGTGACGCGGGTATCCCCTTTTTGCATCGTTCCCATCATGGCGCCGATCGTCAATGTCCGACCGAGTGCCGCCGTGACGACAGGTGTCGTCTGATGACGGAGTTGTGCTTCATATACCGTTTTTGTCGAACGGATTGCAAAAGCACGGACTTCACCGTTAAATCCTAGTGCTCTGACCAAGTAGTCATCTTTTAGTTGTGCCAATAATTCTTCACGTTTCATTATTTTTCCCTCACTTATTTCGTTCGTAGATAATCCGCAACCCGTCAAGCGTCAAAAATGGATCGACGATTTTAATCGTTGCAGATTCCTCACTGATTAGTCGGGCAAGTCCACCTGTCGCAATGACAGTCGCTTCTCCCATTTCCTCTTTCATCCGATGGACGAGTCCATCGACTTGCGCGACGTATCCGAAATACGTTCCAGACTGCATCGCATGTACCGTATTGCGGCCGATCGTCGACTGCGGTTTGGCAATCTCAATCCGCGGTAATTTCGCCGCCTTATTATAAAGTGCTTCTGTCGACACCATGACACCCGGTGAAATGATTCCACCGTAATAGCGTTTTTGTGCATCGATATAACAATAGGTCGTTGCCGTTCCAAAATCGACGATGATCAAAGGACCATCGTATTTGACCGTCGCTGCGACGGCATTAACGATCCGGTCGGCTCCAACTTCTCTTGGATTATCGACTTTCAAGTCAAGTCCTGTCTTGATTCCGGGTCCGATTACGAATGGACGCCGGTTGAAATAACGGACGCACATGTTTTCGAGCGGAAACACGACAGGGGGTACGACAGATGATAACACGATTCCCTCAATGTCTTCCACGTTTAACTCTGCATCACGAAACAGTGCTTTCACCAGCATGCCATATTCATCGGTTGTCCGGGTCCGGTCCGTAGCAATCCGCCAATGTTGCACAAGGGTTTGTTCATCATATACCCCAAGGACGATATTCGTATTTCCTACATCGATTACTAAAATCATCTGATTCCCCACTTTTCTCTGACGATAACTGAATTATACGCTGTGATTATACCATGCAGATTGGTCATCACCTATCGAAGTGCGTGCTGCGAATCGGTACCACTAAAAAAAGAGATCAGCACTCCAGTTAGGAATGCTGACCTCTCACGCGAACGAATCATCCGTCTCATTTCTGCTGTCTTTTCTGTCAAACAGACAGGAAGAAATCAAAAATCAGATTTGATCATCCCGACGTGGTTGATCTGGATTTTCCGTATCGACATTTTGCCCTTCATCGATGACAGAGCCGCGTTGCGTCGGAGATTCTGTCGGTTGATCGATGACAGGTGTCGTCGATTCCGGCGTTTTCTCTTCTGCTTTTGGTTCTGTAATAGCGGCAGGCTCATGCTTTTTGTATTCGCCCGTCTCTAAGAGATGGTGAATTTGTTTTTGATCCAGTGTTTCGACTTCAAGTAACGTTGTTGCAATCAAATCAAGCTGATCGCGTTTCTCCGTTAAGATCGTCTTCGCTTTTTGGTAACACTTGTTGATGATCGCTTGAATTTCCATATCGATTTCATGGGCAATCGCATCTGAATAGTTCTGTTCGTTTTGGAAGTCACGTCCTAAGAAGACATTTCCGCCTTGACCGGAACCAAACTGAAGCGGTCCGAGTTTTTCACTCATTCCGAATTCCATGACCATCTTACGGGCAAGACCTGTCGCACGCTGGAAGTCATTGCTTGCTCCAGTAGAAACTTCACCGAAGACGATATCTTCCGCGACACGACCACCGAGTAATCCGGTGATTTTGTCTTCAAGTTCCGGTTTTGTCATGAAGTAACGGTCCTCTTTTGGAAGCATGATGACGTAACCGCCAGCATTTCCGCGGGGAACGATTGTTACTTTATGGACTTCATCCGCATCATCGAGTGTTACACCGATGATGGTATGACCGGCTTCATGCCACGCCACGATTTTTTTCTCTTTTGGTGAAATGATCCGACTCTTCTTCGCAGGTCCTGCGATGACACGGTCGATCGCTTCTTCCAAGTCAACGATTGAAATCTTGTCGCGGTCCGTACGGGCTGCGATAAGTGCTGCTTCGTTCAAGAGGTTTTCAAGATCCGCACCCGAGAATCCCGGTGTACGTTGCGCAATGGCTTTTAAATCAACCGTTGTATCGAGCGGCTTGTTGCGTGCGTGTACTTTAAGGACCGCTTCACGTCCGACGACATCCGGACGCTCAACCGTAATTTGACGGTCAAAACGACCTGGACGAAGTAACGCAGGGTCCAGGATGTCCGCACGGTTCGTTGCGGCAATCATGATGATCCCTTCGTTTTCACTGAATCCATCCATCTCAACGAGAAGTTGGTTCAATGTTTGTTCGCGCTCATCATGTCCACCACCGAGACCGGCACCACGTTGGCGACCGACGGCATCGATTTCATCGATGAAGATGATACATGGTGCGTTTTTCTTCGCATTTTCAAACAAGTCACGGACCCGGGATGCTCCGACCCCGACAAACATCTCAACGAAGTCAGAACCTGAAATCGAGAAGAACGGGACGCCGGCTTCACCAGCTGCGGCACGTGCCAACAACGTTTTACCTGTACCTGGAGGACCTACAAGGAGGACACCTTTTGGAATACGGGCACCGAGACGGGCAAACTTGCGTGGATCTTTCAAGAATTCAACGACTTCGACGAGTTCTTGTTTCTCCTCGTCTGCTCCTGCCACGTCGTCAAATGTAATCTTTTTCTTTTCTGTATCGTACAGGCGCGCCTTCGATTTACCGAAGTTCATGACACGACCGCCGCCGCCGCCACCTTGTGCTTGATTAATCAAGAAGAAGAATAGGATGAAGATGATGATGAATGGCACGATTGTCGTCAATAGCGCAATCCAACCACCGTTTGTTTCTGCTGCTTTAAAGTCCATCTTGACGTTTTGACTGCGCAATTGCGTGTACAAATCCGTCAACTCTGTATCAACAGCCGGTACGACCGTTTCATATGTCGTATCTTTTTCACGTAATTCACCTGTGACGTTATACGTCTGTCCCTCATACTGGAACGTCGCCGTCTTCACATCACCTTTTTCAACTGACTCGACAAACTGTGTGTAATTGATTTCTTTGCTTTTGTTCACTGGACTCTGCAAGTATTGCAGAAACAAGATCAAAGCTAGAAAAATGACCCCAAACACAAGGGTATTCTTCACTGCTCGGTTCATCGTAGGCCTCCTCTCCGCATCAATTGATTGATTTTCTTCAATCGATACGAATCCTAACGCGGCAAAGCGCGCTTTGTAATTGGTTTCATCTTATCATGTGACAGTCAAGATTAAAAATAATTAGCCGCCGTAGACTGCTGGTTTCAAGACACCAACATAAGGAAGGTTACGATATTTTTCTTCATAGTCAAGACCATAACCAACAACGAACTCATGCGGAATGACGAAACCGCTGTAATCGGCATGTAAATCGTTTTTACGACCACTTGGCTTATCAAGCAGTGTGACGATCTTCACTGACTTCGCTTTCCGGTATTTAAAGAGGTCCACGAGGTAGCCTAACGTTAATCCGCTGTCGATAATATCTTCGACAATCAGGATGTCACGTCCTTCTACTGATGTGTTTAAATCCTTTTCAATCTTGACTTCACCTGTTGATGTCGTACCGCCGTGATATGTCGAGACATCCATGAAGTCCATTTCAAGGTGCATGTCCATCTTTTTGACGAGATCTGACATGAACGGCATAGCGCCTTTCAAGACACATACGAGGAGTGGGAAACGATCTCCATAATCTGCTGTCAGTTCACCGGCGAGTTCACCGACTTTATGTTGGATCTCTTCTTCTGAAATCAGTACTTTTTCCATATCATTCATTAACGTCATGCTGGGTATTCCTCCTCCATTTTAAACACTACATTACCATTCTATCATTAAACACGATTCTGCGAGGAGTTCAAATGACCCGAATATTGCAATTCGATGTCCAATGACCGCCAGAACTTGTCCTGCCGCATCCACGACAACCGGAATTTCTGCCCGCGATGCCCGCGGAACCTTCGCATCCACAAGAATACGACTCACTTTTTTCGTGCCGACCGCCAGTCGAATCCGATCACCCGGCAAGACGCTCCGGATCGTCAGCGGAAACTGGACGGCCGAAAACGGAATGCCGGTCGTCGTGCGAGAGAACGTAATCGTTTGTTCACCATAATGATAAGTGCCCAAATCGATTCCCACTTCCAGTGCTTCCGGAAGCAGGTTCTTTTCCGGACAACGGACACATGTCACATAGCCATATGTACGCTGAATCCTCCAGTTTCCATAATACACTTCACCGGACGGCATATCTACTCGTAACAATGTCAAAAATCGATTGTAGTCTTCGGAAGTGAAGTCGTGGTCAGGCAACAAGGCACGCAGAACGAGCCGCCTGAAGTCAGTAGGCAGTTTTTGAATCGCCTCCAGAGGCAGTCCGCGATCCGTCATCTGTTCCTTGACGTATGACGTGACATACTTCAAGTGTTCCTGTTTTTGCTCGTAACGAACCATCGCCGCCTGAACCGTTGCTTCTTCATAGCCCGGACGGAGTTCTGCGAGTAACGGCAGGAGCCGGTGCCGCATCTGATTCCGCAAATATTTGGTGCCGGCATTCGTCTCGTCTTCATGCCAGACGACTTGACGGGCTTTGGCATAGTCATACAATTGTTGTTTCGAATACGGCAACAACGGCCGATGGATCTGTCCTGTTGCAAAAGAACGGATTCGGGGAATGCCGTCGACGCCGGCTTCTCCCCGGATCAACTGAATCAACAGCGTCTCCAGTTGATCGTCCCGGTGATGCGCCAGGACGAGGTGCCGGCGTCCTGTCTCCGCCATGACCTCTTGAAAAAAGGCATACCGTCTCGTCCGGCAAGCTGCTTGGCTCGGTGCTTGACCTTCCCACTCGAGATGGGTCATCCGAATGCCTACTCGTCTCGCCTCCGCCCAAGCGCGGACAGCTTCCGCTTCTTCATCCGATTCTTTACGCAGACCATGATGAACATGAACAATCATGAGATCATGATTCGCTTCATATAAAAGGTGCGCCAGTACCATTGAATCACAACCGCCGGAAACAGCAACCAATAAAGGTTCTTTCGGAAGATGAATCTCGAATTCCATGCCCGGTCCCCCTTAATGAATAAAATCACTTAAACGAAAAAAGCTACCTCTATATAAAATAGAGATAGCTTTTTTACAGAATGACCCGTACGGGAATCGAACCCGTGTTACCGCCGTGAAAGGGCGGTGTCTTAACCGCTTGACCAACGGGCCAAAAAAATATGGTAGCGGCGGAGGGAGTCGAACCCACGACCTCACGGGTATGAACCGTACGCTCTAGCCAGCTGAGCTACACCGCCATATTTTGAACGCGTGCGTCTTAAGCACATTTTCTATAATACGGTGGAGTCAAATAATTGTCAACGCTTTTTATAAAAATAATTTTAAAAAAATAAAAGATGGAATGAACGGCGTCATTCCATCTCTATTCTTATAAAGAACAGGTCAGCAAGTTATTGACGTTTAGCACCGCGTCCGCCACGTTTTGAATCGGTTTGTCGTTTCAATGTCGCAAGACGATCTTCACTATCTTTGAGGAAACTAGTCATCAACGTATCGAACGTTTGCTCTTTGCGTGGAGCTGGTGCGCCACGGCCACCTTTGTTAAAGCCACCACGGTTTCCACCGCCGCCACTTCCGCCACGTGGTCCTTTGTTATCGAACGAACGTGGTCCACGGTCTTGACCTGCCGGACGTGGTCCGCGATCAAATTGACGAGCTGGAGGACGAGGACGTTCGCCTTCTGGACGATCGACTGCTTTCTTAATCGAAAGACCGATTTTACCGTCGTTCTCTACACTCAACACTTTAACCGTGATTTCTTGTCCGACTGTCAAGACATCATTGATATCTTTAACGTAAGAATCTGCTACTTCACTGATGTGAACAAGACCTGTCTTACCCGTCGGTAATTCTACGAACGCGCCGAAATTGGTGATGCCTGTAACTTTCCCTTGTACTTTGCTGCCTACTTCAATCGACATAAATTGTATTGCTCCTTTTTAGTTGATTCTTTCTTATTATACGAGTGATTCTACATTTTTTCAATCAATCGAGAACCTTCGTTTAATCTTCCGGTGAAAAATAGAAAATTGTTTCGCCTTTTTTCGAGTACAGTAGTTCACTTCTCGCTAAGTTCGCAACATACTTCTTATCATTCAATCGTTCAATCTCTTCTTTCAGACGAACCGTTTCTTTTTCTGCCTTCGCCTGTTCTTGGTTCGCTACCTGAAACGACTGCTTCTGTTCAGCGATCAGTTGTTTTTTCTCGATATATGACCACCCCATCAGGGACAGGACAATAAGAAAGATCGACATACAGACTAAGAAGCGCCTCTTCAGACGTAAACGGTTTTCGATTGCATTTTGACTCAACTGTTTTTTCCGGTCATTCAGCGGTTTGATCTTGGGCGGAGTATCACGCCCTGATTCCAATGGTGCTGGCATATCATCCCTCCTTATCCGAGTGGTCATCTCTGACACTCTCTAGTATACTTCCTTTTTCAACCAAATTACATCGATTCTTCGGAATTCACTTTTTCTTCACGAATGATTTGATACATATCCGACGCTTCTTCTTTTTTCGCATGTTCTTTGATGCTGTCGATTTGAACCGTGACAATCTTATTTCCGAAGCGGATTGTCATTTCATCCCCGACTGCAACCGTACTGCTTGCTTTTGCGACAAGTCCGTTGATTTTGATACGGCCTTGGTCGGCAACCTCTTTCGCCAGGGTCCGGCGTTTGATTAAACGAGATACTTTTAAAAATTTATCGAGTCTCATGACTGTTCCTCCTGCTTTGATTGATTCCATAAGGCATCCTGTTCCGTAAGCGATAATTCTGTCAACGGACGATCAGCCAATTGTTCCATCCGTGTAAAACGGCGGATGAATTTGTCATTCGTTTGTTGTAACGCATCTTCTGCCGATAACTCCATATACTTGCCGACGAGAGCGAGTGAGAACAGAATGTCGCCGAATTCACCCAACTGCTCCTCTGCCGGAGCCTCTTTTAATTCTTGAATCTCTTCTTGGACTTTATCCAGTGCACCGGCAACCGTCTCCCATTCGAATCCGACCCGGGCGACCTTTTTTTGAATCTGTTCTGCGCGCAACAAGGCGGGTGCTCCCTTAGTGACACCATCCAACAGATAGGTCCGGTCCGATTTTTCCTGGGCCTTGATTTCCTGCCAGTTGTTGACGACGTCCGCAGCCGAGTCGACTTCTACATCTCCAAAGACATGCGGGTGTCGGCGGATCATCTTATCGCTGACACTGCCGATAACGTCCCGGACATCAAAATATCCTTCATCGAGACCGATTTGAGCATGGAGCATGACTTGGAGCAAGACATCCCCTAATTCTTCTATCATTAAGTTATCGTCCTGAAGGTCGATTGCTTCCAGTAATTCGTAAGATTCTTCGATTAAATGTTTTTTGAGCGATTCGTGCGTCTGCTCCTGGTCCCAAGGACAGCCGCCTTCTCCCCGCAACCGGGCGATGATGTGCTTAAGTGTCGTGAAGTCACGATTCAAGACCGTTTGATCGGTGACAGGCGGTACATAAACCGTTGTCAGGTTACTGAGTGTCGTGATGTGATCCAGTTCATGAAGCGGAACCGTCGTTACGTGTTGCCGACTTGTCCCTGCTGCCGTTACCAGTGTCACATTATGTTCGTCGGGATAACGCTCCATCAGCATTACCTTTAAATCACCTGCGACCAATTGATCATAGACTTGTCCGATCAGCAGATGCTGGCGGATCTGCGCTTCATCGATATCAAAGGCTGTCGCATCGAGTAATTGAAATCCTTCAATCGGATCAACGCCGACTGCGGCAAACATCGGGTCAAGGAAACTTTGACCGCCGATGATGTCCAGATGTTCCGTTTGCGCGAGTAACTGTTGGACCGTACTCTCCGCGACGAGCGGATGACCCGGAACCGCATAGATGATCGGTTCCTTTTCAGCTTGTTCAAGTAACGTCGCCACAATTTCACGGTAGACGCCTTCAAACTGATCATGTTTTTCGTACACGGAATCAAACGATGTAAATTTCATTCCCTCTGCCATCAATTCTGAAACGACAGGATGATCTGCCGTTCGCAGGTAAATCGGTTGTTTTGTTTCTTTCAGTCGTTTATAGATCCCGTACGGTAACTGTTCGAGTTCCCCGACACCGAGGCCGACGACTGTAATCTGATGTGTCATATGATCCTCCTATGCTGATGCATTCGATATAATTTTTCCCCAAACGGCAACAATGCCCATTCCCGTTCCGTCAATACACCCATCCGTAAGGCAAACAGACAGAAAACACCTGCTCCACCCAAGACGAGTAAACCCACCTCGAGTGTTGCTCCGATCCGGTTTTCCCAGCCGGACAGGCGAAACAGTTGTTCGATGATGTATAAAAACAGAGCCATCGGAATGACGGCCTTCAAAAGACGAACGTAAAAAGGACATCCTGCCGTCACCCGGCCAAACTTTCGATTGAGCAACAACAGCTGGGCTGCCGCCATAACCGCAAACCCACCGAACGTCGCCATACCGGCACCGACCATGCCATACAGGGGAATCAAGTAAATATTGAGGCCGAGTTTGATTAACAGACCCGCGACCACGCCGACAAACGCATATTTTTCCGCATCGACGGATTGCAGGCACGATACGATGATCATGGACAGGGAGGCCGTGAAAGCCGTTGCCGCCAACCAGCTGAGTGCGGCTGTCCCGTTATCATCCTGATACAAGGCGATGTTTAACGGACGCATGACCCCAACGAGTCCGACGGTTGCCGCAGCTGCTATCAACAGTCCGGACCGCAACAGGGTCTCAAGATGCAACTTTGTCGCTGTGTCATTACGTTTCCGGTATTCCATCAATAACGTCGGAACGCTCGCCAAACTGATCGAGGTCGCGAACAAAATCGCAAACTGCAACAGAGGGTATCCTCGGTCAAAAATCCCTTTTTCAATCTTCGTCTCCATTGAGTCTCCGAGTAAGTTGACGAAGGTCAGTCCGTCAATCAGTTGCATCAGCAGCAAAGCGAGCGATGCGATACTGACTGCGAGACCACTCGTCAACAAAACACGTCCGACACGCCGGAGATGACGACCTGAGATGACAGGACGACCGATTTTTCCTTTCGCAAAGCGTAACAACAGAGCGAGCGACGCAATGCTTCCGCCGAGTGCCGTCATATGCGCGTTTGCGCCGACTTGATAAGGATTCGCTCCGGCTTGCACACCATAGTACGTCACGATCAGCAATAAACAGACCCGAACGGCGTTTTCCGTGATTTGCGAGAACGCCGTCGGACGCATTTCAAGATCCGCTTGAAACATTCCGCGCAACACAGCAATGACCGGTAACAAATAAAAGGTAAACGTGACGGCACGGAGCGGTTGAACAAGTTGTTCGTCACCGAACAAGGCAGCGACTCCAGGAGCAACCCACCAGCCAATCGTCCCTAATGTCAGCGACATCGCGAGCAGGACAAAGAAAATCGACCATAAGACTTCGCGTTTTTCTTCCGGATGATGCAACGTCAACTTGGCTACGACGACCGGTAAAGCGTAAATACCGAGTGCCGCCGCGATGGCAAAGACCGGATAAACGGTTTGATAGACGTATAAACCGAAGTCCCCCGCCATATTTTGATACGGAATCCGGTAAAAGAAACTCAACAATTTCGAGACATAGCTCGAAATGGCGAGCAGGGCTGCTCCCTGCGCAATCGTCCTTCGTTGACTCATTGTACGATCCGGCGGTCAATCTCAGCCAGTAACCGTTCGGCTTGCTCTGTCATCTGTTGTACGGTTTGTTTGCCGCGGTTTAGTGTCAATACCAGCTTTCCTTCTTCCTGCCCCATACCAAGACCACGTCCGATCGGAACGGTCCATTTCACGAAATCCGCTACATCCAACGTTTGTGTCGTCTGTTCAGACAAGACGATTTCGATTTTCGGATCTGTTTGTTTGACCCGTTCGACCCGTGCCCGTTCGGCAAAGATTCGCATTCGTGTCAATTGAATCAACCGTGCGACTTCAGTCGGGAATTCTCCGAAACGCTCCAACATTTCCGTTTCCAGTGATTCCAGGCTTTCCGGTGTATCGACATACTTCAAACGTTTGTAGAACTCGATTTTGAGTTCCGAGTCCGCCATATAGTGGCTTGGAATATAGGCATCGAGGCTGAACGTGAAGTCCGGAACGAATTTCTGAACTTTTTTTCTGCCCTTCATCCGTTCTTTCCGTTCTTCGACCGCTTCCGACAGCATTTGTGAGTACAAATCAAATCCGACAGAATCGATGAAACCGGATTGTTGTGAGCCGAGTAAGTTTCCGGCACCGCGAATGGATAAATCGCGCATCGCAATCTTAAATCCGCTTCCGAGTTCCGTGAATTCCTTGATCGCTTGCAGACGGCTCTCCGCGACTTCCGTCAATCGTTTTTGCGGACGGTACGTGAAGTAGGAATAGGCGACACGACTCGACCGGCCCACCCGACCGCGTAATTGATACAACTGCGACAGACCCATCTGATCGGCATCGTTGACAATCAACGTATTGACGTTCGGAATGTCAATTCCCGTCTCAATGATTGTCGTACTGACCAGGACGTCCGCATCCCCTTCGAAGAAAGCAATCAACTGACTTTCAAGTTCTGTTTCCGTCATCCGCCCGTGGGCAGTGACAACACGTGCTTCCGGAACGAGAGCCCGGATTTCTTCCGCTTTCCGTTCGATTCCTTCGACACGGTTATAGAGAAAGAAGGCTTGTCCACCCCGTCCAAGTTCACGTTCGAGTGCTTCGCGCATGACGATTCCGTCATACTCCATGACATACGTCTGGACCGGATAACGATTTTCCGGCGGTGTCTCGAGGACTGATAAATCACGGATCCCGATCATCGACATATGCAGCGTCCGTGGAATCGGGGTCGCCGTCAGTGTCAGCACATCGACATTCGTCTTCAACTGCTTCAACCGTTCTTTATGCTTAACACCAAAACGTTGTTCTTCATCAATAATCAGCAACCCGACGTCGGCAAACTGGACATCTTTGGACAGGACACGATGGGTGCCGACGACGACATCGATTGTTCCTTCCTTCAAGCCCTTTTTCGTGGCTTTCAGTTCCGCTGCCGAGCGGAAACGACTCATGACGGAGACGTTAATCGGCCAGTCACTGAAGCGTTCGAGCATCGTTTCATAATGCTGTTGGGCGAGAACCGTCGTCGGAACGAGCAGTGCGACCTGTTTGCCTGCCATGACTGCTTTAAAGGCAGCCCGAATGGCAACTTCCGTTTTCCCGTAACCGACATCCCCGCATAACAGACGATCCATCGGACGCGGGCGCTCCATGTCTTTTTTGATTTCTTCGATCGACCGGAGTTGGTCGACGGTTTCCTCGTAAGGGAAGGATGCTTCAAAAGCCTGTGTACTGTCATCATCCTCGGGGAAGGCAAAGCCGACGGCCGCTTCACGTGCCGCGTACAGCTTAATCAGTTCATCCGCGATATCCTCGACGGATTTTTGAACCTTCGCCTTGACCTTCTTCCATTCCATCCCACCCAGTTTGTAAATCTTCGGCTCTTTCCCTTCCGCCCCGACATACTTCTGGATTAAGTCGATTTGATCGACCGGGACATACAGGGAATCCTCACCGGCATAAATCAAATGCAGGTAGTCTTGGTGATTGCCGGCGACATCAATCGTCTTGATGCCGTGATAACGACCGATTCCGTGATGGATATGGACGACGTAATCACCGGTCTTCAGTTCCTGATAACTTTTGATTCGTTCGGCATTCGTCAGTTTCGTCGTTTGTTTCCGTCGTCGTGCCGGCTGTTTAAAGACTTCTTCTTCCGTGATGACGACAAGACGGGCGTTTGTCATCTCAAATCCGCCATGAATACCACCGATTAAGATGGACGGATGTCCGCGACGGATTTCATCTTCCGTCGTATGCAGAGACGCTTCGACCCCGTAATCGGATAACGTCTGCCGCATGCGTTCCGCCCGTTCCCGGTTGCTTGCCAGAAAGACCATCCACATATCCGCCCGACCATACCGGTCGACTTCCTGTTTCAATCGTTCCATCTGTCCATGGAACGGAGCGATCGGCTTAATACTGAAATGAATCGCCGCACTTTCCGGCACACCGCTACGCCGTGTCGGAAGCAACGATAAATAAAGCAATTGCCGTTGCTTGAACACATTCAGCATCGGAACCGATAACGTATAGTCACTGACACTTTGTCCCCGTTCGATCAACGAAGCCATCCATTCCGCTTCTTCTGTATCCTGCACTTCGGCCGCTTCTTCAATCCGGGCCACTTCATCCACAATCAAAACAGCATCCTTAATATCGTCAAGCAACGTCGTTTCATATAAAAGCGGCGCATACTTCGCGAGTTGTTTCGGACGGTCCCCGCCTTCAAGCACTTCGACGTCATAGGCAATTCCTTCTTCAAGGGCAGCCAATACTTCCGTACTTTGAACCCGTTCCTTCGTCGCATCATACAGACGGCGTAACTTGTCACCCGCCGTCTTCAATCCTTCGCGTGTTGCAAAATGTTCCGTCGCCGGAGGCACTAACGCTTCTGCGATGACACCAAGTGAACGTTGGGTCTCGGCATCGAATGTATAAATCGAATCGACTTCTTCATCAAATAAGTCGAGCCGATAAGGACGTTCGACAGTCAACGGATATAGATCGATGATGCTTCCCCGGACCGCGAATTCTCCGGGCGTCGTCACAGTCGCTGTCCGTTCGTATCCGGCATCGACCAATTCCTGAATGAAGTCCGGAATCGATAAGACATCCCCCGGTTTGATCCGTTTCGTATGATCTAAAAAGTCAGATGCCGTCGGAACATATCGTCTCAGACCGACAAGCGGAATGATTAAAATACCGTCGTCCGTCGTCAACAGACGATGACGGGTCTCGATTCGGGTTGCCCGAAGTTCGGGGCTTGCGCCGTATGATAATTCAGCGGCAAGCGTTTCGTCGACCGGATACAACATCACGTCCTGCTCGGGAACAAGTTCAATTAAATCATCATATAATTTTTGAGCCTGGAACATGTTATGAGTCACGATGACGAATCGTTTTTTCGTCTCTTGGTAAATGCCAGCGATGAATAACGCTTTCCCGCTATTCATCAGGCCCGTGATCAGTTGGGCATTGACCCCGTCGCGGAACCGTTCCCGGACGGTTTTGATCTCCGGAATACCGAGTAACAGATTTTGTAGTTGTTTCATACTTTCCCTCCTAGGACGACAGCAAAAACGCTTTGGTCACCCAAAGCGTTTTGTTCAGTTATAGCGATTCATCAAAGCTAAAAACGGTGTATCGATGAAATCAGTTGCGATATTAACGGAATCAGACAACACATGTTGCAACGTCGTCTGTTCTGATTTGGCAAATGGCATCAAGACCCAGTCGATGACTTGAATCGGGGCCGGCGGACGGCCGACTCCGAGTTTCAATCGTTTGATGTCTTGTGTTCCTAAATGTTGAATCAACGATTTGACTCCGTTGTGACCACCGGCACTCCCTTTTGAACGCAGGCGCATCTTCTCAAGCGGCAAATCAAGATCATCATAAATGACAAGGACATCTTCGACTGCGATTTTGTAGAAATCGAGCAACGGACGGACAGCTTCTCCCGATAAATTCATATACGTCAATGGTTTAACGAGAACGACCCGTTCCCCTTTAATCATTCCCGTTCCGAAGACGGCTTTAAACTTAGACTCTGTTAATTTTATGCCATGTTCCTTGGCGAGGGCATCAATAGCCAAAAAACCGATGTTATGCCGTGTATTCGTATATTTTGCACCTGGATTTCCTAAACCGACGATACATTTCATATCGGCACCTCCTCTACTTTTCCAATCTGGATCCCGCTGACGAAAAAAGCAACGCACAAGGGTCCGATTTTTAAAAACCGGACCTTGGCGTTCATATCTGTTTGTAATCAGCTGAAGAGCGGGCTGATTGATTTTTGTTCATGGACACGGATGATGGCTTCTGCCAACAAGCGTGCAACCGAGATTTGTTTGATTTTGCTTGCACATTCACGTTGCGTCAAATCGATTGTGTTGAGAACGACGAGCTCTTCGATTGCCGAGTTTTCGATACGTTCCATGGCTGGACCGGAGAGAACTGGGTGCGTACAGCAAGCGTACACTTGCTTCGCTCCGTTTTCGATCAAGGCATTGGCAGCAAGCGTGATTGTACCCGCTGTATCGATGATGTCATCGATGATGATCGCAATTTTACCATCGACTTGGCCGACGATGTTCATGACTTCGGCGACGTTCGGTTTCGGACGACGCTTATCGATGATCGCGATTGGTGCTTTTAATTGTTCAGCTAATTTACGTGCCCGTGTTACGCCGCCATGGTCTGGAGAAACGATGACGAGTTCGTTCGGGTCGATGTTCTTCTTCTCGAAGTAAGAAGCAAGCAAGGGAACACCCATTAATTGATCTACTGGAATATCGAAGAATCCTTGGATTTGAGCAGCATGAAGATCCATCGTCACGACGCGTGTCGCACCGGCTACTTCAAGCAGGTTCGCTACAAGCTTCGCTGTGATCGGCTCACGTGAACGGGCTTTGCGATCTTGACGTGCATATCCGTAGTACGGGATAACGACGTTGATCGTCCGGGCCGAAGCACGTTTCAAAGCGTCGATCATGATGAGAAGTTCCATCAGGTTTTCGTTGACCGGTTGGCTTGTCGATTGAATGATGTAAATATCATCCCCACGGACGCTTTCTTCGATGTTCATTGAAATTTCGCCGTCACTGAAGTGTTTGACTGAACTTTCGCTGACAGGAATTCCGATGACTTTAGCGATTTCCTCTGCCAGTGGTTTGTTCGAGTTAAGTGCGAAAATACGAATTTCATGTTCTAAGACAGTAGACATGGTTAGGTGGCCTCCATTTGTTTGGGTTTAGACGAGTAGAGCGACGGATAATGAACGAATAAAAATTAACGGTAATCTGGTTTAGTTGTTTGGCGTTCCCGTGCGATAGCGAGACCGTTTTCCGGAACATCGTCCGTAACAGTTGATCCTGCTGCGACTAGCGCATTTTTACCAACCGTGACCGGCGCGATCAAATTGACGTTACATCCGATGAACGCATCGTCTTCAATGACCGTTTGGAATTTATTTGTTCCATCATAGTTCACGGTGATCGATCCGCAACCTAAGTTGACGTTTGTGCCGATCGTCGCGTCACCGACGTAACTCAAGTGAGCAGATTTACTGCCTTCACCAAAAGTCGATTTCTTCACTTCAACGAAGTTACCGATTCGTGTGTCGGCACCGAGAACTGCTTGTTGACGTAAATGGGCAAATGGACCGACCTGTGCTGCTGGTCCGATTTTGCTGTCCGTCACGACCGATTGACGCACGACCGCTTGATCAGCGACTTCACTGTTACGGATATCCGAATTCGGTCCGATGATGCATTCCGAGCCAATTGTTGTGTTACCGAGCAACTGTGTGCCCGGGTACAAGACTGTGTCGGAACCGATGACGACATCCGGTCCGATGTACGTCGACGCCGGATCGATGAACGTGACGCCTTGACGCATCCAATGTTCGTTTGTCCGTTTACGCATTGACGTTTCCGCTTGCGCAAGAGCCACCCGATCGTTGACACCAATCGTTTCTTCAAACGTCGATGCCGCATAGGCTGCAATCGTTTCTCCGTCTGCTTTAGCGATTTCGATGACATCCGGCAAATAATATTCACCTTGGACATTATCGTTTTTGACCTGCTTAAGTGCTTCGAATAACATCTCATTATCAAATACGTACGTTCCGGTATTGATTTCTTTAATGAGAAGTTCTTCTGCGTTCGCATCTTTGTGCTCGACGATTTTCGAGACGTTTCCGTCTTCGCCGCGGACAATTCGTCCGTATCCTGTTGCATCGTCCGCATGTGCCGTCAAAACAGTCACTTTCGCACCTGTTTCTGCATGGTGTTGCAAGAGCGACTGTAACGTTTCACTTGTCAAAAGAGGTGTATCTCCACAAACGACCAGTGTCGAACCTTTTTCCTGTCCAAGAACAGGTTCTGCCATTTGAACAGCGTGACCCGTGCCAAGCTGCTCACTTTGAAGTGCATATTCCACCGATGTGCCGAGCACTTCTTTTACAGACTCTGCACCGTGACCGACGATGACGACTTGACGTGTGACACCAAGTGTCGTCAACTGATCAACGACATGTTGTACCATAGGTTTCCCAGCTACTGGGTGAAGTACTTTGTAGAGCTTTGATTTCATCCGAGTGCCTTTACCCGCTGCTAGAATTACCGCGAAATGATTCATCCTTGTCGCTCCTCCATGTAAATTAGTGTTGATTTCGTTCTGAAATAGTCCACTCGTTCCCACTATAACGAAAATGGCGCAACGAATCAATGACAGGACAGACCGGAAATCGACAAAACACATAAAAAAAGACAGGTTCTCCCATTGGCGGAGACCTGTCAATCGCGTTAGGAAGGATCGGTTGCTTCAAGCGCCGCCAGTTCAAGTTCTGACGCCTCACCGTTTTCTTCACGAATCGCATATGCTTCTAATACTGAATCTTCGACTTTTTTTCGCATTAATGCATTGATTGGATGGGCGACATCACGAAAGATGCCTTCCTGTGTCCGCTTGCTTGGCATCGCGACGAAAAGACCGCTGTTTCCTTCGATCACGCGTAAATCATGTACCACGAATTCGTGGTCGAGCGTAATCGAGGCCAGTGCTTTCATTCGACCCTCTGCTACGACGCGACGAATCTTAACGTCGGTGACATTCATTTTGTCCGCACCCCTTTTTATAACCGTTGTCACAACTCTTCGTTGTCTACTTCTACTTACGGCTTAAAACATTCAAAGGTTTAGCTTTTGCCACTCATTTCACGCATAATTTCCAAAAGTTTGATAATTACAGTATAGTTACAAAAAAAATCTGTGTCAAATTCAGGTGTTTTCTCCATCTGTGAAATACTGGTCGACATTTCCCCGTTTCACTTGAATCTGTCCAAGATCGACATCAACATCCGAAAGCTTCATCAGACTGACGTACTCATTGACCATCTTCTTCTCGGCACCTTCTGCTTCGATCAACACACCGACACCTGCCACGTTCGCTTCGAACTCACTGAGCAGACTCATCATCCCCCGGATCGTTCCGCCAGCTTTCATGAAATCGTCAATCAGCAGGACGTTCGCACCTCGCGGTAAACTGCGTCTCGCAAGAGCCATCGTCCGGATTGCTTTCGATGAGCCGGAAACATAGTTGATGCTGACGGTCGAACCTTCCGTCACCCGGCTGTCTGAGCGGACGATGACGAACGGTACACCCAATTGTTCGGCAACGGCATAAGCAAGCGGGATTCCTTTGGTCGCAATCGTCATGACGACGTCGACTTTTTTCTGGCTGAAGACAGAAGCAAACACTTGTCCCATCTGTTTCACCATCCGCGGATCTCCGAGCAAGTCCGTCAGATACAAGTAGCCTCCCGGCAACAGACGATCGGGGCGTGCGACACGTTCACATAATTCATCAATGAACGGCAACGCCTTTTCACTGCTCCAGGTCGGAATGAACATGACGCCTCCCGCGGCTCCCGGGACAGTGACGAGTCGTCCGGTTCCTTCATGCTCCAACATTTCACTGACAATATCTAAATCTTCACTGATCGAAGATTTCGCAGAGCTGTACCGTTCTGCGAAAATCGTCAATGAGACCAGATGATGCGGATGATCCAGCAGGTAACGTGTCATATCTACCAGCCGACCACTTCTCCGAATTTTCATCTAAATCGTTCCACCTCTCCGTAATTCCGAATATTCAATAGTGAATATATCATTTTCATACGGAAACTATCAATGGTTTTCCCCTAAAAGACGAACGACGTAGACTTCATTACAAAATCCTCGTAATCCGTTATAGAGACGCTGCGCCCGGTTTTCGTGTTCCGTCAAAGCAAAAACGGTCGGACCGCTGCCGCTCATCAAGACACCTTCTGCTCCACAACTTGTCATGAACGCTTTGATTTGTTCGACTTCCGGATGCATCGGTAATGTCACGGATTCAAGGACATTGCCGAGCGATTCACAAATGGCCGTGAAATCTTGGTTCTTGACCGCATCGATCATTGCTCCGACATCCGGACGTTCCGCTGTTTCCAAATCAAGCGCTCCGTACACATCTGCTGTCGAGACACCGATGGTCGGTTTCGCCAGTACAACCCAACAAGGCGGAGGAGAGACTAATTTCTCGAGCTTTTCCCCGCGCCCCGTGGCAATCGCGGTGCCACCCATGACACAAAACGGGACATCCGATCCGACTTCTGATCCGATTTCCGCCAACTGTTCAAGCGTCAGGTTGAGCTTCCATAGTTCATTCAGTCCACGCAGTGTTGCGGCTGCGTCACTCGAACCGCCCGCAAGACCTGCTGCGACCGGAATTTGTTTCTCCAAATAGATTTCAACCCCGCTCTTGACGTTGAATCGTTCTTTCAGGACTGCTGCTGCTTTATACGCTAAGTTGCGTTCATCATTTGGTACGTAAGCATGTTGGGCATTCATCCGAATCTCGCCGGACGCTAATTCCGTCAATTCGAGACGATCTGCCAAATCCACCGTCGTCATCACCATATGTACATCATGATAACCATCCGGACGTTTCGCCGTCGCATCCAATACTAAATTGATTTTCGCTGGAGCTTTTACAATAATCGTCATCGTGCCGTTCCTCCTCTAGTACGTTTCCTGTACGAATTGTATCAACCTTTGCACAAAAAAAGAAGCGAACATTTCTGTCCACTTCGGAAGGTAAGTTTACGAATTCGCGAATTCGATTTGTACGGAGTCGGTTAAAACGTCGGCATAGCTGTAAGAAACTCGCTCGACATTGTGACGCTCTGCGTCTAGCTTGACTACAAACACCGATGGATACGTCTCAACGAGCGTTCCGATTCGGGTTACGACCTTTTTACGACCGCCGCTTGCTTTTAGCGTCAGTCTTTCACCTACATGTGTTTCAAATACATGTCTGATTTCGTTCAACGTCTTTGGCATACGCTTCACCTCACTAATATTTATTATAGCATATGAAGTAAATATTAGGAAGGGGAAATATTATATCTGTTCTTTTGTCTACCGTCAACGTTTTTTAATCGGCAAAAGTGCGTCGGCAAGTTGTGCAAATTCCTGCAGGCTGAGCGTCTCGCCACGGCGGCGTGGATCAATGCCGGCTTCATGTAAAGCCGCTTCGACCGCTTCCTTTTCTGCTTTTCCAAAATGGCTGGATAAGTTATTCAGAATCGTTTTCCGGCGTTGTGCGAAACTGGCGCGTGTTACTTCGAAGAAGAGTTTCTCATCAAGTGTCTTGACGGCCGGTTCTTTACGAATGTTTAAACGGATGACAGCCGAATCGACGTTCGGCGCAGGAATGAAGACCTGTTTCGGAACCGTAAAACAAACTTCTGCTTCTGCGTAGTATTGAATGGCGATCGACAAGGAACCGTATGCTTTCGTTCCCGGCTGTGCCCCGATTCGTTCCGCCACTTCTTTTTGAATCATCATGATCAGGGTCCGGAACGGTGTCCGCGCTTCGAGAATCCGCATGATAATCGGCGTCGTCACGTAATAAGGCAGGTTTGCGACGACAGCGAGGTCCGTAATCCCTTGTTGCGTAAACTCTTCATCGACGATCGTTTCAAGATCCAGTTCGAGCGCATCCCCGTGAATGACTTTCACGTGCGGATACGGAGCAAGCGAATCTTCCAAAATCGGCAGGAGCCGCTGGTCGATTTCGAGCGCCACGACTTTTTTCGCCTGTTTTGCTGATTGTTCCGTCAACGATCCGATACCGGGACCAATCTCAAGCACACCGCTGTCCGGTGTCAGATTAGCGGCACCGACGATGTTTCCGAGTACGTTTAAATCGATTAAAAAGTTTTGTCCCAAGGACTTTTTGAATGAAAATCCGTGCTTCGCCAAGATTTCCTTTGTCCGGTGTAGTGTTGCGATGTCTTTCAATCCTGTTCCTCCTCTATCTGTTTCAAAGCGTCTTCCCATTCTTGTTTCGTGATCCGGATCGACGCGACACGTTTGACGAGTTGTTTGGCATTTGGTTCACCGATGGCGAGCAGCTGTCCGAGCCGTTTCCGGCGTTTTGAGGCCGCTGGTCCCCCGATCAAGTCCGCTGCGAGAATCATCTCCCGCGTCACTTCCGCATCATGCTGCTCTTCCGTCTCATATACGGCACCAAGCGCCCGTTCAATCGCTTCCGGTGACGCATGTTCGACACCGATTTTCCCGCGTTTATCCTTGGCATCTGCCCGTGGCAGGTAAGCCTGTTTACATCCCGGTACCCGCTCGTTAACCCGGGCCCGAATCCGGTCGCCCGGGAAGTCCGGATCGGTAAACACGATGACACCGCGCCGTTCAAGCGCTTTGGCAATTCGCTGCAGGGTCTGCTCATTGACCGCAGAACCGTTCGTTTCAATTGTATCGACATCAAATACTTCCTGTAAGCGTGTCGTATCATCGCGTCCTTCGACGACGATGACTTCTTTTAAGCGTTTCCGCATCATATCTTCTCCACCTTTTTCAAACACTTCCGTAATTGTACCTGTTTCCACAAAAAAAACAAGGAAGCGTCAAGTGCCCGCTTCCGTCGTCTCGTTCGGGATGACCCAGATCTGGATCGTCTTCCGGCCAAATGTTTTGGCGGTCGACTCTCCTTCAACAAGCACATCAATTTTATTTCCTTTAATCGCACCGCCGGTATCAAGGGCAATCGCCAGTCCGACCCCTTCGACATATACCTTTGTTCCGAGGGGAATGACTTTCGGATCAACAGCGATGATCGGCAGTCCTTGATACGTGATCGTATCCGTCACGTCATAACCGGTCGCCGTCAGTGCCCGTCCATCATACAATTGACTTCCATTGGAAGCCGGATCATTTGTATAAGCCGTTGCTTCAACCATCAGGGTTTTTGCTTTGCTAAAATCTAAATCAGTTGCCGCCTTAGGTTCTTCTGCTAACGGTACCGTCGCTTTTTCCTGATCAAACGTCGGTGCCGGTGTCGTCGCGGCCTCAACCGATTCAACGGGTTTCGTTCCGATCTTGACGACTTGTTTAACCGGTTCACTCGTCACTTCATTAGCAATCAGTTTCTTTTCTTTACTCAATCCGTCCGCAAGGGTCAATTGATATTTTTGGGTCCGGATGCCCGGGCGACCGGATTTCGTCACCAATTGTTCGCCCGCCGGTAAGGTGTCGTCTTCGACAGTCTCGACTTCAAACGGTAACAGCTGTTGTTCCGTCAGCACGGCACGCCGTGTCGTATTGACCGTAACGAGCATGTCCTTTGCGACGACCGTATCCAGACCGGGCATGACCTTGTCTTCTGTCTGAAGCTTAACGCCCTGCATCGACAACAGTTCCCGCACCGTCGTTTGATACGTATAGACTTCACGCGCTTTTCCTTCGACAATTAGCTCGATCGGAAATGCCTCCCGGTACCGGACTGTCATGCCGCTCGTCAAAACAGCTTCTTTCGAAGGATACACATCATCCGTCTCAAGCATCTGGCTGATTCCCTGTTCTTTTAACAGATCCTCGACACTACGTGCTTGCGTCCGGATTGTCCGTGCTTCACCGTACCCCATGATTAATGTAATTTCTTTAGCCGGTTGAATGACGATTAAATCATTTTTCGGAAGATCGGCACTTAAAGCCGGCTCGATGACATCTTGTGAGCGAACCGAGATGCCGGCTTCTTTCAAGACACCGAAAACGGATGTCTCCACCGTCTCGATTTTCGTTTGCCGGCCATCCACAAGAATCGTAACGTCACGCGGATGGTCCATCATCATATAAAGCAGACTGGCAACCAACAATAAGGTGCAGCCGATGGTCATATAGGTGATCGATCGAATCATGGAAGGCGGAAGACGCGCTTGGCGTTCTCAGTCGTCGCTTGTTCGATATCCGCGTACATCATTCCCCGCAATTGGGCGATTTCTTCCGCAACGAATCGGACATATGCCGGCTCATTCCGTTTTCCGCGATACGGAGTCGGTGTCAGGTACGGACAGTCCGTCTCGACCAATAAACGATCAAGCGGTACTTCCTGTGCGACGCGTTTAGGCATCTTCGCATTTTTAAATGTCACCGGTCCTCCGAGGGAAATGTAGAAATTCATGGCTAAGCAACGCGGTAGCAGTTCTGCACTCATGCTGTAGCTGTGCAAAATCCCACCGACTTCTTTTGCATCTTCTTCTTCCAAAATGCGGAGCGTATCTTCCGTCGCTTCCCGATTATGAATAACGATCGGTTTATTTTTTTGCTTCGCCAAGCGAATCTGTTTTCGAAACGCTGCGTCCTGAACGTCTTTCGGCGACGTATCCCAGTGGTAATCCAGTCCGATTTCTCCGAGGGCAACGACTTTCGGATGATCCATCAATCGTTCCACTTTTTCATAGGCGGCATCGTCGAAATCGATTGAATCGACCGGATGCCATCCGATGACAGCATACAGGTCGTCATACTGTTCGACGAGTTCCATTGCCCGGTCAATCGTCTTGTGATCAAAGCCAACGACGATCATCGGAGAAACCCCGTTTGCCCTTGCCCGCTCAATCGTCTCCTCGACATCTCCGTCAAACTGATCCGAGTTTAAATGTGTGTGTGTATCAATCAACATACTATTCGACTCCTTCTTTCAAAAAAATGCCTGTGACATCAAGTCCACAGGCATCCGGATTATTTTACGCTTGCTCCGTTCGCCATCGTTGATGGTACGGTAGCTAATTCAAGTTTACCTGATTTCTCAGCAGCGAGCACCATTCCTTGCGACAATTCTCCCCGTAATGTGACCGGTTTTAAATTGGCGACGACGATGACTTTACGGCCGACTAAATCTTCCGGCTCATACCATTCCGCGATTCCCGAAACGATTTGTCGTGTCTCTTTCCCCATATCGACGGTCAGCTTCAGCAGTTTTTTTGCTTTCTTGATTTTTTCAGCTGTGACGACTTCTCCGACACGTAACTCGATTTGGTCAAAGACATCAATCGTCGTTTCCGGCCGAGCATCAGTGTCTTCTTCCTCAACTTCCGTCTCTTCTTCGACACGTGCGGCAGAGGCTTGTTTCATCATCTCAACGATCGCTTCGACTTCTTCTTTCATGTCACGACGCGGGAAAATCGGTTCGGCAGCACCGACCTTTGTTCCTTCTTCAATAGCCGCGAACTGTTCAAGAGCCGTCCAGTCCATCGGTTGTCCTTCCAGTCCGAGTTGACGGAACATCTCTTTTGGCGAACGTGTCATGAACGGTTGCAACATGATGGCGACGTGACGTAACGCACCGACCAGGTGAACCATCGATGATGCCAGTTCATCCGTTTTCGACTCGTCTTTTGCGAGCACCCACGGTTGTGTTTCATCGATATATTTATTGGCACGGCTGATCAGTTGCCAAATGTGTGACAAGGCAACCGAAAACTCCATGTGTTCCATCGCAGCTTCGACCTTCTCGACTGTTTCTTTTGCCAGTGTCGACAATGTCTCGTCAAACGGTGTCACATTTCCGGCATATGTCGGAATGACGCCGTCGAAATACTTCGTGATCATCGCAATCGTCCGGTTGAGTAAGTTTCCAAGGTCGTTCGCGAGATCAAAGTTCATCCGTTCGACGAATGCTTCCGGTGTGAACATGCCATCTGATCCGAACGGTACTTCCCGAAGGAGGTAATAACGTAATGCATCGAGTCCGTACCGATCAATCATCGGAACCGGATCGACGACGTTTCCTTTGGATTTCGACATTTTACCGTCTTTCATCAACAACCAGCCGTGTGCAAAGACTTGTTTCGGAAGCGGTAAGTCAAGCGCCATCAAAAGAGCCGGCCAAACGATGGTATGGAAACGAACGATTTCTTTTCCGACGAGATGGACATCAGCCGGCCAGTACTTATCAAAGTTTCCTTGGTCATCCGTTCCGTATCCGAGTGACGAGATGTAGTTCGTTAACGCATCGACCCATACATAAACGACGTGTTTCGGATTCGATGGAACTTTGACGCCCCAATCAAATGTCGTCCGTGAAACAGCAAGGTCCTGTAAACCCGGTTTGATGAAGTTGTTGATCATCTCGTGTTTCCGTGACTCCGGTAAAATGAACGATGGATTCGCTTCATAATATTCGACTAAGCGATCTGCGTATTGACTGATCCGGAAGAAATAACACTCTTCCCGAACGAGTTCGACCGGATGACCGCTGTCCGGACTCTTACCGTCAACCAGCTGTGATTCGGTATAATACGTTTCATCCGGAACGGAATACCAACCTTCGTACTCTCCGAGGTAGATGTCGCCTTTTTCAAGCAACGTTTCAAATACACGTTCGACGACTTCTTTATGACGCGGTTCTGTCGTCCGGATGTAATCATCGTAGGAAATATCAAGACGGTCCCACAATACTTTGATTTGTTCGACGACACCATCGACGAATTCCTGCTCGGACACACCGGCTTCCTTCGCTTTTTCCTGAATTTTTTGTCCGTGCTCATCTGTTCCCGTTAAGTAACGGACATCAAATCCCTGAAGTCGTTTGTAACGCGCCATCGCGTCCCCTGCGACTGTCGTATAGGCATGACCGATATGTAGCTTGGCGCTAGGATAATAAATCGGTGTAGTGATATAAAATGTTTTTGCCATGATATTCCTCCGTTCTGTATTTCATTTCATTATTATACGCTGTTCTGTCGTCTGTGTCGAAACACGTTTTTTGTCGAATGCAAACATTTTTTGACATCAGACATCGAATACCAAAAAAACACACTAAATAGTTTGATTTCCTTTAAAAAGGGAAAATCTATTAGTAAATCGTTTCAAATGTGGCTTTTTTGAGAAATAAATGACATTTTGATTTCAAGCTATTCAGATTGGTTGACTACTTTTGGAAAGTTTAGTATTCTACATTCTATAGAAGTGATGTCGAATTTTGACGATTTTCCAAAAATAAAGAGAACCTAGACATCAGAGGAGGAACAACAAAATGAAATCAACAGGTATTGTACGTAAAGTAGATGAGCTCGGCCGGGTCGTTATTCCAATCGAACTTCGTCGTACGCTTCAAATCGCAGAGAAGGATGCTCTTGAGATTTATGTCGACAACGAGCAAATCATCCTTAAAAAATACAAACCAAACATGACTTGCCAAGTAACAGGTGAAGTATCAGAAGATAACTTCAAACTAGCTGATGGTAAATTGATTCTCTCTCCAGACGGCGCACAACGTGTCCTCGTTGAGTTAAAAGATTTCCTCGACCGTCATTACGCAGGAAACGAATAAGCAAAAGAAGCGATTCCAAACGGAGTCGCTTCTTTTTTTAGGATTCATGATAACGCAAATACAGTTCCTGGCGATCGAGTCCCCGTTCCTTCGCCACCCGTTTTAAGGCAGCATTCGGTTTTTCGCCTTGTTCGATATACCTTTCAATTTGTTGCAACGGATCCGCTTCCTGTTCTTCTTCCGCCGGCCGTTCTTCGGTCGATCCTTCGACGATGACGACAAACTCGCCCCGGACCTCTTCTTCCGCCCACTCGAGCGCTTCTGTCACAGAACCCCGGATATACTCTTCATACCGTTTAGTCAGTTCACGGGCTAACGTCAATTGACGGTCACCGAGCACATCCCGTAACGCACCTAACATCTCTTTTAGACGATGCGGTGCCTCGTAGAAGATCAGGCTTCCTTTTTCGTACCGGACGGTTTCAAGCGCCTCACGACGTTCTTTTTTCTTACGCGGCAAAAAACCGTAGTACAAAAAGCGTTCTGTCGCAAGACCCGAGGCAACAAGTGCCGTCAGCGCGGCATTTGCCCCCGGTAAGACGATGACCGGAATGTCTTCGGCAATCGCTTCCCGAATTAAATCACTGCCTGGATCAGAGATTCCCGGCATACCGGCGTCCGAGACCAAGGCAATCTGTTTTCCCGCATGCAGATCAGCTAGCAGACGTGCTCCGCTGACCTGCTTATTATGTTCGTGATAGCTGACAAGTTTCGTCTCGATTTTAAAATGATTAAATAACTTCATTGTTTGTCGCGTATCTTCCGCCGCGACGAGATCGGACTCCTGTAAGATACGAACAGCCCGGTATGTCATGTCTTCAAGATTTCCGATTGGTGTCGGAACGATGTATAATCCGGTCGTTTGTCCTTTAAAACTGCTTGTTGCTTTCATGAGATGACCTCCCTCCTTGAATAAGTCGTTCTTTTTTTATACGTGTCAATTGTTTGATGGCATACTCACGCTTTAAGGCTTCCGATTTCGTTGGAAATGTTTCAGTATACTCGAGCACGACCGGCAGTCTGGCCCGGGTATACTTGGCACCTTGTCCGGCATTGTGTGTCGCCAACCGTTTTTCGACATCAATCGCATATCCTGTATAGAGACTGCCGTCCCGGCAACGGACAATGTAGACGGCATGCTCAGACATTAAACTGATTCCGCATCTGTAACGTATATGTGTCGTCTTGTTCGTAGACGATGAAGGGGGCTAATACCTTAAGACCCGGCTTGGCATCTTTAATCCCTTCAATCAACAACATGTTGGCCTCTTTGCCTTCTTTCGGGTAGATGAGTTGCATCCGCTTCGGTTCAAGCCGGTACTGCCGCATCAATGTCACGATGTCGAGCAGGCGCTCCGGACGATGGACGAATGCCGTTTTTCCGCCTTGCTTCAGCAGATCTGCAGCCGACCGGATACAATCCTCGAGTGTACATAATACTTCATGACGGGCAATCGTATAATGTTCACTTGCATTTCGGTTCGACGATTCGTTTGCCAGGAAGTATGGTGGATTACATGTGACAGCGTCATAAAGACCATATCCCAATTGTTTCCCGGCTTCCTTGACGTCACCTTCGACCATCTGCAATTGGTCTTGTTTTTCATTCATCTGAATACTGCGCTCGGCCATATCAACGAGACGGGGCTGAATTTCAAGTCCTGTGATCGTCCCTTTCGTCCGGTAAGACAAAAACAGGGGAATCGCTCCATTACCGGCGCATAGATCCACCAACTTCCCCTGTCGGATCGGCACCCAGGCGAACTGTGCCAGCAAGGCAGCATCCAGAGAGTATGAAAACACGGTTGGACTTTGAATGATTCGTCCTTCTTTTCCAAGCAGATGATCCAGTCGCTCATCTGATAATAGTTCAGGCATAACGTTCTTCCTTTCTGAAAAAAAGACTGACTCCTAGGAAGTCAGCCTCTCAATGTTTCGTTAACATGGACAAGCAGAACAGACAATCTCCGTCTTTACGGACTTGACCATAATGCAGGTTACAAATATGGAATCCTTCTTGATACAACCGTCCCAGATTATCATAGCCAGCACCTGTACCGGCTTCCGCCTGTGCTTCTTCTGTAATCGGTTGTTGTTCATCGCGCTCTACCTTCTCACGGAGGTGATGATTCTCAAGATACAGATGTTGGTTCTCCTCCATCATGTAAGCAAGCTGATCTTTCAATACGCTCAGATGCTCAGTCAGCAAGTGAATCTGTTGCTCGATCGCATCAACACGCGTAATGATTTCTTTTTTATCGACTCTCTCCACGCGCATGCACCCCGTCATTCTTTTGGTCGTTTTTGTTTTACGGCACCGACAGAAAGTAGTTCCTCCATCGAGTAAGTCAGGACCCGCGAACGGTCTTTTAATTCAATTTGAACGATTTGGTCAAGAATATTCAGACCGACTACCCGTCCTTCGCCTTCCGGAACAGTCAAACGTTTTCCGTAATCCGGCAAATCCCGTCGCATTTCTTCATACGTGTCATTTTCATATTTTAAGCAACACATCAAACGACCGCAGACACCAGAAATCTTCGTCGGGTTCAAGGATAGGTTTTGATCTTTCGCCATCTTGATCGAGACCGGTTCAAATTCACCTAAAAACGAAGAGCAACAGAGAACACGACCACATGGACCGATTCCTCCCAGTAACTTCGCTTCATCACGGACACCGATTTGTCGTAATTCAATGCGTGTCCGGAAAACAGCCGCCAAATCTTTGACGAGTTCCCGGAAATCGACACGACCTTCTGCCGTGAAGTAAAAAATGACTTTATTGCGATCAAATGTATATTCGACATCGACTAATTTCATATCGAGTTTGTGCTCACGAATTTTTTCCACACAAACAGCATGCGCATCAAACGCTGCCATTTTATTTTCACGAACGATCATCGCATCTTTATCATCTGCGACCCGAAGGATGGATTTCAATGGCAAGACCACATCTTCTTCGTCCATTTGTTTATCGGCAATCACCACTTCGCCGTATTCAATGCCCCGTACTGTCTCGACGATGACGGATTGTCCTCGTGATAATGACTCTTGTCCAGGTGCAAAATAATAAATTTTGCCCGCTTCTTTAAAGCGAACGCCTACTACTTCTAGCATATCGCTCTACCCTTTCTGTAAGTCAAACATGAGACGCTCAACTGTTAATTGAGGATTAACATTTGCTTCGATCCGTTTAACGGCTGCGAGTACTGCCTGCAGCCACCGTGTGATCGTCGTCTGACTTTTCCCACCCATCTGTTCCAGTAATGGCCGGCTGTTTGCATATGTGATCGTTTCCCATGACGGATTCAATTTAAGATGCAGTACATCTTCAAAGAAACATGTCACCAGTTCCAGACCAATTCGTGCATCTTGCCGATTTTTAAATTGACTCATCCATTTCTCCTGGACAAACAACGGTAAATCCGCCGGACGATTCGCTAATTCCTCCATCAATTGTAACACTGACACTCGCGCATTTACAAACCAGTCTTCGACTAATGCCTGTTCTGCATCTTCTATTTTAGGATAGACTCGGGCCGCCAGCTGAGTCAATTCGTTATCCCGTCCCGTTTTTTCGGACAGGACTTGTCCAATCAACAGGCGATCCGCTGGACGAAAACTTAATAATTGACCTCGCGAACGAATCGTCGGCAACAGCAATTGCGGTTGATTCGTAATCAAAATGGCTACTTTTCCCGCTCCCGGTTCTTCAAAGAACTTCAGCAGGCTGTTTGCCGCCTGGGGTGTCATTTTATGCGACTGCGTCACCACATAGATTTGGCGGTCACCTTCAAGACCCCGTAAGGATAAATCATGCATCAATTCCTGAATCTGTTCTTTTTTTATCGTCGCACCGTCCGGTTCGATTTGATAATAGTCGACCAAGTTTCCGCTGTCCATCCGACGGCAGCTCCGGCACGTTTGACATGGTTCGATTTGATCACGACGTTCACAAAACAGGCTTTTGGCGAACAATTGAGCCGCCTCTAAAAGAAGCGGCTCATAGTCTCCCGTAAAGATATAAGCGTGGTTGATACGATTCGTCTGTAACGAGTTGCGCAAAATCGTCGCAATGACCGATTGAGTTTGTTCTAGTTCATGAAATGTCTGCATTAGAATTGATGAAACCCTTCGATTGGCAAGACGAACACCGTTGCTCCGCCAACCTGTACTTCAACCGGATACGGAATATATGAATCGGCATGACCACCCATTGGTGAAATCGGTGAAACCATTTGTTCCCGACTTGAACAGTTCTTTTTGATCAAACGCATCAAATCATCCAAGCGTTCACTTTGGACACCAATCATGAACGTGGTATTTCCTTCTTTGAGAAAACCGCCTGTCGTAGCGAGTTTTGTTGCCCGAAAATCGTGTTCGACCAATGCTTCTGCTAAACGTAGGCTATCTTTATCTTGAACAATCGTAATGACCATTTTCATGATAATCTCTCCCTTTTTTTTAAATACGTCAAAACATCCTTACATAATTCCGTTTGTAAACTTTCAATCGATTGATTGGCATCGACCAACTGAATACGCTCCGGTTCTTGTACCGCTAACGTCATAAAACCATCGTATACCCGTTGACGGAACGCATCATCGCGTTGCTCGATTCGGTCCAGTGCCCCTCGGTCCATCATTCGTTGCTTCGATTCCGACACCGTCAAATCAAACAGATACGTTCGATCCGGTGTTAAATGGTTTGTTGCCTGCTGATTAATGGAACGGACCTGTTCAATTGTATAACCCAGTCCATACCCTTGATAAGCAATCGATGCATCGATGAACCGATCGCATAAAACAATTTTTCCAGCAGCAAGAGCCGGACGAATCAATTCATTGACATGTTGTGCCCGTGAAGCTGCATACAAAAGGATTTCAGTCATCTCATCCATCTCTTGAAAATCAGGATTTAAAATCAATGACCGAATTTCATTTCCGATTCGTGTTCCACCCGGCTCGCGTGTCATCACGATCTCATACCCTTCAGCCGTCAATCGATCTGCAAGTAATTGCAACTGGGTCGTTTTTCCGGCACCATCCGGTCCTTCGACTGTAATAAATGTTCCTGTCATTCTCTAATTCCTTCCTGTATCACACGTAATTTCCCCTGATGGAGAAACTCACCGCCCTGCAGATGAATTGATGTGTTTATATAATGTTCAATCATTGTAATATGTTCTGCTGTTATCCGTTCTCCCCGTAGGATTAGTGGTATCCCGGGCGGATAGGGAATGATTGTTTCAAGTGAAACCAATCCGACTGACTGTTCAAAAGTTTGTTCGACCGCCTCAGCGTCTTCCAATTGATCGAGTGGACAAGCCAGGGACGATACCTTTATTTTACCCATAAACGGTTGTTCCATATACCTTTTATCCGGAATTCCTTCCGCTTTTAAGGTTTCGATTGCTAATTGGATCTGATTAATCCAGGTATCCTGTTCAAATGGCTCGATACTTCGTAGCGGTAATATACAAACTACATGGGGTCCGAGAGCAAACTCAGCATCCAGTCCTTGATCCGCCAACGCCTCGATTAACTGACTTCCGGAATATTCCTCACAGGACAAAATCATCCGTGACCAATCATCGAACGTAAACGCCGTTATATCTGTTAATTGATTGATTTGTTGATGAAGGTGTTCGTGACTGGTCCGGACAGACTTCATATTGGAAACCGTCCATTTTTCACGATACTCACGAGCAAAATCGAGTGAAGCCATCAACAGATACGACGGGCTGGACGTTTGAAAGGCCTGAAGAGCCCTTGTTAACCGTCTCCGTTCGTCATCCGTAAAGCGTTCATGGATCCAGGCTCCCATTGTCAGAGCAGGTAACGTCTTGTGCGCCGATTGAACAACAGCAGTGGCTCCCAGTTCAAACGCTGAACGAACGCCAAAAGCTTCCCCGAAATGAGCACCATGGGCTTCGTCAATCAACAATGGTATACCCGATGCTGTCGTGAATGGAAGCAACTCCTCGATTCGAGCCGTTTCACCGTAATAGGTCGGCGAAGTTAAAAAGACCGCAACGCCTCCCGGAAAAGTCGTTAACGCTTCCTCCAATGTTTCACGTGAAACATTTCCGCTGATACCTGTGGAGGGATCTATTTCCGGTTCCAATAAAATCGGAGATAACCCAAGCCATTCCAACGCATTAAAAACTGATTTATGGGAATTACGCTGAACGTATATCCGGTCTCCCCGCTGTGAGACCGCAGCTAACATTGCCCAATTACCAACTGTCGATCCATTAATCAAGAAATGACTGTCACGTGCTTCATAGACTTGACGTAATAAGAGTTTTGCTTCATAAATGGCCTCTTCCGGATGATGAAAATCATCCAACCCTCGCAATTCTGTTTTATCCCATTCGAAAAAAGACGGTAATCCTTCGAACAATGTTCCATTTTTATGTCCTGGAACATGCCAGGAAGTAGCTTTTCTTTCTACATGAGCACAAAGTGCTTCAATAATCGGCATACGACCTTTCATCTCCTACAGTCCTTTCCAATCTAAACTACAAAAAGACCGACCTGCAAAATGCAGATCGGTCTCTTACTGGCCTGGCAACGTCCTATCCTCACAGGGGGAAGCCCCCAACTACTTTC
>NZ_JACSMW010000011.1:0-48137 GCF_018618775.1 Exiguobacterium sp. s138 | reverse complement strand
AATGGGAGACCACGAAAATGTCTTAACTGGAAAACTGCATACGAGGTCTTCACGGAAGAAGTGTTGCACTTAATTTGACAAACCGTCGTACAAAAAAAGACCGGGTATCGCACCCAGTCTTCGTCATTATTCCCAATAACGAGGTTCCGACTCTTCTTCGGTTTCTCCAAGTTCAAACGTCAAACGACGGGTCGTTGGGTCAATCGAGAAAGAAGCGTTAGTATTATCAATCTGTTTGATTTCCATCGACTCCTCGTCAAGGATCAATGTCAGTCGGACCTTATCTTCGTGATCGACAAGCAGGACGCCGTCTTCTTTTAACCACAGGTCGATGACAGGCGAGTAACGAAGGGTCCAACCGTTGGATAAGGGAATTTCATTCATAATGACTCAGTTCCTCCTAATCATACGAAGTTAAAGCGGTTCTTTATTTATCATGCTGTTCTGTCGCCGATAATGCAAGTGGTGGAATGGATTCACGTTGATCGTAAGACAATTGATACGACTGTTCCCGTTTTTTCATCCGTTCATACTGCTTTTTGACTCGGCGATGCTGCACATATTCATGATAGGACTGGTGAGATGTCCGAAGGAGCTGTCTGAAGGAAGAGAGCGATAAGCAGATGGCGAGTGTAAAAACGAATACACCGATTGAATCTGTATAATAGCCGGTCGTATAACTCAAATATGTACTGATGAGACCTGTAAACGTCGTGAAAAGATAAAACCACATGACACGCCCTCCTTATTTAGATGATATACATCTTCTAAAGAATTCGTGACGAAACCGTGATTTCCTGTATCGTCCTGTAAAACTTCGGGAAAAATAAAAAAATCCACACGCTTAGTGTAGATTTTATGGAGTGTCAATATGTTGAAGTGCAGGTGTCTTCGGAGACAGGTCTGTACTGTTCGAACCTTCTGCAAAAACGATTCCGATCGTTGCGAGGAATGCAAAAAAAGCAAATACCAATGTTTTTGTGAAGCGTCTTGCGAAAGAACGCGATTGAATGTTATGAAACATGTTTTTCCCCCATATTTAACTAAACTAAACCTTCTTTTTCCTATTGTTTTATCATATATCTTTTTTTCAAAAAAATCACTCAAATCAGAACCGTTCACAAAAATGTCATATTTGGTCACTTTTGCTTCATGTCGGAGAGGGGAGGAAAAAGAGTATAGTATGATAGGTGATACGCAGGAACAGATGGAAACAACAGAAGGGAGATGACCACTCATGGCATTACGCGCAGGACAGGTTGTCACATTAAAAGTAGAACGAGAAGCAGAGTTTGGTGTTTTCTTAAGCAACGGGGAAGAGGACATCTTACTTCATAATAATGAACAAACAAAAAAGCTCGAACTTGACGAAGAAGTGGAAGTCTTTCTTTATCAGGACAACGAAGGGCGTCTCGCTTCTTCGATGACGATTCCGGAAGCATCGTTTGAAGACTACGTCAAAACGACGATTAACGGTACGCGTTACAATACAGGCGTATTTGCAAACATCGGTATTCAAAAAGACGTGTTAGTATCTCTTGATGATTTGCCGCAACGCCGGACATTTTGGCCGGAAGAAGGAGATCAACTCTACATTCGTCTCAAACATGACCAAAAACTTCGTTTACTCGGAGATCCGGCTCCCTATGCGTATTTTAACTTACGGGCAAAACCGGCACCGGAAGAGTGGAATAACATGGATGTCGAAGGACTTGTCTTTGCTCAGCGGGATCCCGGCGTCAACGTCTGGGTCAATGAACAGACGATTGGTTTTCTCCATGAACAAGAGATGGAACGGTGGCCGCGACTTGGAGAAGTTATGAAATTACGGGTGACAAATGTGAAGCCAGATGGTACAGTATTACTTTCAGCAAGACCACGTGCTCACGAGGCAATCGACATCGATGCGGATTTGATCATGAATCACCTGCTTGAACATGGTGGTCAGATGTCGTATGGTGATAAGACACCTCCTGAGACGATTGATGAGGTATTTGGCCTAAGTAAGGCTGCCTTCAAACGTGCTTTAGGTCGATTGTTGAAAGACAAAAAAATAGAAAAACATGAAACGGGTATTCGGTTAACGAAATAAGTTAACCAACTTAAGCCTACGTTTCGAATAAATAGTTAGGAATTCATCATTTTGGTGGTTGCGGCTGGTACTTACCGGCGACCATTTCCAAATAAAACCCCATCACTAGTGGGGGCAAACGGCGCGAATTCAAGCGTTGTACGGTCCGGGCATCATGCCTTTCCCTCGCCCTTATGGCAACGATTATGATGGTGACTTCCCTAAACATTATTATACGCAGAAATAGCCCCTATCTTTAAGGAAGAGGTTCTGCTATAATAGGTAGTCGATTGTATTCGTTACGGTAGCGTCTGTTTAGTGGCAGACGCTTTTCATATGACAAAGGAGAGTATTTAGCATTGACAACATTTCGTGAATTAAATCTTAGTGAGGCACTTATCAAAGGTGTCCTAAAAATGGGCTTTGAAGAAGCAACTCCAATCCAAGCAGAAACAATTCCAGTCGGTCTTAGCGGCGTTGACTTAATCGGTCAAGCACAAACAGGAACAGGGAAAACAGCTGCATTCGGTATTCCAACGATTGAGCGTCTTGACGCAAAATCACGTTATATCCAAGCATTGATCCTTGCACCGACTCGTGAGCTTGCGATTCAAGTAGCAGAAGAACTTAACCGCATTGGTGAAGTAAAACGTGTTCATGCATTGCCAGTATACGGTGGTCAGCAAATCGACCGTCAGATTCGTGCGCTTCGTAAGAACCCACAAATCGTCGTCGCTACACCTGGTCGTCTAATGGACCACATGAACCGTAAAACATTAAACCTTGACCACGTCCAAACAGTTATCTTGGATGAGGCAGATGAAATGTTGAACATGGGCTTCGTGGAAGATATCGAAAAAATCTTGGGTACACTTCCGCCAACTCGCCAAACACTTTTATTCTCTGCGACAATGCCGCCGCAGATTCGTAAAATCGCAGATCGTTTCATGACGACTCCGACTCACATCAAAGTAAAAGCAAAAGAAATGACTGTCGAAAACATCGACCAATCATTCATCGAATTAAAAGAAAGCCAAAAATTCGACGTCCTTTGCCGCTTGATTGATACGGATTCTCCGGAACTCTCGATCATCTTCGGTCGTACGAAAAAACGTGTCGATGAGATGACAGAAGGTCTAATCCAACGTGGTTATACAGCTGACGGCTTACACGGTGACTTAACACAAGCAAAACGTGACCAAGTCATCCGTCGCTTCAAAAAAGGAACAATCGATATCCTTGTTGCAACTGACGTAGCGGCACGTGGACTTGATATTTCAGGCGTTACACACGTCTACAACTTCGACGTCCCGCAAGATCCGGAGAGCTATGTTCACCGTATCGGTCGTACAGGTCGTGCTGGTAAAACAGGATCAGCAATCACATTCGTTACACCACGTGAGTTTGGTCAAATCAAAACAATCGAACGTGTAACAAACAAAAAAATGTCACGTCGTCATGCACCGACGCTTGACGAAATCTTGGAAGGCAACTTGAAACTTGCTGCACAAGAGTTGATCAAACGTGTAGAAGCGAAAAACTCACAAGAGTATACAACACTCGCTCAAGAACTTCTTGAAGAGTATGAAGCGGTTGAATTAATCGCAGCAGCGCTTAAAGGATTAACGAAAGAGCCGGATGCAACGCCAGTTCAAATTTCGTCAATCGAACCAATCCGTGTTAAACGTTTTGGCAGCAACGGTGGCGGTGGTAACCGTCGTCCTTACGGCAACAAAGGTGGATCAGGTTCTGGTTCTTCTTCTAACCGTGGTGGCGGATACCGTGGCAGCAACCCACGTGGTGGGGAGCGCCGTGAAGGCGGTCGTCCTTCTGAAGGAAACCGTAGTTCTTCATCAGCGTCATCAGATCGCCGTGAAGGTGGATACGCTGGCCGTAACCGCAGTGAAAGTGATCGCAACCGTGGTGGACGTAAACCACGTTTTGAAAAGTAAGAAGTTTGAACCGATTTGTCACAGACAAGTCGGTTCTTTTTTATGAAATCTCGTGCTAAAATGAGCAATGAACGATATAGAGAGGGCGGAATTTTGTGTATATTATCTACGCTTTGGCATTTATTTGTCTCATTGTGCTAGTCGTCGCGACAAAACAGATCAGTGAGCGGACGACGAAAGGGCACTTCCGTTATATTCCTTTAGCAACCCTTCTGTTTGGCGGGATTATCTTTCTTGTCTTGGCGATTGGAAAAGGTGGGGCAACCGGTATTCAATACGGCGTGCTGAGTATCATCTATTTAACGGCGACATTTGGTGTCTATTTGTACATCGCAGTCAGAAAAGATACGACCTTATTTTAAAGACAGGACCTCTCTGATTACAGAGGGGTTCTTTTTTTGATAAGATGGAACAAGAGAAAAGGGGGGCAGAAGAATGGATGCCTTAGATGTCATTGTTCATCCCGAACAAATTGAAGCTTGGTTTCAGCCGATTGTCGGAGCGGCGCCTTTTAAAGTAGAAGGGTATGAAATTCAATCCCATTTCCGGGGAGAACCGTTAAAACCGTTTTTTCAAGAAGATGATGTACCAATCGAATACCAACTCGAAGTGATGAGTCATGTCATTCGACATGCCTTTCAAAAAGTACCGACGGATGCCCATTCGTTTGTTCTGGTCCGCTGTCGCCCGGCCTGGTTATTTGAGAACGGCGGCGAAGATTTTTTAAGTATTCTGCGTGATGCGCAGATTGATTTCCCGGAAGACCGGTTATACGTGACATTAACAGATGTTCAGGTCGATGATTTTGACCGCCTCGGCCGGATTGTCGCCTATTATCAAAATTCCGGTTTGAAGGTAGCGCTCGACCGGGCGGAAGCAACGAGTCTCGAACGGGTATTTTCGATGTCACCGGACATGCTGATTGTCGATTTGGCATCGATGATTGAGAAAAAAACGGTCTCGGCCAGTTACCCGCATTTATTGCAGACGATGGAACATCTCTGCGATCAGCTGGGTGCTCCGCTGCTGTACAAAAATATCAGCCACCTTGGTCAGTTGCGTTATGCCTGGCAGCACGGCGGACGTTATTACATGGGGAACCTGCTCGGTGAAACGACGCCGGACTGGGTGACGACTTGCCCGGGAATGGACATTTTGCTGCATGAGGTTCCGATGTTTTATAAATATGACCGGGAACAAATGAACCGGCTGTTTCAGCTCGAACAGGACTGGACCGTTCGATTCAACGAATATTGCCAGTCCGTCAGGCCGGAGGAAGACCTCGACAGCTGGTTGTTAATGTTAGCGAAAAAGATGGAGCCGGAATTCATTCGATTCTATATTACGGATGCCAACGGGTTCCAGCAGTCATCAAATATCAGTAAAAAAAGCGGCGAATGGAAACGTTATTCGTTTTACCAAGGATACAATTGGAGTTTCCGACCGTATTTCATCCGTACGACAGTAGCGATGGAACGACGGCATACCGGCTATTTATCGGACCGGTACGTCGACTTCAGTTCCGGGGAGCAGACACGGACTTTCAGTATGCCGCTGAATAATGGGATGTTCTTATTTGCTGATATTTCAGCAGACTATTTATATCAAGAACGATTGAGTGAATGAGGAGGAAATGAATGATGTTGGATTATGATTACGATGCATTACGTGAAATCGGACGGATTGTCGCCATTGCACGCGATGAGATGGCAGATGCCGTCAAACCGGGGATTACAACGAAGGAATTAGATGAGATCGGGGCACGGATTCTGAAAGAACACGGGGCGGAATCGGCACCGATCGTCATGTATGACTTTCCGGGAGCAACTTGTATCAGTGTAAATGAAGTGGCGGCACATGGTATTCCGGGAGCGTACGTCATCAAAGAGGGAGATATTGTTAATGTTGATGTCTCAGCCGTAAAGAACGGTTATTACTCCGATACCGGCAAAACGGTTATCGCAGGACAAGCCCGTCGTCCGGAAGATGTTCGGTTGGTCGAAGTTTCGTTGTCTGCCCTTGAAAAAGGATTGGAGAAAGTAAAGGCCGGAACGAAGGTCAATCAGATTGGGAAAGCGATTTATGCCGAGACACGGAAAAGCGGCTTTACCGTCATCCGGAACTTGGCGGGACACGGTCTCGGAAAGACATTACACGGCGAGCCGGAATCGATTTCGAACTACTTCAGCCGTGAGGAAAATGATTTGTTGAAAGAAGGACAAGTCATTGCCGTCGAAACATTTATCTCGACCGGCGACGAATTCTGTATGGAAGACGAGAAAGACGGCTGGACCTTATATACACCAAATAAAAGTCTCGTTTCGCAATTTGAACATAGCGTCATCGTCTTAAAAGACGGATATGAGATTTTAACGAAAGTCGATTGAGTCTAAATTTATGAACTGCTGAAAATAAACAGGAGTATCAAGTCCCTTTTGATATGCTCCCCAAAAAGTAGACAGTTGAAATAACAAAAACTGTCCACTTTTTGAAGGGAGCTATTTCTATGTCTAAATCTAAGTTTTCGCCGGATGAAAAATTACGGATCATTAGGATGTGTGAGGATAGAATGGACTCGATAAAATCGATTGCCTCGCTCTTCGAGCTTTCAGTCACGACCTTGAATAGATGGAGAGCAAAATATCGTACATACGGCTCCTCGTCACTCCGTGATCGAACAGAATGGACAGGTTATCCAGAAGAACTAAAAATGGAGGCTGTACGCGCAGTTCTGACTCAAGAGGAATCGCTCACTAGCGCTACAGTACGGTTTAATATTTCGAGTTTAAGCGTACTTGCAAGATGGATTCGGAAGTATACTAGTCATAATACTCAAGGGAAACCATTGAAGGAGCGATCCATTATGACTAAAGGTAGAACCACTACGTTTGAAGAGCGTGTCCAGGCAGTTATGGACTGTATACAAAATGGGAAAGACTATCAAAACATCATGAAGACCCATCGGGTCTCCTATCAACAAATCTATAGCTGGGTAAGGAAGTTCGAGAAGGACGGAATGGACGCACTGATGGATCGTCGCGGACGTCAGAAGCCGGTAGCAGAATTGACGGATACAGAGCGTTTTGCGTTGGAACTGAAACGACTAGAGAAAGAAAATGAACGACTACGCATGGAGAACGATTTCCTAAAAAAGTTAGAGGAGATCGAGAGGAGGTCACGTTAAGTCAAATTCGTCTTCAAGATAAATATGAAGCCATTCAATCATCGGTAGAGCAATTCGGTTATCCGATCATCGCCCTATGTCATCTAGCGGATGTCTCGCGTGCTGCCTACTACAAGTGGTTGCGTCGTATAGGTATACCGAAAACACATGAGGCTGAGAACATGAAAATCATCGAAGAGATGAACCAGATCCACCTTTCGGTGAAAGGAATATATGGCTATCGACGAATGAAATTGAACTTGAAACGTCGTTTCGGAAGAAACGTTAATGCGAAGCGTGTCCGGCGCCTGATGCACATCGCGAGTATTCATTGTGTCATACGCCGGAAACGTCCTTTGTACATTCGTAATCGTCCTCAACAGATTGCCGAAAACATTCTGAACCGTGATTTCAACGCGGCAGGACCGAATCAAAAATGGGTGACGGATGTCACGGAATTGAAGTACGGTGCCTCTCAGAAGGCGTATTTGAGCGCCATCTTGGACCTATATGACGGCTCCATCCGTGCCTTCGTTCTAGGGCACTCTAACAATAATCAGCTCGTGTTTGATACATTCGAACTCGCCCTGCAGGGCGCATCCGGAAGTCGTCCCTTGCTTCATAGTGATCGAGGGTTTCAATATACTTCACATGCGTTTCGACACATGACACGCGTGGCAGGCATTACACAAAGTATGTCTTGGGTTGGTAAATGTATTGATAACGGTCCGATGGAATCATTTTGGGGCGCCTTAAAATGCGAAAGTTATTACCTACATAAGTTTGCGGAGTTCGACGAACTCCAGCTTGCGATTCAGAAGTATATTCACTTCTACAATGAAGAACGGTACCAACAACGATTAAACGGCTTGGCTCCATTAGAATACAGAGCTCAAGCCGTTTAAGAGATTTTTATTATTTATCCTGTCTACTTGACGGGGAGCAGTTCAATACTCCTATTTTTAAAGTTTTTTTGTTGAAACGGCCAATCGTTCGAGCCGTTCCCGGGAAACCGGATGTTCAGCATATCGGATAGACCCGTTTTCGACGATATAGTCCTGTTCGAGTAAATCTTCAATGAAATACTGATCGGTTCCAGACATATCAATCGGATAAGCAAGTCCCGGTAAGGTGGCGAATGCCAACGTTTGGCGCCGTCCAATCCCGCTCTCGAACATGCCGCCTAACCAGTACGATGGCGAAATGCTTCGCACATCGAGCGCTGCTGTCAGACCGCCGAGACGAGCCGGCTTGATATTGATGATTTGACCCGCCTGCAATGTTCGCATCAGTAAAGCATCCTGTGTCGTCTGGATGGATTCATCGAGACAAAGCGGTGTCTTCAGTAAGGAGGCGGCATGCTGATGACTTAACCAGTCGTCAGCGGGAAACGGCTGTTCCATCATCAGCATCGAAAATGTATCCCACTCTTGAAGGAGCGGTAAATCAGCTACCTGAAAACTTCCGTTGGCATCAAACATTAACGGAGCATCCGGAAAAGATTTGCGAACCTGTTCCAAAACCGCAGTATCCGTCGGAGCGAGTTTCAACTTAATCCGTTCGAATCCATCGTTTAATGCTTGACCTACTGCTTCCACCGTTTGCTCGGCTGAGGAGCGACCGAGTGCTTTTCCGCACGGAATCGACCGGTTTTCGTCACCACCGAGGTAAGCGGCAAGAGAGGTCTGCTCCGCTTGGGCAAATAATTCATGAACAGCCCCGTCGAACATGGCTTTTGCCATCTGGTTTCCTTTAATCGGCTGAAAGCGTGCAGCAACGGCAGCGGGTGAGGATAAAGGTGCTGCAGCAAGCAAACGGTACAGGAGCGGGGACAAGGTACGAAGAGAATCCTGTGTTTCCGCCGTGTACCAAGGTGTCTCGAAAGCGACGCCTTCCCCGTAGCCGATGCGTCCTTCCTGGTCGGTCAGCCGTAAAATGGTCGTCCGTCGTTTCGACAAGGTAGAGATGGCGGTCTGCATCGGCTGGCGAAACGTCAGATAGACATCAAACAGCTCCGCACTGCGCAGGGTAATGGTCGTCATAGCGACTCCTTCAGTTGACGGCGAATCAGTTTACCGTTTGCATTGCGCGGTAATGTATCACGGTAAAAGTAGCTGACGGGACATTTATATTTGGCTAGTAATCGTTCCATTTCTTGCCGGACATCAGTTTCTGACAGTGTACTGACGATGAAGGCAACCGGTACCTGCCCCCAGACCGGATCAAACCGTCCAACGACACCGGCTTCCGTGATGCCGGAGATTGATAATAAGGCGGCTTCGACTTCTGCCGGATAAATATTTTCACCACCGGAAATGATCAAGTCGCTTCTTCGATCTAATACATACAGGTAACCGTCGGCATCGATCCGTCCGAGATCACCGGTCTTCAAATAACCGTCAGCAGTAAAAGCGGCGGCTGTCGCTTCCGGATTAGCGAAATATCCGTTCATGACAGTCGGTCCCTTGACTTCAATTTCCTGATACCGATTGATCCGGATTTCCGTCGGAGCGATGGCTTTACCGGCAGAACCGATTTTCCGGATCGCTTCTTCCGGCAGGAGTGTCGCCACTTGTGAAGCGGTTTCGGTCATACCGTATGTTTGCATGACGGGAATGCCGCGGTCTAACGCCCGTGTCAGAATCGGTAACGGGACAGGCCCTCCGCCCGTCAAAACAACGCGTAAATCAAACCGTCGTAATCCGGCTTCGAGCAACCGGTCCAACATGACGGAAACGAGAGAAATATGTGTGATGTGTTCTGTCTGGATCCATGTAATGGTCTTGTTCGGTGAAAAATGAGGCTCAAGAATAAGCGGAACACCATAGATGACGGAGCGGTAAACGACGGCGAGACCGCTCATATGAAATAACGGCGTGACGACCAGGAACCGGTCATCCGGATAGGAACCGGTATGGCGGGCCGCATTCATGGCACTTGAAAAATGATTGAGCATTGTCTGTTCGACTGCTTTTGGCCGCCCGGTCGTACCGCTTGTAAATAACATCGACTGAATATAATGTTTTGGCATATGCCGGACGAGAACATCAGGTGCCGGCTTCACGACATGAAACGGCAGCCGTTTAACCGGCGGATCGATCGGACGATCTGAGATGACGAATCGGACATCGGCTTGTTGGAGTTGCAGATGGACTTCCGCTTGGCTCAGACGAATATTGATCGGAACAATCGTCAATTCAAGCAATTGAGCCGCGTGGACAGCAATGATATAGCTGCTGCTTGAAGGACCGTATAAAGCGATGCGGTCACCGCGTGACAGCAGGGGAGCCCAGGAACTGGCGAGTTCATGCGCTTTTGTATAAAGGGCAGACCAGGTCAGACGCTCGTTGTCCGTGATGAGGGCAAGATCATCCGGCTGTTCTTTGGCACGCGTGTAAATCCAAGGATACACGGATTGTCACTTCCTTTCTGAATGATGATAAGAAAAAGGTTCAAACGTCTTTCGACATTGAACCTTTTTTGTATTATGGGAATCGTGGGAACTGTCCGAAGTCAGGATCACGTTTTTCTTTAAACGCGTCACGGCCTTCTTTTGCTTCCTCTGTCGTGTAATACAGTAACGTGGCGTCACCTGCAAGTTGTTGAATACCTGCAAGGCCGTCTGAATCGGCATTAAACGCAGCTTTTAAGAAACGAAGTGCTGTTGGTGAATGCTGAAGGATTTCAGAACACCATTGGATTGTTTCCTGCTCCAAATCAGCCAGTGGAACGACCGTATTGACGAGACCCATATCAAGTGCTTGTTGGGCATCGTATTGACGGCAAAGGTACCAGATCTCACGTGCTTTCTTATGACCAACGACGCGAGCGAGGTAACCAGAACCATAACCAGCATCAAACGAACCAACTTTAGGACCAGTTTGTCCAAATTTGGCGTTGTCTGCTGCGATCGTCAAATCACAGACGAGGTGAAGAACATGTCCGCCACCGATTGCATAGCCTGCTACCATAGCGATGACCGGTTTCGGAATAACACGGATCAGACGTTGTAAATCAAGGACATTTAAGCGCGGGATTTCATCCTCACCGACATAACCACCATGTCCGCGAACTTTTTGGTCGCCGCCTGAACAGAAAGCAAGATCGCCTTCACCGGTTAAGACGATGACACCGACGTTTTGATCGTCACGTGCACGTGAAAAAGCATCGATCAATTCGTGAACCGTCTTCGGACGGAAAGCATTCCGTACTTCTGGACGGTTGATTGTAATTTTAGCAATCCCATTCCATTTTTCATACTTGATGTCTTCGTAGCTACGGGCAGCTGCCCATTCTGGAACGTATCTCATTTCAATTCCCCCATTTGATTAATTAAGAGTAGTTTCTCTACTATTGTAACAAACTTTTCCGGTTGGTCGATATGTGGGGCATGTGATGCACCTTCAATTAAATGAATTTTTTCCGATGGAGCGGCTTCGATGGCAATTTTTTTAAATTTATCATCGTCGTTTCCGACAATCCAATCAATCGAGGAGGTGTCAAGTAAATGCCAGACCGGAGCCATATTGCCGGTTCCTTGAGCGATCAAAGAAGCGGCCAGCCCCTCCGGTGATTGGGCAAGGCGTCCACGGCGAATCGATTCTTGTACTTCAACCGGCAGATGACGTTGGCTTGCAAACAGCGGGAGCGACTCCCAATAATCGATGAAATCGGCTAAACCATCTGTCAGTAAACGATCAGCGAGACGACGGTCGGCTTGACGGCGTAATCGTCGCTCATGTGCCGACCGGAGACCGGGAGTCGTGCTGACAGCAATCGTCTGCTTTACCTGTTTCGATGTCGCAGCAAGCAGAAGCGAGATTCGTCCGCCCATCGAATAACCGAGAACGGACCAGTCTTCCTTACGGGTCGCAAGCAAACTTTTTAAATCTTTTACTTGTTCCGTCAAGCGCATACGTTGATAAGAAGCGGATGCGGTACGGCCGTGGCCGAGCAAATCAATCCGGTAAACGGTATAGTCTGACTGCAACCGGCTTCCGAACAGATCCCATGTGGCACTGCTCCCGGTGAAACCGTGCAACAGCAAAAGCGGCGGACCGCTTCCGCTGATCTCGACATGGTATTCCTGATGCCGCAGTTTCATCGGAACGTCTCCTGCAGTGCCTCGTTTGTCTGCTCCCAAATCAAACGGTGCAGGCGGACATTCTCCGGACGATCGGTGACGATTTCCAAGACCCGTGTCGCAGTCGCTTGTTGTTGCAGGGTCGAATGAAGATGCGTAATCGAGGAAATCCGTTCATACTCGACACCGTAACCGGCAGCAAGATGACTGAAATCAACGTCTTGTGCTGTTCCGAATAAAGGTTCGAACAACGCCGGATCGAGATTTTGTTGCGGCAGAAAACTGAAAATCCCGCCACCCGTGTTATTCACTAACAGAATCGTAATCGGAACGGTCTGCGCCATCAGCAATCCGTTGATATCATGCAAGAACGCCAGGTCACCGACAAGCAGATAACGGTTTTCGGCTTCATAGGTCGCGCCGAGAGCACTTGAAAGAATGCCGTCAATGCCATTGGCACCCCGGTTGGCAAGAATACGAAGCGGTGTCCCCATCGGTAAAAAGGTATCCAAGTCCCGAATCGGCATACTGTTCGAAACAAACAGACTGCCGTCTGTTAAATCATTTAATGCCCGGACGACATTATATTCCGTCAGCTGATTGGCATCCAGAGAAGAAAAAACAGTCTGTACGGTGTTCTCTGCCCGTTGCAGGGTCTCGAGATAAGAGGTTTCATGCACGGTCACAGGAGCGGTTTTCAGTTGGCTCGGATGACCGCTTAAAAAATGAGCCTGCAACTGGGGATCGCGCCAGTTTCCGGGATGGCCGAGAACTGTCGTCGGAATTCCTTTTGACCAAAGCAGATACGGTTTTGAGGTCGGCATCGCACCGAATCGTAAAATGTGTTCCGGGCGGATTTTATCGTGAATCGCTGTTGCCTTTAACCACGTATCGTAATAGCCGAAAACCGTATCGTTGGAAGAACGGCGGCCTTGACTCAACGGATCGGCCAAAACAGGAATTCGTGCACGGTTTGCATAGTCCAGAATGATTTGTGTATCGGCAAGAGAAATTTGAGGTCCGATGACAATCAAAAGACGCGAGATTGATAAAATTTCAATGAGTTTTTCGGTAGGATTTTCCGCCTGTGGTTGATTCAGTTGTCCGACAGGCTGACCCGTTTGTAAGAGATCCAGTTCGGGAATTAATGGTTCCCGAAGCGGAATATTGATATGAACCGGACCGGCGGGCTCTGAAAGCGCGAGAAGAACGGCTCGTTCCGCCGCGTGCTGGACGTAAGGAAGAGCAGTCTCTTCCGGTAACGGCAAATCAAAGGCATGGCGGACCTGTTTTCCGTAGAGAGCGACTTGATCGATTGCTTGGGGTGCGCCGACACCACGCAACTCGTGGGGGCGATCCGCCGTCAATACGATCAAAGGCAGCTCGAAAATATTGGCTTCCGTCACGGCCGAATAATAATTCGTAGCTGCTGTTCCACTCGTACAAATCAGGGCGACCGGACGCAAGACATCCTCCGTCCGTGTCAAACCAAGGGCAAAAAAACTAGCCGACCGTTCGTCGATGAGGACGTGGGTACGGCTAAAAGGGTGAAGAAAGGCAGCGATGGCAAGTGGTGTCGAACGGGATCCGGGACTGATGACGAAATCCCGGACACCGCTTTTCACTAAATTATCGATTAATGCGTGCATCCATTTACTCAACATAAATATCATCCTTTTCTATCGTACAGAGATGCGACAGAGCCTGCAGCATCGGTGATAGTTTCGTTTCGGTTTCTTCGAGTTCACTGTGAAGAACGGATCCTTCGACGAGTCCACAACCGGCATAAAGAACAGCCGAGCGATCGGTAAACAGACCGGAGCGGATGGCGACGATGAACTCACCGTTTTCCTGTCCGTCCATCCAACCGACGGGAGAACCGTACCAGCCACGCTCGAACGTTTCAATTTCGCGGATGGCGGCGACGGCTTCCTCTTTTGGTTCTCCACCGAGAGCAGGTGTAGGGTGAAGTTTTTCAATCAGCTGAAAGAGACTGACTTCAGGTGACAGCGTAGCGTTGATCGGAGTGTACAGATGCTGGATGTGACGATTCTTCAGCAACATCGGTTCATCCGGTTTGTCGATCGTCGTCGAGAGTCCTTGGAGTGTCTGTTCGATTGAATCAACGACAATCGCATGTTCATGACGGTTTTTGTCGTCCTGTAACAGCGACTGTCCGAGTGCGGTATCTGTCGTCTCGATGGCATGTCGAGGAGCAGATCCGGCGACGGCAGCTGTCTTAAGTTCAAGACCGGATTTTAAAATCAATCGTTCCGGTGTCGCACCAAGGAAAGCTTCGTCTGCCGTCGGTTGAAAGAAGAAGATATAGCTGCCTGGCTGCGATGATTCGAGTTCCTGAACAAGTCCGGCCAAGTCGATTGGTTGATCAAGCTCGTAGACGACTTCACGGGCCAAGACGATTTTTTTGAGTGATGTTTTTAAGAGTTGTGTCGCTTGATGGAAAGAAGCTTCGAAAGCATCATTTCCGTCACGCGTCAGTCGAATCCGGGTCACGAACCGGTCGGATTTTGGAGTATGCAGTTCTGCATATTCGACAGCCAACTGATTGAGGATTTTTTCTACGTTAGATTGCGGTTCAACGAACGCAAAAACCGTTACCGTCGTACGACCATGTTGTTCCAGATAAAGATACTTCGGAATGGTCATTGAAGCTTCCCCAAAAGAAGACCAACGAAATTCAGTGTGTTTCAGTTCCGAAAAAGAGAAGCCGCAAAAGGCAAATAAATCGGTGCCGACATGATCCCGATTCAAATTTGACCACATGGACTGCATCCGTAAAAACCGGTCCTGTCCTGCTGTTTTTAATTGTTGCGTAATACCAAAACCGATGGCGCGCATCGATCGATCAGGTGTCGTAAAATAAAAGCGTTCTTCCGTCCCGAATGACAGCGCGCTAACATCCTGCGCCTCGACATTCCAAGAATACGCGGCGATGATAGACCGTTGATATGCATTCGCATGACCAACAGCACGTTCAATACATTGTTTAAGCTCATGTTGAGCGTAGGCCATACCGCTCATTGCCCCCTAGTCTAAAGATACTGTGATACGTTTCACTTATTCTCAGTGTAAACTTTTTATGTGAAAAAAAGAAGGAATAAGCTATCTTGGATTGAGCATTGACAGTAAAAAACGAAACCCGATACACTTAGACAGGAAAGGGGTTTATTATATGAATAAATCAATCGCTGTATACTGGCGAATGACACGACCACATACGCTGACGGCAAGTTTTGTACCTGTCGTCGTAGGAACGGCCATTGTGGCACCGCGGATCGAATCGTTACGGATGGATCTGTTTTTTGCCATGTTGATCGCATCGATGCTGATTCAGATTGCGACGAACTTATTTAATGAATATTACGACTACAAGCGCGGGCTTGATACGGAAAACTCGGTGGGCATCGGCGGATCGATTGTCCGTGACGGTTTTAAACCGGGAACGATTTTGGCGTTTGCCTTCTCGTTGTATGGTATTTCGGCCTTGCTTGGTATCTATTTGTGCCTTGAAACAACATGGTGGTTACTACTAATCGGCATCGTGTCGATGTTCGTTGGTTACATCTATACGGGCGGACCGTTACCGATCGCCTACACACCATTCGGGGAAATCGTCGCCGGTTTCTTCATGGGCTATGTCATCATCGCGATTTCAGCTTATTTGCAGATCGGGTATGTTCCGACGGAAGCGATCGCCATTTCGATTCCGGTATCGATTTTAATCGGCTCGATTTTGCTCGCAAATAACATACGGGATCTCGACAATGATAAAGTCAACGGCCGAAAGACAATCGCCTGTTTAGTCGGGCATCAAAAAGCCGTTTATGTCCTGATTGCCTTTTTTGCCGCTGCAATCATCTCACTTTTGATTGCCGTACTGGCCTTTAACGTCACCTGGTGGGCATTGCTTGCTCTTTTAAGCATTCCGCTGATGATCAAAGCCGTAAAATTATTCTGGCGTGATCTGCCACCGCAGGAATTGATGCCGGGTATGGCTCAGACCGGAAAGGTCAATACGATTTTCGGATTATTGCTTGCGATCAGTTTGACGATTGCCAACTTGTGACCGGAAAACTGTTTTTATGAACGGAATCCCGAATGATGGACGGATAAAACTGTCTTCGTCGGGATTTTTTTGTTGGTATAGTCAATGGTTTGATTGGTTGTAACAGTTTTGAAATTTTACTATAATGGAAGCAATGTGCCTAGAACGCGTATAAAATCCTTCGGGTTCATGAAATTTTTTTAGAGGTGGAACAGGAATGAATAAAATTGCGGTAATCGGAAAAGTATTCGTCGACATAAAAGGAACTTCGTTTGCGCCTTTGCATAAGGATGCCAAAAACGTCGGGGATATCACCTTCTCGAACGGTGGTACAGGACGAAACGTAGCACAAAATCTAGCTGTTCTCGGAAATGATGTTCGTTTTATCTCGACGGTTACGAACGATCAAATTGGTGTCGGGGTACTTGAAGAGTTAAAATCTTACGGCGCCAACGTCGATCATGTAGAGATGCTCGAAGATCATGGAATGGGAATGTGGCTTGCAGTGATGGACAATGAAGGAGATTTGCAGACGTCGATTTCCAAACAACCGGACGCCAAACTCCTTGAAGAAGCCATTCTTCGCCAATCTGTCTATGCGCTGGACGGAGTGGACGCAGTCGCAATCGATTTGGATTTATCGGTTACAGTGCTTGAACGATTGATTCACATCTGCCGCAAAATGGAGTTGCCGCTTTATGGTGTCTGTGGACATTTGAGTGTCATTGAACGCAACCGTCATCTGTTGCAAGGATTCACAGGATTCATCTGCAGCCGTGAAGAAGCTGAAATTTTATCGGATTTATCGATTGTGACGGTAGAAGACGCAATCCATGTAGCGAACGAACTGGCGAAAAAAGGAGCCCCTTTCACCGTGGTCACGATGAGTGAGTTAGGTGCTGTTTATGTCGATCGCCGGACGGCTACTTCCGGTCATGTCGGAACAAAAAAAGTGAAAGTAGTCGACTCAACAGGTGCAGGAGATTCATTCTTTTCCGCTGTTCTTTCCGAATTGACGGAATCGAAGCGGGCAGAAGAGGCACTACAGCTTGGAATGAAAGTTGCCGCACAAGTCATTGCATCGACGGAAAACGGACTGATTCCGGAAATGCTTGAGACCCTTCGTTGAGTCCTCAGCTTGTGAGGAGGAGAATCAATGCCGATTCAAAGAAGTGCGATTATTTTAATTAATGAAGCAGATGAAGTTGCCTTGATTCGTCGGGATAAACCGGGTGAGACGTATTATGTATTCCCCGGCGGTGGACGGGAAGCCGGAGCGACACTGGAAGAAACGGCGATTCGGGAAGCCCATGAAGAGCTTGGTGTGGACGTAGAACTTGAAGGTGTTGCTGCGAACGTTCACTTTAACGGCTTGGAAAATCCGTATTACTGGGCAAAAATAACGGGTGGTGTATTCGGGACGGGAACCGGAGAAGAATTCGAAGATGAGTCGTCCGGGTATACACCGTTGTGGATCAAACGCGAAGCGTTAACCGATTTACCGATTCGTCCGACATCGCTTGTGCAGGAATTGACTAAGATGACGGATCGTTTCTATAATATCGAGCTCAAGGATAATTGAGGTTTTAGTTGAAATAAACAGGGAAAAAGTATAGTAAGACAATGAGGTGGTCCTAGACTGCCTCTTTTTTATGAAGGAGAGATGACGATGGCACATACACGTGATCCTAAAGGATTAGCCTTGAATCTAAAGCAACGGATGTCCGATCACAACATTACGGATTATGCAGGAACACTTGCATATTATTGGTTTTTATCCATTTTTCCAGGTATCATTTTTGTTATTTCAGTATTATCATTCTTTGACATTGATCAACAGACGCTTGAATCCCAAATTCGTGATTTAGCGCCGGGTGGGTCGGTGAATACGTTTACTGATGTCATTTTCCAGGCCATTAAAGAACCACAGGGCGGTCTCCTATCCGTCGGTGCGATTCTTGCCATCTGGTCGGCGTCAAAAGGTGTCGATCGTCTGATTACGACCGCGAACCATGCGTACGGAGATTTCTCGCCGCGCGGATTCGTCGCAGCCCGTGGAATCGCCTTGATTTTAACGATTGTTCTCGGTATCGGCATGTTGCTGTTGATCGTCTTGAACGTTTTGGGCGGTCCGATTATCAGCTACTTAGCCAACTTTGTCATTCCGATTGATATGGGACAAAAAATTCTGCTGACGGTATTGCGGTATGCCATTTCCACTGTACTGTTGATTCTGATTTTGTCGATTTTCTACCGTGTTGCGCCGAAACGTCCCATTACATTTAAGGAAGCCATTCCGGGAGCTGTCTTTGGTGTCATCGTGTGGCAACTGTTATCGGTTGGATTCGGATTTTATGTCTCGAATTTTTCGAACTATAACCAAACGTACGGTTCACTCGGAAGTGTCGTCATTGTACTGTTGTGGTTGTATTTTACAGGACTCATCATTTTACTCGGATCTGAACTGAACGCCTCGTGGGAACGGTTCATGAAAAAAGCAGATCCGCAAAAAATGGAAGAAAAACGATTAAAAGAACAGGCGGATCTGGACTCGATTCCGACCAATACGTTTGGCTGATTTTAATCGTCCCGTATTTTGAGCGACCGTACCAAAAAAGCATCTACTGTCGATAATCCGACGGTAGATGCTTTTTGATTGGATTAAGCTGCCGCTTGTTTTGAAAGCGGAGCATGAATTTTCTGAGACGGCGTATCTTTTTGGAGCAGGCGTAATCCGTTCAAAATGACGAGGATTGTAGAACCTTCATGACCGACTACTGCAAACGGCATGATCAGGAACTGTGACAAGTTCGAAATGATTAACAACAGGATGACGCCGATGGCGAGCGTGATATTTTGTTTGACGACACGATTCATTTTACGCGCTTTGTTGACAGCGTAAGCGAGGCGTCCTAAATCGTTTTTCATCAAAACGACATCGGCTGTCTCAAGAGCAGCATCGGTTCCTTCACCCATTGCAATCCCGACGTGAGCCAAGGCAAGGGCGGGAGCATCGTTAATTCCGTCTCCGACCATCGCAACGGTTTTTCCTTCAGTCTGATACTGCTTGATATAACGGACTTTGTCTTCAGGAAGACATTCCGCTACATAATCCGTCAGACCTGCTTCTTTCGCAATCGCAGCGGCAGTCACCGGGTTATCCCCGGTCAACATGATCGTTGTGATACCGAGAGCATTTAAAGAGGTGATGGCTGTTTTGGCTTCAGGACGAATAGTGTCCCGTAATGCGTAAAGCGCAATGATTGATTGTCCGTTGCTGACATAAACCATCGTATTTCCTTGTTCTTTTAAGGTTTGCTCCATCGATAGGAAAGGATCAATTAATCCTTCGTGGAACGCATATTTTCCGATCCGGTATGTCTGACCGGAAACCGTGGCTTCGATTCCGTAGCCGGTCACATCCTTAAAAGTGGATGGGTCGATGATATCCGTTTTTAAATGCGTGACAATCGCTTGTGCGAGCGGATGATTCGATTGTGCTTCGATGGACGCGACCGCTTGTTTGACGGCGAATGCATCCACTCCGTCAGCATAATGGCTTTCCGTGACGACAGGTTTTCCGGTCGTTAATGTTCCGGTTTTATCAAAGACGATCGTATCGACTTGTCCGAGTGTCTCGATGTGTGCACCACCTTTAAATAAAACACCGTTTCGGGCAGAGGCAGCGATTGCTGCCAAAGCAGCTGGTGTAATCGAAGCGACCAAAGCACAAGGAGAAGCGACGACAAGCAAAATCATAGCCCGGTAAATGCTCGTTTCAAATGTCCAACCAATTAAGTAGTGGGGAACGACCATCATCAAAGCAACGACGAGTAAGACGATTTTGACATAACGGCTTTCGAACCGTTCAATGAATTGTGCAGAGGGTGATTGCTCGCTTTGAGCGTTTTGAACCATATGAATGATTTTTTGGAACAACGACTCGTCTGCAGCTTTTGTCATCTCAATCGTCAAAACACCGTTCATATTGACGGTTGAATTGTAGACGGTATCCCCGACATGTTTCTCGACAGGAATCGATTCGCCTGTAATCGAGGCTTCCTCAATGGCGGCTTGACCGCGGATGATGGTTCCATCGACAGGGATGCGTTCGCCCGGTCGGACATAGACCAGTTCGCCGACAATCAATTGCTCAAGGCCGACAACTTCAAGCTTACCGTCAGCGTTTAAACGAGTAGCTTCTTCCGGTTGCAGGGACATCAAACTTTGTAATGCCCGTTCGTTTTTATTCATCGTATAGGTTTCAAGGGCACCGGATAAAGCAAAGATGAAAATCAAGATAGCACCTTCCATCCAGTAACCGATCGCCGCTGCACCGATGGCAGCCAAGATCATCAACAATTCTACGTTTAAGGTTTTATCATGATAAGTTTCGGTTAAACCTTCTTTTGCTTTCGCATAACCGCCGATCAAATAAGCGGAGAGATAAAGCGTGACATAACCGGCAGCCGGAATGTTGAGCTTTTCGAGTGTGTAAGCAATTAAAATCAATATTCCACTAAAGAGTGCTAAAATCAATTCGTGATGTTCCTCCCAAGCATGGCGGAGAGCGGAACGCTGATGGACATCAGTAGTAGTAGAGGTAGTCATATGGAAAACTCCTTTCAAGTCTAAATGAGAAAAGAAATCATTATGTTAAAACAATGAGAATGTTAATTACCAACGTTTTCTCATGAATGATAATGAGTTTCATTGTCGCTAGATTATAATAATTATTATCTGTAAAACTACTATACCATGTCTATGTCAAAAGGAACAGGAAAGGAATCAGTAAAAATGAAAAAAATATTGACCGATCGATTTGGTATGGTTGTGCTCGCTTTAGTGACGACCTTTCTTTGGGGAAGTGCATTTCCCTTCATTAAAAAAAGTTATGCTTTACTTGCCATCACCTCAACCGAATATGGAGAACAGCTGTTGTTTGCCAGTTACCGTTTTTTCCTCGCCGGTGTCTTATTGTTGATTGTCAGCGTCCTGATATTTAAACAGCCGATTACGTTGAAAAAGCGGACACTCGCTTACAGCCGGCTTGGTTTCTTCTTGACGTTTCTCCAGTATGTATTTTTTTACATCGGGCTTTCCTTATCAACAGGCGTGCAAGGATCAATCATTGCCGGATCGACTTCCTTCTTTCAAATGTTGCTCGCTCATTTCCGGTATGAAGATGACCGGTTAAATCGATTTAAGGGACTCGCTTTATTTTTAGGATTTACAGGCGTCATTTTAGCGAACTGGCCGCAAGGGTCTGCCGGTGTCTCGTTTGGTGCCGGAGAAATCCTGTTGATTTTAGCGATGATTTCCGGTGCATTCGGAAATTTGATCGCCAAGGAATATTCGGCCAGTTATCCGGTCGCCCCGATGACAGGTTGGGCCATGGTTATTGGATCAATCGGCTTATTCATTGTCGGAGCGGTCTTAAATGGAGACTGGTTCCCGTTTAACTTCACCAGTACGACCGTCTGGATGCTGATGTATTTAGCGTTCTTGTCAGCGACGGGATTCACATTGTGGAATCTCTTGATGAAATACAATCCGGTCAGCCGGGTGTCATTGTTCATGTTTTTTGTACCGATTTACGGTGTGACGTTATCCGCGCTCATTCTCGGGGAATCCATTCCACCCCAGGCATTCCTTGGATTAGTATTTGTAGTCGCCGGTATTTTGGTCTCGACCTATCTGCCGGTTTGGTTTCAAAAGCGCAGTTGACGAAGATTCTGAATCGTGCAAAAATAGTCTCAATCAATCTGTTATTTTTAATCGTTCGTTGCTAAGCCGACTCGTTCGGCTTTTTCTGTACGGTCATAAAACCACCGATTCGGCCTTGCTGCAAAGGCTAGTGCAACTAAAAAACGAGAGGAGATGAGAGAAGTGGAACGGAATGAGATCGTTCGAAAGATCATTGCCAACCGTCGTCCGCGGGATGAGTTTGCCCGGTTTGTCGTCACTTGTGTCAGTCAACAATTAAAGGAGACGCATGGAAATGTCGGTGTGGAAATCGTTGAGGCGGAAAGAGGATACGACTCCATTTGGTCAATCAACGGTCGAGAGGTCGTCGTCTTGCTGGAAACGGAAGAATTGAAACGGGCAAAAGAACAACCGTATGCAATCGACGATAAGCTCTGGCGCAGTTTTCGACAAGAAGGAATCGTGAAATAAAAAGACGGTCGTTCCGCATGGGACGATCGTCTTTGTTTGTTTACGACGAGCGGGAAGTCTTTGACCTAAAAAGAAGATAGGCGAGTGTCGCGAGAACCAGGACGAACAAAATAAAATAAAATCCCGGAGGTAACATGACGAACAAACTACCGGAAATCGGTCCGAGAATCGAACCGAGACTAAAGGAAATCCCGGCAAGCAGGTTACCGGTCGGCAACAGATGACTGGGTAACTGTTCCGTCATGTAAGCGACGCCGAGCGAATAAGTCGAGCCGAGTGCCATACCGCTGACAGCAAAAATCATAAATAATGCTCCGTAACTTTGAAAGAAAAAACAGGCTGCCAAAAACGCAAACGCTCCGATACTGAGGACGGTAATCAGCGTCCGTCGTTTTCCGAAATGATCAGCGAGACGTCCGAGGGGTAATTGCATCAATAAAGAGCTGACGACAAATGTCGTAATTAGACTGCTTGTCTGAGATAATTCATAACCGTTTCGTATTGCGAAGACCGGGAAGCTGGCATTTAATGTTGCTTCCAAAAAACCATAGGTGAAGCCGGGCAACAATGTAAACCAAGCGCTCGTCAGGACAAGACGGTAACGGGAAGCGGCGGACTGAAGTTCTTCTGGCATGATATCAGAAGGTTTTTCATTCGGTAACCGTCTTAAAGCAATCAAAACGAGAACGGTTAATGTTCCCGTCAGAACGAACGGCAGCCAACTGATCCAGTCGACAAGCGGCGCTGCGAGTGGACCAAGAGCGAAACCGAGACCAAAGGCCATACCGTACAGAGACATCGTCCGGCCGAGTTTATGATTGGGTGTAATCGATGTGACCCATACTTGAGAACCGTAATGGAGGGTTTGATCCCCGAAGCCGACTGCAAATCGTAACACCATCCAAGCGAGAACGCTTGGGATGAGCGGAAAAGCAAAGACGGCAACAGCCACTAAGATAAGCCCGAACGAGATGACAGGAACATACCCGTGGCGGCGTAACGGCTTTTCCATTAAAGGCGCTGCGACGATGACACCGACATACAGTACAGCAGCACTCAGTCCGTTTATGTAAGCAGGTGTTCCCTGACGTTCAAGCAAAATGGAAAGAAGAGGGATGAGTAACCCTTGAGTAAAACCAGAAATAAATACAATCGAAAGAATCAGAGCAAAACGACGTGACAAAACAAACAACTGCCTTTCCTTTTTTTGTTTAAGCATAACATGCCCCGGCTGTACGATTGTACACCGGGGCATGTCACACTGTTATGGTTTATTTTGTTCAAAGCGTGTCGGGCGGGGCATGTGTAAAAGGTGCTCGTCCCAGTCCGTTTGGTCAAACACTTCGTCGTGTTCGATACTGTGAGACGCCCGAATCCCGATCATCATGATTCCAAGTACCATACTGAACATCCCGATAATTGCAACGATTCCAACAAGCCATTCCATTTTGAAACCCCCTTCGAACAAGGAAAGTGTGGCGACTTTGTGACAAAATTTTCCCGTTTTAAAAGAGACTCAAACCTGCTTACAGGCGACTGGATTGTTTCAGGAAATCGACTTCCGGATAATAGGCATTTTTGACGAGTGCATTTGGACCGAGGCACTGAACGGCAGGACAGTGACAGGATAAACTCTGATTGAGTTCTGTTTGTTGCCACATCGCATAAGCTTCGTTAAATGATGTGTCATGAATCGTTCCGAGTGAAGCGAGTTCGTCGCCGAAATCCGTCACGATGATTTCACCGTCAAAGATATTGACGTTCAGACGTGAACGACCGTCAGGATCATTTCGGACGGAAACATTTGGTTCCCGGCGGAGGCGGCGGTGGAGCGCTAAATCTTCTTCTTTCATCGAGCAGGCATAAAACGGCAGTGTCCCGAACAGCATCCAGACGTCCGGATCCCGGACATCAAGCAGACGATGGATGCCGTCACGGATTTCATCCAGACTGGCGGCTTCAATCATCGAGGCGAAATCGGCGGGGTACATAGGATGCACTTCATGCCTGACGCATCCCATTTCGACGATTTCCTGGTGGATGGCTTCGAGGTGAGGCAGTGTTCGTTTGTTAATCATCGTCTCGGCAGAAACAAGGACCCCGCGTGCATTCAGAATCCGGGCATTTTCCTTCATCTGTTCAAACAGTTTTGTCCGTGCTTCGCGCGACGGTTTCCGTTCCATCATTGCAAATCCGCCATCAATGAAATCGTCTGCGGTTCCCCAGTTATGAGAAATATGTAAGACGTCAAGATACGGGATGATCAGCTCATACCGGGAAAGGGGAAGTGTTAAATTTGAATTGATTTGGGTTTTAGCTCCCCGTTCGTGGGCATACTTAAGTAAAGGCACAACATATTCCCGGACCGATTTCATCGACAGCATCGGTTCGCCGCCTGTAATCGAAAAGGCACGCAGATGTTCAATCTCATCCAGTCGTTTGATAAGCAGTTCGACCGGAATCGTGGGTGTTTCGCTGTTCGACAACATATAGCCGACGGCACAATGTTCACAGCGCATGTTACAAAGGGTTGTCGTCGTGACTTCGATGTTCGTCAGTCGGGCTTGTCCATACTGTTCGATATCACGGTACGCTTCCCACGGATCATTTTTGATGGTGATGGGTGATTTTAATGACATGATACATTTTCCTCCTTTTTAGGCTCCACTACGTATCGTATGCTAAATGTATACAGGAATAAAGAACAAGAAAGGAAGTCAGAATAATGGGAAAAGCAAGAACTGATAAACTTGGACAGATGAATGTGCTAAAATCAAGAATGCAGCTTTTATGCCATACGATCGATTCATTGGATGAAACATCAGATATTGAGGATTTGGAACGTTTAGCCGTCTCCTTGGATCAGTTGAAAGCCAAGGTGCTTCGTTATGCAAAAGATATGAAGGAACATGAGGAATCAGAGAGCGGTTCGAAATGACCGCTTTTTGATTTGGATCATGGAAAGGATGAATGAGATGACAACTAAAATTAAATTACAGGTAGGAGAAGTTCGTTCCGTAACCTGCCTGCGTATGGGAATCAACGGAGAGGGGATTGCGACACTCGAACGACAAATCGTCTTCATTCCAGGTTTGCTCGTCGGAGAAACGGCTCAAATTGAGATTACGGAAATCCATAATAATTTTGCAAATGCAAAAATCTTAAAACGCGATGTCCGTTCACCGGACCGTGTGACACCGTTATGCCCGATCTACAGCCAGTGCGGCGGATGTCAGCTGCAACATATGAGTTATGAAGGACAACTCCGTTATAAGGAAGATATGGTCCGGAATGCCTTTACGAAATCAACGAAGTTGAATGTTGAGAAATCAGACATCCGTCCGACGATTGGCACGACGGAATGGGAATATCGGAATAAGTCACAATTTGCCGTCGGAAAAGAAGGCACACAAATCGTCAGCGGATTGTATTCAGCAAACTCGAACCGTCTGGTGGCAATCGACGAGTGTATCGTCCAGAACAAAGAGACGTTGCGCGTCAACAAAGCCGTGACGAAGATTTTAAATGACTACAATGTACCGGTCTATAATTCAGCGAAACAAGACGGCGTCATCCGGAATATCGTCGTTCGGACCGGCATCAAGACGGGAGAAATTCAAGTCGTGCTGGTTGCCTTTAAAGATGGTTTTAAGGATCTCGAAGGCTTATCACGCGATATTTATGATATTCCCGGCGTCATTTCCGTTGCACTCAATATTAACGATAAGATGACATCACGCGTGTTTGGAGAACAAACGGAAATTTTACGCGGTGTGGAACGAATCGAGGAACAGATGGGCGAGTTCACGTATCAATTGTCACCGCGTGCCTTCTTCCAGTTGAATCCGGAACAAGCGGAGCGGATGTACGGTGAAATCGTCAAAGCGGCAGCCTTGACGGGCGAAGAACGTGTCGTCGATGCCTATGCAGGTGTCGGGTCGATTGGTCTTTGGATTGCGAACGGTGCAAAAGAAGTCCGCGGTATGGAAATCGTCGAGGAAGCCGTCGAAGATGCAACGGCACACATGAAGCAATACGGATTTAACCATGCCCAGTACGTGGTCGGAAAAGCAGAAACCTGGATTCCGCGTTGGGTGAAAGAAGGGTGGATTCCGGACGTCTTCATCGTCGACCCACCTCGTTCAGGGTGTGATACACAACTATTAAACGCAATGATTTCGTCAAAAGCGAAAAAAATCATTTACGTTTCATGTAATCCGCAAACTTTGGCACGCGACTGCGATCATCTGATGAAAGCTGGCTACAAAGTCAGCTATATCCAGCCGTACGATATGTTCCCTCAAACGGCACATGTCGAAGCCATCGTCGTATTGGAAAAAAAGAAAAAGAAAAAGTTTTAAACGGATCGAACGGTTAGGAGAACCGATCTCTATGACAAAAAGGAAAACGGCTGAGTCGCCGTTTTCCTTTTTGTTTTGTCTCGCGATCTTTTTAAGTTTGTTGTAGCCAATTTTCATCCTGTTCCTGAAAACGTCGTTTAAGATCAGCGACCCGTTCTGCCGGTAAAGGTCCTTTTTCCAACAATCGGATATTTTGAACCAGATGCTCCGCATTTGCTGTTCCGATGATGGCACTTGTGACACCGGGTTCAAAAACGGTAAACCGGAGTGCGGTTTCAAGCCAAGAAGCTTCTTCAAGCGGGAAATCGAGTTGCTGTGCCCGTTCCCAATAAGGTTCGACATATTGCCCGGCCGGCCGGGACGCAAACCGCCATGGTGCATTGGCAATCGGACGTTTGGCGATGATACCTTTTTGTTGCTGATGAATCAGTGGAATCAAATCAGTCAATGCCCGTTGATCGTACAAATTAACAGACGTTTGAAAACTGTCGAATCGTCCTGTCGTGATGGCGTAGTCTAAGTCTTCCCGGTCACCGGAATACGCGATCAGGCGGACTTTTCCGGCCTGTTTTGCCCGTTCGAGTGCCTCGATGACGTCATCTTGAGCCAGTATTTCCTTACTGCAGGAATGTAAATGAACGATATCAATAAAGTCTGTCTGCATCGTCAAAAGAGCCTGGTCAATTCCGCCGGCGACAGCCTGGAACGTCCAATCCTCCGTGCGCGGGACATCATACCCGACTTTTGTCGACAGGACGACATCGTGACGACGCTGTTTTAAAAATTGCCCGAGCCGCTTTTCGGATAAGCCGTAGCCGCGGGCGGTATCAAACAAACGAATGCCTGTATCCAATGCCTGATGGAGAATATAACTTGCTTCCTGATCGGATAAGTCATCGGAACCGATATGACCGGCACCGAATCCAAGAGGTGAGACCTGGATGTCGGTATTGCCGAATGAACGTAATTCCATACTGTTTCCTCCTTTAGTTACGTCTCTAACAGTATACGAAGAAAACGGTTGCATCAATCGATATCCCTCGATCGATGCAACCGTTTTTTATAAAGATACATCAGGTAGAACACCGCAAACAGTCCGACGATCAACCAAGGAAGCATGGAATCCCGTTCAATCAATTCATTGACGGCAAAAGCTTCGATGACAAGTGCCGGTACTTTCCCGATGGTGCTGGCGGTTAAAAAAATCACCGGTGAGACGCCGCTTGTCGCACTTAAGAACGTGACGAGTCCGGAAGGGGCGAACGGCAACAGCCGCAAAAAGATGATTGTCCAAAAGGCATCCCAACCGGTTTGCGCCGTCAGTTTTTCAAGCCACTTCAAGATGAACGGTGATTGAATCAACGGTTCGACCCGCCGGATACCGTAACGATACACGTAAAAGGCAACTCCGGCACCGAGGGCTTCGCCGAGAAACGACAACATCAAACCTTGCCAAAAACCGAAATACAGTAGATTGGCTGCCGTGACAAAGGCGCTCGGCAAAACACCGAACAGGCTGATGATTATACTGACTAAAAGACTGATTGGTACAGCAAACATTTCTGCCCGTTGCAACCAATCAAGGAGTGTGGCTTCGATAGTAAGACTTCCTTTCAACCTTTAACACATCAAGTCAACATCGTTTTTGGACTTACGAAATGTCATTAGGAAAATCCGTCGTCTTCGTCCGGCAACAATGGTAACGTAATCAAGACAGTTGTTCCTTGTCCGAGCACGGACTCGAAGGAGATCGTTCCGTCGTGCCGGTCGATGATGTGTTTTGTGATGGCAAGACCGAGACCCGTTCCGCCGTCCTTTCGTGTCCGGGATTTATCAACACGGTAAAACCGTTTCGTTAAACGCTCCAAATGTTCTGGTGGAATGCCTTCTCCTTCGTCCCGAATCGAACAAATCGTCTGTTCGCCGTCTGTTTTTGTCGACAGATAGATATGTTTTGAAGCAGGCGTGTAACGTAAGGCATTGTCCAGCAGATTTCCGATGACTTGCTCAAGCCGGTCATTGTCACCGAGGACGATTTGACTTGGATCGAAGTCGGTGATGATGGAGACACCTTTCGCCTTCGCAATCGGTTCCATCCGGTAGACGACATCTTCTAAAACCTGACTGAAGACAAGCGGTTGTTTTGTCATCGGGTACGAATCCCGTTCCAACTGGGCAAGGTCGAGCAGATCGTTGACGAGACGTTGCAACCGTTCCGTTTCGCGTTCGATGATTTGGTAATATTGATCGCGTGTTTTTTCATCGAGTGCTTTATCCTGCATCATTTCCGTATATCCCCGGATATAGGACAGGGGCGTCCGCAATTCATGACTGACGTTCGCCAAAAATTCCTTACGTTGTTCATCCACTTCACCGAGGGATTCTGCCATCTTATTCAGGGTTTCTGCCAATTCGCCGATTTCATCATCGGATTGAATCGGAATTCGATAGGCAAAGTCTCCTTGGGCATAGACGGTTGAGGCCCGCTTCATATCGATCAACGGGCGGATGATCGTATCAATGATCTGCCGGCCGAAAATGACGAGATTCAACACAATCAGACCAATCATGAAGAAAATCATCAGGCGAAGCGGTCGGAACGGTTCACTGATTTGACCGAGCTCCAAATAGAGAATCAGCGTTCCGACGAGCCGATTGTTTTCAATGATCGGGAAACCGGTCAGCAGGATGTCCGTTCCTTCAATCGGGTGGGTTCGGCTGGAGACGACGGTTTCACCATTACGTAACTGTTCAATATCCGCATTCGTCAAGAACCGGAGACCGGCCGGATTTTTCTTCAGAAAGTCGATGAAAAAGACTTTGGATTCCGTTAATTCATTCGTATACGTCATCCCGTCATAAAACGCACCGGATAGTCCTTCTGATTCATAAATGTTAATCAATTTTTCGCCCCGATTGAGCAATAAATCTTCCTGCGTTTGAAGGTAAAACCGATCGTACAGATAAAATGTCAATAATACGAACAAAACGGCAGAAAAAACGCTTGTGAACCAAATCGTAATCCAAATCCGGCGGCGAATGGTATACCGCTTAATCATACTTCCTCGAATTTATATCCGATGCCCCAGACCGTTTGGATCGAGCCGCCGGCTTCACCGAGTTTCAGACGAAGTGTTTTGATATGGGTATCGACAGTCCGCAGATTTCCGATGTAGTCGGCGCCCCAAATTTGATCGAGCAACTGTTCGCGTGAAAAGACTTTATCGTTGTTTTGGACAAACAAATGGAGTAAGTCAAATTCCTTCCGCGTTAAACTGATTGGTTTTCCGCTGACGTGGACACTGCGGCTTTCTGTATCAAGCTCCAGTTTGCCGATCGTCAACGTCGCCGATTGATCGACTGTAAAACGATGGGAACGTCGCAACGTCGCTTCGATGCGGGCCAACAGTTCACGAGGGCTGAACGGTTTCGTGATGTAGTCATCGGCCCCAATTTTCAGACCGTGAATCCGGTCGAGTTCGTCCGAACGGGCCGTTAGCATGATGATCGGGACGTTCGAGAATTCACGGATTCGCATGCAAGCCGTCAAACCGTCCATTTCTGGCATCATGACATCCAGCAAAACGAGATGGAAGGCATCACGTTGCATTAAATCAAGTGCTTCTTGACCGTTCGAAGCCGTCGTCGTCTGATAGTTTTCTTTTTGAAGATTTGAGACAAGCAGATCACGCATTTGTGCTTCGTCATCTACGACAAGTATTTTAAAGGATTGTTCTGGCATCAGTTGATCACTCCATTTCATATGGGAAGAAGGGATGGCTTCTTCCGACAGGTGAATTTTCCTTATTATCATACCATTTGAAGCTTTCGATCCGCATCAAAAGTACGAACAAAAAAGCACAAGAGGCAGGTGCCTCTCATGCTTCGAGTTGTTGTTCGTAGACCGTTTCGAATTCGCGGCCGTGGATATACATTTGAAAACTTGATTTGGAGACTTCATAGAGTGTAAATTGAGTTTCTCCGGTATTCAGCTGTTCCAGTAATGCCGGTCGTAATGCATCGGCGCAAAAAGCATAAGGCAGTTTTTCCGCTGCTTTTTGTGAACGGATGTTAGTCTTGCGGATCTTCATGAAGACACTTTCGAAATCAAGGTCAAAAAATAGTTCTGCAAAAAATGCTTCTTTTGCAAGATTGTTATAACCTTTCCCATGATACGGTTTACCTAACCATGTACCGAGAAACCCATACTGTCCTTCGATATCGAGTAAACTGATTGTACCGATTGGTTGGTCAAATTCGTCTAGGATCGTGCGTGAGACGAGCTCACCGCGTTCTTCCTCTTCGATTGCCTGCTTTGTAGTAAACAGAAATTCATCAAAGTACCGTGTTTTTTGGCGGACGTACGGATATACGTCTTGATGCTGCATCAGTTCGAACAAATCAGCGCAGTCGCTCAGCTCCCGTTGCTTGAGCATACTTCCATTCCTCCTTCTTAAGACCGCTAGAATGATTGTCGAAAGCTACCTGTCTGACTCGTTTGAACCGCGCATGGTATGCCTTCTTCAGTTGTCGGATAAGATAATATTACCTTCTTTTTTTAAAAAAGCAAGTAAATAATTTTTGTGAAAAAACATACGAAAATAAGGCATTTCTTGCAAACGAAAAAGCCTCATTTTCATAACAAAAAAAGCCTATGATTTTCAACGATTTTCCGTTAAAATCATAGGTTTTTTTTTAAGACATGGATGTCAGATGAGTATGTTCAAAAATCACTTTTCCATCAATCATCGTCATCAAAGGCTTCGCGAGATAATCGAGCGGGAAGTGACTCCAAAGAACGAGGTCGGCATCTTTGCCGACTTCAATCGAGCCGACACGGTCTGCGACGCCGATCGAACGGGCCGGATTAATCGTAATCGCGCGAAGCGCGATGTCGACCGGCAGTCCTTCACGTGCAGCAAGACCGGCACATAAATTTAAATATTGAACAGGTGTATACGGATGATCGGTCGTAATCGACACTTCAAGACCGTGCTCATGAAGAATACGATATGTTTCCCAGGTCTTGTTCTTCAGTTCGATTTTTGACTTTCGTGTAAAGGTCGGACCGACTGTAACGTGTTCAATCGGTAATTGTTGCAGTTCTTTGGCCACGAGATGACCTTCTGTACAATGTTCGATCCGGACATCGAGCTCAAACTCTTCGGCAAAACGAATCGCCGATAAAATGTCATCGGCCCGGTGAGCGTGGACACGAAGCGGCATCTCTTTTTTGAGAACCCGTTCAATCATCCGGTGGGCAAAGGTATCAGCTGTCCGTTGCATCTTGACTTCAAGAAATGCTTCCCGCAACATACCCATGATGCCCATACGTGTCAGTTCACCGGCACGACCGGCACTATGGACACGTTTCGGGTTTTCTCCAAGCGCAATTTTTAATCCGGCATATTTCCGTAAAATCATGTCATCGATAAAACGGCCGTGTGTTTTAATGACACTCGTGACACCGCCGATGATATTCATGCTGCCCGGCATGACCTGGACCGTTGTGACGCCGTGTTCGATAGCTTCCTTGAATCCTTCATCGAGCGGATAGACGCCGTCGATGGCCCGCAAGTGAGGGGTCATCGCAAAAATGGTTTCGTTGGCATCGTTTCCGACCGTTCCGGTTCCTTCATCGTACAGTCCAAGGTGCGTATGAGCATCGATGAAGCCGGGAAGCAAGAAACGTCCTTCTGCTTCGATGACCCGTTCGTGCTCCTCGGCATCCAGCAACTCATTGATTTCGTGGATCTTTCCGTCTTTGATCCGGATATCGCCATAAAAATTATCTGATGTGATGGGAAAGATATGTGCATTTCGTATTAAAACATCCAACATTTTTCAACCCCTGTATTAGTTTGTGTGCTCGAGATTCTGCAGTGCATCCTTTAGTTCAGCATACCGAAACTTGTAGCCGTTTTCGAGAGCTTTTTTCGGAATAACACGGGCGCCTTCGAGAACGATGACACTTTTTTCTCCGAGAGCCAGCTCGAGAGCGAAGCGTGGAGCCGGTAACCAGTGCGGACGGTGCAACACTTTTCCGATCGTTTGACCGAACCGTCGCATCGTTTCCGGATGAGGGGCTGTAATATTGAGAGGACCTTCTACAGAAGCGGTCGTCAGTGCGAACAGGAACATTTCGACGAGGTCATCGATATGAACCCAGGAAACCCATTGCTTCCCGTCGCCCATTGTCCCGCCGCCAAATAATTGATAAGGCAAACGCATTAATGGATAGGCACCGCCTTCTGTACTGAGGACGACCCCAATCCGCGGATGAACGAGCCGGACACCGCTTTCGGCAATCGGTTGAGCAAGCTCTTCCCAAGCGACACAGACATGGCTGAGGAAGTCGGCAGTCGGAGGCAGTGCCGTTTCTTCCGTAAAGGTTTGATGGCGGTCCTGACCGTAAATTCCAACGGCAGAAGCTGATAAGACGACGTCAGGTCTGGAATCAAGTGCTCTGACAATCCGGACGAGTTCTTTCGTCGAGTCGATGCGGCTTTCCAAGATGACGCGTTTACGCTCTTCTGTCCAGCGTCCTTCATTGATCGAAGCACCTGCCAGGTGGATGAAGGCATCCACATCATTCAGTTCTTGCTCCGGTGTTGCTTTATCCGTCAACCATTCAACGTAGCTGACGGCTCCCGCCGCAGCTTTCGGTGAACGGGTTAAAATAACAATTTGATGGCCTTCGTTAAGTAATCGTTTCGTTAGTGCCTGTCCAATCATTCCGGTTCCGCCTGTAATCGCGATTTTCATGGCGTGAATCATCCTCTCGTCCTGTCTGTAGTAATACTTGTACATATGTTCCCGTTTCTCTGTTTCACTCAAACCTGATTCAACATGTTATCGTTGCAAGAGAAGATAAAAAAAGGAGGAACCGACTTGAAAATCACACGGATTTCGACCCAAAAGAAAAATACGGAGCGCTTCAATATCTATATTGAACGTGAAGGTAAGGAAGAATATGCCTTTGCCGTCGATGCCGATATTTTGATCAAGTATAACCTGCAACGGGACAAGGAGCTTGACGATGATTTCGTCAAAGAAGTACTGACAGCGGAAGAACAGCAAAAAGCATACCGTTTATCACTCAATCATTTATCATACCGAATGCGGGCGACGAGCGAAGTCGAAGCATACTTGATGGAAAAAGAGACACCGGAACATGCCGTCAAGCATGCCATCAAACGATTGACCGACCAAAAATATTTAAACGATCAACAGTTTGCCGAGGCGTATACAGCGACAAAAAAAGCAACGACACCGCAGGGACCCGGAAAAATCCGGCGTGATTTAGAAGCGCTGAAAGTGAACAAAACGTACATTGATCAAGCGCTGGAATCATTTACGGAAGAAGAGGAACTAGAAAAGGTATTGAAATTTCTCCAGCAAAAACAAAAAGAACTTGCCCGCCGGTCGGTTCGGGAACTGAAACAAAAACTGCAACAAACATTGATGCAACGCGGATTCTCATCAGAGGTTTCAAAACAGGGGATTCAACTCGTATTTGAAGAAGTCGAAGCAGAGACGGAAGAATCGGCTGCTTTATACCAAGCGCGGAAATACTATCCGAAGTATCGGAATCTGGAACCGTTCGCCCGAGTGCAGAAAACGCAACAGGCGTTAGTTCGAAAAGGATTTCCGTATGCACTCGTGTCGGAAGTGATCGAACAGGTCAAGCAGGAAGAAGCGGACGGAATATAAGTTTCGGCTTCATTTTAAAAGATTAGACACAAAATTGACAATTGTTCGATAATTATGCTATTCTACGCTCAGATTAAGAAAAGGAGGAACCGTCAAATGAAACAGCCAATTGTAAACGCACTTATCAAACAGCTGAATATGGCGGAGACTCTCGAACTCGTATAAACACTATTTTCAGTGTGCGATTGACAGGGAATCCGTTCCCCGAGCACGCAGACCATATCGTCGATTCACATCGTCTTTAGAAAGGCAGATGGATTCTCGGACTGCTCCGGAAATCCGTCTGCCTTTTTTGCGTGCTTGGAAACAACGTAACACCATTATGAACGACAAAGGGGGGAACCATCGTGCGATTGTTTCGCCAACTCAGCTGGTTTCTGAAGGAACATAAAAAATCATATTTGATTGCCGTGTTATTGCTGATTGTGACCGGCTTCATCGACTTGACACCACCATGGTTGATCGGAAAGGTGATTGACGGACTGCGTTCCGGATCCATGGATCGGACGACATTGATTCAGTATGTGGTCGGGCTGACCGTTATTTCCATTATGTCCTTTATTCTGACGTATTTATGGCTTGCGAAATTATTCGGAACAGCCTTTTTACTCGAACGGACATTACGAAGTCAATTTTTTACGCATTTATTAAAGTTAACCCCGACCTTTTATCAACGTAACCGCACAGGGGATTTAATGGCGCTTGCGACCAATGATTTGAAAGCGGTCGAACGGACAGCCGGTTTTGGTGTCCTGACGCTCGTTGACTCGCTGAATATGACGGCCATTACACTTGTCGTCATGGGAGTAGCGATCGATTGGAAACTGACGCTTGCCGCCTTATTGCCGATGCCCATTCTTGCGTACGCGATGAATAAACTCGGCAGTCAGATCCACGGCCGCTTCATGACAGCACAGGATGCCTTTGGCACGATGAATGATCAAGTCGTGGAGTCGATTTCCGGACTGCGGGTCATTCGTTCATTCGTTCAGGAAGACATCGATGTTAAAAAATTTGATGATGTCACGACGGATGTATTTGATAAAAACATGCATGTCGCAAAAATTGATGTCTTGTTCGAGCCGATTATTAAATTACTCGTCGGAATCAGTTATTTGATCGGTCTATCGTTCGGGACGTACCTCGTCTTTACGAACGATATTACGCTTGGACAACTCGTCGCCTTCAATATTTATCTCGGAATGTTGATTTGGCCGATGTATGCGTTCGGAGAGCTGATCAACGTCATCCAGCGCGGAACAGCGAGTCTCGATCGTCTTCAGGCGACGATGCGGGTCAAACCGTTGATTTCATCGACTCCTGTCGTAGAGATTACTACTCCTGAAACGATTGTCTTATCGGATTTGACGTTTACGTACCCGGGAACGAAACAGCCCGCATTGCGCGGCATCAACGTGACGATCGAACAAGGAAAGACAATCGGGATTGTCGGTCCGACCGGTGCCGGGAAAACGACGTTGCTTCGCCAATTTTTACGCGAATATCCACTTGACCGTCATATGCTGCAAGTCAACGGTGTTCCCTATGAAGACGTCGCTTTGGAAACGGTCCGGGGATGGACGGGTTATGTTTCGCAGGAACACCTTTTGTTCTCGAAAACAGTGCGGGATAACATCCTCTTTGGCGCCGGAACGGCAACGGAAGCCGAACTGCAGGAAGCAATTCGTCTGGCGTCATTCACAACGGACATTACCATGCTCGATCAAGGTCTTGAGACGTTGGTCGGTGAACGTGGTGTCACGTTATCCGGCGGTCAGAAGCAACGGCTGTCGATTGCCCGGGCGATGTTGAAAAAACCGAAATTATTATTGCTCGACGATTCGTTGTCTGCGGTCGATGCAAAAACCGAGTCGCATATCATTGAAGCGATTCGAACCAATCGGGAGCAGGCGACGACATTGATTGTCGCACACCGTCTGTCTGCCGTTGCCCATGCGGACGAAATTCTTGTCTTGCAGGACGGTCAAGTGACAGAACGGGGTACGCACGAACAGTTGATGGATCATAAAGGGTGGTACGCCGAACAATTCGAACGGCAAAGTGAAGAAACGTAAGGTAGGAGGTGTCGAACGTGAAGGAAGAAGAATTATATCTATTAGATCCCGTTCGTCGGAAAACGACGATTCGATCACTTGTTCGTTATGCGATGTATGAAAAACAAGCAATTTTCCTCGGATTATTTCTCTTGATTCTGGCAGTCGGAGCAGAATTGACCGGACCATATATTGCGAAAGTCATCATCGATGAACATATTGTTGCGATTGAAAAGGATTGGGTTGAAGTGAAGGACGGAGGAAGGGTCGAGTATGACGGGCGCCAGTTTGCGAAGAAGCAGGATGTGCCGTCTTCCGATGTCATTCAAGCGATTTCAGTTGTTCAATCGAAGAGCGGTTATTATTTTGTGCCCGAACAAGTCGTCAGCGGAGGAGAACGCAACGTGACCGGTGGAACGTTAACCGTCACGCGTGGGGAAGAAACGTTTCGTTATTCGGGCGTCAAGAAGCTGACGCAAGGACAGGTATATGATTTTTATGCCTCTGACTTAAAAGCGGTCGGCTGGCTGTCCTTGCTGTATATCGTCCTGCTGTTAATCGCGGCCGGTTTGAACTGGGTCCAACAAATCCTGCTTCAGCGGTCGGCGCATAAAATCGTCAAACGGATGCGGCTCGATGTCTTTACACATTTACAACGGTTACCGGTCCGCTATTTTGACCAGACACCGATCGGAAAGATTGTCAGTCGTGTCACAAACGATACGGAAACAATCCGTGATTTGTACTTGGGTGTGCTCGCACGCGTCTTTTCAGGGTTGATTACGATGGCCGGAATTTTAGTGGCGATGTTTTTCCTCGATGTCCGTCTCGGACTCGTTTCGCTGTTGATTATTCCGATCGTCTACTTCTGGATTCAGCTGTTCCAGAAACTTGCAACGGAAAATAACTTCAAGGTCCGGTCGCTTGTCGCAGATATGAATGGTCAGTTAAACGAGAACATTCAAACGATGCCGATCATTCAAGCGTATGCGCGGGAAAAAGAAGTGTTGGCGGAATTTGAACAAAAAAATGAAGAGAATTATCAAACCCGTTCGAAGTTGTTGCGGCTTGATGCCTTGATGTCGCATAACTTATCGTATTTCCTGAAAAACCTGACGCTGGCCTTATTGATCTGGGTCGTGGCGGGTAAAAGCCTGACCGACGGAACCTTTTTATCGCTCGGGATTTTATATGCCTACATCGATTATGTGTCACGTCTCTTTGAACCGGTCACACAAATCATGAATCAGTTGTCGCCGTTGCAACAAGCACTCGTTTCAGCAGACCGGATGTTCCAACTGCTCGACGAAAAGGGAGAAGATGTCGGAAAAGGACGTTTACCCCGTTTCGCCGGACGTGTGGAGTTCAAGCAGGTCGGTTTCAGCTATGATCCGGGTCATCCTGTCTTACAGGACATCGAAATTGACGCCCGTCCCGGAGCGACAATCGCTCTCGTCGGACATACGGGCAGCGGGAAAAGTTCAATCATGAATCTGCTGATGCGTTTTTATGATCCGTCATCCGGTCAATTGCTGATTGACGGACAGGATGTCACGTCACTGCCGAAACAGGCGGTCCGCGATCATATGGGCATCGTCCTGCAGGATCCATTTTTATTCACGGGAACAATCCGATCGAATATCACGCTCGGCAACCCGGCGATTTCCGAAGAACGGATTCGGGAAGCAATCGTCGCCGTTGGGGCAGACCGGTTCATCGACCGTCTTCCTAAAGGTCTCGATGAACCCGTCATCGAAAAAGGCGCGACCTTGTCTGCCGGCGAACGGCAGTTGATCAGTTTTGCCCGGGCTTTGGCGTTTGATCCGGCCATTTTAGTTCTCGATGAAGCGACGGCGAGCGTCGATTCGGAGACGGAAGCGATGATTCAGGATGCCTTATTGACGTTGACGAAAGGGCGCACGACCTTCATCATTGCCCACCGTTTGTCAACGATCAAAGACGCCGACGAAATCATCGTCCTCGACCATGGACGGATATCCGAACGCGGAACGCATGAAGAGTTACTCAAAAAACAAAAAATCTATGCCAAAATGTATGCGTTGCAAAGTAAACGCAATCTCGAATTGAAATCAAGCTAACTCCATCATTTTTCTTCTCCTTTTCGTATATACTAATGACGAAGAGGGGGAGTTTTTTTATGGAGACACGTATGAGCCAGTTATCAAAATATGAATTAGAGATGCTCGTGACGAAATTGAATGAGCAAAAACGTAAAGCGGAGCAACACGGGAACATGAGTGAAGTCGAGGTGATTATCCGCAAGATTGCGATTGCCCAAAGTTATCTCGTCGACACAAGCCGGTTTGAGACGGGTCGCTTTTACCGGATTGATGGAGAAGAGACACGATTTGAACTGCATTTCGTCAACGGTGTGATGGGCTGGGGACATTTTGAGGGAACGGTCAACGAAGTGGCGATTCCGCTCGCATTGATTCAGGAAGAGGAGGAATGAAGATGGATCAAAATCGTACAGAAGCATTAAACGAATTGGCGGAAGAATTACAAAAAGTCAATGAGACATTGACGCCGCTTGAAGCCTTGACGTGGGTCGAAGTCTTATGGGAAGATTTCGAAGCGACACTTGCAAAGGCGGGAGAAAAATATCAGGGTGAGGCAGTTGCCGTTCGTTTCGTTCAGCAACAAATCAAGCAACATGGTCCGATGCTTCACCGTTTTAATACAACAAACGAGAAGTTCAAGCATTTGATGATTGGGCGCGACGATCAGTCAATCAATTAAAAAAGAACTCGCGGTTCGGAAAAGAAACTTTTCCGAACATGGCGAGTCCTTTTTTTATAATGCAGGTACAAACAATTTTTTTTGCAACGTCCGTTCGCTGAAAACCCATCCTGTATAGGAACTGACAATTTGGCGTGACGTTGCATCAATCCGGACGACCGCGACGAACGGATAGACTTCTTTCGTGAAATAACGTAAGTTCGTGAACCGGTATTCGACGATTCCGTCTTTTCGGGAAACCGTATACGTATGAATTTTTGAAAATTCAAGGAACGCCTGTAGATCCGCGTTCTCCTTGACGATGTCATACAATTCATCCCCATGCGGTTCATTTTTGATCCGGAAATTACCGCACTCGACGACTGTTCCGGAATTAATCTTGACGACCGCATATTCATTTCGAAGACGTGCTGCGACATGCCACTCATCCCATTTCATGCCGGGAGAAATGAATAGCTTGTGTGCTCCGCCGTAATAACGAGCGGCCGTCGCCAAAGCATCGTTACGCAACTTAAATTGAACCGCATAATAGATGATGACGATCGCAATCAAAATCGGGAAAATGACCATCGTGGCACGGGTCAACAGCCAAATGCCGAACGCCCCGTAATACATCGTGAACAGGTAAGGGTCAAATGTATTGATGACGCCCCAACCAATCCAGGTTTTCTTAAAGGGATGAAGTGCCTGCGTGCCGTAAGCATTAAACAGATCGACGAAGACATGAAGGGCGACAGCAATCTGTGCCATCAGCCATAATGAAGTAGGCGGAACGCCGAACAGGGCGCCGATGACGATTGATAGTAACAACGGCCAGGCAATCAAGGCGATCAGACCGTGGGATTTACCACGGTGCTGTCTCAGGTAGGCACTGTTGCCTTTAAATTTAAATACAGTATCAAAGTCTGGAGCATGGGAACCGACCAACGCCGTAGTCGTAACAGCCGCAAACAGCGTAGCGCTTGCTGCGATATCCGGTTCAAGTGTGGAAATGGCGGCGAGGCAAAGTCCCATTCCGATATGCGTCCCAGTATCCAATGCAAATTCGCTCCTCTATCAAAGTATTCGAAATCATAATAAACGTAAATTGATTTTAATTTTTAAGGTTAATTGAACTTACTATAACGTATCAAACAGAAAAGAGGTAATATTTTGACTCTTGTCACAGAATATTTCAGAAACTTTAATAAACAGCATTTTACGACGGAATTGGTGCAGTGGTTCTTGCGGGAACAACGACAGTTACCGTGGCGTGAAACCAAAAATCCTTATCATATCTGGATCAGTGAAATCATGCTGCAACAAACACGGGTCGATACAGTGATTCCATATTACCAGCGGTTTACGGAACGGTTTCCGACACCCCACGATTTGGCGTCGGCCGACCAAAGTGAAGTCTTAAAATATTGGGAAGGCTTAGGGTACTATTCCCGGGTTAAGAACCTTCAAATCGCAGTTCAGGAAGTTGTTGAAAAATATGACGGGATCGTACCGGATGAAAAAGAACGGTTTGAAAGTTTACGGGGAGTCGGTCCCTATACGACCGGTGCGGTTCTCTCAATTGCCTACGGCCACCCGGAGCCTGCCGTCGACGGGAACGTCATGCGTGTCTTATCGCGTGTCCTCGGAATTTATGACGACATTGCCGCACCGAAAACACGAAAAGTCTTTGAAGCGGCCGTTCATGAATTGATTGATCATGCGGATCCGTCAAGCTTCAATCAAGGGTTGATGGAACTCGGTGCAATGGTCTGTACACCGAAATCACCGATGTGCGGACTGTGTCCGGTCAATGATGTCTGTTTTGCTTACGACCGCTCGGTTCAGGCGGAGTTGCCTGTCAAAACAAAAAAAGGTAAAACACAGACGATCCGGTACGATGCATTGGTCTATGAAGAAAACGGACAAGTCGCCGTCATGCAACGTCCGGAAACGGGACTGTTGGCCGGCATGTGGCAGTATCCGTTAGTGGAATCGACGGAAGAGCAACCCGGAATGCAAATCGGCAGTGTAAAACACATCTTTTCGCACCGGATATGGGATATTACGGTTTATCGTGTTGCGACACAACCGGAAGGAACCGTTCTGATGGATGAACAGACATATGACAAGCAACCGATTTCGGTCGCCCAAATGAAGATTGATCGCCTATTAAAGGAGGAACTCTGATGAATCGTTTTTATTCAGAAACGAAAGTGCCGGCGACAAAAGACCAAGCCTGGTTCTTTTTAAGTGATGCCAAAGCCTTGACGGGAATGACGACGTTTCCGAAAGTGCAGACCATCGGGGACACCCGGACATATGCCGGCAATACAATTCAGCTGAAGGTCGGTGTTCCACCGTTTTTTGTAAAATGGGATTCGATCATCCCGATGGTCGGCAAAGATGCATTTGTTGACGTCGGAGTGAAGGTACCGTTTCCTTTCTCTGCGTGGTGTCATACACACCGTGTCGAAGAGCGCCCGGACGGTGTCTATATGATTGATGACTTAATTTATAAATCGTATTTACCGAAAGTACTGGTGGATTTATTTATTTTGAAACCGATGTTTCAGCAACGGAAACAGGCGATTTTACATCATTTTTCAAGTTAAATACCAGTCATTTTCCTGAAAAAGTAGCCTTTCGTTTTTCATGTGTTCTGAAAATGGGTATAATAAGCACGAGAGTATTGAAAAAACTGAATAAAAAGCTTCAGAAAGGAGTAGCACATGAGTCGATTCCCAAAAGAAAGTAGCAAGATTGAGATTCAAAGTTTCAAACATAATGGCAGCTTACACAGAGTTTGGGAAGAAACGCTCGTGCTTAAATCGACGGAAGAAGAATTGATTGGATTCAATGACCGGATCATGGTCAGTGAATCGGATGGTCGTCAGTGGCGGACACGAGAACCCGCGATTTGTTATTTTTCGACAGAACTTTGGTTTAATGTAATCTGTATGATTCGTGAAGACGGTATCTACTATTACTGCAACTTGGGTTCACCTTCGACGTTTGATGAAAAGGATCGAGCAGTCAAGTACATTGATTATGATTTAGATATCAAAGTCTATCCGGACATGTCTTACATGATTTTGGATGAGGATGAGTACGAGAAACACCGCCGGGAGATGAACTATCCGAAAGCGATTGATCGTATTCTGAAAGACAACGTTCAGATTTTGATTCAATGGATCCGCAGTCGCAAGGGTCCGTTTAACCCGGCATTCGTTGAAACGTGGTATCGTGAATACGAAACAAGGTATCGGAGATGATGGTTCGCCATCGTCTTTTTTTAGTGGAAAGAAGGGGAACACATGGGTAAAGCAAAGCGAAAACAGTTAAAAAAGAAGGGTTCCATCAGACGGTACATGGAATTCGTCAAACCGTATAAAAAACAAATTCTTTTGACGGTATTCGTCGGGATCATCAAGTTTTCGATTCCGCTCGGATTGCCGCTTCTCTACAAGTACATCATCGACAATCTGCTCGATAATCAAACGGTTCCGCTCGCGGAACGCAGTAAAGAACTTGCCTATTTGATCGGCGCCGGATTCTTCGTTTTTCTCGTCATCAAACCGCCGCTTGAATACATCCGGCAGTATTTGGCCCAGTGGTCGGCATCAAAAATTTTGTTTGATGTCCGGAACCGGCTGTTTGATCATGTCCAGAAGCTGTCACTCCGCTTTTATTCGAACACGAAGACCGGGGAAGTCATCTCCCGGATCATCAACGATGTCGAACAGACAAAGGATTTTGTTGTTACCGGGTTGATGAACTTATGGCTCGACATGATTACGATTTTGATAGCGATTGCTATCATGTGGACAATCGATCCGAAGCTGACGCTCGTTGCGATCATTCCGTTGCCGTTTTATGCACTCGCGGTCAAGTTCTTTTATGGACGACTCCGCAGTCTGACACGTGACCGTTCGGCGGCACTTGCTGAACTGCAGGGGCACTTGACGGAGCGGGTCAACGGAATGGCGGTCATTCGCAGTTTTGCGCTTGAACCCCATGAAAATCAGGCGTTCAAGAAACAAAACGATGGCTTCTTGACGGCAGCATTACGTCAAACGAACTGGAATGCCCGGACGTACGTCGTCGTCTCGACGATTACCGATTTTGCCCCGATTCTGATTTTCGGCGCAGCGGCTTTCCTTGTGCTGAACGGTCAGGAATCACTCGGCACGATGGTCGCCTTCATCGCCTATATCGATCGCCTGTACGCGCCGCTCGGTCGTCTTGTCAACTCGTCGACGACATTGACGCAGTCGATTGCCTCGATGGACCGGATGTTTGAGTTTTTGGACGAACCCTATGATATTACGGAAAAAGCCAATGCGAAAAATCCGGTTCATGTCAAAGGGAACGTCCAGTTTGAAAATATCAGCTTCTCCTACGAAGAAGGCGGCGAACGGGCGATTGACCGGTTGACGCTCGATGTACAGGCGGGAGAACGGATTGCCTTCGTCGGGATGTCGGGCGGCGGGAAATCCACGCTTGTCAGTCTGATTCCTAGATTTTACGATGTGTCGTCCGGGCGGATCACGCTTGATGGAGTCGATATTCGTGATTTGAAGTTACGTGGTTTACGCGATCAAATCGGAATGGTCATGCAGGAATCGATTCTGTTCAGTGAATCGGTCGAAATGAACATTAAGATGGGGAATCCCGAGGCGACGGATGAAGAGGTGGTCGCGGCAGCGAAGGCAGCCAATGCCCATGAGTTCATCGAACGACTGGCGGACGGTTATAAAACACCGGTCGGCGAACGGGGGGTCAAATTATCAGGCGGTCAAAAACAGCGTTTGGCAATTGCCCGGGTCTTCCTTAAAAATCCACCGATTTTAATTTTGGATGAAGCGACGAGTGCCCTGGATCTCGAAAGTGAATCGATGATTCAGGACTCGCTTGCGCGTCTTGCGAAAGGACGGACGACGTTTACCGTTGCCCATCGTCTTTCGACGATCACCGATGCCGATAAGATCGTTGTCATTGAAAACGGTCAAATCACGGAAATGGGACGTCACGAAGAACTGATGCGAAAACGCGGCGCTTATTTTGAACTGTATGCGATTCAAAACCTCGAGCTGGTTGAATAAAAAAAGGCTGTTCCGCGAAAAACGGAACAGTCTTTTTGTTATGAAGGACTGACTTACAGTTGGGCAAACGCACGGTTGACAGCAACGATTGTTTCGTCGATGTCTGCTTCCGTGTGAGCCGTTGTCAAGAACCAGGCTTCGTATTTCGAAGGCGCAAGGTTGACGCCTTGTTCGAGCATTAATTTGAAGAACCGGCCGAACATTTCACTGTCGGCACGTTCGGCACCCAAATAGTCGACGACCGTTTCATCCGTGAAGTAGACCGTCAATGCACCTTTGAGACGGTTGATTGTGATCGTGACGCCATGTGTATCGGCAGCTTTTAAAATGCCTTGTTCGAGTTTAGCACCGAGGCGGTCGAACTCTTCATACACACCCGGCTGTTCGAGTAATTCGAGGCAGGCAATACCGGCTGCCATCGAAGCTGGGTTTCCGGCCATCGTACCTGCTTGATACGCCGGACCAAGCGGAGCGACGTGTTCCATGATATCCTGGCGTCCACCGTAGGCACCGATCGGGAGACCGCCACCGATGATTTTTCCGAGTGCCGTCATGTCCGGGCGGATGTTCAGAAGTTCTTGGGCACTGCCGTACGTAAATCGGAAAGCCGTGATGACTTCATCATAGATGACGAGTGCGCCGTGTTCATGCGTAATTTCGTTGATGGCCTCGAGGAACCCGGGTTGCGGTTCGACGATGCCGAAGTTCCCGACAATCGGTTCGACGAGAACGCAGGCGACCTGATCGCCCCATTCTGCCATGATTTGACGATAAGATTCAATATCATTGAACGGTGTCGTAATGACCTCTTTTGCTGTTGCTTTCGTCACACCGGCTGAATCGGGTGAACCGAGTGTTGCCGGACCGCTTCCTGCTGCAATCAGCATCAAGTCTGAGTGACCGTGATAACAGCCGCTGAATTTCACGACGAGTTCACGTCCTGTATAAGCACGGGCGACACGGATCGTCGTCATGACGGCTTCCGTCCCTGAGTTTGTGAACCGGACTTTCTCTAACGATGGAATCGCCTGTTGCAGTTTATGGGCAAAGTCGATTTCTAGGCGATGAGGTGTACCGTATAATAACCCGTTGCGTGAAGCATTCGTGATCGCTTCCGTAATATGTGGATGCCCGTGACCGGTAATGATCGGACCGTAAGCTGCTAAGTAATCGATGTAACGGTTGCCGTCGACATCATAGAAGTAAGCTCCTTCTCCTCGTTCCATATAGACGGGCGCACCGCCTCCGACTGCTTTATACGAGCGGGATGGGCTGTTCACACCTCCGACGATACATTTTTGGGCCACTTCATATAAGGATTCCGAAGTAGGACGTTTTGTATGAGTTGACATGATGATTCCTCCAATCATTGATACGTGAAAAATATCACGATATGATTGTATCATGTCCGTCAAACGTAGAGCAGAGCCGTTGACGGAAAGGAAGAATGTAGGTAGACTAATTATAAAGATTACAATCTAATAATCAATGAAAGATAGAAATGAGGGGATGACGTGGCGAACGAGATGCTAGATGATGCAGTACGCTCTTTACGTGAATCAGGCGTTCGGATGACACCACAACGTCATGCGATTTTGGAATATTTAACGACGGGACATACACATCCGACAGCAGATGAAATTTATCGTGCGCTCGAACATCGTTTTCCAAATATGAGTGTGGCGACAGTTTATAATAATCTACGGGTCTTCCGTGAAAAAGGAATCGTAGAAGAGATGAATTATGGAGATGCTTCCAGTCGTTTTGACTTCGTCACGACGCGTCATTACCATATGATTTGCGAAGGATGCGGAAAAATCGTCGACTTCAATTACCCTGTCCTGGATGACGTCGAGACTGTTGCGGCGCATTTAACAGGCTTTAAAGTAGACCGCCACCGTCTTGAGGTTTACGGGACTTGCCCGGATTGCCAATCGAACGTGCATTAAAAAAACGAGCTTCCTTTTAACGGGGAGCTCGTTTACTGTGTTTGTTGTACTTTTCATCGAATTCTTTTCCTTCAAGGTTACGATCCATCGTCAGAGGTTCGTCGCAGTGCATACATAAATCAACGCGTCCGAGGACTTTCGTTTCTTTACCGCAATTCGGGCAGGTGACGACGGCAGCTTTCGTCGAAGTAAGTCCGATCAGGAAATAGAGCGCTGTGCTGGCAAGGACCATGACAAACCCGACAAGCATTAGGATGACCATGATGATTTCGAATTGTTTTAACAAAAGACCGCCATACATGACAAGCATTCCGCCGAATACGAGGAACATTGCCAAGTTACGGGCCCGGTTTATTTTATTCTTACGTTGTTTTTTCACATGAATTCCCCCTGTAGCCAGTCTAGCATATTGTGGGATCGAGTCAGAAGCAGGAACGATTGATTTTTTGTCGAAAATGGTAACGGACGAATGATCAGAGTAACGAGTACGGAGTAGAGAAGGGTGAGAAGGAAATGGAACAGGCAACACGAACAATTTATTCAGAATATGCGGCTTATCCGGAGACACAGGGAATCATCGCCGTTGAGAAAAGACAACCGAGAGACTCTTTAACCGATCAATTTGATGTTTTACTTTTAGTCATTACACGAGATCCTTCCGTCGAGTGGACCGTTAAGCATTATCGATTGAATACATTGCGGGTTTCATTACATCTTGTGCATGAACAAGTCCTCTCCCGTTGGTTAATCTTAAATGCAAATCGCCGGGCCGTCCATTGGGTGTCGGAAGGAACCATCATTTTTGAACGGAATGATTACTTAACGGATTTGAAAAAACAATTACGCAACTTCCCGGAGACGGAACGCTGCTTACAGATGTCGTTATCATTCGCTAAATTACTGCGTCGTTTTCAGGATGGACGGAATCTATTCAGCCGCGGTAATTATTATGATGCTTATACGCATGTCCATCATGCATTGCATCATCTGGCCCGGCTTTCCGTTCTCGAAAAGGGAGCGCATCCGGAAGTCGTCGTTTGGGAACAGGCCCGGTTGGACGATCCGGATGTCTATAAGTTATATGAACAACTTCTGTTGAGTGAAGAAACACTGGAACAACGGATTCACTTGGCGTTAATCGGATTAGAACATCTGTTGCAGTCAAAAGTCTTGTCTGGTGGTAAATACTTATTTGAAGTCATGCGAGAGCGGGATCGTCCTTGGACGATGCATGAGTTGATGGAAGAAAGTCGTCTGACAGAATTGAAGGTTGATTTAGGGAGCCTGGTTGATTTTTTCATTCGGAAAGGATTGATCCGAATTTCGTATCAACGGACAAAAGGACTTGGTGTGGAACTCGTGACATACGAACCGGTCGTGTGATAGACCGGTTTTTTTGTTTTTTTTTAATAAATATAGAACCAGCATATATAGAAGAAAAAAATAATGAAAAGAAAAATTAAGAAAAAGCATTGACGTTATTATCTCGAGATAGTATATTAATAGATGTCGACAGGCACACGCCATTGACGCGATGAAAAAAACAAGAAAAAAACGGTTGACGCATAAGTTATTCCGTGATATCTTATTAAAGTCGCTGAAAACGACACGACGAACTTTGAAAACTGAACGATGAGGCAAAAAACGTATCTTCGGATACAAACAATGAATGAAGCGCAAGCTTCGTCAACGTGACTTTGGTCA
>NZ_JACSMW010000002.1:408647-641770 GCF_018618775.1 Exiguobacterium sp. s138 | reverse complement strand
ACTCCGGTACAATACCGAAGCCATCTCATAGCAGCTTAAAACGTTAAGGGTGCTTTTATTAAACTGTCCAAACTCTAGGGCTCAGTTCACGGTCACGATCACATCCGTCTTTATCACCGGTATTTTAGCGTCATTCATTTATTAAAGGGGGCATTTTCATGGGACTTGGAGAAGATATCAAACGGTTAAAGGAATTTGACGAATCGACGCAAGTCTTGTCGGTGTATCTGAGCACGGCACCGGATAAACGGAATCAGTGGGAGACGATTTTACGGAATGAGAAGAAACGTCTTTTGACGGAACAGGAGGATAAAAAAGCCGTTGAAAGCGTCTTTACGAAACTGGAACAAGCGATTAACAATCAGCGGACAGGGTTGCTCCGGAGTATCGTCGCCTTTGTCTCAAGTGATGATTCGCTTCAGGAAGTGTATTTGTTACAGCTTGATGTGACGGATGAAATCAGTTATTATAGCAAACCGAATCTCAATCAACTCGAAGTTCTTGATCAACAATTCCCACGGACCGGGATCGTACTGACGCATCTCGATTCCGCGACTGTCCTCGACGTCCGCCTTGGTGAAGTGGACGCGACGCACGAGTACGAACTGGATCTCGATACCGGGCAATGGCGGCGTTATCAGGGGAGAAGCGGACGAAGTGGCGCTTCGAGCAGCAATCAGACGGACGATTTCCGCAATCGGGTCGAACAGCAGGCAGAACGGTTTTACCGGGAATTGTCAGGAGAGGTCGAAAAATTGAACCGGTCGCTCGGTTGGGAGCAGATCATCGTCATCGGCGAACGATCGCAAGCGAACTTCCTCGAGCAGGCCCTAACGACCAAACCCAAACGGGTCATTCATAAAAATTTGTCGCAATCGAGCCAACAACAGATTCTCAAGCAGGTATTTTAAGCGTCCACGTCTAAAGTATAGCTTTAGACGTTACATAAGGAGTGACAACAGATGTTCATGCACCATATTACCGATCAATTGAGCTTAAAATTAATCGAACGCCAGGACGCCGACGCGTTGTATGCGTTGATTGACGCCAACCGGGACCACTTGCGGCAATGGCTACGCTGGGTCGACGGGGCGACCGGACCCGACATCTACCGGAACGAAATCATTCCGGCCTGGTTGACGGACTATGCGAACGGCAACGGCTTTGCCTGCGGGATCTATTTTGAGGGCGAACTCGTCGGGACGATCGCCTTACACGAAATCAATCAGACGTTACGGCAAACGTCGATCGGGTATTATTTGACCGGGAACGGACGCGGTAAAGGATTGATGACGACTGTCGTCGCATTTATCACAGACTATTGTTTTACGACATTACAACTGAACCGGGTCGTCATCGAATGTGCGGTCGGCAATACACGAAGCCGGAAGATACCGGAGCGTTTAGGTTTTCAGCAAGAAGGGATTCTGCGTGACGCGGAGCTTTTGTACGGGTCATATCATGATATTGCCGTTTATGCGATGCTCGCAAAAGATTGGTCCGGCACGTGCGTATCGTCCGTACAAAATCAGCAAATGAATTAAAGCAGGAGGTGCCACGGAATGGTTCAATTCATGAAAATGACAGAAGCGGCCTATGCTGCATACTTACCGGAAGCCATCAAAGAATATGCCGAGGAGAAAGTCAAAGCCGGGACATGGGCAGAGGTGGAAGCGCTTGACCGGTCAGCCGCCGAGTACGGCCAATTATTACCGGACGGTATCCAGACGAAACAGCATTATCTGTTTTCGATCGTTGACGATCCCGAACAGCCGCCGGTCGGTATGATTTGGTTTCAATTAAGTGAATCGACGCACGGTCGAACCGCCTTTATCTTTGATTTCAAAATCGAAGAAGGCTATCAAGGGAAAGGGTACGGACGGCAAGCGATGGAAGTACTGGAGCAGGTCGCCCGACGGATGAACATTAAAAAAATCAAATTGCATGTCTTTGCGCATAACACGCGGGCGATTCATCTCTATGAAACGACCGGATTTGTCACGACAGACTTACATATGACCAAAACAATCGACTGAAAAACACCTCTGTGCATCCGAAAAATCGATGCACAGAGGTGTTTTGTTGTCTTCAGCGCCACGTTTGAAGGGTGTTTGCGAACTGGATATCGGTCTCGAGTTCACCATGGATGTGCGTTGACATAAAATCGTTTCCGGCCAGCCAATCTTTAAAATCAAACGTAACCGGCTCTTGATCACCGCCGAGAGCGAACCAGACTTTCATGTCGGTCGGGAAATAGGCTGACGTATGAATCGTGCCTGCCCAGTGACTGTACAACTCGGAGAAGACCCCTTTATCGGAATCGTTTAACAGACGGAATGCCGATTCCGCATCCTGAATCAAATGCTGATGCGTTTTCAGTTCCATCATCCGGCGTTTTGAATCGTCGAGATGGAACCGATTTTCGTGTTGCAGCAGATCAAAATGATTCGTACAGAGATTCGTCTCCCGGACTTCGATGTCGCGGGCTGTCGCTTCGATGACGAATGACCGGTTCGACCGGTCATGGACGACATAACTGAAAGATCCCCGGTGCGGCATCTCTTTGACGAGCGAAATCGCATCTTCAATCGAGGTACATGTCTCGAGGATGATCCGCCCAATCATGAAACTGACGAAGCCGTCGCCCGGACGACGGCGGTTGATGAAATTGTACCCCATCGCAAGACCATGTTCGTTCATCCCGTCCATTCGTCCGGTGACGCGGGACGCCGGTCCGATGATGGCGGAGCCGCCATCCGTCGGTTGAAAGACAGAGAAACGTCCGTCGTATGTCATCGGATGATAATCATAATTGCGGACTAAGAAGTTATCGCCCGTCATGATGGAACAGCCGCTGCTTGGTCCTTCGACGCGGTAATGACCAAAATGGAGCAACGTATCGGCGAGCGATAATTCGAGTTCGTCCTGTAATCCGAGTAACTCGTCCCAAATGTACGGGGCATAGCGGAGAAACATCTCTTTCGTTTCGACAGGGTCGACCTGAAAACGGGGGACCCGGATTTTCCAATTGTCTTCACGGTTATGCAACAATTCATTTCGTTTCACATAACGGCCCTGTTCGCGGCCGAAGTCATAGTGTGTTCCGCGAAACTGCGTGATTTCGTTCGAGACAGACTGCACAAACTTCACTCCTTTTGTTTCTGTATGATTCTGATTATATCGAATCTGTCACCTCCTGTCGTAATCAAGGGCTTGGCACAACACATCCGGAAAATGAAAAACAGAAAAAGACTGAATCATTTGTGTAATCGACCGATAAACAGGTGGGAGGGGTCTACATAATGAAAAATTTATCAGTACGGAAAAAGATTCAACTGTTGATTGCGACAGCGATTGTCGCAATGATTTTATTAGCCGGTGCAGGACTCTATTTTTTAAATCAGATGTCGAATGCATCAAAAGCGATGTACGAAGAAAACTTGATTCCGATCCAGGAAGTGGCGCAAATCCGGATTGATACGCGGGCGCTTGATTCGTTTCTCGTCGAGATGATGCTGACGAAAGATCCGGCCCGGGTTGAAGAACTGGGGGCGCAAATCGATCAACGGCAAGCGCAAATCCGTTCTTCCCTCAACAAATTTGAACGCACATCTGTACCGACGAAACAATCAGAAAAACAAGTCGAGAACCTGAAGGACAGTGTCCTCGCTTACGATAACGGCTTGAGTACGATTCAGGACCTGGTCACACAGGGCGATGAAGAACAAGGCTACCGCTTCTATTCGGAAAGTCTCGAGAAAACACGGGACGAAGTGGCCAATACGGCGAAAAGCCTGATGATGTCGATGACGAAACAGTCGAAAGACATCAACGCATTGAACCAGCAGGAAAAGCAGGCAGCGTTTTACATCATGCTCGGGATTTTCCTCCTGGCCGTATTGTTGTTTGCCGGTCTTGCAATCTATATCACGCGTCTGATCACAAAACCGATCCGTTCCCTTCAAGGATGGATGAAGCAGTCGGGTAAAGGCGATTTGTCTGTCCGTGGCGATTACGTTTCAAAAGACGAACTCGGTCAATTGACGACATCATTCAACACGATGACAGAGCAGCTCCATCACGTCATCATTGAGATGACGGATACGTCGAAACATGTCGCGACAGCATCGGACGAATTAAGTACGAACGCGGAAGCGACGACAAAAGCGACGGAAATGGTTGCCGTGACGATGGAAGAAATCGCGAGCGGTGCCAGCCAACAATTAAATCAGGTATCCGGTGCATCGCGGACCGTTCAGGACTTGACGTCCGGCGTCAGTCAGGTTGCCGGGAATGCCCAACAGATGACGGACGCGACGGGTGACGCGATGGAGAAAGTGACTCACGGCGGACAGGTCGTCCGTCAGCTCGGTCAACAGATGGAACGGATTAACACCGACTTTACGGAACTGGGTCACGTCATCGTCGGACTTGGAAACCGGTCGCAGGAGATCGGACAAATCACCGATTCGATCACGGGCATTGCGGCGCAGACGAACCTGCTCGCACTGAATGCAGCGATTGAGGCGGCCCGGGCCGGTGAACAGGGACGCGGATTCGCCGTCGTCGCAGCGGAAGTCAAGACGCTTGCCGAACAGTCGGCACTCGCGGCGAAACAAATCGAGGGTCTGATTCAAGTCATCCGTCAGGAAACGGAACAGTCGGTTGTTTCGATGGAAAAAGTCACGACGGAAATGATGAACGGCATTCAGGTTGCCGGCGAGGCGAGTGCTTCCTTTGAAGCAATCGAACGGTCAATCAGTGACGTGACGGGGCAGGTCGAAGAAGTGTCGGGAGCCGTCCAGGAAATGGCGGCCGGCAGTGAACAGATTTCCGCAATCATGCGTGAGATTCAGGGTGTGACGGAAAGTACGGCCGCCGGAACCGAGAACATCTCGGCTTCGACGGAAGAACAGATGGCCTCGATGCAGGAAATCTCGTCCGCGTCACAATCACTGGCGACGATGGCAGAAGACTTAAAACGGTTGTCGAGTCGTTTTAACGTGTAATAAATCAGGCAGGTATCCAAAACGGATACCTGTTTTTTGATGGAAAAAGAAGGGATTTGAAGTAGTGAACAGTAATAACTATAGAAATAGTGAAAAAAGGAGGCTACGGATATGGGACCACATGAACTCATTGAATGGATTCTTTACGGGGTATTCGGTTTGATTGTGCTTCCGATTGTCGTGTTCGGCTTTGTGAAGACGGGAAAAAAACGTATGCTGGCTTTGATGACGGCAGGAGTGCTCTGTCTGATGTTCGGCAGTTTTTTAATGAGTCAGCCGGATGATGAGGACATCAAAGCAGAGATTCAGGAAAATGTAGCAGCCGTCAAACCGTATCTTGCGAAAGAGTTTCCGGGTGAAAAGTGGACGATTTCGACCGTACCCTTTCAAAAAGAAGGATATCAGCACGTCAATCCTTATTTCATAACCGTTGTTTTTCAAAATGAACCGGATGCTGCGTATGAGTACAATGTTAATCGCAACGGACGCGTCGAACTGGTCGGGTTTTCCAGTAAAAGTGATTACCATGAGTTTAACCACTTGGAAAAATGAAAAGAATCAAAAAAACAGTCCACCGCGAGGCGGAACTGTTTCAAACATCCGTTCAGGACGTCAGCGTTTTTCCTTTGGAAGACGATAGCGACGACATCGTTTTGACGGCGAAGAAGGCAATCAAACCGAACCCGACCTTGTTCGTTAAATCGGCAAAGTTGTAAATCAATTCGCGGACGAGCTGGATTTCAACTCCCGGCGCAAACAACGTGACAGCGTAACCGATCGGATAGATGGCCCAACCGATCAGGATGAACAACCGCATTTTCAGAAGAGCATCGCGAATTGGAGCCGGTTTGTTTTCCGCAGCTTTCGTGACATTCGTAAACAGCAGATAGATGATATAGATCCAGGCGAAACATCCAATCAGATACGACCACAGTCCGAGTTGCGTGAAACCGCCGGCGATGTTGATTGAGGATTCGCTGATGTAGCCGCCGACAATCATGATCACGTCAGCGATTACGAGTTTCGTCAGCAAGGACCGGCCGAGCCGACCTTTCAGACCGAGTAACAATGGAAACTTGACGAGCAACAGAGGCGTCGTGACGAGCCAGTCGATATAACGGATTTCTGTTGGAAAACCGCCGATTTCTGACAACAGACCGGACGTTCCGACGGCATCTTTCATAAAGTAATAATGAATGGCCGCGACAAAGGTGACGAGTGCAGCGACGGTAGCGGTGGAGCGGTATTCCGGTGCCAGTGAATTCCGTTCGACTAAAAAGTAGAGTGTCCCGGCGGCCATTCCGACGAATCCGACCCAAAACATATACTGCGTGGCAAGAACGAGTAAATTGACTTCTTCCATGATCAGTCACTCCTTCATTACACAAAACACGCGTTTCTATACATTTAGTATAGGACGACACTGGCAACAACGAAGTGCTTCAACCGTTGCGTGATGTGCGGTGAGGTACTGAAAAGACACAAGTTAGACGAAAGATTCAAACCGAAACCAAGACATCAAAACTGGAGGAATCAATATGCCTTTTCCCACTTTAGAAACATCCCGTCTCGCACTGGTGGAAGTAACACCGGAACACGCTTCGTCACTCTTTCATATCTTATCGAACGAAACCGTCACCCGCTTTTACGGAATGAATCCGCTTCGTGAACAAAACGATGCGTTGAACATCATAGGGTCTTTCAAACAGACGTATGACACGCAACAAGGCATTCGTTGGGGTATCCTGATCCGTGACAGCGGGACGTTTATCGGGACGCTTGGTCTGAATCACCTCAGCCTGTACAGCAAAAAGGCGGAGATCGGCTTTGAACTTGATCCTGCGCACTGGCGGCGTGGTTATGCAGCAGAAGCGATTCAAGCTGTGTTGGAATATGCCTTCGAGACACTGGCATTACACAGGATGGGTGCCGTGACATTTTTAGAAAACGAGGCATCCGTTCAACTGTTAAAACGACTCGGATTCGAAGAGGAAGGGATTTTGCGTGGTTATCTTTATCAAGACGGCTCGTCGCACGATGGACAGATTTTTTCATTGCTGCAACCAGATTATCAGTTGATGGTACAGGAACAACACGCACAGGAAAAACCGGTATGAAAGTGAACCGGATTGATCATGTCAGTATCAACGTACTGAGTTTAGTGGAAGTGACACATTTTTTCGTCAGCCTGGGATTCGTCGTAAAAGGTGAATGGGAATCGTCCGGACCGCAACTCGACCGGATTACCGGTCTGCGTAACGTCAAGACTTCATGTGCCGCTCTCGGCGTACCCGACGGAGAGACGTGGCTTGAACTCGTTCAATATCAGAATCCAGTCGATACTGGTCAATCATCAAACGAAGTTCACGCGGCAGGTCTTCGTCATCTTTGTCTCAATGTCGAGTCGCTTGACGCGATGATGACAATCGTGAACGAGCAGGGCTATACTTCAATCAGTCCGGCAGAGCAGTTTGGAGAAACGTACCGAATTTGTTATGTCAGGGGACCGGAAGGCATCATACTGGAAATAGCAGAAAACTATCTTAAACTAAAGGAGGGAAAAGATGTTTCGTAATTCAAAAGGCAGCACGCAAGTCTGACTCAATGATCTTGGTGTTTGTTTATTCGTCCTGATCGGTCTGACGCTTGCGACGTATCCTGTCGTCATCACGGCATCTGGACGGTTGATGTACGATGAATCAATCTGGCTGAGTACAACGGAAATGAACAAATTCATCACCTTTTATTTTTCTGCATTTTTTGCCTATTTTTTAATCGTAAATCAATTGTATCCCCGTTTTAATAGACGTCAGCTAAAAAAAGACTTGAATAACAAAGAGGTTATATAATAAATTGGTTATATAGAGAAAATCGTCAGTCTGAACGTGTCGGCTGACGATTTTCCCGTTGAAGCTCAATCCGGAAAGGAGGAATTGACTTGATTCGTACGGCGAACCCTGTCGAAGAGATGAGCCAGTTCTTGAAACTGCTCAGTGACAGTACACGTCTTGAAGTGTTGCGTCGGTTGCATGCCCGGGAACATTGTGTCTGTGATTTTGTCGAAATGTTTGATATCTCACAACCCGCCGTCAGCCGTCACTTAAAATTGTTGCGTCAAGCACAGGTGATTTTGGAACGGCGTGAACGGCAATGGATTTATTTCCGATTGAATCCGGATCATCCGCAACATGACTTGTTGTTGACGATCTTAAACTCGATGGAACCATTACCAGTTTCTTTACCAAATAGTTGCTGAGTTTTAAGTAAATAAACAGAGCTGATACATAACGGAAATGTTATGTAAGAAAAAATGTATTCAGCCGTTGTAAAACAGAGGAAAAAATTAATCAAGAAATGAAGTGAACGCATTGACCGGAACACATCTACTTGCGATCGGGATTTTCCTGATCACCTTATTTTTAATCATCAAACAACCAAAAGGTCTAGGCATCGGCTACTCCGCGATAGGAATGGCATTGATTGCCTTACTGACCGGCGCAGTGAATCTGGATGATGTCTCGACGGTTTGGGGCATCATCTGGAACGCAACCTTTACCTTCATCGCCCTGATCATCATCTCGTTGATTTTGGACGAAATCGGCTTCTTCGAATGGGCGGCGCTTCACATGGCACGTATCGCAAAAGGCGGCGGCGTCAAACTGTTTGTTTACCTGACATTGCTCGGCGCACTCGTATCCGCCTTGTTTGCGAACGACGGGGCTGCCTTGATCCTGACACCGATTGTTCTTGCCATCGTCCGCTACTTAAAATTACCGGACTACGTCGTTTTGGCGTACGTGTTTGCGTCCGGCTTCATTGCCGATACGGCGAGTCTGCCGTTCGTCGTCTCCAACCTCGTCAATATCGTCTCGGCCGACTTCTTTGACATCGGTTTTACGGAATATGCCTCACGGATGGTCTTCGTGAACGTCTTTTCCGTCATCGGCAGTCTGCTTGTGTTGTATCTTTACTTCCGCAAAAGTATTCCGAAGACCTACGACGTGACGCAACTTGTCGCACCGAGCACGGCAATTAAGGATCAGCGGATGTTCAAGTTATCGTGGCTGGTTCTCGTGCTGCTTGTCGTCGGCTACTTCACGAGTGACTTCATCGGCATTCCGGTCAGTCTCGTTGCCGGCGTCATCGCCTTGTTCTTCCTGTTGATGGCGCGTCGTTCACCTAGTGTGCCGACGAAAAAAGTCATCGCCGGTGCACCGTGGGCGATCGTCTTCTTCTCGCTCGGAATGTATATCGTCGTTTATGGTCTGCAAAATGCCGGGTTGACGCAAGTGCTTGCCGAAGTCATCGACGGTTTTGCGACGACGCTTGCCGGTGCGACGTTCGGGATGGGCTTCCTCGCCGCCATTCTGTCATCGATTATGAACAATATGCCGACCGTCATGATTGATGCCCTGGCAATCGAGCACAGTCAGACGACCGGCATCATCCGTGAAGCCTTGATTTATGCCAATGTCATCGGTTCCGATTTAGGTCCGAAGATTACACCGATCGGCAGTCTGGCAACACTGCTGTGGTTGCATGTCTTACGCTCGAAAGGTGTCAGAATCGGCTGGGGACAATACTTTAAAATCGGTACGATCCTGACGATTCCAACGCTTGCGATTACGTTGCTCGGATTGTACATCAGCTTGTTACTTTATTAATTTTCAGGAGGACACTTACATGAAATTGTTGATCATTGGTTCAGTTGCCGCCGGAACATCGGTCGGTGCAAAAGCACGCCGGAACAGTGAAGATTTACAGATTACGATTTATGACCGCGATCAGGACATCTCCTATTCCGGTTGCGGGATTCCGTACTTCGTCGGCGGTGAGATTGCCGACATCGACGAATTGACACCGCGCGATGCCGCATTCTTCAAAAAACGTTATAACATCGACATCCACACAAGACACGAAGTCGAATCGATTGATCACGCAACGAAAACGGCGACCATCGTTAATCTGGCGACCGGTGATCGGTTGACGGATACGTACGATACGCTGGTGCTTGCGACCGGTGCATCAAGCATCGTTCCGCCCTTACAGGGTGTCGATCACGACAACGTCTTCACGGTGCGCAATGTCCGGAATGCCGATGCGATCCGCTCATACATCGACGCCCATAATCCAAAAACGGCAACGATTGTCGGCGGCGGTTTCATCGGTCTTGAGATGGCCGAGCAACTGTCATACCGCGGGATTCAGGTGACACTCGTCGAACGTTTGCCGCAAGTCATGCTACCGCTTGACCGTGACATGGCAGAACGGGTTGCTGATCATTTAAGAGATAAAGGCGTCTCACTGTTGCTCGGAGAATCGGTGACGGCATTAAACGGGACGGAGCGGGTCACGGACATCGCCCTTGAAAGTGGCAAATCAATTGCGACAGAGCTCGTCATCCTGTCAGTCGGGGTCAAACCGAATACGGAGCTCGCCAAACAGATCGGCGTTGGGCTTGGTCAGACAGGCGCAATCGCCGTCAACCGGAAGATGCAGACGAACGTGGCAGATATCTATGCCGTCGGTGACGTCGCGGAAAGTTTCTCCGTCATTACCGGAGAAGCGATTTATCGTCCGCTCGGCTCGACCGCCAACAAGATGGGCCGGATTGCCGGGATGGTCATCACCGGGGAAGAAGCGGAACACCGCGGAATTCTTGGAACCGGCATCTTCAAAGCGTTTGATCTGACGGTCGCCCAAACCGGCTTGACGGAAAAAGAAGCGCGGGAAGCCGGATACGACATCGAAGTTCTCCACAATATTAAACCGGATCGTCCGGAATATATGGGTGGAAAAGAAATGACGATCAAGGCGATTGCCGACCGGGCGACAGGACGGGTCCTTGGCGCACAAATCGTTGGTCCGCAAGGGGTCGACAAACGGATTGATGTCCTCGCGACAGCGATTACGTTCAAGGCAAAAGCAGAAGATCTGTTCCACCTTGATCTTGCCTATGCGCCGCCGTTTGCGACAACAAAGGATCCGGTGCTCTATACCGGAATGGCACTCGACAATGCGATTAAAAAAACAGCCCGTCTGATGACACCAAATGAGTTGATCGAACAGGTCGCCGGCGGCAAGTCGTTCCAAATCATCGATACCCGTTCGAAAGCCCAGTTCGAAAAAAATCACGTCGACGGCGCGATTCATATCCCGCTCGGTGAACTGCGGACACGGGCGAAGGAACTCGATCCGACGTTGCCGACGATTGTTTACTGTAACAAAGGGGTGACCGGGAACGCCGCACAAAACGTGCTCAAAAACCTAGGTTTTACGGATGTCTGTAACTTATCCGGCGGTAATAAAAACTATCAACATTGCAAAAAGTGTCTGACCGAGTAATGGTCCGATGACAAAAAGCGGTTCTTCTTCGCAGAAGAGCCGCTTTTTTTACTGTGCATACCGGTAAGTATGCTCAATCCGTTGACGGATGCTGTCCGGCAAGGAAGCAGCGAGTGCGGTTTGTAACCGTTCCGGCGCGTCGAGCGGGTGAGACTGCCAGTAGTCTTCAAGGAGACGGACTTTGGATTCGCGTCCCGGCATCAATAGATAGAAGACGTACCAATCCTCAAGATGCATGAACGGATAGCGTTGTCCACCGAAACTGACCTGTTCCGTCATAGCCGTCTCATCAAAAATGAATGAAAAAACGCCTGCTTTATGTTGAATTTTGAAATCGACGATGAGATCCAGTTCAACGCTTCCAATCGTGTATTCTTCAAACCGGCGTGTCAAAAAAACTCCTTTATCTTGAGACGGCTGTTGTTTACCGAACTGCTTCAAAATCCGTTCAGCCACAGCGAAATCGTCCGGATGAAAGAGCAAATCCACATCGTTTGGATGCTCCACCAACCCATGGTGGGCGAGGAGAACCGAACCACCAATGCCCCATCTGACGTGAGCAGAGGCAAAGAGTGGGGAAAGGAGAGAAATCACGGATTCAATCATTTAAAATTCCTCCTGTGCAAACTATTGATTCTGTGAAATTACATTCAGCTTAGCAAACAAGCGCACTGAAATGAATTATTTTTTGGTCATCACCACTGTATGCTCAGGATAGGATTTCCGAAGACGTTTAAGCGACCTACTCAAATCCAACTCCGGTACTACACAAGGAGTTCATCGATTCGGATGAACTCCTTTTTAGTATGGATCAAATTTATCGTTTGAAAATAAAAAGACCAAAAGTGTTCCTTTTTGAAACTAATGGTGCTAGACTGTGGATATTCAAAACAGGACAGGATGTTGAGTAAGGAACGCTTCTCAACAGAAAGGTGGAAGAAACAGATGAAAATGAGTGTAAGAGAACAATGGTTCTCAAATGTCAGAGGTGATGTATTGGCAGGCATCGTTGTTGCGCTTGCTTTGATTCCGGAAGCAATCGCTTTCTCAATCATTGCCGGTGTCGATCCGATGGTCGGATTGTATGCTTCGTTTTGCATCGCTGTCATCATCGCTTTTGTCGGCGGCCGGCCGGGAATGATTTCAGCGGCAACCGGTGCGATGGCCCTTTTAATGGTCCCGCTCGTCAAGGAACACGGACTCAATTATCTGCTTGCGGCAACGATTTTAACCGGAGTCATTCAAATTCTCTTTGGGGTCTTCAAGATTGCACGGGTCATGAAATTCATTCCGCGTGCCGTCATGATCGGGTTCGTCAATGCACTGGCGATTCTGATTTTTATGGCTCATGTCCCGCATTTCATCGGGATTTCCACGATGACGTATGTGTTCGTCGCGATGACGCTGGCAATTGTCTATCTGTTACCGCGTTTTCTTAAAACGATTCCGGCACCACTGATTGCAATCATCGTGCTGACGATTGCGGCGATTTATTTAAACGTCGATTTACGGACGGTCGGTGATCTCGGAACGATTCAACGGTCGTTACCGTCGTTTTTCTTGCCGGACGTCCCGTTGAACTTCGAGACACTTCAAATTATTTTCTCGTATTCACTGGCACTCGCGATTGTCGGATTACTTGAATCATTGCTGACGGCGACGATCGTCGACGATATGACGGGCACGGAGAGCGAAAAAAACAAGGAAGCCCGCGGGCAGGGGATTGCGAACTTCATCACCGGTTTCTTCGGCGGAATGGCGGGTTGCGCGATGATCGGTCAATCGATCAATCGGTCATCAACGTCAAGTCAGGAGGACGTGGGCGGCTGTCGACACTTATCGCCGGGCTGTTCCTGATGTTTTTGATCATCGTCCTCGGAAACTGGGTCGTTCAAATTCCGATGCCGGTTCTTGTCGGAATCATGATCATGGTCTCAATTGGCACGTTTGACTGGTCGTCGTTTACGTATCTCCGTAAAGCTCCGAAAGCCGATGCCTTCGTGATGCTCGCGACAGTCAGCATCGTCGTTGCCACACATGATCTGTCAATCGGCGTCATGGCAGGTGTCGTGTTAAGTGCCCTGTTCTTTGTCGCCAAATTCTCGAAAATCAAGATCAAGCAACAGATAACGTCCGGAAAAACGGTATATACCGTCAAAGGTCCGTTATTCTTCGCGTCGGTTGATCATTTCATCGCTTCGTTTGATTATGAGGGGACGAACCAACAAATCCGGATTGATTTCAGCAGCACCCAAATTTGGGATGATTCGGCCGTCGGAGCGATTGACAAGGTGATGCTCCGCTTGATGGCGAATCAAAACAAAGTCGAACTGATTGGATTGAATCCGGAAAGTAAGAAACTGATTGATCGGTTGGCGGTTCATCAGGATCCGATCCCGAAAATTTCCACACATTGAGTTAAGGGGGAACGGTTATGTATCAACATATCTTATTAGCCGTCGACGGTTCGGACCATTCCGTCCGAGCGGCGGAAGAAGCAATTAAGATTGCCCGGCTCAGTCCGGACAGTCAAGTGGAAGTCGTTTTCGTCGCCGATTTTGGAAAAATTAAAGACGATGTCCTGCATACGAAAGGAACGGCAGGGCTTGAAGTGGCCCGCAGAAAAAGACTGGCACCGGTCGAAGAAAAGCTCGAAGCAGCAGATGTCTCCTATTACGTGACGATTCTTCGCGGTGAGCCGGGTCCGACAATTGTGGATCACGCCAATCAAAAGCAGGTCGATTTAACGATTATCGGCAGCCGGGGGTTAAACAGTCTGCAGGAAATGATGCTCGGTAGTGTCAGTCATAAGATTGCCAAACGCGTCAAATGTCCGGTTTTGATTGTGAAGTGACGAGTGAATCTTTTTCTGAAATCGCACATTAAAATGATTTATGTGTCTTGACCCGGGGGATAGTCAAAAAAAGAGGGGGTCATTCTAATGAAGAAGACATATTTGGTACCGGTTCTTGGTCTTGCCCTGTTTACCGCAGGATGCGGCAATTCGGACAATCAGGAAACGGAAAAAGTCGAGGAAACGACAACGACAAATGATAATTCGATGACGGATGACAGCACGATGAACGACGATACGTCAGGTACACAAGATCAGGATACAGTGACGGACAATGCCGACAAAGATTACGGATTCGTCAGTCTGTCAGTCGAGGCAGATACTTCGGACATGATGGACGCCGTCGACATTAGTTATGACCGTGATAACGACGGGACGGAAGCCGATTACAAGATGAACGGTGAGCAGGCGCAAGGCAATGAAGCGATGAAGACGCTGGATGCCAAGCTCGACGAACTGAACCTTGATGCCGATACGTCAAATGATGACGCGATTGCTCAAGTCGAGAAAGTCTTTGGCATCAATGACGCGACCCGTCTTGAAATCGAGATCGAGTTTGCCGATGGTACAGAAAAAGAATTTAAGAAGTAAAAAAAAGAGGTGCCAAGCGGCGCCTCTTTTTCTTTTCTCTCTATGATATGATGAGAACGTATTGTAAAATATTTCAATCGGGGGTTTTGAATGATGGAAATCACAAGCGGTACGACGAAAGATGGGCAATGGATCCGGGAGCAACTGATTGCTTATAACCGACAACACGTTCCGGCAACGCTCTTTACGGAAGCGGAACCATATTGCTTTTTGGCATGGGATGAAGACGAGCAACTCCTCGGCGGTGTTACGGCAAGTTATGTGTGGAATCATCTGCAGGTGCACTTTTTGTGGGTCGACCCGGAAAACCGAATCGGCGGTACCGGAAAACAGCTGATGGCAAAAATCGAATCGATTGCCGAAGAAAAATCATGCAGTAAGATCTTGCTTGATACGTTCAGCTTTCAAGCGCCGGGCTTTTATGAAAAGCTCGGATTCGAGGAATACGGTCGTCTGCCCGATCATCCGACGGAAGGACAGACCCAGTACTTTTTCGTCAAGTATTTGTAAGTGTTTAGCGTTGGTAATGATAGACCCAGGCCGCCATATAGGAAAACGTTCCGAGCGACAAGACGGTCGCGATGGCGTAAAACGGGAAACCCGGAACCCACTCAGGGAAACGCGCATAGACGGAGAACGGAATCATTAGGACGGTCAACGCAGCTAGGAACGTTGTATAGGCGACACGTGTCGCTTTACCGGTAATGACTTCCTCCCGTTCATCCTGATCGGAGAATTCCGTCATACCGACGGACCACTCGGAAAAAGAACTTTTTTTATTTGTCCGGTTGAGATACCCCATCACCGTTAAAATGATGGCGATTATAATCATTGGCAGGATTAACGGCAGTTCAAGCGTCAGATTAAAACCCGTTCCCCGAGTTGGATCATTGTCAAACACTTCAAGCTGTTGCGTGATCGAACTGATGAGAGCGGCACCTAGAAAATACATACAAATGTTTAAACACGACTGAATGATGACACGTTTCATTCCGATTCCTCCTCCAAGTAAAAAATCGATTCGACAGGACGCTCGAGCACTCGTGCAATCTGCATCGCCAGTAACAAGGACGGAGTATAGCTGCCTTTTTCAAGCGAGATGACTGTCTGGCGTGTGACACCAATCATCTGAGCAAATTGTTCCTGCGTCCATCCGTTGCTGCTCCGCAACGATTTAACCCGGTTCGTCAGCTTCATCACAGTTTCTCCTTCATTAGTTGGTACTTAAATTGTAAAGTATGTTTTACATTTTGTAAAGTTCGTTTTACATTGGAATAAAAAACAGACTGTTACTTTTTTGAGACTCTTTATCAAAAATCATCGAACCTCTTGAATTATCGGAATATTCAACCGATAAACGGGTAACTTACACAAAACGATGACGGTTGGCTTAAAGAGAGAAAGGAGGCGCCGACATGATGCCGGAATTGTTACCTGACGAGCGTGAACTCGAGCGAAGGATTCGAATCGTCCATTTGCTGCGTAAACTCGGGAAATCCGACGAAGCCATCGCCAAATCATTATATGTTTCCACCGAATGGGTCCAGTCGATCTTTGATGAAGACGACTGGCGACATATGCAATCATCCTAAGGAACAACGAACAGAGTGTCGGATGACGCTCTGTTTTTTTGTTTGCTTCTGTTAAAGAGTAGGCGGTCGAATTGTTTTTCGGTACACTGAGAAGGAAATCACTGGAAAAAAGCGGTCAACATGCGAAGAATTGCCATCATCGGTGCCAGTTTAACCGGTTTGTACACTACTTGGCGTCTGCAGGAAAAGGGATATGAGGTCACGCTTTTTGAGGGACGTGATCAGATCGGCAGGCGGATCGGGCAGGCTTCGCTATCAGTTGACCCGTTTATTCGAACCGGAAGTCCGATCCACGTATTGTTTTTTATCAGGACTGGGCAAAGGAAATGGAGACAGCCACGTTAGCCGACGCTGACTCGTTAATCGAAATTCCCGTCTATGAAGCGATTGAGCTTGAAGGATTGTGGAAAGATGCGCTGACGTTACTCGGAACGGAGAGTGACCCGGCGTTCGGCGACTATCTCGAAGGGGAGTTACAATGGGTCGAGCGGTGGTTAACACATCTCGCTTGTACATGAAACGAAAGGGTGAGTAGGAATGGAGATTAGGGTTAAAGTCTTTCACTATGATGTTTTTACGACAACACCGGGTAAAGGGAACCCTGCTGGTGTTGTGTTAAACAGTGACGCCCTATCAACAGAGCAAATGCAATTAATTGCAGCGCGCAAACAGGCTTTACGGAAACGACATTTGTTAGTCGATTAAACGAATCTGTTCCCCGCTTCAGATATTTTTCACCGAAATCTGAAATGAACCTTTGCGGGCACGGCACGATTGCTGCCTGGACCGCGTTGCAAGAGCAAAACTTTAATTCCGAACGTAAACAACTGATTGAGACCAAAATTGGTCGGTTAAATATTGGGGAAGTACGAACCCCAAAAGGAATTCAAGTACAGATGCAACAGGGAGTAGCACAATTTTCTCCGTTCGAAAGTGATTTGATACCTGTTCTTGAAAGTATCGGCATTAAGCTGGAGCAAGTGGATAAGCGGTTTCCAATCGTCTATGGAAGTACAGGGAACTGGACGCTGATTCTTCCAGTCAAACGCTTAAAAGACTTTCTTGATATGCAACCAGATAATAAACAATTTTCTTCAGTTTTAAAACAGTTTCCGGAAGCATCGATTCACCCGATTTGTCTTGAAACTTATTTGGCGGAAGCTGATATGCATGGTAGACATTTTTCTGCAACGCAGTCTGGAACAAAGGAAGATCCGGTGACAGGTACCGCAAGTGGCGTTATGGGGGCATATTACGCTAAATACATAAATCCACAATCCTGGGAGCGACATATCTTTCGAGTGGAACAGGGACATGAAATGGAACGCGAAGGATTAGTAGAGGTCACAGTCAACTATATTGCAAAAAATTGGGAAGTAATGATTGCAGGGGTTTGTGTCAGAACAACATCTCGCATACTCATTATTTAAAAAATGGAGGATCATCATGCAACAATCAAAAGATACGTTTCACCGGGCATTCGGTACATACGGCATCTATTATAATGAAGGAAAATTGCTCGTCATTCATAAGCAGGGCGGACCGTACACGTACCGGTACGATTTGCCGGGCGGGAGTCTGGAAGATTTCGAGACGTTGCCGGACGCGCTGGACCGTGAATTCCAAGAGGAAACCGGGCTGACGGTCCGTTCCAAACAGTTGCTTGGAACGTTTGAATTTTTCCTTCAGTCCGACTGGTACCGGGCGTCGCATCTGCATCATATCGGCGTATTTTTCCGCGTGTTAGAAGCAGTTGGGGAACGGTCTGTACCAAAGACATTTGATGGGCAGGATTCGACCGGTTCGTCCTGGGTCAGCCGGGAAGACGTCGATGCGTCGAACGCGTCGCCGCTTGTTTTAAAAGCTTTTGATTATTTCGAAAACCCGGAAACGGACAAACTGACCCGGATACAAGACTGGGTCGTCCGCCAGAAGGCGACACGATGTACCGGCATGTAATCTGGGATTTTGACGGGACGCTGTTTGATACTTATCCGGTCATGGCTACTTTCTTGCAGAAGATGTTACGCGGGCAGGGACAGAATGTGGCGATTGAGTCGATTTTGGAAGCCATGAAAATCTCGGCGAAAACGGCCTATGAAAAGTATGGACTTGATGCGGACGCGATTTCACGGTTCAAAGTACAAAAAGCACAGGCAGAACTTAAATCGGCTCAACCGTTTACCGACATACCGCAACTCTGCCGCTTCATTCAAAAACACGACGGACATAACTACATCCTGACGCATCGCGGAGCATCGACGTTTAAACTGTTACAGGCGAACGGATTGACCGGGGTCTTCCGGGATGTAGTGACGGCGGAGCGGGGATTTGCCCGAAAGCCGGATCCGGCCGCGATTCAGTATCTGATGAAACATTATCAAATGGAACCGGCTGAAACAATTATGATTGGTGACCGCGAACTTGACGTACTATCGGGACACCAGGCTGGAATTGACTTCTGCCTGATTGCGGACATACCGCCGAATCAAACTGTCGCGACGTACATTGTATCGAACGTGAAGGGTCTGAAGAGATTATTTGATTGATCTTCAAAAAAGCCGATAAAAGTTGGATGGTGACGTCCAACTTTTATCGGCTTTTTATGTTTATTCTGAAGATGACACATCCGTGTCACGCATATGAGAAGACAGTATGTAAGACGGTCAAAGATTATACTTTAAGAACCTATGTTCGTTTTATAACACAATTCAAACAGGGCTTTCCTTACTTATTTTTCATAATGTTAGTATAATCCATGCGGAAATATAAGTCTAGTTCTTTCTGTATCGTTTTCTTATAGTAAATCTACACGGGAAAAGCAGGGCTTCCTGCATGAATTGAAATGAGGGGATGTATATTATGGAGCAATTTTCTTGGGATTCAAACATGAAAGTCAGATTAGTCGGAGAGGGTCTGTTCAATTTATTATTTTGGATGTATTTCCCCTTTATCACCGTTTATTTCGGTCAAACGTTAGGTTTGCAGAAAGCAGGACTTCTGATGACCCTTCCTCCTCTGCTGAGTATCCTCGGCAGTTTAGTCGGCGGGAACCTTGCGGACACTTGGGGAAGACGTCCCGTAATGCTCGTTGGGACGTTCCTCCAAATGAGTATGTTCGTGCTGTTTGCAGCCTCCACCTCCTATTGGATCGACTATATCGCTTTTATCGGTATTGGAATCGGAGCTGCATTTTATCGTCCGGCTAGTTCTGCCATGATAGCGGACATTGTTCCCGAGCGTGCACTGCGTTCGGTATTTGCGACGTTTTCGACTGTGAACAATATCGGAGCAGTTCTTGGTCCGGTGATTGGAGCTGTTTTCTTTTTTCAATATCGCCAAACCTTACTATGGACTTGCGCCGGTATTCTTTTGCTGTACTTATTGGCTCTGTATTTCATGATGTATGAAACGGTTCCTCTTGAAAAAAAGCAAGAGGATGTGACATCATCCCTCAAACATTCCTTTCAAAAAAGATGGAACGGGTATCGAATCATTTTTCAGGACCGGGTTTTTATGTTGTATGTGCTTGCAGGAATTTTTTCCTTGTTTCCGATCATGCAACTTGATCTTTATTTGCCGGTTTATTTGATTGAGCAGATACCCGCGCAGTCTCTTCTATCTTGGACGCAAGACCCGATTCGTCTGACGAGCCAGTCACTGTTTGGATGGTTGGTCGGGTTTAACGGTCTTTTGTTTGTGCTCTTGATTCTTCCGGTGACCAATGCGCTAAAGCATTGGTCAGAAAAACGTCTGTTTATTGTATCTACCTTGTTTGCAGGGGTCGGAACGTTTTTAGTTGGTATGAGCAGTAATATCTTGTATTTATTTTTCTGTACCGTCCTCTTTACGCTGGGTGAGATTATTCGGACCCCCGTCACACAGAGTTTCGTGAGCCATTATGCTCCTAAACAAGCGAGAGGACAGTTCTTAGCAGCCGACAGTCTGCAGAATACACTTGGGAAAACACTTGCTCCGTTGACGGTCTATTTGTCAGGAATTCTGTCGCCGATCAGTATTTTTGGCGTCATCCTGTTCTTTTCCTTCACCGGTGTCGGATTATACCTTTGGTTATTCCGTCTGTACGAGACTCTTCGTCGACCGAAGCTAGAGGACAACTCCCAAACATCATGATTATTGAGAAGTTTTCTCTGACAATCGGTAAAAATGTCGGCAAAAAACTCACATATCTATAAATACGTGAGTTTTTTCTCTCTAATTTCTGAATGTCATGACGTTTTTTCTTCAGCCGTCAGATCAGCCGGCTGTTGTTCCCGCCAGACGAAGGTCAGGGCGATGCCGATGGCAAGCATGACCGTTGCGAAATAAAACGGATAGTTGAGATCGACGTCAAACAGAATCCCGCCGATGATCGGTCCAAGAATATTCCCGATACTCGTAAACATCGAGTTCATCCCGCCGACGAAACCTTGTTCGTTACCGGCGATTTTCGATAAATACGTCGTAACAGCAGGGCGCATCAAGTCGAAACCGACGAAGACGACCATCGTCACGAGAATAATCGCAAGGTAACTTGTCACATAGGTCATGACAAGGACGAGCAGGGTTGAACCGATCAGGCTGTACCGGATGAGACGAATCTCACCGAACCAGCGCGTCAGCCGTTCAAACAAGCCGACCTGGACGATGACACCGACGATTGCCCCAAGTGAAATCGCGAGCGCGATATCTTTCGCCGTGAATCCGAACTTCCGGTCGACGAACAGCGCGAACAGTGACTCAAACGACGCGAGTCCGAATGAAGAAATCAGCAGCACCATAAAAGCGATGAAGTAGAGCGGTGAAAAGACTTTCCGGAAACCGGTTTTTTGCTGGGGAATCGTTGACTGTTCATAATGTCGTTCCGGTTCGCGTAACGTAAAGACGGACAAGATCATCGCGGTCAAACCAAATGCGGCGGCAAAGAAAAACGGCACCCGCGTTCCGATGTCGGCCAGGAAACCGCCGATGCCCGGTCCGATGATGAAACCGGTCGAAATCGCCGCCGACATATAGCCGAGGGCTTTCGGACGGGTTTCGTTTGTCGTAATATCAGCGATGAACGCCGTGACGGCCGGCATGATAAAGGCGGCACTGACACCACCCAAAATCCGCGACGCAAACAATACTTCGACGGATTGTCCGAGACCAAACAGCAGTTCCGACATGCTGAAGATGAACAGACCGATGATGATCATCGGTTTGCGGCCGTACTTGTCGACGGCCCGGCCGGCGAGCGGAGATAATACAAGCTGGGCAAAGGCGAATGCCGAGACCATGTAACCGACGGTCGAACCGGAAATGTTCAGCTCGTTCATAATCGTCGGCGTGACGGGAATGACAAGACCAATCCCTAGAAAGGCGATAAACAGGTTAAGCAACAGGGTGCCTAAGATCAATTTGTTGTTTTGCATGGTGAATTCCTCTGTTTCTGTAGTTTAAATCATCAGCGGACAAGTCCCCGCCAAAAAATCGGCCAAACGGCGGTGAAACGCCGTTCAAATGCGGCGACGCCATTGAACACGAACTCGGTCATCGTCCCTTCCGTCACCGTCAAATAGGCGAGGGCGGCACTGGCGTAATCGTCCGAATATAAAATCTGTTCCGTCCGATTGCGTTCCCGTAACAAACGGGTCAAATGGCGTTGCATCGTATCAAAAAACGGATTAATCAAATCCGTCACTTCCCGTTCGAGTTTGACGGGTGGAAAATAGGCAATCCGTAAAATGAACTTCAATTGATCATTTTGGGTGCTCTCCTCGAGAAACCAGTCAAAAAACCCTTTCAGACTCTGTTCGAGTGACAGATGACGGGTCGAGATAAAGTACGTGGCGAGACGTGTTTTTTGTGTGTCGAGGGCGTAACGCATCGCCGTCAAAAATAAATCGTCTTTTCCGCGGTAATGCGCGTAAATCGATGGTTTTTTGATGCCGACGTCCTGCGCAATCTCCTGTAAGGACGCTCCTTCGTAACCGTGCTGGGCAAAATGCCGCAGGGCCGTCTGTAGTAATAATGAAGCTTTCATTTCGTCACCTTCCTAACGGTCGTTAGTTAATAGCCTAACAGATTTAAAATGATTGTCAAACAAAAAAGCCGAAGGTCGCTGGGACCTTCGGCTGCATGCATTCACTTATTTGTTGGCGATACGACCGCGTGATGCAACACGTGAACCTGTGATGCCGGCGATTGATGTCACGATCATCGTTAAGATGAGAGCGACGAAGCCCCAGATTGAAACTTTAGATGCTGTTTGTGTCGCTTGTTCTGTTTGAACACGGACATCTTCAACTGTTTTCTTGAGATCAGCTGATGTTTCATCGAGTGTTTGTTTTGCGTTTTCGATCTGTTTGCTTGTTTCGCTTGTTGCCTGGTTTAAACCGTCAACGATATTTTTCGTTGCTTTATCTGCTTCTGCTTGTGAAAGATCTGTGTTTTGAGCAACAGCTTCAGCGATTTTATCTTCATCGACCGAGTTTTGGATTTTTTCTGAACGTGCTGTCAATTTATCACCAAGATCGCTGACGATTTTATCGAAATCTTCCGGCTTTGTTAAGACATCTTTACCGGCTGCTGTTGCGTCATCTTTGACGGCATCGAGCTGACCTTGCAAGTAGTTCGGTTGTAATTCCCGGATGTCTGTATCTTTCAGAATTTCATCGACATTTCCTTCAAGTTCTTTTGTATCGACTTTTGAGACGTTATCCGTTACCGAGCTGAATCCTTGTGAGACAGCGTCTGATGTTGTGCTGGCGATTGCGCCGACACCTTGACCTGCCGCACCACCGACTGTACCAAGTACTGAACCGACTGTTTGGAACGTGTTGATTGTCGTGAATGTCAACAATGCGAACAAGAGGATGACACTTGTCGACCATGTGAGGAAACCGTGAACGAGTCCGGCACGTGATGATGTCACACCGGAAACGAAACCAGCGACGAACAATGAGATTAATAACGACAGGATTGCCCAGATGGCTAATCCGATGCCGACACCGTCAAACGGTTTGTCGGACGTGACGTCCGTAACACCAAAGCCGATGGCCGAACCGATTAAGCTGAATGTAATTAAAAGTGCAAAAAATGATACGACCCCCGCGATGATTGAACTCCACGAGATGTTTCGACCTGCTCCGTCTGCCTCCGGTCGCAAGTACGACGAGAAGCCTTTTCTTGTTTTTTCCATAATAATTCACTACCTCTCCACTTACAATTTTAGAACATCATTTGATTTCAAGAAACTTTGATTTGAACTGCTTTAAATTGAGATTTTGATGTGCATAGCTCTTATATTGCCGATAAAACTACCGAAGAAACCTAGTATCAAAAGTACTCCTTTTAGAAACTTTAATCGGATTATTCTGGCTATTATGCAAGGTTAAATGTACAACAGTTGATATTCGCAAACGTGTCCGATAGTATATTAAGCATAACGTGTTACTGTACAGTTTGTAATTATGGAATCATTTTAGCGATTCAAACTATTTTACTGGAGGTGACCCCCTGTCTCAGGGGAATGGATTGGACATATTGTTGGTATTGAATTTAGCGTTACTGGTATTGTTGATCGTCTTGACGGCATTTTTCGTCGGATCGGAATTTGCCGTCGTCAAAGTCCGGATGTCGCGGCTCGATCAAATGATTCAGGAAGGAAACAAAGGCGCCGTCCTCGCGAAGAAGGTCGCAAGCGACTTGGACTACTATCTGTCTGCCTGTCAGCTCGGGATTACGATCACAGCGCTTGGACTCGGGGCACTTGGGAAACCGACCGTCGAGAAACTGCTTGGACCTGTCTTTGACGAATTCGGCGTCGCTGCAGCCCTGTCGACGATTCTTTCCTATACAATCGCTTTCGTATCGGTGACGTTTTTGCACGTCGTCATCGGAGAACTTGCGCCGAAGACGCTTGCGATCCAGTACGCGGAACGGATGACATTACTCCTTGCACCGGCGTTATATGTCTTCGGTAAAATCATGTATCCGTTTATTTGGATCATGAACGGTTCAGCCCGTGTTTTCCTGCGTCTGTTCGGTGTTCAGCCGGCCGGACATGAGCAGGCCCATTCGGAAGAAGAGTTGAAGATCATCATGTCACAGAGTTTTAAAAGCGGAGAAATCAATCAGACGGAGCTCGCTCTGATGCAAAATGTCTTTGCGTTTGACGAACGGGTGACGAAAGATATCATGGTGCCGCGGATGAACGTGACGACGCTCTCACTCAGCATGACGTGGACGGAAGTCCTGCAGGTCATGACCGACAATCAGTACACGCGTTATCCGGTCATTGAAGATTTCGATAAAGACAAAATCATCGGCTACGTCAACGTCAAGGAAGTCCTGACGGATCAGGCAAACGATCAACAGCGGGATTTACGAAAGTATCTGAAAGACATTCCGGCTGTATCGGAAATCACACCGCTCCAGGAAACGTTGTTGAAGATGAAGATGACGCGTTCCCACATTGCGCTCGTCATTGACGAGTACGGCGGGACGGCAGGAATGATTGCGATGGAGGATTTGCTCGAAGAAATCGTCGGTGAGATCCGTGATGAGTTCGATGAAGATGAACAGGCTGATATCGAAACGATTTCAAAGACGGAATACCAACTGTCGGGAACAGTTCTCCTCGCAGATTTAGTTGAGCGCTTTAACCTGACGTTTCCTGATGCGGACGAAATCGATACGATTGCCGGGTTCATCCAGGCAAAAGGAACGGACTATCAGGTCGGGGAACGGCACGAGATGGAGACCTATGATTTGGAACTGCTGCACGTCGAAAACTATCAAATCCAGCAGGTGAAACTGGTTTTAAAACAATTAACTTAACCACAACAGCAAGCGCTCTGTAACACGGGGAGTGCTTGTTTTTTTCTGTTTCAAAATATATTTTGAAAGCGCTTCATAAAATGATTGAGCTGCACGTTTTCCATCGTATTCTAGTAATGAAAAGAATAAACCATTCAGGATTGTTACTGCGAAAGCAGGCAAAACCTAAATTGATATCTGTTGCGTGTTGCGGCGATGGATATGAATTTAGGTTTTTTCTTTTCAATACGATGCTTAAGGGTGGAGGTGAGGGATTCCGTGCAAATCGTGAAAGTGTTTAATAACAATGTCGTGGCGATTGAATCGAACGGACAGGAACACGTCGTCATGGGGCGGGGAATCGCGTTTCAAAAACGGATGGGCGATGTGATTGACGAATCACGGATCGAGAAAGTCTTTACGCTCGAGAGTAAAGAGAGCCGGGAACGGTTCATCGATTTTTTAAACGAGATGCCGCCAGCTGAAATCGAGACGGTTAAGGAAATCGTCAAGATGGCTGAAGCCAGACTCAACAAATCGCTCCATGACACAGTGTACGTGACACTGGCCGATCACATTCATTATGCGCTGTCACGGTATGCAGATGGTATCCTGATTCGGAATCCGCTCGTCTGGGAAGTCAAACGGTTTTATGCGCCGGAATTCGCGGCCGGTAAAGAAGCGGTCCGGCTGATTAATGAACGGCATAATGTCCGTCTCGAGGAGGAAGAAGCCGTTTCGATTGCCCTGCACCTGGTCAATGCCTCGATGTCCGGCGTCAAAGGTGAAAGTCTCCACATCGTCACCGAAATGACGAAGGCGACGCAGGCGATCATGACGATCATCACCTATCATTTTCAGGTCGAACTGGATGAAGAGTCCCACGCGTACGCCCGTTTTTTAACGCATCTCAAGTTTTTTGTCCAGCGGATTGTCTCTAAATCGATGCTGAAGGCAGGGGGAGACGAAGAATTGTATGAAATGGTCAAATCACGTTATCCGCTCGCTTTTGAATGTGTCGAAAAGATTGCCAGTTTGATTACCGGAAAGTATGACTATGCCGTCTCAAAGGATGAGCGGCTTTACTTGATGATTCATATCGAGAATCTCATGAAACAGAATCGTGCGTAAGGATGGTTACCGCATCGACGGGCCAAACCTAAAGGATTACAGGTGTTTTTCACTTGTCGTCGTTTAGGTTTTTTTATTCCAAAAAATCATGAATGGAGTGAGTCAGGTGGGCAAATATCAAACGCTGGCGCAAGATATCGTCCGATTGGTCGGGGGCGAAGACAACGTCAAAACGGTTTTTCACTGTGCGACACGGTTACGTTTCAAACTAAAGGATGAACAAAAAGCGGATGCCGAAGCGTTAAAACAGGTCGACGGTATCATTACCGTCGTCAAGAGCGGCGGACAGTTCCAGGTCGTCATCGGCAACCATGTCGGCGATGTTTACAACGAACTGAATGGAATCGGTCAGGAAACGTCGGAAGAAACGGAAAAGACCAGTTTATTCAACCGCTTCATCGATACGATTGCCGGTATCTTCACACCAATCCTCGGACCGATGGCAGGAAGCGGACTGTTAAAAGGGTTGCTCGCGATTCTTGTTGCGACTGGCTTATTGACACCGACGATGGGTACGTACATCGTCCTGAACGCGACGGCGGACGCCCTATTTTACTTCCTCCCGGTCGTCCTCGGACATTCGGCAGCAAAAAAATTCGGCGGCAATCCGTATATCGGGATGATTATCGGGGGCGCGCTCGTCTATCCGTCGATCGTCGCCCTGCAAGCTTCCGGTGAGAGTCTGACCTTCCTGACGATTCCGGTCGTTCTGATGAGTTATGCTTCATCCGTCATCCCGATTATCTTGGCGACGCTTGTCTCATCAAAACTTGAAAAATTCTTTAACCGTCACTCGCATGAAGCGGTCAAAAACTTTACGACACCGATGCTCGTCCTGATGATCGTCGTTCCGGTAACGTTCCTTGCGATCGGACCACTTGCAACATACGCGAGCCAAGGGCTTGCAGCCGGTTACTCGTTCCTCTACAACTTGAGTCCGGTCATCGCGATTGCCTTCATCGGCGCCTTTTGGCAAATCTTCGTCATGTTTGGTCTCCACTGGGGACTGGTCCCGATCATCATCAATAACCTGGCCGTCAACGGTTTTGACACGATTACAGTCGGTGTCCTGATGGCGACATTTGGTCAGGTCGGTGCCGTCTTCGCGATCACGATGCGGGCAAAAGATCCGAAAATCAAAGGACTCGGAACGTCTTCGACGATTGCCGGCATCTTCGGCATCACGGAACCGGCAATGTACGGTTTGACGTTGCCGCGGAAAAAACCATTCATTTTCGGTGTTGTCGGTGGAGCGGCCGGCGGTTTGGTCGGCGGCGGGCTCGGAACAGCTTCCTACGCGATGGGCGGACTCGGGATTTTCGGTATTCCGGTCATGATTCCGCAGGACGGTCTCAACTTGACGTTCTGGGGTGCACTGATTGGTCTTGCTGTCGCGACACTCGTGTCGTTCGGACTGACATACTTCTTTGCCCGCGACAACGAACAGGTGACGCAAGAAATACCGACGATCAGCGAACAGGTTGGCTTACCGGTCCTCGCACCGGTCAAAGGTGAAATCATTTCACTTGAACAAGTCGATGATGCCGTCTTTTCAAGCGGCGCAATGGGAAAAGGATTAGCGATCATTCCGGATGAAGGTGTCGTCTATGCCCCGTTTGACGGGGAAGTCGTCACGGTCTATCCATCGAAACATGCGATCGGTTTACGGTCGGACACCGGCGTTGAAATTTTGATTCACATCGGTCTCGACACCGTCCAGCTGAACGGTCAACACTTTGAGTCGTTCGTCGAGAATGGTCAATCCATCCGTGTCGGTGATCCGTTGATCCGCTTCGATATCGAGCGGATCAAACAAGCCGGATATGACGTCATCACACCAATCATCGTGACGAATACAGCGAGTTATCTCGACGTCTTACCGACGTATCAAGGAACGGTCGAACCGTCACGCGATGTCTTACGCATCTTAGTCTAAAACCAATCAGAGGAGGAATTATTCATGAAACAGATCAAATCCGATTTTCTATGGGGCGGCGCAACGGCTGCCAATCAACTCGAAGGGGCGTACGCAACAGACGGCAAAGGATTGTCGATTGCTGACGTTATGCCGGGTGGCAAACACCGGATGCAGGTCATCCATGATCTGCAGTTCGATTTCGAGTTAAAAGAAGAGTATACGTATCCGAATCATGACGGCATTGATTTTTACAGTCACTATAAAGAAGACATTGCCCTGTTTGCCGAAATGGGCTTCAAAACGTACCGGATGTCGATCGCCTGGAGCCGGATCTTCCCGAACGGGGACGAAACGGAACCAAATGAAGCGGGTCTGCAGTTTTATGACAACGTCTTTGATGAATTGCTGAAACACGGCATTGAGCCGCTCGTCACGATTTCGCATTACGAACTGCCGCTCCATTTGGCAAAAGAATACGGCGGCTGGCGCGACCGCCGGCTCGTGACGTTCTTTGAACGCTACAGCCGGGTGCTGTTCGAGCGTTATCAAGGAAAGGTCAAATACTGGCTGACATTTAACGAAATCAATGGTGCCCAGTTCATGCCGATGCTCAGTCTCGGGATGACGGTCCGCGAAGACGAAAACATGTTGCAGTCGACCTATCAAGGCCTGCATCACCAGTTCGTCGCGAGCAGTCTGGCGACGAAGGCCGCCCGGGAAATTGATCCGACGATGCAAATCGGCTGCATGCTGATTGCCGCTCCGGTTTATCCGTTCAGCTCAAACCCGGTCGACGTCCAGTTCGCCCTGGAAGAAGAACGGATGATGAACTATTTCTGCGGGGATGTTCACGTCCGCGGCGCCTATCCGGCGTTTGCCGACCGTTTCTTCACTGAAAACAATATCGAACTCGTTCTCGAAGACGGCGATCTTGAATTGTTGCGTGACTACACCGTCGATTTCTTCTCGCTCAGTTATTACATGTCGCGGACGGAAAAAGCGGAGAAAGACGGAAACGATGCCGGCGGAAACATCATGAGCGGCGTCAAGAATCCATATTTAAAAGCGAGTGACTGGGGTTGGGAAATCGATCCGGACGGGTTACGGATCATCTTGAATAAATTATATGACCGGTATCAGATTCCATTGTTCATCGTCGAAAACGGACTCGGTGCCTACGATGAAGTCGAAGCGGACGGTGCGATTCATGACTCGTACCGGATCGCGTATCTCGAAGGTCACTTGAAAGCGATGATGGAAGCGATCGAGGACGGTGTCGAGATGATGGGGTATACAAGCTGGGGCTGCATCGATCTCGTCAGTGCGTCGACTGGTGAATACAGCAAACGCTACGGATTCATCTATGTCGACAAACATGATGACGGGTCGGGAACACTGGCGCGGTCGCGGAAAGATTCATTCTACTGGTACAAAGAAGTCATCGCTTCAAACGGTGCGGTACTGACGCAGACATCAGTTTCAAAATAAGCAAAGACCGGCGTCGCAGAAGCGACGCCGGTCTTTTTTAATCAATTATTCTGCCCACCATAAGGCATCATCCGGTTTTTTAGCAACGGCTTGCAGTTCTTTTTCCGTCGAGACGGTCGGGTGGGAACCTTTTAAGGCTTTACCCGATGTGCTCTTGAAGAAGAAGAAGAACGTGATGAAGCCGATCACGCTGACGGCTGTCAGGTAATACGCCGGAGCGAGTGGATTTTGTGTCGCATGGACGAGCCAAGTCGAGACAAGTGGTGTCGTTCCGCCGAAAATCGAAACGGAAACGTTAAACGTGACAGACAATGTTCGGTAACGGACGTCTGTATAAAAGATACTCGGCAACAGACTTGGCATCGTTCCTTCGAAGATGGCGAGGAAGAATCCAAGAATGAAGATTCCGATTCCGACGAACAGGAGTGGCTTCAGACCAATCAGGTAGAACGAGAGAATCGACAGAATCGACAGACCGGCCAATGCAAACAGGACGATGTTCCGATTGCCTTTTTTGTCGCTGAGTTTACCGAAAAAGTAGGCGAGTGGAATCATGATGAACATGACACCGGTAATCAAAATCGTACTCGTTGAGCTTGAGATGCCCATGACTTCATTCAGGTAAGAAGGCATATACGACAGTAACATGTAGTTCGTAATGTTGAAGAATGCAACGGCGATGAAACAAACGATGATATCGCGTTTGTGGTCCCGGAGAATTTCGCGGAACGACGCCGGTTCTTCCGTATTTTCATTGATTTCATTTTCGAAAATTGGTGATTCATCGAGGTGGCGACGCAAGTACAGACCAAACAGTCCGAGCGGTGCCCCTAAGATAAACGGAATCCGCCAGCCCCACGATGCCATTTGATCGTCGGATAACGTGACGAACAGCACAGTCGCAAGAATCGAAGCTAAAATGTAACCACCGAGTGTCCCGATTTCAAGACCACTTCCAAGGGCGCTTCGTTTATTGTCCGGTGATGATTCCGCGATATAAACCATCGCGCCGGCATATTCACCGCCGGTTGAGAAACCTTGTAGAATCCGAGCCAGTAACAGTAGAATCGGTGCCCAAATCCCGATTTGATCATACGTCGGTAACAGACCGATGAGCAGGGTGGACGCTGCCATCATGACGATGGTTGTCGTCAGGACAACCTTTCGTCCAAGGCGATCTCCGATTCGTCCGAAAACGATTCCGCCGATTGGTCGCATTAAAAAAGCGATCGCAAACGTCGCAAAGGTAAAGACAAGCTTCAGTTCATCATTTTCAACAGCACTAAAGAAGTTTTGACTGATGATGATTGCGAGATAGGAATAAAGACCAAAATCGAACCATTCCATCGCATTCCCAATTCCGGTCGCGTAGACACTTTTTTTGGTTTGCTTCATGTCGACGACATTGACTTTTTCTTTTCTGAATTTCATGAGTTCTGTTCACTCCCTTTAATAAGTTCGTATCGTAACATAGTAGGAAATGAAGTCAAGTCGCTAAGCCGCTTAACGACTTGGAAATGACTAAAAACGGCTCTGTGCCGGGAGTTGTCAAACCGTTGAGACTGTAAGGAAGACGTCTTGTCGTCAAGATAAATGAAAAAATATTAATTTTTTTCATTTCTTTTTACAAAAATGACACGTTTCTTATTCGTTTTCATTTTGTTTGTCCGTCAAGAATCCGCCCTAAGCAGGAGGTCAAGTTAAGGAAATGATTGGTAAAATCAAATGGATACATAGATGAATGAAGAGGGCGGGATAACATGAATACTCGACGCATGGGAAAGTGGCTGGCAGGTTTATTAGGTGTAGCGATCATCAGCGGAACGGCTTGTTATTATCTGTTTGAAACGTCAAACGTAAATGGTTTTCCGATTCCACGAACGGGGACGGTCGAGGAAAAGCCGGAGGGTTTATTAGTCAAGACGCATCTTGTGTCGGAATTAGAAGGTCCCGGCGTATTATACGAAATGCGGATCCGGCAAGCCGGCTGGAAATGGATCGACCGGGAAGGACTGGCTGCCTGGTACGAAAAAGACGGCCGGATGATTGAGCTGACGACTTTTGATGATGAACTGTTTCTTGAACCGGCTGTGCGAGCGGGTATCGAACAGTAAACAAGCGGAGTTCCTATTCACAGGAACTCCGCTTGTTTGTGTCCTCAATTCGCATAGAGCAGCTTTTTCGTATCTTTGTCGAAGACCCGGTAATTGATTTCGAAAGCCTGATTCCGGGTCGTTGTTACCTGGCAATAATACGGAACCTTCTTCCCGTAAGCCTCGAGGTCAGGTGCGTCACGGAAAGAAAACGTATCGTTGGTCTCCGTTAACGTGATGTCGATCGATGTTCCTTTTGACTCCGACGGTTCTAGAACACAGGCACCTTCTAATACACGGTAATCCCGAAACACCATCTCGGTGAAACTCGGCATTGTCATCCAAAGACACAGCAATCCGAGTAACAGGACACCTGTCCATTTGAGCTTCTTTAAGAAAGCATACTGCTTATTGTCGAAGTGAAGTACAAGAAAGTAACAGGCCGGTAAGACAAACGCGATACCCAATAAAAAAATGAAAAAATAAGTGATGATTTCAGCATTCATCTGGACACGTCCTTTTCAAGAAACAAGTTCGTCAATCCGAATTTCCTGTAAGTATTAACTCCTCGGACCAAATAAGATGACAGCTACCCCGATCAGACAAATCCCGCCACCAAGCCAGTCGTAAAAATCGGGTGTTTTTTATCGATGCCGGCACTCCAAAGCAGCGAAAGGACAATAAATACTCCGCCATATGCGGCATAGACCCGGCCGAAAGTCGGGAACGTCTGCCAGATTGCGATGACCCCGTACAATGCAAGCGAAAGTCCGCCGAGCAATCCGAAATAAGCAGGCAGTCCCTCCCGCAACCACAGCCAAATTAGATAACCACCGCCAATTTCAGCAAGTCCGGCCAGTGTAAAAAATAGTAATGACATAATCTAAACGGTACTCCTTTTTAAACGGATCCATTATTCAGACGAATAGAGTAACCGGTTTGTCTTAACATCATAGAGCCGGTAAGAGATCTCAAATTCATGATCTTTTGTGGTTGTCACGTGACACGTATACGGGACGTCCGGTCCGTACGCACCGAGGTCGGCCCGATCCAAGAAACTGAAATAGTCGCCTGTTTTATCGTAATAAAGGTCAAGCGTCCGCGGTGAGGATTGATCATCGTATTCCACCGTACATGTTCCTTTGATTGTCGCATAGTCATGATAGAAGACGTATTTCAGACTCGGAGCCGTATACCAGATGAGTCCGACGCCGAGTAAACACATGAAAACGAGTCGGCCAAACGTAGAAAATTCGATTCCGGTATCCTCGCGGAGCCAGAAGTATAACAAGATGCTCAAGATTATACAGACGATCCCGCCTGCGAAAAGTGCGTAAAAAAACAATATTTCTTCATTCATGCGACCATCCCCCTCATAAATACAAGCCGTTCGCCTGAACGACGAATTGCGAGTGTTCATAATGATAGGTGATGACGGAATAGTCGAACGGTCGGCCGTTCGTCAGGTGGAAGATTGTCTCGACCGTCAATGCCGGATCACCGGCTGTCAGCTCCAAGTGGGTTGCGATTGCGTCCGGCAACTTACCGACATGCATATACATGTCCGAGAACCCGATGTTCAGTCCGAGGGCCGTCTCGAGGTACTCAAAGATCGATTGTTCGACGATTTCCCGGTTTAAGTAAGGCACGATGGTTTGACGGTAATAGGACTCCTCAAGACACATGATCTGCCCGTCGATGTAGCGGATCCGTTTAATGAAATAAACCATGTCACCGGTCGTACAGCCGAGGTTTTCAGCAACCGCTTCCGGACACGGGATTAACTCAAACGACAGGACGTTTGACCGGATGTCATGTTCGACGAGATTCTGCTTAAAACCTTGCGTCGAAAACAGCTCGATATAGCCTTTCCGATTGGTCTTGCGGACAAAAATCCCGCTGCCGCGGACTTGAAAGATGATGCCTTTTCGCTCCAATAATTCCAGTGCTTTCGTCATCGTCGTCTTGCTGACCGCGAATTGACGAATCAAGTGATCGAGAACCGGTAATTTATCTCCTTGCTGTAATGCATGTTGCTCGATGTAGGCTTCGATTTCCGTTGCCGTCTGTTGGTATTTCAGCATGGTTCACCCTCATTTTCCAGTAATTGTTCTGCTTTTTTACTATAGCATAAGACGATTTCGAACTAAATAATACGAATAATTAAATTGAATATGTATTGATAAATTGTACATGTACAATTATAATAAGAACGTACGATACGGATTTACACCATAAGGAGGTTCAGGGATGAGTAAAGTGCGGGATTATCAGCAGCTGGCGCATTCGATTTTGGAGGCGGTCGGCGGCGAGGACAATATCATCAGTGTTGCGCGGTGTGCGACCCGGCTGCGTTTAGTGTTGAAACGGTCGGATGCGAAAGCGAAAGATCAAGTCGCTGCCTTACCGGGCGTCATCACGGTTGTCGAATCAGGCGGTCAGTTCCAGGTCGTCATCGGGCAGCATGTCGGGGAAGTCTATGAAGCGTTTCGACCACTTGTTTCATTAGAGGACGGGAATTCGGATCAGGGGACCGAAGCACCGAAAGGAACGATCTTGAACCGGATCATTGCAACGATGTCCGCGGTCTTTGCACCGTTCGTCTATATCTTGGCGGCAGCCGGTATCCTGCAAGGGGCACTCATCTTAATTTCACTTGTGTTTAAAGACTTTGCCGCGACGGGAACATATGAAGTGTTCAGCTTTATCTCATGGGCACCGTTTACGTTCCTGCCAATTTTCATTGCGATCACGGCAGCGAATCATTTTAAAGTCAATCAGTTCATCGCAGTCGCCTGTAGTGCGGCACTCGTCAGCCCGACGTGGGCCGAGATGGCAGGGCGGATCACGTCGGGTGAGTCGATTTCATTCATCGGTATCGCTTTATCAGGTACGACGTATACGTCATCGGTCTTACCGCCGTTGTTCCTTGTCTGGTTACTGTCCTATCTCGAACGGTTCCTGAACCGGACGATCAATGATGTCATCAAGCCGTTGTTCGTCCCGTTTTTCTGTATGGTCATCATGGTCCCGCTGACGATTCTCGTCATCGGTCCGATCACGACCCTCGGAGCGGAAGGAATTGCAAACGGATACAATTATTTAGCGGAAAATGCACCGGCGTTGGCCGGATTGATTATCGGCGGTTTTTGGCAAATCATCGTCATCTTCGGTGTTCACTGGGGCGTCACACCGATGGTCCTGGCGAACTTCGAACAATATGGTCGGGATTCGTTCCAGGCGTATCAGACGATTGCCGTCATCGCCCAGGTCGGTGCCGTCATCGGTGTCATCTCAAAAACACGCAACAAGGAAACGAAAAAGGTTGGTGTCTCAGCCGGTCTGACCGGGATTTTCGGGATTACGGAACCGGCGATCTACGGGGTGACGTTACGCTTTAAGAAACCGTTCATCTACGGCTGTATCTCGGGCGCGGTTGGAGCGGTCGTCGCGAGTTTCTTCAAACCGTATTACTTCGCTTATGCCGGTCTGCCGGGACCATTGACGCTCGTCAACGGTATTAATTCCGATTATCCGTCGTCGATCGTCGGATTGCTGATCGGAACGGCGATTGCCTTGATTTTACCAATCGTTCTGATTCAAATCCTTGGTTTTGGTGAAGAAAAAGTTGTCCCGGTGACGACGACGCCGACAACACCGGTTCCGGCACAAGAAGTCAGTGCAACGTTGACGAATGAAGAAACGATTCAAGCACCGATCGCGGGACAAGTCGTGCCACTGTCGGACGTACCGGATGAGGTTTTTGCATCGGGAGCGATGGGGCAAGGTGTGGCGATTCGTCCAACCGGAAACACGGTCGTCGCACCGTTCACCGGTACGGTCGTTATGATTGCGCCGACAAAACACGCGATCGGACTCCGGTCGACGAGTGGCGTTGAAGTGTTGATTCACGTCGGTCTCGAAACCGTCGGCTTGGACGGAGAGCCGTTTACGCTGCACGTTGAAGACGGAACGCATGTCGAAGCGGGGCAAACACTGTTGACGTTCGACGCCGCAATGATTGAGCAGCACGGTTTACAGACGATTACACCGGTCATCGTCACGAACGCGTCGAGTTACGCGGAAGTGTTGACGACAAACACTGGAACGGTCGAAGCCGATACAGAACTGTTAACGATCGTGAAATAAGAGAGAATAAAAGGAGGAAATGAAGATGAAGACATTACCAAACGATTTTTTATGGGGCGGGGCACTTGCTGCGCATCAATTTGAAGGCGGCTGGAACGCCGGCGGTAAAGGACCAAGCGTCGTCGATGTCATGACGGCTGGTGAACACGGGGTGGCCCGCCTGATTACCGAGACGATCGAAGAAGGAACGTTTTATCCGAACCATGAAGCAATCGATTTTTATCACCGTTATAAAGAAGACATCGCGTTATTCGCCGAGATGGGATTAAAATGTCTCCGGACATCCATCGGCTGGAGCCGGATTTTCCCGAACGGGGACGAAACGGAACCAAATGAAGCCGGTCTGCAGTTTTATGATGATGTCTTTGACGAATTGCTGAAACACGGCATCGAACCAATCATCACGTTGTCACACTTCGAGATGCCGTTGCACCTGGCCCGCGCATACGGCGGGTTCCGCAACCGGAAAGTGGCCGAGTTCTTCGAACGGTTCGCCGAAGTTTGCTTCACACGCTACAAAGACAAAGTCACGTACTGGATGACGTTTAACGAAATCAACAACAAGATGGATGTCGAAAACCCGTTGTTCCTCTGGACGAATTCCGGTGTCAAAGTCGAGCCGGGTGAAAACGCGATGGAAGTCATGTATCAGACCGGTCACCACGAGCTGATCGCGAGTGCTCTTGCTGTCGCAAAAGGAAAAGCGATCAATCCCGACTTCCAGATTGGGGCGATGATTTCCCACGTGCCAATCTATCCATACTCGTCACATCCGGAAGACGTCATGCTGGCGGAAAAATCGATGCGTCAACGGTACTTCTTCCCGGACGTTCAGGCGCGCGGGTATTATCCGAACTATGCCTTAAAAGAGTTTGAACGCGAAGGGTATCAGATTCCGATTCTCGACGGCGACGACGAAATCTTGAAAAACGGAACCGTTGACTACATCGGCTTCAGTTACTACATGTCGACGACCGTCAAACACGACGCGACTGTCAACAATACAGGCAACATCGTCAACGGCGGCCTTGCGAACGGTGTCGAGAATCCGTACATCCAGTCGAGTGACTGGGGCTGGGCGATTGATCCGGTCGGTCTCCGGTATGTCTTAAACCGGCTCTATGACCGCTATCAGCTCCCGCTCTTCATTGTCGAAAACGGCTTTGGGGCCGTCGATACGATTGAAGACGGCAAGATTCATGACGCAGCGCGGATTGATTATCTGAAGACGCACATCGAGGCGTTGACGGAAGCGGTCACGGAAGACGGCGTTGAATTGATGGGCTACACACCATGGGGCATCATCGATATCGTGTCGTTTACGACAGGCGAGATGAAAAAACGTTACGGGATGATTTACGTCGACCGCGATAACGAGGGCAACGGATCGATGGAACGGATGAAAAAAGATTCGTTCGACTGGTACAAACAAGTCATCGCGACAAACGGTCAAAATTTATCTTATAACAAAGCCGTGCAACGTTAAGCCGGCCGACCTCCACCTGAACACGGGTGGAGGTTGTTTGTTATATCCAAAAAAGACTTGCCGGAACAAGGGAAAGACGGGATGATGAAGAAGGAATCATCCATTTTTTGTATGGATTAATTGAAAATCATCCTAAATACAGGATGATTCAAAAAGATGACGGAGGTTATACATATGTTTACAGTTACTGAATACTTGGCTTCCATCCGAACGAATCTCGCACCACACACAGAGACGTTGGTCAATCAGTTAAAGACAGTCGCGGAATTGACTTTTGCAGCAGATGTCGAGTTGCTTGATTTTGCAGCCTTTATCGAACCGTTGAGCCATGAGGTATCGATTACGCTCTTTTCGATGGACCGAGACGCCAACGAAGTATTTGAAGAAGAGGGAACACCGGGTTTTGCCGGCAGTAGATCAGTGCTCGATGAAATTGTCTTTATGGACGTACCGGACGACCAATCTGAGGCGTTTGATGCTTTTTATGAAGAACACGAGGAAACGCTGCTTGAAGAGGAACAGCGCCTGATCGGAGAATGGTTCCGTACCTGCTTTGAGCAAGCCGGTGGCGCTGCTGTGGAGTTGCCGTGTTACTTCGGCGTTCACGATGAAGGGCAGACACTTGATTTAAAACGGAATGTCTGGATGGACGAAGAAGAAAAATGGAACTGATACCTGACTTAAAGCACGTCGAAATCGGCGTCAGTATCGCCACCGTTTGGGAATTCGAGGCGGCATTAAGTTACTTTGACGTAAAAGAAACGGAACGAACGACGTATCCGTACGGAGAATACTTTTCCCGGACGATCAAAGGGACACCGGTCATCTTTTTCAGTACCGGTGTCCGCAAAGTGAACGGGGTTGGTGCGAATCAGTATATGCTGGCGCGTTTTCCACTTCAAAAAGTGCTTGTCGTTGGGACGTGTGCCGGCATCGACGAACGGTTTGACATCCTCGATATCCTCATACCGGACCGTGCCGCTCAATATGACTGTACGGTCAAAGAGATCGAACCGTTGCTTAAACCGTCGTTCATCGTGGAAATCGATGTGCTGAAATATGGCATGAAAGGCAACGGGACGATCGGTACGGCTGACCGTGCCGTCGTCATGTGGAACGATTATCTCGAACTGCAGGCGAACGACATTATGATTGCCGATACGGAAGCAGCGGCGATTGCCTATATCTGCCGTAAAAATGACGTCGAATGCATCATCATCAAAGGCATATCAGATGTTCCGACGGACGAGACGGATCTTGATCCGCTTCAGTCGAATCAGGAACAGATCAACGTCTACATCGCCAATACACCGAAGGTTATGACGAGGATTTTTGACGACTATCTGCACATATTCATTTAAAAGGAGTGACGTTATGAAAAAACGAGTTTTTTGTTCGGTCACGATGGCGCTGATGCTTGGCGGATGTGGAACCGGACAACCGAAAGAGCCCGACTTCCCTCGGTATACGGGCGAATATTTACACATTGCCTATATCGGGAAAGCACCGGAAGTTCGGGAAGACAACGTCCGTTTAAAGGAAATTTCATTCACAGAATTAAAAAATCGTAAGCAGGTCGCTTCGACTTTCGACGCGGTCATGATCATGCCGAACAAGTTACTGGAAGCGGATCAAGGCGAGTATGCCGACACCTACCTGAAAATGCGAATTCCGACGTTTTTCATCGGATCGAATAAGGGGCATGTGCCGTTTATCGCGGACTGGATTTCGTACAAGGAAGCGGCGGGAGAGACGACCGATTATGCAGCCGGTTACTTAAACGGGAAAACGACTTTGTTTTGGACATACGGGTTATACAACGATGTTAAAACGAAGAGACATATTACCGCCATGTATTCGAATGTCTTTCAAACGGTGGAAACGGTCAAAAACAAACGACAGCAGTAACAGAAAAAACGCTGTTCCGGCATCACGTCGGAATGGTGTTTTATGTATGAGATTGCGTCATGATGAGAAACGTGGCATGCGTCGTCGAAAACGCGGCGTGGCGTTGAAATCCGAGCTGTTCATACAGGTGAATCGCCCGTTCATTAAACGAAGCGACCGTTAAACGGAGCGGTAACGCCGATTGCGCTTTGACCGTATCAAGGACAAACGAACAAAACGCAAATCCTGTCCCTTGTCCGGTCAGTTCGGGCTGCCGGCCGAGTCCGATATCCAAATGGTCATCTGGGTACAAATGAAGCGGGCGACCAGGTGGGACTTGCGCAGAACGGCCCGTACAAAAGAAGCCGACGAGTTGTTTGTGAGCGATGACGGCCTGATAGGAACCGTCAAGCAGTTCAGCATATGCCTCCTCCGACTTTTCCATGTTGTAAAAATCGTACGGCGGCGGATAGGTCCACTTCAGAATGGCAGTTGCCTGATCAACGGTCATCGGGACAGCTTGAAAGGTCATAACGTATACCTCCGGATATATTTTTCTCCACTGTATCGCATTCCTGTTATTTTTTCTATATAATGTAAAAAAAGAACGGGGGAACGAACATGACGACAACGGAATTTTACCGGCACTTACCGGTCCTTAAGACCGAACGATTGGTGCTGCGGCCGCTTCGAGCAAGCGATCTTGATGATTTATTTGAATACACGCAGGACGAGGAAACCGCCCGTTACGTGACGTGGAATGCCAATCAGACAATTGAACAGGCCGAACAGTTTTTGAACTATGTCCTGTCAAACTATGACCAGGGGAAAGAAGCACCGTGGGCGATCGTTTGGAAGGAAACCGGCAAGATGATCGGAACAATTGATTTCATCCACCTGTTGCTCGACGACAATAAACAGACGGAACTCGGGTATGCGTTATCGCGTCAGTTCTGGGGCAAAGGAATCGTCACGGAAGCCGTCGCACGTGTCATGGCCTATGGTTTTGAAGAACTCAAGCTCGAGCGGATCCAGGCGCGGTGCATGGAGCCGAACATCGGTTCAGCCCGGGTGATGGAAAAAGTCGGGATGACGTACGAGGGAACGTTACGCCGATTAATCTTCATCAAAGGGGCGTTCCATGACGTCAAGATGTATGCAATATTACGGGATGAGTATGCCGCAGTGACGCAAAAGACAGAATCCAATTCGAAACAGCATCAATGAGATGAAACCCCCAAACCGGCGAACCGGTTTGGGGGTTTTTTGATTAGATCGTCTGTTCAACGGATGAAGCATCCACAAATTCAACCATGTGCGTCTCTGTATCGAGAATCCGTGTCCGTGGATCATCTTTTGAGAAGAAAATCGCTTCGCCGGTCGCGTCAAAGGCAAACGCCGTCGGAATCGAGAAGCCGCAATTGCGGTAAGAGCCGTCGGCGTGACTCGTTCCGAGGAATAGTGCCGATTGCTGGCGGCTGATGCGCCGGGCTTCGCCGGACCAGTCCGTGTATTGTTCCTCACTGAACATCCCGACACCGATCGGATTAAAAATGATGTCGACTTTGTCCTGCTTCAGACCGTCCAGGCCGAGGAAAATCTCCCGGCAAAGCAGATATCCGGCAGCTTGTCCGGCAACAGTCGCCGTCGACGGCGTATAAAGTGGACCGGCTTCCGGTGTCTTCGCCCGGTCGAGCAGAATCTCGCCTGTTGCATTGATGATCAGGGCCCGGTCCAGGCGATCCGCATCGCGGTACCCGGTCACGATGACGGTCGCGAATTGCTTCGCCAAGTGACGTAACGTCTCGACATCCGTCTCGCGGCAGTAACCTTCCGGATACAGCAGAAGATCGATGTCCGGATAGGCCGCTATTTCACGTTGCAATTGTTCGAGTTGTGTTTCCTGTTTCGGTTGGCCGATTAAAATCTTCATGTTAGCACGTCCTTCTATGTATTACGAAATTTGTTTGGTCGTCTGTCGTCCCGGAAAAATGCTTCCTTGTCCGGTTGCAGGACATGACGGATCAGTATGAGACTCAGCAGTGAAAGCAAAACAGAATCGGCAATGATGCTGAAACGAAGCGGGAACAGGTCGCCTGTAAAGCCGATCGCTAAAATCAACAGAATCTGGATGACGCTTTGACCGAGACCATACAGACTCGTGAAGCGGCCGATCAAAGCTTGCGGGACATTGTTTTGATAAAACGTCATGAAGCCGGTTCCGGCAAAGGCATTAAAAAAGCCGAGCAGTAAAAATCCGACCGTCACGATCAGAAATGAGCCGGCAGTCGCATACATCAGGTAGCCGATTGCGACGAACAGATAACCGCTGACGAGTAATGTCTTGAGCGACAGCCGGTTTGCAAAACGGGCAACCGTCAGACCGCCGAGGACGGAACCGATTCCCGTGATGCTGATCAGAAGACCGTAATCGGTGGCGGTCAAACCGACGACCGTTTGCAGAAAGACGACTTCCTGAGCATCCATTGCAAGTGCGAGACTCATCGACAAAATACCGACCAGGTAAATTCGGCTGACAAACCAGTTGGTCCGGCTGAACCGGCTGACCATCCGCCAATCGGTTCTAATATCCGACAGGCGGACGGTTGACAGAGTCGCATGCGAAACGGACGGCAACGTCAGGAGTAGTACCCCGGACACGAGAAATGAACCGGCATTGATCCAGATGGCGACATCGGGTGTCGCAACAAGTAACAGCAGACCGGCGAGTGCCGGACCAATCAAAAAGGCACTGGATGTGATCAGACCTCGGTACGCATTAAACGACTTGCGTCCGCTTTCCGGAATCATCTGCGTCAGATAACGGATGGCGGCCGGTTCAAAAAATGCTTTGACGAACGCCAGTCCAAACAACGTCAGGTACATCATTGGTAAGGACGATAAAAAGGGAATCAAGGCAACAAGCAGTGCCCGGACCAGATCGGTTCCAATCAGCCAGCGTCGGACATCGGCCCGGTCAACCACGCTGCCAGCCCAAAATTTCGTCAACAGGGCGGCGAGCGGACCGATGATCCAAAGACCGGCAACTGCGGCGGCAGAACCGGTCAGTTGATAGAGGTAGACATTGATCGCGACGAGGTAAACAAAATCTCCAAACTGGGAGATACCGAATGAAGCCAAAAGAGTCGAAGAACGAGACAACCAAATCCACCTGCTTTTCCAGAAGCATTTTACCAAAATTATACAGGTTGTCCGATTAGTATGCCAGACCCATCTTTTAAGCTGTTGTTCCGGAAATCAAGTTCTTTTGTTTAACAAGTGACTGTAAAAGCGAACTGATGACACCGAGTGTAACAGGAATCAAAATCAGTATAAAAGCAAATAGGATCAGACCCGGTGCATCATCCCGATCGGCGACGATGAACATGACCGGAAACAGACCGACTGCGACACAACTGATAAGGATAAAACAGATTTTAATTGTGCCGAAGGAAGAAGAGAGGACATTCGCTTCAGCCATACTTCCCTTAAGCGACCGGAGAATTTTTAAGACATGAACCAGGATCAGCAGACTCGGAATCAATGCGAGCAGTCCCGCCATCAAGATGAAATAACCCGGTTTATCGAGTAAGACTTCCAGTGAGAATCCCCGTTGTGCTCTTTTAATCAGCAGGGAAATGGCGACTCCCGCCAATCCGAACAGACTGATCAACAACCCGCTGCATACAAGTTGCAAGTAGACAAAACGCCATTTTTTCATCGGCCGTTCCTCCTTTCTTTCCTTCAGTATAGTCCATCTTTGTCCGGAAAATGACCGCCTGAAGGATGAGAAAAAAACTTTTTCGTTAATTCAAAGCAAAGTACTCGGAATTAGTTTGAACGTATGTTACACTGGGAATAAGAAAAGTAAGGAAGTAAGGAAAATCAGACAAAGAAAGAAGGAAGTTCGGAATGGAGCTATCCAAGTTGACGTCCAAAGGGCAAATCACGATCCCGAAAAAAATCAGACAGGCGTTACAAGTAGAGGAAGGAGATCGCGTTGCCTTCATCGAGGAAGACGGGTTTGTCATCATGGCGAAAGCGGATTTACAACAGCTGCATGACCTTCAAGATATTTTGAGTGACGAGAAATTCAAATCACTCATCCAAAAAGCACATCATCACCTGTAAAATTATCAGATTGACCAACTAAAAGGAGGAACTAACAACATGGATATGCGCGAAGTAGATTTACCGGGAATCGGACGGAAGTTCGAAGGAATTACGACAAGAGGGGACAAGGTGGTTGTGATTGTCCACGATGACGGACGCCGGGAAATGCACCACTATGACGATGATGATTTTGATGAGAGCATCTCAAGTGTGACATTCAACGACGCAGAGGCAAGACAGATGGCAGGTATTTTAGGCGGTCTGGCATATAAACCGAAGGACCTTGAAAAAATTGAACTGGCGTTTGACGATCTCGTCATTGAATGGTTTAAGATCGGTGAGGACTCATCCGTCAACAACCGGACGATTGGCGAACTCGACGTACGAAACGAGTACGACATCTCGATTATCGCTGTCCTCAAACACGATAAATCAAAATCATTGAACCCGGGTCCGGAGACACGTCTTGAAGCCGGTGATACGATTGTCCTGTCGGGAGAACGTCAAAATGTCCGCCACATTACGAAAGCACTCTTCTCAATCGAAGGAGGCGGATGATAGATGGATCATTTAATATTTGAAGTCGGTACCGCGCTTATCTTAGTGGCAATCGCAGCTTTGCTTGCGAATAAATTGAATTTTTCGATCATTCCGTTTTTAATCATCTTAGGGATGATCGTCGGACCGCACGCTCCGACAATCGGGATACTAGACTTCAAGTTCATTGAAAGTGCTGAGTTTATCAGCTTCCTCGGACGCATCGGTGTCCTGTTCCTCTTGTTTTATCTGGGACTGGAGTTCTCAATCGGAAAATTAATCCGGTCGGGTAAATCGATCGTTACGAGTGGAACAATTTATTTATCGATTAACTTCACAGGTGGATTGCTGTACGGATTCATCGCCGGCTTCCCGTTATATGAAGTGCTGATCATCGCCGGAATCATCACGATTTCGTCGAGCGCAATCGTTGCGAAAGTCCTCGTCGATCTGCGACGGACCGGGAATACGGAAACCGAGTTGATTCTCGGGATCATCATGTTCGAAGACATTTTCCTCGCTGTTTACCTGTCCGTCTTATCGGGACTCCTGCTTGGCGACGGAACGACGTTACTGTCTTCGGTCACATCGATTTTAATCGCTCTCGGTTACATGCTGTTGTTCTTCATCATCGCCCGCAAAGCGACACCACTTCTGAATCGGATGCTGAAGATTGCGTCGGATGAAGTCTTCATCATCGTCGTCTTTGCCGCCCTGTTCTTCGTCGCCGGCTTCTCGGAAACGATTCACGTCGCGGAAGCCATCGGGGCCTTACTGCTCGGACTCGTCTTTTCGGAAACGGAACAAGGCGAACGGATTGAGCACCTCGTCGTGCCGTTCCGTGATTTCTTCGGTGCTATCTTCTTCTTCAGCTTCGGACTGAGCATCGATCCGACGATGTTGCTTGACGCCGTCTGGCTTGCCCTCGGTGCCGTCGTCATCACGATTGTCGGAAACTATGTCGCCGGCATGATTGCCGGACGAAGAGCCGGACTGTCGCATAAAGCGTCTTCGAACATCGGGCTGACGATTGTCTCACGCGGTGAATTCTCGATCATCGTCGCGAACCTCGGCATCGCCGGCGGTTTGATGGAGATCCTGTCCCCGTTCTCGGCACTCTATGTCCTGATTCTCGCGATTCTCGGACCGCTGATGACAAAGGAATCAAGACGGATTTTCAACTTTATGAACGGAATATTCAAGTGGACGGAACCAAAACCGAAAAAAACGAAACCGAAATCCTGATTCGAAAATACGCTGACCGGCTTCAAGCCCGGTCAGCGTATTTTTGAGATGTCATCCTTTTAAGATGTCATACGTAGCCATGATGAACTGTCCGGACGGACGGCAACCGGTCAGTCGGAACCGGGTTTCAAGCGTTCCCTCCGGAAACAGCGGGATGCCGCTGCCGAGGACGACAGGGGCAATTGCCAGTTCCATCTGATTAATTCGTTTCAACCGTAACGCTTCCTGAATCAGTTCGCCGCCGCCAATCAGCCAAATCTTCCCGTCGATTGTCGGACCAATCCGGTCAAGCAAGACATCGAGCGGCTCATTCGTAAACGTGGCATGGTCCGACTGTTTGTCCGGTTGCCGGGTCAGGACATAGTTGTCGATGGCGGAGTAAGGGTAGTCGTTACTGAGAACGAGTACTTCGTCAAACGTTTTCCGCCCCATGATGACGGCACCGACGTCCTGCATGAACGTCGCGTAGCCGTTATCACCGTCTCCTTCAACAGCGAACAACCAATCGAGTGAATCGTCCAAACGGGCGATTTTACCGTCTAAGCTGCAGGCGATATATAAAACGGTTTGTGTCATCTTTTTTCCTCCTTTGGTTCGTTCTGTTTTTAGTCTACGGTATAATCATGACAAAAGATGTCATAATTAAAGGAGGTTTTTTATCATGAAAACCCGACAGCTGAAACTGATGCGTCTGTTGAACCGGCAACAACTGCTGACGGCGCGGGAACTGGCGGAAGCATGCGGCGTTTCCTTACGGACGATCCAGCGCGATTTGTTGGAGCTCGAAGCAAACGGCTATCCGATTTACAGCGAACGCGGACCGGCTGGCGGCTACCGGGTCTTACCAAACCGTCTGTTGCCGCCGCTTGCTTTGCGGGAACAGGAAGCCATCACACTGTTTTTGATGCTCGACTGGGTCGGTCAGGTGCCGGATTTGCCGTTCGGTACGTTACGCGGCAATCTTGCCGAGTGGTATCTGCACGAACTGCCGGCCGATCTCGAACTGAAGCTCGACCGGTTGAAAGGGCGTGTCCGTTTTGCCAAACCGGATACACCGGCGTCTCCATTGACGCGCGACTTGTTGCGGCTGATGGAGATGGAAGTGCAGGGTGAACTGATTTACCGGACGATAAGCGGTCGTCGGACGATTCGGATTGACCCGGTTGGTCTGACGTTTGAACGGAACCGCTGGTATCTGCTCGCGCAGACAGACCGCGGATTACGCCAGTACCGGGTCGACCGGATGGAGCAGGTGACCGAGACGACGGTTCCGTCACAGCGAATGACGTTTGAGGAGGCGGAGCAGCTCGGGCAGGCGGGAGAACAGGTGACGGTCCGTCTCGAGTTGACGCCGCTCGGCGAACGGTTACTTGAAGGGGTTTTGCCGCTGAATGCGTTGCGGACGTGGTTCGTGCCGGTTGCCGAACTGCCGTTTCTCGGACGACAGTTATTCGGATTGGGGCGGGAAGTGCGGGTTCTCGAACCGTTGCTCCTGCGTCAAGAGATCCAGGAGCAGGCCCGGGCGGTCATCGCCTTATATGAGGACTGACAAGGGGTTCTGTTCCTAAGTCAGTGAGAAACTATGTTACGATATAACCAGAGAAACAGTGAAAGTATGGAAGGGGTTTTCTATGGAAACGTTATCACTTATTTTGTTAATGCTTGCCTTAATCATCTTGACTCAAGTCCTTGGACACTACATCCGCTTCATTCCGACCGCGTTGATTCAAATCCTCGTCGGAACGATTGCCGCGCTGCTGATCAGCGGGCTGAAGATTGAAGTCGAATCGGAATGGTTCCTGTTATTATTCATCGCTCCATTGCTTTATAACGACAGTTCACATTTTCCGCGTGATGAACTGTGGAAGATGCGTGCCGCCATTTTCGGTAATGCCATCGTCCTCGTCCTGTTGACGACGGTCATCGGCGGTTACTTCATCAACTGGCTTGTACCGGTCATTCCGGTCGCGGCCGCCTTTGCGCTCGCGGCCATCCTGTCACCGACTGACCCGATTGCCGTCAACGGGATCGCGAAACGCGTTCAGATTCCGGAACAGATCTTAAATCTTGTCCGGGGAGAGTCGTTGATCAATGACGCCTCGGGACTGGTTGCCTTCAGTTATGCGGTCGCCGCCGTCGTCACCGGTTACTTCTCGATCCAGCAGGCGACAACGGAATTCGTCTACATGTTCGTCGTCGGAGCCGTCGTCGGTCTTACGATCAGCATCGCGATGAACTGGCTGAAGATGAAATTACGCCGGACCGGAATTGAAGACGTCGTCTTTTATGCGTTACTGCAAATCCTGACACCGTTCATCATCTTTTTCGTCGCAGAAGAAATTCTGCATGCGTCCGGTGTCATTGCCGTCGTGACGGGCGGGATTCTCCACGCCTTGATTAAAGAACGGACGGAAACGTTTTTTGCCCAGGAGCAGACGTTGACCGACAACATCTGGACGATGATCGCCTACATCTTAAACGGGATCATCTTCTTATTACTTGGTTTGACGTTACCGGAAGCGACACGCGAAATCTTTGCCGATGACGCGATTAACAACTGGCGTCTGATGTCATTTGTGATTGAAATTGGAACGGTCATTCTTTTAATTCGCTTGATTTGGACGATGTTCTTCAATTGGTTCGACCATCGCTTCCTGAAAAAAGCGGATCACCGCAAACCGTCGTTTAAGCAGGATGTCATCACGACACTCGTCGGCGTCCGCGGAACGATTACGATGGTCGGGGTCTTGTCATTACCGTTCGTGACCGAATCAGGAGAAGCGTTCCCGGAACGGTCGCTGATCATTTTCCTCGCGGCCGGTGTCATCATCTTCACACTGGTTCTCGCGACAATCCTTTTACCGTTGCTCAACCGCGGTGAGGCCGATGCTCAGCCGGAACTCGATTTGAATTCGTATAAACAGCGGATGGTCAAAAGGGCGATCACGGAAATCAAACAGGTCGTTCAGGAAGAAAATTCGACCGTCGCCTTTGATTTATTAAATGAATATCATGTCATGCTGCGCCTGTTACGGGCACAGGAGAAAAGTGAAGAAGAATTAACCCACTTCAACCAACAGCTGAAAAAACTGCGGCTTGAGGCGGTCCAGTGGGAACGTGACTTGACGAAACAATTCCTGCAGGAACATAAAACACCGGACCAGCTGAAAAAAGAAGTCTTCCGGTCGATTGATAACCGCCGCGAAGCCATCGACAAGGAAGCCCGCTTCCGTCTGTTGCAACCGATCCGGAAAATCCTTTGGAAACGGAAACGGTCTAACATGTCGTCCGATCAATTGATCCGTCTGACACAGGTCGAACATGAACTGTACGAACAGGTCATGACAGGAGTCGTCACCCGGCTTGAAGGATGCCGCGGCGATTATCCGGTCGATGTCGTTCAAAGCGTACTCGAATTCTATAAACGTTTACGCTTTAAACACACGCGCTGGTCGTCACCGGTCGGCGGAAAAGCCGACGTCGATCAGCAAAAAGAAGAACTTTGTCTGCGGGCAATCGAAGTCCAGCGCCAGGAAATCGCTTCGATGTCAAACGAAGGCGATTTGTCCGGCGAGGAAGAAAAAGAATTGCGCCGCTTCATTCACTATATCGAAAGTGTCGTTCTCTATGAGTACGTCGAGTAAATGAAAAAAACAGCCCTTGTCCAGTGGACAGGGGCTGCTTTGTGATTAACCGAGTGAAAGGTATTTGACTTCGAGGTAATCCTCGATGCCGTAGACGCCGCCTTCACGGCCGAGTCCACTTTCTTTGTAGCCGCCAAATGGGGCTTGGGCAGCAGATGGTGCACCGTCATTCAAACCGACGATGCCGTACTCGAGTTTTTTACCGAGCAGGAGAGCTTCGTCGATTTTTTCCGAGAACGCATAGGCCGCAAGACCGTATGGTGTGTTGTTCGCGCGTTCGATGACTTCGTCAAGCGTATCGAAGACCGAAATCGGTGCGAGCGGACCAAACGTTTCTTCCTGCATGCAGATCATGTCTTCCGTGACATTACCGAGGACGGTTGGTTCAACAAAGTATCCGACTGAATCATCAATCGTACCGCCGGAAAGAATCGTTGCGCCTTTGGCGACGGCGTCGTCAATATGTGCTTTGACTTTGGCAACGGCTTTCGCATTGATCAACGGTCCGATCGTCGAATCGGCGTCGAGTCCGTTGCCGACTTTCAGACGATTGACTTCAGCGACGAATTTTTCAGTGAAGGCGTCGAGAACCGATGCCTGGACATAAAAGCGGTTCGTTGCGACACAGGCTTGTCCGCCGTTGCGGAATTTCGAGCGGATGGCGCCTTGAACGGCTTTGTCGAGATCGGCATTTTCCGTGACGATGAACGGCGCATGACCACCGAGTTCAAGCGACAATTTTTTCATCGTATCAGCCGCTTGACGCATGATCAATTTACCGACCGCTGTTGAGCCGGTGAATGTGATTTTCCGGACACGGGAATCGCCTTGCCAGACACCACTGATTGTTGCGGCGTCCCCAGTCAAGACGTTGATCGCACCAGCCGGAATACCCGCTTCGATCGCCAGTTCGACGAGGCGAAGTGCCGTATACGGTGTTTCTTCTGACGGTTTCAACACGACGGTACAGCCGGCAGCCAGTGCCGGAGCGAGTTTCCGTGTAATCATTGCTGCCGGGAAGTTCCATGGCGTGATTGCCGCAACGACACCAACCGGTTCTTTTTCGACGAAGAGTCGTTTCCCGGGAACCGATGCCGGAATTGTTTCTCCGTAGATCCGGCGCGCTTCTTCCGCATACCAGCGGACATATTGATTGCCGTAGTCGATTTCTCCGCGTGCTTCGACGAATGGTTTCCCTTGTTCGAGCGTCATGATTTCCGCGAGTTCATCACGGTGTTGTTGAATCAGGCGGTACCAGGCATCGATTTTATCGGCGCGGTCATCGGCTGTCCGTTCCGACCAGTCGACGAATGCTGTACTTGCTGCATCGACGGCACGCGCTGCATCGTCTGCTGTGCTGCTCGGGACGTGTCCGAGCAATTCTTTAGTTGCCGGGTTAAAGACGGGAATCGTTTCTTCTGTGTTATACCAAATATTATTAATGACGTTTTGTTCAATCATGTGTTGCACCTCCGTGTGTTTTCATTACGTCCCTTATTAAACACCCATCCGGGCGGTTTGTGTACTTCCGCTTTGGATGGGGGACATAACGAACTGGAATACCCTTCTCAAAGTAGTTAATCGACTGAATAATCGGGAATATAAAAAGTAAGCGGAGTGGAGTATTGTTTGTCGGAGAAAGGACGGAATTCAGATGAATAAAAAATGGATGGGCGTCAGTCTTGCAGGAATCGTATTGATCAGTGGATGCGGTCAGCCGTCAGTTGGATCAGAAACGAAAACGAAGCAGGTCGAACATCAGGCAGCAGACACGAGCTACATACGTCAGGAATTAAAACGCGCCGATTTTATCGCGGCCCAGTACGATTATGCCCGGGCAATCCGGATTGTCGACCGGTTGAAGACGACGGAAGCGAAACAAAAGCGGAAGGAATACGCGGCGAAACAGGTGGATCTCAGTATGATTAAAGCCGGCACGTCCGTCCCGCACCTGTTTTTCCACTCCTTGATCGCCGAGCCGAAACGTGCCTTTGACGGGGACCGGAAACAGCAGGGCTACGATGATTATATGGTGACGCAAGGGGAGTTCGAACGGATTTTGACCGCCTTGTATCAACGGAACTATGTCCTCGTCCGCCCGACCGATCTTGCGGTATGGAGAGACGGACGGATGACGGAAAAGGGACTTGCTTTTCCAAAGGGCAAAAAGCCGCTTGTCCTGTCGCAGGATGACGTCAACTACTATGAATACATGACGGGAGACGGTTTTGCGACGACGTTGAAAGTGAAAAACGGGCGGATCACCAATTCGATGGCCGGAAAACCGGATGGTGCGTATGATCTCGTGCCGATCGTGGATGCGTTCGTCAACCGCCATCCGGACTTCTCTTACCACGGCGCAAAAGGATTGCTTGGTATCACCGGCTACAACGGTGTTCTCGGGTACCGGTCGTCGTATGCGCAGTACGGAAGTTCTTCTAAAGTTGAGCAGGCGCGTCAACAGGCAAAAGCGACTGCAACGGCCTTGAAGAAGGACGGATGGCAATTTGCCAGCCACACCTATGGTCACATCGCGATTGGAAAAGTCAGTCTGGCAACGCTTCAGGCGGATACGGCTCGCTACAACCGTGATGTCGCTCCATTGATCGGAACGACACGGCAGTTGATTTATCCGTTCGGCAGTGATATTCAGAATTGGCATGGGTACACGGGGGATAAATACCGTTATTTGACGCAGCAAGGGTTCCATTATTTTTATAACGTCGATGCGTCGCAGCATGCCTGGAAACAGTTAGGGAAAGATTATTACCGTCAGGCGCGGATCAATGTCGACGGGATTCGGCTCCGCCAGGCGATTGCCGGGAAGACCAAAGTCTTGGATCCGTTTTTCGATTCGAAAGCCGTTTTTGATCCGATGCGGCCGGTCGTTAAAAAATAATCTCATTCCTGAAAAACGAATTGACCCATTTAATGATTCACGACTTTCCACGTGACATTAAATGGGTATTCTTTATATAGAGGAGAAAGTGGAGACGTCAGGATGTGACGGTTTCTAGAACCTCAATATGGTTCGTATGGAAAGGAACCCGGGACATGCATACAGGATACAAGCTGTTGATGGCAGCAACGATTGTCAGTTCTACGATTGGTTTTACTCATGATGTTTCGGCACAATCGGACAGTTACAAGATCGCGTCGACGAGTTACAGTCAACCGTTGACCCAAATTGAGAGCTTCATCGGCGGAAAGAAAGTGGAAACGGTACGTTACACGTTAGGCAGTGTCGATCGTCTGCATGACGGTTTGTTATACAGTTCTTACGGTGACCAGGTGATCAATCTGAAAAACAGCAAGACGACACTCCAAAAAGTCGCCGACTCGCCACTGCGGATTACAAAGTATAAAAATGCTTACTATGTCTTAACTATATCTGCACTCAATGAATTTTCACTGACGAAATATACGTCTGAGTTCAAAAAAATCGGTCAGACGAAACGATTTGTCGGTCATGGGCGGGACATGATCGTAACCGGAGATAAAGTGTATGTCCTCGCCAATAACATGAAAACGGAAACGAATTCGGTTGAAATACATACGTTTGATACTAAACACTTTACGTCGCTCCACCTTGAGAAAATCAAGCCGATGATTTTTGCTTTTCATTTCCGGCATACCGGTAACGAGTTGAAAATTTACGGCAATCAAACGGAAGCAGGGGAAGAGCTGTCGATTGCGTCGTATGACTTAAAAAAACAACAGGGCAAAATCGTTTTGACGTCCAAGCAATCCGTCATGTGGGTCAACGAGACAAAAGCCTTGTCACCGACAAAAGATTTAGTCTTCAATATGTATTCGATGCTCGAAGTCGATCAAAAAACGAAACAGGTCCGGGTTCTGTACAGCAGTAAACAGGCACTGATTGACTATGCGTACGACAGTAAAACCAAAACGTATCATGTGCTCGAAGGAAATTATGAAACAAGTAACTACCGGGTCAAGACGCTGAACAGCCACTTTAAGCCGGTTGCCGATTATAAGTTTCAGCCGATCGGCCGTTTAATGCCGTTTCAGGTGTTGTGACAAATTCAGGAAGGGGTGTAACTTATGCAAAAAGCTTACAAGCTGCTGATGGCAGCAACAGTTGTCAGTATGACTGTTGGATTTAATCACGCTGTAGCGGCGCAAAAAGATACGTATCAAGTCGTTTCAACAAGTTACGAACAGCCGCTCACGACATTCGAGACTTATATCGGCAATAAAAAGATCGAAACGGTGCGCTATACGCTGAAAGGCGCTGATCGTCTGCATGACGGACTGTTGTACAGCTCGTATCATAACCGTGTCATCAACTTGAAAAATAGTAAGACGACCATCAAGCAGATTGAGCCGGCACCGATGCGAATCAAGAAGTATAAAAATGCCTATTACATGATGAGTTTATCGGCAATCAATCAATTTTCGCTGACGAAATATACATTGGATTTCAAGAAAATCGGGGCAACGAAACGTTATACCGGCTTCGGAAAAGATTTGATCGTGACCGGTGATAAATTGTATGTACTGGCAGATCATATGAAAGGAATCGATTACTCAATCAAACTCCATAGCTTTGATCCAACATCATTGAAGCCTCTCCAGCATGAGACCATCAAAGAATTAATTTATGCCGATTACATTCGCCTGGCCGGTTCACAACTCAAAATTTACGGCAACCGTTCGGAAAAAAATGAAAAATTGACGGTCTTGTCGTATGACGTTAAAAAACAGCGTAGTACGAAAATGATGACAACGGATCGATATGTAAAAGGCGGGGTCGAGAAAACACAAACCCTTACAAAAGAAACCGAACTGATCTTTAATCAAGACCGGATGTATGAAATCAATCATAAGACGAAACAAGTCCGTGTCTTATATGATAGTAAAGCTGATTTGATCGATTATGTGTATGATGCGAAAACGAAAACGTATCACGTCCTCGAAGAAATCACTGAAACGGCCGAATTCCGGGTCAAGACGCTGAACAGCCACTTTAAACCGATTGCCGAATACCGCTTGAAAAAATCCGACAGCGTCCGTCCTTTCCGTGTGTTGTGAAGAAACAAGTCCCACGACTTGTTTCTTTTTTATATGTACGTACTTAATCATTTTGATGAAAAAGACAGTTGTTCTACTCAAGGACAAACAGGGACTCTCGATAAAAATCGGAAGTCCCTGTTGCTTTGTTCTAATTAAAACCCTTTAATCGTCATCCCGCCGTCCACGAATAACGTTTGTCCGGTGACGTATGTTCCGGCATCCGACGCGAGAAAAACAGCCGGTCCAACGAGTTCCGTCAGTTCACCGACCCGGCCGAGCGGTGTCACGTCAACGATCTCCTGTAAGTAGGTTGGATCGGCGAGCAATGGTTCCGTCAGCGGCGTCTTGAAATACCACGGTCCGATTGCATTGACGCGGATGTTTTTTGGTCCCCATTCCAGCGCCAAGACTTTGGTCATCTGAATCAAGGCGGCTTTCGTCGTCGCATAGACGACACCGGTCCGCAGCGCGACATGTCCCGCAACCGAAGCGATGTTCAGGATACTGCCGCCCGTGTCCTGCATCCGGCGCCCGATTTCCTGTGAGAACAGGAAGGCAGACTTTAAGTTCGTCTGCTGGATTGTTTCCCACTCGTCCTCGGTGACATCCAGTGCTTTCGAGCGGATGTTCATTCCGGCGTTGTTGACAAGGACATCAATCCGGTCGACATATGTATAGGCACGGTCGACTGTCGCCTGGACCTGCGTCCGGTCGGTGACGTCGCACGTCAAAACAAAGGCCCGTCGTCCAAGCTGTTCGACCTGTTTTGCGGTTTCCTGTAAATCGGATTCCGTTCGGGCGACCAGTAAGACATCTGCGCCAGCTTCTGCCATTCCGATTGCCAGGGCACGGCCGATGCCACGACCTGCACCGGTCACAAGAACGGTTTTCTGATCCAGTTGAAACGAAGGTAAGTACATACGATCACATCCTATTCTGACAGTGTAATTTTACTGTACGCTCAAATTGACTGAAAAGAAAGAAAAATGCTGATGGACTGAAAACGATATGTTATTATTTGGTAAAAAAAGGAGGGGCGATATGAAACGGAAGCTCGGACTGATGATTCTCTCCGTTTTAGTACTGGCAGCATCTTTGGTTGCTTTTGAACGTTATGCCTACACGACTTACATTTACAAACCGGCGGATTATACCTTCCATTATAAAATCAAACCGCGTAAAGGACTGAAGGCGGCGGCGATAAAAATCAAACGTTTTCCGAGCGGTCCGATGATCAAAGGTGCCTCCTTGTTCTTGCCGGATATGCTGCTGCCGGTCGGAGCACTGGTCACAGCCTTCTTATCAGTGTTTGTGTTCCGCCGGTTACTCGGATACCGCCGGCGTAAACAGTTGCTTGAGCCGACGGAAGAGGGGGATCCGCAAATCTTGCGTCCGAAGATAGCACCGCTTGACTGGCATCCGGAGCAACAACGACAACAAACGGACTCCGTTTCCGAAGTCCGTCAATTGATTGCTTCTTTTGACCGGCAGCTGCCGGACGGATCAAAACGCCGGCCGGAAGAAACGGTCCAGGACTGGCTCGACCGGATCAAGTTGACGATTGATCCGATGCTCTATCATGTGGTCCGTTACGGGGAAATCGACGATCAGACGATCGACCGTTCCGAAATCGACGCTCTGCGGAACCGACTGAATCAACGGCTACGCGGATGACCAATCAAACGGAGTAACGTCTGATGGTGTTCCGCATCCCGTGTTACGAGAGATAGTTCCCGTGTCACGTCAAAACCGGTGATCGGCAATGTCCGGACTTCCGGCGGGAGACCATCCTGAAAGATTGCCGGTAAAATCGCGATCCCGAGTTTTGCCCGGATGAAGCCAAGGACGCTTGAACCAAATTCCATTTCCGAGGCGACGGTATAGGTCGCCCCGCGTTCCGCAAACGCGGCTTTCAGGATATTCGTCGAGTCACAGTCGATCGGCAAGGACAGGAACGACGAGGCTTCGATTTGATCGAACCGGACATCGACACAGCCTTCGAACCGTTCGTCGGCTTCATGGAAGTAGAGTAAAAACGGTTCCGTATACAGGTTTGTTGACGGATACGGATGCTCGATTTGCCGATCGTCGAGCAATACGGCATCGTACTGATGCTGCTCCAAACCGGCCATCAGTTCGATGTACGTATGGGCCGTCTTGATCTTCAGTTCCGGTCCGCCCACTGTTGGATGGTTGGCGAAGTGTTGCGGCAGGTAAGACATGGCGACACTCGGCCATGAACCGAGTGTAAACGACGTCTGTCCCTGCAACTGATCAATTTTTCGTTGCATGTCATCGAGCTGTTCGAGAATTTTTTGTCCGTCTTTGAAGACGATTTCTCCTGCCGGCGTCAACGAGACGCCGCTCGTCGTCCGTGTGAACAGCGGAGCGCCGACCGCTTGTTCGAGATTTTTGATTTGTTTGCTAAGCGCCGGTTGCGTCATATGCAAAAGTTCGCTCGCTTTCGTCAGGCTAGATGTTTCCGCCGTAACGTGAAAGGCTTCGAGCCATTCGGTTTTCATCAGACTTCACTCTCTCTTTACATGCGTGTGCTTTGACGATACTGTACGTCAGCTCGAAAAGACAACTTTTCCGCTCAATTTTATATATTCTTTGTTTGGAATATTCCTTTAAGGGTATATATAAATAAGAAGAGGTGGAAATCATGTCAGAGAGGCTTGCACGTACGTTATTTGCTTTATCCGATACCAATCGCCTGAACATCGTCGAACTGTTAAAGACAGGTCCGTTGCCGGTCGGTGAGATTGCCGCACAGTTAGGCCTTAACCAACCGCAGACATCAAAACACCTAAAGGTTTTGCTCGAAGCAGATCTCGTCCGCATCGAACCGGCCGCGAACCGCCGGATTTATCATTTGCGAACAGAGCCGTTCCAAGGTCTCACTGCGTGGAGCCAATCGTTTGAACAGCAGATGGTCAGCCGGATGACACGACTTGAAGGATATTTGGAACAGATACAGGACACAGTCAACCCAAAGGAGTGAATGAAGATGCAGGAAAAATTAAAAACGAAAGTCGAAGATTCCGTTCTTCAAATGGAATGGACGTTCAACGCTCCACGTGAGCTGGTATTTGCCGCATTTACGGAAAAAGAGCATCTCGAAGCCTGGTGGGGACCGGAAGGCTGGCAAACGGAAATCACGACCTTTGATTTCGTCGAAGGCGGCATTTGGCATTACTGTATGCGCTGCAAGGATCCCGCACAAGGGGAATTCTACGGAATGGAGTCATGGGGAAAAGCGATCTTCCGACAAATCGATGCTCCGCAAAGTTACGCCCACGCCGATTATTTTTCGGATGCTTTCGGAACAATTTCCGAAGAATTGCCGGGCAGTGAAAACGTGACGACGTTCGAAGCCGTCGGTGACCGGACCAGGGTAGTGTTCCGGTCGGACTTTAAGACCGAGGAAGCGGTAAAACAAGTCCTTGAGATGGGGATGAAAGAAGGGTTTACGTCACAACTGCATCGTCTCGATCAATGGCTTCTTCAACGAACCGTATCCTAAAAGATCTGACAATCCGTCACGGACAGGTTGTTTTTTCGAATATTCGGTCATATCTGTCACTCTTTTGGAAAAAAGGTCTTCCATATTGGGAATTCAAAGGAAAATACTTCATCTTTGGCAGTATGGAGCCGTTATACAAGATGAGATGATTGAAAAAGGGGATCGATAGTGTGAAATGGTGGGCAAAACAACAAGAGATGACGTTTTCAGAACGGATGCAACAAGAACAGGTACATGTTCGCTTAGAAGCGGGTTCAGCATTTGCGCAACAACTCCAGCTGATTGATTTGACGGTCGAGGATTTACAAATCGTTCGTTTGATCCGTCACGATGTCGCGGAGTGGATGCCGCAGATGGTCGATGCGTTTTATGCGGAGTTGGTCCGGGTGCCGGAGCTGAAACAACTGATTGAACGGCATTCGACACTTGAACGGTTAAAAGGAACGCTTGCCAAGCATATCCTCCAGATGTTTGACGGACAGGTTACACCGGACTACATCAATGTCCGAAAACGGATCGCCGACCGTCATGTCCGGATTGGTCTGCAAAACAAGTGGTACATCGCCGCGTTCCAAAAGGTATTAAACGTCTTAAGCCGGCAAATCGAGGACAGTACGTTACCGGAGTCGGAACAGGTCCGGATCGTCCGCTCCGCCGGAAAACTGTTTAATCTCGAACAACAGATTGTTTTGACGATGTATGAGGAAATGGTCGAAGCCGAGCGGCAGACGGTGACGGATGCGAAACAGCGTGTCGGACAGACCGTTCAAAAGTCGACAGAGGAACTGGCCGCGATGAGTCAACAATCGTCCGCCAGTTTTCAGGAAATGGAGCGACATGCCCAACAGGTTTCGTTGACGACGGGAACGATTGCGATGCAATTAAGCCAAGCCGCGAAAGAAGCAGAGGATGGCGTCGATTTGGTCGAGGCGGAAACGAAACGGTTCGAGCACGTCGTCTCCGAGATGACGCAGACGACGGAACAGATGACGCAACTTGCTTTTTTATCGCAAGAAATCGAACGAATTGCCGGAATGGTGACGGCGATTTCCGATCAGACGAACCTGTTGAGTCTCAACGCCTCGATCGAGGCCGCACGGGCCGGCGAGATGGGACGTGGCTTTACCGTCGTCGCCCAGGAAATCCGGAAACTGGCGGAAGAAAGTAAACGTTCCGCGTCAGAAGCATCAAGCATCGCGCAGGAAATCACCTCGAAAATGGGACAAGTCTCACGGCGGATGAACGGAACAGAACAATCGGTCGTGCAAACGACGGAGGAGCTGGGGCGCGTCGTCACCGCCTTTACGACGATTTCCCGCCAAACGGTCGATGTCTCGAAACAGATCATTACGCTGTCGCAGGATACGGAACAGGTTGCCGGAACGATTGAAGGGATGCGCCATATCGCGGAATCGATTGCCGAGACGGCTGACGATTTACAAACCGTTGCGACGACACTCTGAAGGAGGGATGGGGATGAGAAAACGAATCTATCTGTTGTTTGGAGTTGGAATTCTGATGCTTGCCGGTTGTGCAAGTAACGATTACCCGTCAGAGGAAGCCATCAAAAACGGCGATATCGTCACGACACCGGAACGGGCGAACGTTGACCAGTTTGAAACGTTTTTACAGCGGGTGGAGGCGAATAAAAAAGACACAATTCGGATCACGAACTATACGACGGAAGGAGATGCAATTCTGGAAGACATCACCTACGACGGAAAACAGTTCGTCTATTCACTGGATTCATCGCGCGACGAATACGGTTCCCAGGCCGACGACCGGGAAAAAGAAGTCTGTCGAAACATGCAGAAGAAAGCTGAAAACGAAGGATATGTCTTTACATTGACCGATTGTCAGGAAGGTCAGGATCATATTGTTTTTACTGCACGTCCAGGTGAATTATCTGACAGATGACAAAAGGTTGATCCTCAGACGGGGATCAACCTTTTGTGTCCAGTGTCTCCTCGAGCAGTCGCAGGGCTTCCCGCCAGCTGGAAAAGCGTTCAATCAATAACGTTAAGGAAGGAGCTTGATGTGTCCGGGAGTACCGGACATATTCCTGGCTCGTGATAGTCGGACCAATCGCGTCATAGGCTTCGCGTAAGGCATTTAAGCAGTCTTCATTTGAGTAGAGGCCGCTTGACGATAATTGAAAATGAGCCAACGCCTGTTTCCAGGTTCCGTGATGGCGGATAATGGTATTCGCACTCATCATTTGCGGATAATTGGCCCGCAGTTCGGAATAGGACCGGATGGTCACCCGGGAGCCGCATGTTTTGACATAAAAGGCGATGCTGTCATCAACACTCCAGCGGTCACTGTTTGCCGAATCGGTTTTCGAGCGGTCGAGCACCGCCCGTTTTTCAGTCGATAGTTCGGAAGTCCGGATGATTCCCGCCTGTTCGAGCAAACGAGTCCAGGAGCCGAATCGCCGTTCGATTTCCGTCAGAGACGGATACGGTAAATAGCGGGCTAACTTTTGATAGTGGGCAGCTTTCATCGGAGCTGTGTGCAATTGGTGCAATCCTTGGATCAAGCGGATGATTTTTTCATTGGTCGTAATAGAAGTGGATGTAGGCGTGGTTTCTTTCATAGGAAGTCTCCCTTAGCGGATGGCTGTTCATAATGCCGCTAGTGTACCATCTAGCCTTAAGAGATTTAACTAACAAAATCGTAAGGTTCGGACTGATGTCCTGAAACGGGTTCAACCCTCTGCAATGGCTTCGTACCGAAACGCGACAGTCCCTTGAAACACGTACAATTCGCCCGTTGAATTTTTTGACTGGTACAACTTCGTTCCTTTCGGCCAGTCGGTTGCTGTCCGGTCGGCAAGTGCTTCTTTTCCAGATAACTGTTTTTGGACGGTCGTAATGGAAACCAGATATTTTTTCACGATGGTCATATCTTTGCCGCTCCGTTTATAGACACGATCATGGATCCGGATTAAATCCGCTGATTGATCCTGGCAGGCTTCCTACGCAATGATGTCGGTCGTTGAGATCGTTTCGGTTTCCCGCGCACAGCCGGCAGTCAGACAAATGCTGCTCAGCAGGATGAAAATCAACTGTTTTTTCATTTCAGTCCTCCGTTTCGTTAGTCAGGCAGAAGAAGCTCTTTTATTTGGCGTTCGGTTGCAGTGAGAACAACTGGAGCAACCGCTCTATTGTCTCGTCAAACGATCGAACCGGTTCGTAACCGAGTGTCTTGATTTTGTCTGTTGCATAGGTCGGACGTTCCGCGACACGATCAGGGATTTGGTACGGTTTGCCGGAGGCTTCAACCAGCCGCATTCGGAAGTCCGTTTCCGGAATGTTGGTATCGACGGCGTGAAACACATCACCTGGTTTTCCACGTGTCAGGACGAGGAAAACCATCTCGGCAATGTTATCGGCATGGACCCAGTTGACGAGATCGTCCGGGTGGACCCAGGTCACACAATCCGCTTCCTGCATCCGTCTGACTTGCCGGTCGCCCCAGTGGGAATCCTGTTCGGCGCAAATGGCACCGGGGCGGAGAATCCGGACGTCCAAGCCGCGGGCGGCGTAATCGTTTAGAATCTGTTCCGACCGGATTTTTGTTTGGATATAGGGTGCCGGATGATCAACCGCGAGCGGCGACGACTCCGTCAAATGACCATCTGCCGGTTCCCCGTAAACGGATGTCGTCGAGATGTGAAGGACACGTGCTCCAGTATTTAACGCGACCGTTGCTAAATGAATGACACCTTCAACATTCGACTGGCGGGCAAGATTTTCATCATCACCGAGATAGGCGGCGCAATGGACGACCCAGTCGATCTGATCCATCGCTTTTTCAAGTGACGTTTGATTGGTCAAATCACCAAAAACCGGCGTGATCCCGAGTGATTCGAATTCGTTGAACCGCTCCGCCTGTCGTATCAATCCCCGGACTTCAAGCGCCTCTGACAATAATCGTTTTGCGATGCGCAGTCCAAGCGTCCCGGTGACACCGGTGACGAGAATCCGTTTTCCGGACAGTTCCATCTGATCAACCTTCTTTCTAAATTATTTCACCCGCTCAATCGTTGCGACGAGCGGTTTTTTGCCATTCCGGTATGCAAAGCGGATAATATCCCCCTTTTGGAGAACGGATAATTGATTCGTCCACCCGTCAATTGTTGTCTCGCCGTCCAGTGTGACTTCGGTCAAGGCATACTGTTCCTCCGGATTTTGGTCGTCCGGACCGAGCGAAAGCTGATTGCCGTTCAGTTCTTCGATCACGTATGCCTGATCGGAACAACCGGATAAACTGCCTACTATGAATAGACTCAACAGCATCAGCCAAATGATTCGGCGCATGTTTCCACCACACTTTCATTGGTAGGATTCAGAGATCAATCGGTTATGTTCATTGTAGGGATAGGAAACGAAATGCGAAAGTGAAATATGGATGAATTTAGTCAATTTAATAAAACGGATGGTAATATTAAGAAAAAAAGGAGGGGTGTCATGAATGCTTTTTCTAAAAAAGTACTGAGCCTTTTCGGCGTCATGGTCGTGATGTCCGGTCTGGTGGTTTTCCTGTATGTCCAGTCGATGGAACCGGACGAACCGGAAGCCGACCGTATGGTGCGCGAGACAAAATCATACATCGCAAAGCATTTTAAACAGGCAGAACTGCAAGGTGCCTTTTATGATGCCGCGGGGAAATACTCTGAGTTTGATTATGCCGTACAATTACAGGAGCCAAAAACCAATACGGAATTTTTCGTCTACATCGATCAGCAGACAAAGCAGGTCACGGATACGTACTTGTCTGAGCAGTGGTCACAGGAACTGACGGAACAGATTCGTCCGCTTGTTGAAAACATCTTCGGTACAGGGCCGGTGTACAGGGCCGTCTATTATCAGGACGATGTCCAACAGTTGAAATTGGACCCGACATCGTCAAGCAAATATCAAAAAGCAAAAATCCCGCCATTCATTACGATTACACTGCAACGGGACCGGTTACCGACGGAAGAGAAAAATCTGATGCGTCTGGCAACGGCTATAAAAAAACAGAAATTACTTCGGCACGGAAATCTGACCACGGAATACATCAATGAAAAAGGTGTTCTGCGGGAAGATGAAATCGGATTTAATACATACTTTTAACAAAAGAGCGGACGACCTGGAATGTCAGGTGATCCGCTCTTGTTCAGTTTCCAGTTACCAGGCTTTGAAGGTAAACGATTCCCATGAACAGAATCCAGACGCCGATCGGAATTTCTAGACTCATCAAAGCTTGCGTCAGCCGGTACGAAGTTCGTTTGTTTTGTAAGTAACGATCCGTCACGAAAAACAGGAGAGCGGCAGCCAGGCTGAGAATACCCGCGTAAGGATTCAGGAGCAGGAAAACCCCGGCTCCGAATGCCAGGTGCAGCACACCCGACACAACGAATTCCGCTTTTGGATGGTTGGTGATCCGTCGGCTGATGATTTCACTAATCAGTGACGTCATCCCGCCGTAAATCAGGATGAACGGAAAACTATACATCAGGTAAGCCGGAATACTGATGACAACACTTGATATATACTGCCCCATCGAATTATCAGGCAAGCTGGTCGGACCCGGAACAAACAGACCGAATAACATGGCGAAGATAGCGCCGGAGATGGAAGCCGCAATGATTTTCCGATAAATCATACGATCGGTCTCCCTTCTTGCTCCTGTACATGCTTCGCTTCCCGGACCGGAAACAACAAGCCGATTCCAATGATTAAAGCACAGCCGATAAAGATGGCTGGTAATCCGAGGGTCGCGACAAACGACATCGTTCCGAGAATGATTAAATCGAACGCGGAATCAACAAGATTAAGCAGCGAGAGTGTCGTCGCCCGGCTACCGGACGGGATGTGTTCGTTGATGATACCGGAGTAAAGCGGTTGTCGGATCGACCGCAGCATCCGCAGGACAAAAAACAGTACTAAGGCGATCCATAAGCTGTTAAACAGGAAACTCGCCAGTGAGACGGCAAGCAGTGTGATAATACCCGACAGTTGCATCAGTGTCGTCCGTTTGAAGCGGAGCAACAGCCAGGCGAGGTGCCGGGTGATCAGCATGCTGAGTAGAGCGGCGCTTGCGTACAAAACACCGAGCCATGCAACTGGAAGTCCGGCTCCCGTCACATACGGTTGCTCAAACTTTCCGAAAATGACGACAGATGGAATCAACACAATCGTGAAGTTGAGAAAAACTTTAATCAGATCCGGTGATCGGCGGATGATCTGCCAACCATTTTTGACATGGGTATACGGGTTGTCCCGGAACTGGTCAAAAGATTTAGGGTTGATCAGACTGAAAATCAACAGGAATTCGATGATTTTGAAGAGAATTCCGATGAGGATCAGAAATTGGAACTGACTTTCCGCCAAGTCCCGGACGAGAAAGGCGCCGATCAGGCTGGTAAAAATCGTGACGAAAAACATGACAGACGAGATCTTCGCCATGACCTGACTCATCGTCTTTTCCTGTCCACTTTCCTTTAAGGATTCGTAAATCAGAGCATCGTCTGAACCGGAAAAGAAGGACGTTGATAATCCCCACAGCAGTCCCTGAATCGAAAACCACCAAATGTCATCCGCAATCAGCAACAGACTGGTTGAGAAAATACTGATCAAGCTGCCGGTTAAAAACGACGCTTTTGGTCCGAAGCGGTCGGCAAAGGCACCGGTCGGGATTTCCGATACTAACGTCGCGGCACAATACATGAAGAGAATGATCAGAATGTCAGATGCCGACAAGCCGCGCTGGAAATAAAACAAGGTGATGACCGGATCGAGGAGATTGATCGTGCCGAACAAGGTGATGAAATAAAACACACGGACATTATGGGTAGCCAGATTATGATGATTTCGTTTGATGAACATGATATGTCCTAACTTGAACTGTAATGTTATTCTACACAATTATAATGATAATATATGGAATTTGAAAGGAATAATTAGGAGTTCAGAAAGGAATAGCGAAAGGAAACGAGAATACAACAGATAATCATAACAGAGGATCAAATCAGCCGCTGATTTGAAAGGGGGAGTCGACAATCGGTAACCAAATGACAAAGAGAAGGTGGTTTCTATGAACATTCAATTGCAAGCCTGTACGGCACAAGATGCCGATGAATTATTCGCGTTTGAACGTGATAACCGACGTTATTTCGAACAATCGATTCCGTCAAGAGGGGATGATTACTACGAACCGGAGACATTCCGGGAGCGACATGCCTCTCTCTTGCAGGAACAGCTGGACGGCAAATCGTTCTTTTTTTTGATTAAAAACGAAACCGGATCCATTCTCGGCCGAATCAACTTGGTGGACCGGCATCCGATCACCAAGCGGGCCGAGCTCGGTTACCGGATCGGGCGGTTGAACACGGGAAAAGGTATTGCGACACAAGCCGTCCGCTTGTTGATGGAATACTGTCCGGCACTTGATATTCAAGAAATCCAGGCCAAAACGACGGACGGAAACACCGCTTCGCAAATCATCTTGTCACGTAACGGATTCAAACGAGTCAATGAAGAGGAAACAGCGGAATTAAACGGTCAACAGGTGACGCTCATTCAGTTTAAACGAATCGTTTAAAATCGATTGAATCGAGGAGGATGTTTATGCTAACCCTGACATTAATCAATGCATCGAGTGTTATTTTGAGTGATACCGCACTGCGCCTTGTCTTGTTTGGTGAACTGTTGGTGCTCGTCCTTTTGTACTGGGCGTTCGCGCGATTCTCAAAACGCAGCCTTTGGATCGGTGGTCTTCTTTTAGTGATTGGATTTGCTGCACTCATTCCCGGCTATTTGTATGTCCAAAATTCGAATCCGCAAGACGCCGTCATTGACGTCGCGATTTTACTCTATTTCCCGCTCGAATTGATTGCGCTGGTGTTGGCGTTGCTCTCGCTCCGGAAACGTCCGGTGCGAAAGGCTGCGAAATAATTGAAAAAGCACCTTTAGAAAATGACTCCGGTATTCAAACCGTGAGTCATTTTTTAGGGGGGTTATGCGATTTTTTGAGGATTTTCTGCGAAATCCAAAAATACAGAGTCGCGGATGCACAAAAAAGCATAAGAAGAGACAACAGACCAGACAGCTCACTTGAGCGAATAGCTCCATCATGAAGCATTAAAAGAATGAGCAAGCCGATTAGAATGCCGGATACACCATATAGCAAAGCGACAGCCTTCCGGTGCTTAGGAAAGATTGAAATGAATCGTTTGTTCAGCCAGTCGACGAGGATTCCTGAAATGAAGATGATCGGAAACGAATAGATCGTGTAAATGACGAAAAGATCGAAAGATGAGAAATAGATGTCATCTCCTAAATCTTCGAAAAATGCATGAACGGATAAAACTAACGTCAACAGACCGGATGTGGCGATTGCGGTCAGAGCAGCTGATAATAATTTGTTCAACATACAGCACTCTCCTTTTTTCTGTTTCAGCTGATTTCATCGTTCCGTCCGCAATGGAATTCAATTGTCGGAATGTGTCCCGTCACGATGCCGTCTTTCGTATAGTAACCGCCGAGACTGATTTCATAGGTTTGATTGGCATCGATGCGCGTCGCTGTATAACCTTTTTGAATCCATTTTCCTTTCGTCCGGGATTCGGACGTGACCGAAACCGTATCCGAACAGAGATGACGTCCGGCACTTTGACTGTAGGCGGTCGTGATATCCGGTCGGACATTAATGTCACTTGCCGATTCCTCCTTGACCGCCTGTTTCTCGTTTGACGTCAAAGCAATCCTGAACGTACTCCGCTTTTCCGCGATTTTTCTGAATTCCTCGACCGGACGCCAGTCTTCATCCCGAAAGGCATAGATCGGGGCTAACTCCAGCTCACCATCCTGATGACTTTGATTCACGGATTCAATCACGATCTCGTATTGTTGATACCACTCATTTTTTTGCTCCGTCGTCGGTCCGTTTGTCTCAGCAATCGCGTCCGGCGACAACGGAACGAGCAGCGTAAGGGACAATAAAGCAGTAGATATTGTTTTTGTCATCGACATTCGTGTACTCCTTTTTCAGGCCATAATTTTTTGATACTGGATCAGCGTCGCGTTGGCAGTCAGCGGTTTCCGGACACCGGTTTCGACGTAACCCATCTTTTCGTACAACTGGCACGTTTTCGTTTCTTCAAAAAGACTCGACAGTTCCCAAGTCTCAGCCTGCGGATAACGGGCTTCCGCGAGCAGCATGGCTTGTTTGGCAAATCCGTTGCCTTGTGCATCCGGTGCTAGAAACAGCGGACTGATCCGGAAATGAACGTCTTCTTTCCAGCGAATACAGATCGCGCCGACGAGCTGTCCGTCCGCGATGATTTTTAGGAACATGCTCGTCGGATGATGAATCCGCGCGTAGACCCGGTCAATCGTTTCATTGGCAGGGTTCGTGTCGTAATCTTGATATTTCTTAAGCAAAGGACTGAACGCTGCGACTTGCAGTTCAAATAAAGCAAGAGCATCGCTGTCGGTTGCCGGTTCCAAATGAATCATCCTGATCCTCCTTTTTTGACGTAATGGAATTATTTTACCATAAGGTCATTCATATGGAATTATTTTTCCTATTTTATAGAGGGCTCTCCCTGTCTGAAAAAGACTATGGTATAGTAGATAAGTTAAAAAATACCATCTACCGATTTGAGGGGGGGAATGAGCATGACACGTCAAAAAAATATCGTCTATAACGTCTTATTGAACGAGGAACGGGATCAAGTGTTAATGGTCAAAAACATCGGACCGTCTTATTCGTATTACACGTTGCCCGGGGGAACAGTCGAAGCGGGGGAGACGTTACCGGAAGCAGCCGTCCGGGAAGCGAAGGAAGAAACCGGATATGACGTTGCGGTCGGGGAACTGTTACACGTCAGCGAAGCGTTTTTTCCGCAAGTCGATGAACATTGTCTGTTCTTCTTTTTCCAGTCGGAGATTCGCGGGGGCGAAATTGGCACGATTTTTCCGGATGAAATCGAAGAGATATCGTGGGTGACGATTGCCGACGCCGTTCAGTTCATGAATCTGTCGAAAGAATACGAACAGATTCTGACGACGCAACAGACGGTCCCGTATGTCTTCAACGGACAAATCACACACTGAGCGGAGGGGTAGGCATGAAGATTGTTGAAACAACGGATCTCGATACACTCGCCCGGCTGAATCGTTACGTCCATGAGCCGCACGTCGCGCAACAGCCGGACTTTTTTAAACCGTACGACTTTGCGACGGTCCGGGCGTTTTTTGCGAAAATGGTCGGGAAGGATCAACATCAGTTTTTAATTGCGGAACTGGACGGAGAAGCGATCGGCTACGTCTGGATCGAATATCTCCGGCGTCCGGAAAGTGCCTTCAACTTTGCCAATACCAAAGTCCGTGTCCATCATCTTTGTATTGTCGATGACAAACAGCAACAAGGGTTCGGCCGTCAGTTATTGCTTGAAGTCGAGCGACGGGCACTTGAACAAGGTATACATAAGATTGATCTCGATTACTGGATGAGCAACGACGGGGTCGACGTCTTTTACGAACGGCTCGGTTTTGAAAAGATGCGCCAAGTCGTCGCAAAATCGTTAAATTAAGAAAGAAGGAAGTACGAATGGATTATACAGACTTGAATTTCATTTTTGGTTTGCTGCGCATAGCAGTTCTCGTCATGGCGATCCCGTCAATGGTGTACGCGTTGTATCTGTTGCGGAAGATTGCTAATAAATAAGCGACACCTTGTTTCCTCGACGGAGACAAGGTGTTTTGTATTACATCGATTGAAAACAGGGTACTTAAATAATGAACGACGTCTCAGGAAAGCCTTGGAACTAGGAGGGATCAGATGTTATTTCTATTCATCGGTTATTACGATGCAGAAAAGATGAATCAGTCCTCGCAACAAGAGCTCGATGCCGTCATGGAACGGTGTAATCCACCGCTCGAAACGTTTTTTACGAAGCTCAACGTTCTGTATGAATGGCATCCGGGAGCCGAAACGAAACGGGCCCGGCTTCTCGACGGTCAGATTCAGCATCAGGACGGACCGGATCCGGACAAAACGGAACAGATCGGCAGTCTGATCGTGTTTGAAGCGGATGATTTGGAACGGGCGGTCGACTTGGCGTTACTTCATCCGACGACCCAGTTACCGGAAGCACAGAAGTACGGCTGGCGGATGGAAGTGCGGCCGCTGATTGACCCAAAAGAAGCCAAATAAACGGTTTTTTGAACATACAGCGCATCGAGGCGTTGTATGTTTTTGTGATTTTCGGGTATACCTGTTTCATAGCGGATTAATTGAAACCAGAAAGTCAGGTGAAGCAGACGTGTCGATCATTACCTTTGAAGACGTGCAGTACAAACACATACTCCGTGGCATCTCAGGTGCTTTTACGGAAGGAAAAATCACGACGCTCGTCGGACCAAGCGGTGCCGGTAAATCGACGTGCTTAAAACAAATCAACGGATTGATTTCCCCGGACAGCGGTCGGATTCGTTACCGTGGCGAGGACTTGGAACAGATGAACCTCGTCGAACTGCGGAAACAGATCGGAATGGCGTTTCAAAGTGCGCCGATGCTGCCGGGGTCCGTCATGGATAATCTCAGTTTGCCGAAAACAATTTTTCACGAGACTTTGGCACAGGACGAAGCGAAGCGTCTACTCGCACAAGTCGATCTCCATGTTGACTTGAAGCAGCCGGTCAAAGAGTTGTCGGGCGGTGAACGAAGCCGGCTCGCGATTGCCCGGACACTCGTTAATCAACCGGATGTCTTGTTACTCGACGAAATCACGGCCAGTCTTGATTTTCGGATGGTCAAGGAAATCGAACAGCTGATTCAGCGTCTGCAACGCGAGCTTCAGGTGACCGTCATCTGGATCACACATGATCTCGATCAGGCACGGCGGGTCAGTGAAGAAGTCTGGTTCTTAAAGGACGGTCAATTGCTCGAGCAGGGGGACGTCTCGTTGCTTGAACCGGACGGAACACGCCCGGACATCGAAGCGTTCTTGAAGGGGGAATCGTTATGAGTTACGTCCAACTGGCGACGTCGCTGATTTTCATTGCGATTCCGCTGATTCTTGCCTTTACACTGAAACTCGGTCTCGAAAAAGACATCCTGATTGCGACAGTCCGTTCCATCATTCAATTGCTGATCATCGGCTATATTCTGACGTTTGTTTTCGAGAGCGACAGTCCGATCTATATCCTGTTGATGATTCTGCTGATGATCGGAGCGGCGACGCTCAACGTCATCCGCAAGGGCGACGGGATTCCCGGGATCCAGTGGATTGTTCTTGCGACGCTGATTTCGGTCGAAGTGCTGACGATGGGGCTGATGCTCGGTCTAAACATCATTCCGTTTGAAGCCCAGCAAGTCATTCCAATCAGCGGGATGGTGATCGGGAACTGTATGATTCTGTCGCTGTTATTCTTGAACAAGTTTAAGGACGAGGTCGAACGCAGTGACGAAGTGATCGAATTGATTTTATCCCTCGGCGGTGATACGAAAACGGCAATTGATACCAGTCTAAAAAGTGCCATCCGGACGAGTATGATTCCGACGATCGAAGCGCAGAAGACGATGGGTTTGGTTCAACTGCCGGGCATGATGAGCGGTCTGATCATCGGCGGGGCCAATCCGATGGAAGCCGTCCTGTACCAATTGCTGATCTTATTCCTGTTGCTGACGACGGCAGCGACGTCGGCTGTCCTCGTTGGCTACATGTCGTACCGGAAATTGTTTAATCAGAAATCACAGTTCATCGGTCTGACGTACCGGAAGGACAAACAGAACTGATTTGAATTTTGAAACAGCCCCTGAGACGCTTAGCGGGTTGAAGAATTAAAGCAGTAACAAACAAGCCGTGCAACCACTCCCTTTTCGGGAATCGGTTGCACGGCTTGTTTTTGAAGGATTCCTTTCCATCGCGGTCTTTCTTTAAAAAGCAGGAAATCTTTAATGAACAGCGAATTCTGTCTACAGAGAACAAAACGGAAACGGGGCGTTCGAAATGCGAAAGACGGTACTGGCACTACTCTTATTAGGAATGATCGGCGGCATCGGTTGGTTTTTTCTTGAGCAGGAACAGGATGAGACGTTTGAACAAATCGTACGGGCCCGGGTGACGACACATGTCGCCGCGCAATATGGCAAAGAGACGATCATTGCGGTCAGGTCTGCCTATGACAAGACAGGTTCTTCGAAAGAAGCCCGGCATCAGGTCGCCGTTCAATTGAACACCGATCCGCGCGGTGAATACCAGGTCTTTCGACTGGTGAAACAACAGGTCGTTTTCGTCGGCCGGACCCGCTCGTTACCGGAACGGGAATAAGCTGAACGCGTCAGTTTTTCTGTGTTCGTAACCGGACGTAGGAGACAAGCGTCGGGACAGCGAGCGCCAAAGCGACAACCGTTGCGAGCAGGAGCGGCACGGAATCAAGCATTATGTACGAGACGAAGGCTGCTACAATCAAGCCGGTTCGAAGGACATTCAATCGAAATGGTGCAGTAGGAAGATCCTGATCAGGTACAATGTATGCCATCCGGTACTGGAAGTAGAAGTGGACCAACAGTCCGAGTTGAATGATCAGCAGAAAAGTCGAATCGGATTGTTCGAAAAAGATGGCGTAAATCGTCATCATCATGACGAGCAGATACAAACCAGTCGTGACAAGCAGACGTTTTTTCAATAGAGCATCCTCCTTTTTCTTATGTAAGTTGTTACTTTCTATACGTTCGTATTACCCAAGTGTTCCCAGGAATTTTCATTCAAATAAGTAATCATCCAATCATGAAGGGGGAAATCAAGATGTTTTACGGATTATGGACAAAGTTCACGACCCAACCCGGTGAGGGACACCGATTGGTGGAGGTACTGTTAGAAGCAGCAACGTCCTTACAAGATGTCTCAGATTGTGAGCAGTATATCGTCAGTACGACTGAAGAAGCTGATACCGTAATGGTCCGGGAAATTTGGACGGATCAAGCGGCGCATGCTGCGTCTTTGCAGTTGCCGGCGACCCGGCAATTGATTGAACAGGCGCGACCGATTCTGTTAAAGGTCGAGCGGTTGCTGGAAGATCAGCCGCACGGAGGCAAAGGACTGGCATAATTTTTACAAAAAGAGGGAATCATTATAGCCAGAACACGTATGATCGTCATGAGGTGAGAAGATGAACAAACAAGAACGGATCCAAACCATTCAAACCATCCGCAAGAGAACGAAGCCGGCCCGGATTCTATCGGCCGTCGTTACCGGCGGCGCCTTTTTAGCGGCTCATTTTTTTGACCAATCCATTTGGTCGATGCTGGTACTGATCTGTGCACTCGCGGTTTCCGGCGTGATGTTAGGTCGCGAAAGTTTTGAAATCAGCCGACTGTCAGATTCGACACGTGCCAAACGATTGATTCGACTCCGGTCCATCATGGGTTTTGGTATCATTTCACTCATGCTGCTCCTGATCGTCACGACTGAACTTAGAGATGATACGGACATGGCACTGCTATACGTGGCAGGATTCATGCTGATTGGAATCGTCATCGAAATCGTCCTCGAGTACCGAATCCATCGAGCCGATCCGGAACAGCCGATGAGCAAAGAATACCGCTGACTACATCCATTTGTTGAAAAAGCATCTGTAGCATTCGGGTGCTTTTTCTTGTGTTCAACTGACGGTATAAGCAGGCAAATCGCTTTCCTGTCCGGCTCTGGCATATGATAGGAACGACTCGTACAAAAGGAGGGCTTCTTATTCTTGCCATTATCATCGGATTAATCATCGGGATCCTCGTGCCCGTTCAAACGAGTGTCAACACACGCTTACGCGGCATCGTCGGCTCGCCGTTCCTTGCCTCTCTGCTCTCTTTCAGCATCGGGACGGTTTTTTTGATCGTCCTGACGCTGTTCGTGGAACAGAATTTCCGTCTGAATCCGGGTGTCTGGTCGGAACCCGCCTGGATTTGGATCGGCGGTGTGCTCGGTGTCATCTTTTTAACCGGAAACATTCTACTGTTCCCGCGAATCGGCGGTGTTCAGACCGTCATCATGCCGATTTTTGGACAGGTCTTGATGGGTCTGTTGATTGATAATTTCGGTTGGTTTTCGACCGCCGTCACTCCGGTTTCCCCAAGTCGTCTGCTCGGCGCCGGATTTGTCCTGCTCGGTGTCGTCGGTACCGTTGCGCTCGGTGACTGGCTCGCAAAACGCCGGCATCCGGAACAAGCGAAGCCTGTCGATCCGACGATTTACGGGTGGCGGATCATGGGTGTCGTCATGGGAATGATGAGTGCCGCCCAAGCCGCGATCAACGGGCATCTCGGAGTGGTGCTTGATTCCGCCATTAAAGCAGCATTGATTTCCTTTGTCGTCGGAACGGTGACCCTGTTGCTTGTCAATCTGATTGTCCGGACGAAGTGGCAGTTCGATCGGTCGCTCCCGACACCATGGTGGATTTGGATCGGCGGCTTGATCGGTGCTTTGTTCATCGCCGGCAATGCCGTCATCGTGCCGCTTGTCGGAGCGGGTGCTGCTGTCGTCATCGTCACCATCGGTCTGTTGACAGGCAGTCTGTTGATTGACCGGTTCGGTTTGTTTGGCGCAGCGAAAACGCCGGTCACCGGTGTTCAACTGGTCAGCCTCGGGCTGATGATTGTTGGTATCGTGCTGATCCGGCTCTAACTAAAAATGCTCCCTTCCGTCAGTGGAAGGGAGCATTTTTTAATCCAGTCCAATTTTGACGGTCGTCGGTTTCGGGAACGCTTCACTTGACGCATACATGACGAAAACAGACTGATCGTCCGGCACTTCATAAACAAAATCGATTTGCGAACGAAACGGAGGATAATACTGGAATCCATTTTTCCATGCTTTTTCGTTTCGATTGACGTAATCGATTTGTTCATACTCGGTTCCGTCCGGTGCTTGCAGCGTGAACGTATTCGGCCGGTAATTCACGGAACTTCCGTCATGATCGTAATACGTATCCTGAAAAATCAACGGCAACGTGACCAATTGGTAACCGCTCCGCGGTTTTAATTTCAACTCTTTCGGCGGATTCGGCAACATAGCGTCCACATGAAACACTGCTTTTTTCTGAAGCGGATCACCGGGATAGGTCTTGACGACACCTTTATTCATCATCTGTTTTACCGCTTGTTCTTCTTGATCCGTCAAAGCCTTTGCTACCGGAGGCAACTCGATTTTGACGGTGACCGTTCTCGGGAACGCACTATCCGATGCATACAGGACCAATACTTTTTCATCTTCCGGTACTTGATAGACGAGATCGACATGTGATTTTTTGCCCGAAAAATACTGATAACTGAATTTCCAGGCTTTTTCATTACGATTGACATAATCAATCGGCAAGTATTCCTTTCCGTCAGGAGCGGTCATCGCATAGGTACTTGGCCGATAAATAGACATGGCATTTTTAAATTCAGGATCAACATCTAGTTCCAACATCACCGGAACCGTCACAAAACGGTAACCCGGTTTTTCTTTTAAATCCAGTTCTTTTGGTGTCTCGATCAGCGGATCGACATAAAAGAACTGATTGTTGATCTGTTCGCCGCCCGGAGTCGTCTGCACCATACCTTTTTTCATCAACTTCTTGATTTTTTTATCGGTTTCCGACTGTGAAACGGCCGCTGTTTTCTTCGATTCATTTTGTTTTACATCAGCGATTTTCGCACCGGTCGTTTGAACGGCAGGCGGTTTATCCTGCGCCTGCTTTGGTGCTTGCGTGATATCTTCGTTTGAGGCAAACAGGAACAAGCTCGTAACACCGGCGACTAAGACGACGCCGATCGTGCCGAGCGTCAGTTTAAAGCGTCGTTCCGTCGCCTCGATATTGACGGCGACACTGCCGATTGCCGCATTCGGCGTAATCCGGACAGCCCGTTGCGCCGGCAACAGGGCACCGATGACCCCGGTCACAACCGGGATGAACAGCATCATGCTGAGGAACAACAGCTCATTGACCGGGAACTGGTTGTAGACGTATCCGATCATCGCGAGCGCAAGCAAGAGACCGATCACACCGGCGAACAACCCGGTCAGCATGCCTTCTGTCAGGACGAGCAGCCGGATCCAACCGTCGCGCCAACCGGTTGCTTTTAAGACGGCCAGTTGCGGTTTTCGCTCATTGACGTTTTGCCACATGATTTCCGTTGTTGTCAGAATCGCAATCAAGAGGGCGACCGCCATCGCGACGTAATGCTTCGTTCCGACTTCAAGCGCGACATATTCACCGAGCCAGGTCGCATATAAGACGCCTTTCAGTCGGAACGTCACGAACAGGAAGAAGATAAACAGACTGGTCGGCAGGGCAATTGCGACGATTGACAGCAATGTCCGTTGCCAGTAGGTGAACAGTTGATTGAGACTCATCCCGAAAATCGATTGCGACCGGACAAACCGGCGGCCTTTTGAGACTTCACCGGACCGCATGCTTTCAAACGGCCGGATGCGGCGGATCAGAGCCATCGGGACGAGCGTGCCGCCCCAATAAATCAACAGACCGGCGAGTCCGATCAAAAGGATCCGGCCGAGGGCGATCGGGTGATCCGTCGTCAGCCAGAACGAACCGAGAATCGTCCAGGAAATCAGGGCGACGAACGTTCCGAGCAGTGTCGCCTCTAAAAACAGCAGCTTCGACAGCTGACGCGGACGCCAGCCGAGTGACAGTAGAATCGCAAACTCTTTTTTACGGGCATAGAGCAAGATGACGTTTGAACTGAAGACATAAACGAGCGCGACCGCAATCACACTTGCGATGACGCCGCTCATCCCGACTTTTGCTTCCTGGAAAATCGCCATCGAGGAACCGAGTTTGATCCACGGTTGCTGGACCCATCCTAAAGCCGATTCATTTTTTAAGCCGGGCAGGTAGGTCAGGGCGAGCTGCGGCGAGGACCCGAGTGTAACATCAGTAATCAGTCCTGTCTTGTCTTCAATCTCTTGCGCGACCGCCTGTAATTTTTTTTCGCTCGTCGCATTCATGGCTTCGACCCCTTTGACGTTGACCCGGATGGCCGAGATGGCTTTGTCGCCACGGAGTTTGAACGCCGCATCGAGCGTCGTCAGCATCGACGGCGGTTTCGTCAGGAAGTCATACGGGTCATTCGTTGGCTTGACGTCACGGACGGGATTGACGGGCCGTTCGTCTTTGTCCATAACCCACTGGGCTTTCGCCGGGAAGTACGTTTCCATCGGCAGTTCCGTCAATGGATCCTTTGGAATGTTCAGCTTTTGTGGATCAAAGACACCGATGAAATTTAAAGTCATCTTCGGTACGGATTTAAAATTGATGGACGTATCTCCAAATGTCCGTGCTTTTCGGTACATCGTTCGTTTGGCCAATTGAATATCTTCCGGCACTTCCTGTGGTGTGATCTGATAGGCAAACGGCCATCGTGTAGCGAACGGACTCGCGAGCGCCTGGTATTCAACGGAGGAAGGCTTTAAGTACATCCAATCGAAGCTTCCGGTTGGTTTGGACGGAACCGTTCCTTTTAAGATGTCGTTGACCAGTTCTTCAGAGGTTTCGTTTGTCGTAATCTTGTAGACTTTCGCAGGTTGAAGCGGAAGCGTCTTCAGATACGATTTCCCGCCTTTTTTCATAATGTCCTGGACGGTCTCGGTCATCGAATCATTGACTAAGGACACATCGACTTTTTCGTAACGATACTTCCGGTAGGCATCGACGTATTCATGACTGTTTAAAATCAATGGGATCTTCCAGACATCGTTTCCGTTGTCTGTTGCGATATCGTCTTTTGTAAAGTATCGGCTATGTGTCGCTTTTTTCGTCGCTTGATCAAGACCGACAAGTTTTGCCTCTGCTTCCGGATCGATTCCGGCGAGCATCGTCGCACTGCCGAACTCCATCAGTGGTTGTTTTCCCAACTCTTGCGGCGAAAGATCCCGGTTTAAGCCATCACTTTCGGAAGGAGACCACCCGGCACCTAAAAAGTAGGAGTTTGTTTCCTTTTCCTGTTGTAAACCGGTATCCTGAACGTCTTGGATCGTAACTTTATAGATACCCGGCTCTTTGAAATCATACGTACCCAGTTGGGCATCTGCATAGTAATTCCCGATCATCGCAATCGGTGCCGCAACTTCAACATCCGTGATCTGTTTGATCATTTCATATTGTTTTCGCGTGATGCCGCCGTCGAGCCCGCTCATATAGTTCGGTTCAAGCAGCTTCAGGTCTTCCGTCACACTGCGGCTGTCCGGCGGTCGGACGACGATGTCGTAAGACGAGCCCCAGCGTTTTTGCAACTCGTCGACGACGGTGCCGTTGTTCGCCTGCGTCGTCCCGATCAGGTAACTGAGGCCGGTGCTGACGATCAGGACGCCGACGAGGAGCAGGATGAACCGCTCCTTGTTGCGCCACCAGGAATTCCAGATGAATTTCAGCATATACTTCCTCCTTTTTAAGGCACTTCAATTTTGACAGTCGTTGGTTTAAAGGCATCTCCCGAGGCATACATGACGTACGTCTTTTTCCCGCGCGGTACTTTAAAGACCAAGTCGACCTGCGAACGGAGCGGGGCAAAGTATTGACTGACCGCACGCCAGGCTTTTTCGTTCCGGTTGACGTAATCGACTGTCTCATAGACATGGCCATGCGTATCTTCGAGCGTAAATCGGTTCGGATTGTAGGTCGAAAAGCCCAGATTCGGCTCGGCTTCCTTGTCATGCAGGATGACGGGGACGGTCACGTATTGTTCGTTTTGCAATTTCGGCAGCTTCAGTTCCGCCGGCGGTTCTTTCAGCAGTGGTTCGACGTAGAAAAATTCACGCTTTGCTGCCTGATCGCCGGGGTAGGTTTTAACAAATCCCGGTTTCATCAGCCGGTCAATTCCAGTTAATTTCTTGTAGGATTTCGCTTTTTTCTTTGGTTTGATTGTAGGATCCGCTTTTTCGTCTTTGATTTTCGCACCGGTCGTCCGAACGGTCGGCGTCTTTTGGACAACCTGTTCAGTCGGCCGGATGACTTCTTCCGACGAGGCAAAGAAAAACAGCGAAGCAACACCCGCAACGAGAACCGTGCCGATCGAGCCGAGTGCGATTTTAAAGCGACGTTCCGTTGTTTTCGTGTTGACGGCGACACTGCCGATCGCGGCGTTTGGTGTAATCCGGACGGCCCGCTGCGCCGGCAGTAAGGCACCGAGAATACCGGTCACGACGGGAATCGCGAGCATCCCGCTGAGGAACAAAAGCTCCTTCGTCGGAAACTGATTGTAGACAAAACCAATCAGACCGAGGGCAACAAGGACGCCGACGATTCCGGAAAAGAAGCCCGTGAACAGACCTTCGCTGAGAACAAGCAAACGGATTTGCCGATCACGCCAACCGGTCGCCTTTAAAACGGCCAGTTGCGGTTTTCGTTCATTGACGTTTTGCCACATGATTTCTGTCGTCGTCAAAATGGCGATCAGGAGCGAGACCCCCATCGCGACGTAATGCATCGTCCCGACTTCAAGCGCCACATACTCGCCGAGCCAGGTCGCATACAAGACACCTTTCAAGCGGAACGTCACGAAGAGGAAGAAGATGAACAGACTGGTCGGCAGGGCGATCGCGACGACCGACAGCAACGTCCGTTGCCAGTATGTCACGAGTTGATTGAGACTCATTCCGAGCAGGGACTGCGACCGGACGAGCCGGCGTCCTTTCGAGACTTCTCCTGACCGCATGCTGTCATATGGTTGAATTCGGCGGATGAGCAGCATCGGGACGAGCGTTCCGCCCCAGTAGATCAACAGACCGGCGAGACCGATCAACAGGATCCGGCTGAGGGCAATCGGATGATCTGTCGTCAGCCAGAACGAACCGAGAATCGTCCAGGAAATCAGAGCGACGAACGTTCCGAGCAACGTCGCTTCGAAAAACAGCATTTTCGACAGTTGACGCGGACGCCAACCGAGTGACAGTAAAATTGCGAACTCTTGTTTACGGGCATACAGTAAAATGATGTTCGAACTGAAGACGTAGACGAGCGCGACTGCGATGACACTAGCGATGACGCCGCTCATCCCGACTTTGGCTTCCTGGAAGATCGCCATCGAGGAACCGATTTTGATCCACGGTTGCTGAATCCAGCCGAGTGCCGATTCGCCCTTCAAACCGGGCAGATAGGTGAGGGCGAGCTGGGGGGACGAACCGAGCGTCACATCGGTGATCAGTCCGGTCTTGTCCTCGATTTCCCGAGCGACGGCCTGGATTTTTTTCTCGCTCGCTTCATTCATCACGTCGACCCCTTTAACATTGACGCGGATGACCGAAATAGCTTTATCGCCGCGGAGCTTAAAGGCAGCGTCAAGCGTCGTCAGCAGGGACGGCGGTTTGGTCAGGAAATCATACGGGTCGTTGGCCGGTTTAACGGTCCGGGCCGGATTGACGGGGCGGTTATTTTTATCCATGACCCATTCGGCTTTCCCCGGGAAGTAGGTCTCCATCGGCAGTTCCGTCAACGGATCCTTCGCGATGGCCAGCTTTTTCGGATCAAAGACGCCGATATAGTTGAGTCGCATTCTCGGAAGGTCCTTGAAGTCTTTTGCGAATTCAATCGCTTCGCGGTACATCGTTTTCCGTGCGAGTTGGGCATCTTTTGCTGCTTCCTTCGGCTTGACCTGGTAGGTGAACGGCCAACGGTTCGGGAAAGGGCTTGTAATCGTCTGATAGTCGACCGCTGACGGTTTCAGGAACATCCAGTCGAAACTGCCCGGAGGCATCGAGGGCAGGGTGTGGTGTAAGACGTCATCAACCAGCTTTTGATGCGTGTCCTGGGTTGTCACTTTATATGTCTTGGTTTCATAGACGGGAAGTGTCCGCAGGAACGGTTCTCCGCCTTTTTTCATGATGGCTTTGACGGTTGCGTCCATCGAGTCGTCTACAACCGGGAATTCAACTTTTTCATAGCGGTATGTCTTAAAGGCATCGACATATTCCCGGCTGTTTAAAAGAATCGGAATCTGGCTGACGTCCTCGCCGAGATCCACTACCGTATCGTCTTTTGTGAAGTAGTGGCTGTATGTTTCTTTTTTGGTCGCCTGATCGAGTCCGACGAGTCGGGCTTCCGCTTCCGGGTCAATGCCGGCAAGCATCGTCGCGCTGCCGAACGGGAAGAGCGGTTGTTCTCCAAGCTCCTGCATCATGATATCGCGGTTCATTCCGTCATTCCCCGACGGATTCCAACCGGCTGCGAGGAAAAATGAATAGGGAGACTTCTCGATTTTCAGTCCGGTGTCCTGTTGGTCGACCATCGACACTTTATATACACCTTCCTCGTCAAATGTGTACGTGCCGACTTCGGAAAAGATGTTGCTGTTGCCGATCATCGCAATCGGAGCCGCGACTTCAACATCCGTGATCTGTTTGATCGTTTCGTATTGTTTTCGCGTGATGCCGCCATCGAGCCCGCTCATGTAGTTCGGCTCAAGCAGTTTCAGGTCTTCCGTCACACTGCGGCTGCCGGGCGGCCGGACGACGATGTCGTAAGATGAGCCCCAACGTTTTTGCAACTCTTCGACGACGGTGCCGTTGTTTGCCTGCGTCGTCCCGATCAGGTAACTGAGGCCGGTGCTGACGATCAGGACGCCGACAAGGAGCAGGATAAACCGCTCCTTGTTACGCCACCAGGAATTCCAGATGAATTTAAGCATCGGCCGTTCCTCCGATCATCCTTTGGCTATAAAAAAACGAAACAACAGGTTCAATAAATGATGGTTCATTCATTCGGATGACGATTGGATTTTTACGTACATCGCTCATCACAGTTCCTCCCTCAAAAGTTGTATGACATATTTTTCATTTTAAAATGATTATTTTACCATTATATATAATTAAAGAACCTTTTTGGTTCAGAATGGAGATAATTATCTAAAAATTCCATCAATTTATTTTTACGATTCGTCCAGAAGGACCGCTTAATCTGGTTAAAGGACATCCGGTAAATGGAAGCGAATAGGATATAAAGTAGAAGATTTCTAAAAGGAGGAATGGCGATGATCATGATTGGTATATTTACCGTGATTGCTGTAGGAATGACGATTTTAGCGGCACGACGAGGTTACCGGGAACGGTTAATGGATGATCTCGTGCGTATACGTCAAACGATCACGAACTGGATATCCATCATCGAAATGACCCGCCGTTCTGGTAAGGAGAGGAAATATTCATGAAAAATAAACAGGAGCGGACCCAGTTCATTCAGGAGGCAAAACGGCGTCTGATGAAACAACGCATGTTGAGTGCACTGTTGTACGGAACAAGTATCGTCCTGATTGTCGCCAATCGCGGGGCTTACTGGCCGTTCGCCGTTCTCATCGTTGCGCTGGTCTTGATTGCCCGCCTGCACTCAAAAGAAGTCAACCGGGATATGGCGCTGACACCGCATCCGGCAATGAAGCGGATCATTCAAGTCCAGTACGTGATTGATTATTGTTTCATCGTCTTAGTCGGTCTTTTTCTGCCGGTCGTATTAAACCTGAGTCTGCCGTTCTTCACGAGTATCGGGGTTTACCTGTTGCTTGCCATTGTACTCTTACTGACGGATACGATTCTTGAACGCCGCGGAAAAGTACTCGATCCCGAGCATCCGACAAAAAAAGAGTTGCGGACCTATCCGAAGACGTGGCAAAAGCTGAAGACATAACGAGGAGGCTATCCGTGCAGGAAACAAACGAAATCTACCAGTCATTGTATGAAAATGAAACACTGCGCGAACAGTTAATTCTCGTTGACCGGCTCGGACTGCCGGATGCCTGGATTTGCGCCGGTTACATCCGGTCGTTGGTTTGGGGGCTGACTTTGACGGGAGAACAGGATATCGATGTCGTCTATTACGACGCGACCGATACATCGGAAGCGACGGAAAAACAGTATGAGGAACAGTTGAAGTCATGGCAACCGTTGCCGTGGTCGGTCAAAAACCAGGCACGGATGCACTTGAAAAACGGGTTGCCTCCGTATCAATCGACCTGTGATGCCATCGCACATTTTCCGGAGACGGTGACGGCGATAGCGGCGAAGTTAACGGACGGACAATTGCAGCTGTATCTGGCCTATGGCGCAGCCGATTTACAGACTCGGACGATCCGTCCGACACCGCTCTTTTCAAAAGGATTACCGCGTCATACGATTTTTCAAAAACGTGTCGCCGGTAAGGGATGGGACAAGCGGTCTGATTTACGGATTGTCGACCGGTTCTAAACAATCAGGATCAACCGTCAAAGGAGGGGTCAGATGGATTTTCGGAAGATGCTGGTTGCCGGCCTCGGTGCCTTGCTGATTTTTTATCTGTTTCGGGAACCGCCGGCGCCTGACTATAAAAAGAAATTTAATGCCTCCATCGAGACCGTGATTAAACTGGAAAACGAAGAACTCGTTTGGCAGAATCACGATCCGATTGTCCGAAAAGAAACGGGTATTGAAGTCAGTGATGACGGGGACTGGATTGAGCTGTACTATGATACACCTTTGCAGGGAGATAAAAAAAGTGTCTACCAAAAGCAGGGTGACCGGTACGTGCGGGTGACGGATATAAAGACGGTTTCCGATCAACTCGATCAGTCGGACACGACGTATATCGAAAACTTGGGAATCAAGTGAAGGAACAGCTGAAGGAATCAGAAAAACGCTGATGCCAGAAGTGACCGGCATCAGCGTTTGTTTCATTATCCTTTAATCGTCCATGTATCCCGCAGTTCGATGATTGTTCCTTCCGGCGCCTTCAGTTTACTGAGGTGACCGTCGACGACAAAATAGATGTTGCCGTCGTGTTTCGGTAAGAACGGCATGCCGAGCTGTTCGAGCCGTGCGACTTCCGCCTGCAGATCATCGACATACAATGCGAAATGGACGGGACCGGCTGCATGTTTCGTATAGGACGTCAAGGTCTCATCGACTTTGTTCGTCTGAAGTTCGATGTAGAAGTCACCGAGCTTCAGCCAGCTGTTGAAGGCACGGGTATGGAAATCAGGGGATTCCTGGACCAGTTCGAAGCCGAGGTGTTCGTAAAACGTTTTCGACGCGGTGTAATCGGTCGTCTGGATACAGAGGTGATGGATTTGTTTCATCGTCAATCATCCTTTCAGGTGATGCGGATTGTATGTAGTCTACAGTAATTTCAAACCAAATTTTATCATAAACAAGCGTCCGTTTCCTTTGTGGGAGACGGACGCTTGTTGATTACGTCAGATCGAATTTCTCTGTCTGATCTGTTAAATAAGAAGATGTTTCGTTTAACGTCTCGACCAAAACATGCAATCCGGAAATCGTCGCAATCATCTGCTCGGAGGCGGCAGCGACTTCTTCGTTGCCGGCCGTATGTTCTTCCGCAACAGCGGCGATCTCCGTCAAGGCACTGCGGATCCGTTCTTCCGTCCGGGCAACATCCAGCATTTGTTGCCGCATACCGGCAGCCGAACGTGCGACGGTTCCGACCTGTCCCGCTATATCAGAAAACGAGCCGTCCGTCGCTTGGATTTCCTGCTGACCGGTCGCCGTTTCCTCCAATGTCTCCATGAAGCGGACTTCCATTTGGGTCGAGTTGCCGGTGATGTTCTGAACAATCGAAGCAATCTGGTCGACGCTGCTTGCGACATGCGTCGATAACTTTTTGACTTCCGACGCGACGACCGCAAATCCTTTTCCCTGCTCGCCGGCACGGGCCGCTTCGATCGCAGCATTCAGTGCCAGTAAGTTCGTTTGCGCCGCGATATCACGGATGATTGTTACAAGTGCCTGGATATCAGTCGACTGTTGTTTTAATTGCCGGACCTGTGCCGCGGCTTCCGCGACATGCGTATGAATCGTATTCATCCGGACGACGGACTGTTTCATCTGCGTTTGTCCTTCTTCGGTCGCACGGCGCATCGTCTCGACAGTCTGTTCGATATGCCGGCTGTCGTCAGCTGTTTTTTGGACAAGAGCCGAGAATCCGGTCATCTCATCCGTCAATGCGAGAGTCGTATGCGTCTGATTTTCCGTCCCGGCTGCGATTTCCGACATCGTCTCGGCAATCTGCGTCGAACCGTCCAACACTTCCGCCGTTCCGGCATCAATCGCCAGACTTGTCTCCGTGACGAGAACTGTCGTCCGTTTGATGTCGACAATCATTGAACCGAGTGTTGTATTCATTTGCTCGATGGAACGGGCCAGCGTATAGATTTCATCTTTAGCCGGGATTTTTAAATGATGCATCGTTTGCTGCGCCCGATCAAGTTTTCCGTCAGCAATCAGCTGGGCGACCGATTGAAGCGTCTCGAGCGGTTTTAATTTTCGTCCGAGTATGTAATACAGCGTACCAAGCGTCAGAGCAAGCAGGATAAGCAAAAGTCCGATGAACAAAGGCAGACTCTGTTTCAGGATCGAAGTCGTCAAGGTTTCGACATCTTTTGCCGCGATATCCACCCCGAGAATTCCAATGACTTGACCTGCTGCTCCTTTAAGCGGCACATAGACACTGATGTACTGTCCGTATTTCGGATCATCGATCATATCCGTCGCATGAGTTTGTCCTTTGAGGACGTCTTTCATGTCGGAGGCGACGGCTCCTGTTGCCGGATCATTGATTTTCGCGGCGTCAGCAAGTGGAAGACCGTCAATCAACAGTTTGACCTTGCCTTGATCGATTTTTGCCGTATAGACATACAATAAGCCGTTTTGCTTTCGTAATTGATCAAGCGATTCGCGTAATTGATCATACGTCGCATCGTTTGTCGGATTCGTTAAGAATTTTTGGTAGGCATCGGTATCAATAGTCTTAGCGATTCGAAACGCATCCTGTTCTGCTGTCTTTTTCAGCGTCGACAACGCGGTTTGTTTCGTCGTCATGTAAAGGGATACACTGCTGAAGACAAAGAAAAGAATGAGTATCAAGCTGATGATGAGCAGTAAACGTGTTCTGATAGAATGAGTCCGTGTCGTATTCATATAAACCTCCTGATGAAGTATTGCGTTGTGCTTATCTAAGTTATCGGTCAGATTTTGAATAAACTATAGAGAGCGTGACTAAAAAAGTTAAAGGATAGAATAACGGTAACTACTTAAAAAACGATAAAAATAAAATGTTTACAGTTAAATAGTTTAGTGTTAAATTATTCAATGCGAGAAGGAATGTGTAGAATATGACGCAAGTATCAAACGACCAGAAAGGATGTCGAACGAATGGAACAAGATCAGCTTTTTAAGATGATACACACGGTGGAAGCCGTGACGAATGAAGCGATCATCGATTGGAATACCCGTTTTCCGCATAACGTCGGAATTTCACCAATCCTGACACTGGGCGAGTTAAAACGAAAAGGACCTCAAAATCAAATGAAGTTAGCAGAAACACTTGGTTTTACGGGAGGAGCGATGACAAACATCGCTAAAAAGCTGATTCAGCTTGAATTGGTCGAGCGGGTCTATAACGAACAGGACCGGCGGCAAGTCTTGCTTCAGATTACGCAGCAGGGCGAGCAAATCTTAAGTGAAGCTCAGGCAATCGGAACACAACAGTATCTTGAACTGTATGACGTGTTGGATGAAGAAGAGATTCGGCTTTATTTGGCAATCAACGAAAAACTGTTGACCCATATCCGGGCAAAGCGTGAGAACGGAGTGAAACGATGAATCGAGTAGCAGGAAAAGTGGCATTGGTGACAGGAGGTGCGTCAGGGATTGGCTTATCGGCCGCGACTTTGCTTGCCGAAGCAGGAGCTGCCGTCGTCGTCGCAGATTATAACGTCGATGGAGCGGAAGAAGTAGCGGCTAAGTTACGGAAACAAGGACGACAAGCTTCTGCCGTCTTCTTGGACGCGTCTGAAGCTGAATCGATCCAGCATGCTGTCGATTTTACCGTCGAGTCGTTTGGGAAAATTAACGTGTTGTTCAATAATGTCGGTCTGACGAACCTTCAGAAAGATCTCGATGTCGTCGCAATGGACTTGGCGGAATGGGACCGATTAATGAACGTCAATGTCAAAAGTGTTTTGCTTGGTGCAAGATATGCGATTCCACATATGAAGGAAGCAGGTGGCGGATCAATCATCAATACAGCTTCGATGTCGGCTTTTGCGGGTGACAGCATCCGTTCTGCCTATGGGACGTCAAAAGCTGCCGTCGTCCAGTTGACGAAGTATATCGCGACGCAGTACGGCAAGGATTTAATCCGCTGTAATGCGATTGCTCCGGGTCTGATTTTGACACCAGCAGCAAAAGAAAACATGAGTCCCAGTCTGCTCGCGACCTTCGAAAAATACAATGCCCTTCCGTATCACGGTGAGGCCGATGACATCGGACATGCCGTCGTTTATCTTGCGTCAGACGAATCCAAGTTCATGACCGGGCAGACGCTACAAATTGAAGGCGGACATTATATCGGCAATCCGACCAGTCCCGATTTTTTAGCGATGCAACCTTAACACCAAGAAACGGAGTGGATGAAAATGAATCGATTAGCAGAAAAAATCGTCTTAGTGACCGGTGCTGGTAGTGGCATGGGAGAAGCCACGGCACTGATGGCGGCGCGTGAAGGTGCCATCGTCGTCGCGACGGATATCAATGAAGAGGCCGTCCGTGCGGTCGTTAAACAGATACTGCTTGAAGGGGGTCAAGCATATGCGTTACGCCACGATGTCTCTTCCCGTGAAAGTTGGCAAAACGTCACGGACATGATCATGCGGGAGTTTAATCAACTGGATGTTCTGGTCAACAATGCCGGCATTGCGCTCAGTACCCCATTTTTAGAGCAGGATGAAACCGATTGGTCCCGGATTTTCAACATTAACGTCAACAGCGTTCTGCTCGGGATGCAACAGGCGATTCACTTGATGCAGGAAACGGGTGGATCGATCGTTAACATCGCCTCGATTTCTGCCATCAGCGGAATGGCGGGAGCCGGCGGATATACGGCATCAAAAGGGGCAATCGATGCGGTAACGCGGGCGGCGGCTGTCGATTACGGCAAGTACAACATCCGGGTCAATGCCGTCTATCCGGGGTACATCGAGACGAAGATGAGTGCCCCGTCGATGACAGCCTATAAAGACTATTTTGAACAGGTAATTCCGCTTGGTCATGTCGGACAGGCCGAAGAAGTCGCGCACGCCGTCCTCTTCCTTGCGACAGATGAAGCGAGTCATATCTCGGGAATCGGTCTTCCGGTAGACGGTGGCGTCACAGCCCGTTAACTCAAAGGAAACGAAAGACGCTGTCCATCCGACAGTGTCTTTTTTTATCGAATAACAGGTCAATTGGTAATAAAAATTCGTTTTTAAAGAATTTTTTTACAAAAAAAGCGGTACAATGGAAGGTGAAAATGACAAACGAAATGAGTGGATATTCATGCTTCAACCATGGAAAAAACGAATGCTGTACGGAACGGCGGGACTGGCCGTTTTTGTCAGTGCAGGTGCTTTATATCTCGGATTGCGTCCGGAGGAACCAAAAGCCGTTTCCTATCCGGTCATTTCGAAGGATCTCACGACGATGACGTTTACGCCGAAAGATGGTCAGGTCATCCTGCTGTATGGAAGCGATATTAGCCGTTATAAAGAAACACAGGATGATCCGCAAGAACCGGGATTGATGACGACACTGTCGAAAACGGGGAAAGAGCTGAAGACAGAAGCAATTGCTGACCCGGATTTCTATTGGATGAGGCTGTCACAAAAAGGAACCGACCCGCGGCACATCTATGCACATCACCCGGATGGCATCGAAGCCGATCACTTTTTTACGTACGATTTAAAACGGGGCACGTTTACAAAACACGAAGTGCCGAATACAGCGATCACGTCCGTTGCCCATTACGGGAAAGATGTCTGGCTGGAATCGAATGCCTCGAAGCCAAAGGAAAACATTCAGTTAATCAACGTCCGGACAGACAAGCGGTATCCGATTGAAGATCGGCTGATGCCGGTCTTTGATTCACCGATTCTTGAACTGGATCAGACGATTGCTTATGCCAACAACGGGACCGAGGATGATCAAGAAGGGGCGGCCGGAATGGTCCTGCTCGACCAAACGACCGGAAAATCACGCGTCATTCGAAAAGCGGACGAACCGTATGCCTATACGGCGTTATACGGTGCGAAAGACACTGCGTATTTTGCAACGACCGACGGCGTGATGATCCGGCTGAAGACGAACGGAACGATGCAGCAAAAGTCATTTTCAGTATTGGATGATGTCAACTACTGGGCGACGGAACCGATGCGGATGATCAACAAACAGACCGGATATCAAATCATTGGCACCGGTGAAAACGATACGGATCAACGGCTCGTCAAGTGGACGTTCGGACAAGCCTTCCGGGTTGAACCGGTCCGACCTGATTTCTGGCAGGCGGGGAACTATTACCGTTACCTGTACCGGAATCCGTATAAGAAGACGTCATATTTCACGGAAAGTAAAACGTCACTTTCCGGAAAAGGCCGATTGATCGTCACGGATGACAACTTAAAAACGTTACGGACGATACCGGTCGCAGGAGCAAACGGCGTGGACTTCGTGATCGATTAACAGCAAAGGGAGGGAATGAAATGGCGTTTGAAGAGGTGTATTTGACAGCAATTCAAGCACGGTTCCGGGCCGTCCGCGAACCGGCGGAGCAGGCACTCGGTTGGCTGAACGAGGAACAGTTCCATCAGACACTGGCGCCGGATACGAACAGTGTGGCACTGTTGATCCAGCATATGACAAACAATATGACGTCACGCTGGACCGACTTTTTGACGACAGACGGGGAAAAGCCGGACCGCAACCGGGACGCCGAGTTTGTCGACCAAGGGCATGATAAAGAGACCTTGCTGACACTATGGAACGACGGCTGGAAACTCGTCGAATCAACGCTTGTTTCCTTGACACCGGACGATCTGGAACGGACCGTCTTGATCCGCGGCGAACCGCATCTCGTCGTCGACGCGATTGAACGGCAACTCGCGCATTATGCCTATCACACCGGACAGCTGATTTTTTTAATGAAGATCCTGCTCGGACCGGACTTTAAACCATTGACGATTCCCTTGCCGCATCAGCGGCACTGAACGAAACAGACCTGCCTCTTTTCGATAAAGAGACAGGTCTGTTTTCATAGTGTACGTGCACTTGGTGTACCGAAGAATTTGGTCGATAATGAAATCGTAAAAGCATGCTCGCCTTTTTTGAGTTTGATGCCTGCAGGAGAATCGATAGCAGCTAATGATCTTCCCATCATGGACTCATGGACGGTCGACTTTTCTAACATCAACAGGTCATATTCAGATGCGTGGAATGATTGGTTCTGAAACTCGACACCCGTCATCAAGAATTTTTTTAAATCATTTGATTCTTCGGACCACTCATTCATCGTATCCTCAAGCTCATATCTGTAGGACCGGTAGCCTTTTGCGCGATCAGACTGTTGACTGAGTTTCAGTGATTTTCCGTCATATTGACCGGGTTTGATGGTCTCGGAAAACCAGATTTTCTGCTTACCCGACGCAAAATATTCGATTCCGGTCAGGTAAAGGGGGCGATCCGTTTGACCGGTCATGACATAGGTCGCGCTATTTACAAAGGCATCTTCCGGTTCTTTGGACTCAACGAATTTAAGTGTCAACGGCAGTTCCGTTGGTTTGATGACTTTTTTCGGACCGGTTTCTTCTGCGGTGCAACCGGCAAGTAAAAGTGCCGATAGTGAACAGACAAGCAGTTGTTTCAACATCCACGTCACGTCCTTCATCTGTAAGTATATTCAGTGTAAGGGGAATGGATGATATTTACAATCTGATTAGGTATCACAGGAAGGACGGATTACATGAAAAAACGTTTTATTCTTTTACTGTCGCTCGGACTATTTGGCTGTTCAGCGACCTGGCAACAACAACCGGCGGAGTCGACAGCTGCGAAACACGTTCTGTATGTCGCGCCGACCGGCAAGGATACGAATGCCGGTTCAATCAAACAACCGCTGAAAACGCTGAAACGGGCCGGTCAGCTCGCGAAAGCCGGCACGACGGTGTACCTTCGCAAAGGAACGTACACGGAAGCGTTGATGGTCAAGCACAGCGGGACGAAACAGGCACCGGTCGTCTTCCGGAATTACCAACAGGAGAAAGTGGTCTTAAGTGGTAAGACGCTGAAACCGAAGGACGGAGACACGGCACTCATTCGGATTGAAAATCGACAGTATGTGACGATTCAAGGACTGATTGTCGCCGATATCAAAACGACACGAACCAACGAAACACCAATCGGAATTTTTGTTAAGGGTACCGGACGGAACATTCAATTGATTGACAACCAGGTCCGGCGAATTCAAACCCATGCGAAAGACGGCAACGCTCACGGGATTGCAATCTACGGCACCGGTCGCTTAAAGCAGATCACCGTTCGGGGGAACCGGGTCGAAGATAATCGGCTCGGGGCCAGTGAAGCTTTGGTTCTGAACGGTAATATCAACGGTTTCTCCGTCACGAACAATATCGTTCGGCGCAACGATAACATCGGGATCGACTTGATCGGTTATGAGGGGGTTGCGACAAAACCGACCGAGGATTATGTCCAAAACGGAACGATTTCCGGCAATGTTGTTTCCGACAGTTCAAGTTACGGCAATCCGGTCTACGGCAAAGAGTACAATGCAGCCGGAATTTACGTCGACGGTGGAAAGCAGCTGACAATCGAAAACAATACCGTCGAGCGGAATGATATCGGCATCGAAGTGACGAGTGAACATGCGGGAAAATACGCGGAACAAGTCACGGTCCGCGGCAATCTGGTCAAACAAAACCGGTTCACCGGTATTTCAATCGGCGGATACGACAGGAAGCGCGGCGGAACGAAGCAGGTCCGGATTACACGAAATCAGGTCACCGGCAATGATACGAAAGGACTGGAAGGGGGACAACTGCTGGTCCAACATGATGTCCGCGATAACCGGATTGACCGCAATACGTTTACGACGGGTCCGGATAATTTGTTTGTCGCCCATTTTTTTAAGACAAGCTCAGGGAATCAGTTCGAACAGAACGCGTACCACTTGGCGAAAGGAACAGCGAAGCGTTGGATTTGGCAGGATCAAGAATACCGCACTCAATCTGCTTTTGAGCGGGCAGTCACGCAATGAATGAAAAACAGACGTCATTCTCCTCCTTGAGGAAAAGTGACGTCTGTTTGTTTAACGGACTTGTACTTTTAGGCATTGTAGCCGACGAACAGTGTGAAAAGCATCAAACCGGCTGAACCGATGATGCAGGTCAGGCAGACGACAGTCGTAAAAATACGCAGCGGCAACGGTAAGCTGACCTGTCTTTTCCAGACGACATACACGACGACGGCACTCGCCATCATCAGTAAAGCCAAAATCGAGAACGGTAACGCCCGTTCCTGAATCAAATAAAAAATATCCAACGTCTCACGTCCTTTCTGTCAGATTCCGAATCAAAGGGGTTGTCCCCTGCAAAATTGAACCTCGTTACGTTATACTAATTATTGTAACATATGGATTAATCACCCAACATGGAATCAGAGAAAGAAGGGGAGACGATTGGCACAATCATTACGCAGATCAGCGACAGATCGTTCGATCCAGGGAGTGTGCGGCGGACTCGCGGAACACTTCGGTATTTCGTCACTGGCCGTCCGGCTGATTTTTATTGTCATTCCGCTTCCGATCAATTTAATCATTTACATGATTCTCGCTAACGCGATGGTGGATGCACCAAGAACGTTGTAAAAACAAACGAACAAAAGGAGGCATGACGATGACAAACGGAAAGATTGCACTTCGTGTGTTAGGTGTTCTGATTGGCGCGATCGTCGGTTTACTGATTGTTTACGAAGCGAAAGGGACCTTTGACGTCAGTGTCCTGCTCGGATTCGTAGTCGGGGTTCTGATTTTTGCCCTGATCAACATCATCTGGGTACGTATCAAACGACCGTAACAGAGGAACAACCGGGACTTTCGAGTCTCGTCACGACACCAAAGTTCGGCATCGGACAGACGGCTTATCTCGTCGCCGGGACAAAACGGATTCTTTGGGACTGCATTACCTATCTCGATCAGGCGGTCATCGAGGAAGTGGGACAACTCGACGCAATGGCCTTGTCGCATCCGCACTATTACGCGACTCAGGTCGAGTGGGCGGAAACATTTGAAATTCCGCTGTACATTCATGAAGCGGACAAGGAATGGGTGACGCGTCCGAGTGAACGGATTGTCTTTTGGTCCGGTGACCGTTTGAAGCTAGCTGACGATGTCGCGTTACACCGTATCGGCGGTCATTTTGACGGGGCGACTGTGCTTGAATGGACGTCAGGGGACGAAGGACGCGGGATTTTACTGACGGGAGATATCGTCCGTGTCGTCGCCGACCGGGCGTGGGTCAGCTTCATGTACAGTTATCCGAACCTGATTCCGTTACCGGCAGCGACCGTCGCTGAGATGGCGTCTGTCTTAAAAGACATCCGCTTTAATCAAATCTACGATGCGTTCCATAAAATCGTTGTGACGGATGCGAACGCAGCCGTCGCCCGTTCGGCAAGCCGCTACATCGAGGCGCTAAGCGGACACGTCAAGGAACGTGAACGGCGATGATTCTTGGGCTTTATGAAGCACATCTACCGGTCCGAGATTTACAGCGCTCAATCGCGTTTTATACGGGACTTGGGTTGAAACTTGATCACATCGTAGATGAAAAAATCGCTTTTCTCTGGATTGTTGAGGATCAGAGTTGGCTCGGTCTTTGGCAAGCGGACCAAGTCGAACTGCCATACCATCCGTCAATCCGCCATATCGCCTTTCACGTTTCACTCGACGGCTTGCGTGAGTCGGTCGCTTGGCTGACGGAACGCGGGTTCACACCGCGTAAAGCGTTTGGTTTTGAAGGAACGGAACCGTTCGTCATGCCGATTGCCCAGCATGCTCATGCGAAGATCCATTTTAACGATCCGGACGGCAACAGTCTCGAGTTCATCACGAAGCTCGATAATCCGCTCGGCGCACAGGATTACATGTACTTAAGCGAATGGGAAAGCCTCTTGAACGAGCGGGGTTTGGTCTTAAGATAATCAAGTCCTCCTCGATTCCTTGTGAGTCAGAGGGGGATTTTTTTGAGATCACATTCTTGTAGGCTCTCTCATGCTTTGAATATACGATTGGAATTAAGTTGCAAAGATGGAGATTATCATTCCCAAAAAAGCCCTGTTTTGAGCGATGGGTCAATGTTTTTCTGAATCTGAGCAGATTGATGTGAAGCGAAAATGGGACTTGTTATGATGAGTGGCAGATAAAATCGTTTTTTCAAAAAATAGTTTCGAAACTAAATGGATGAAACTTGAAATGATGACCTGAAGGAGATTAACCACGTGACGACACCTCAACTAACAAACCCAACCCTTGCTTCTGCGGATATTCTGGAAGCCCTGACCGACAATGTCGCAATGATTCGTTTTGATACACAACGCCGGGTCGTTGATGTCAACGACTTGTTTGCTAAGACAATGAAGTACAAACGCGATGAGATGATTGGCATGCACCACCATTTATTCTGTACGACGGAATTTGCGAATAGCGAAGCCTATCAAAAATTATGGAACAAACTACTGGCCGGTTTCAGCTCGGCTGATAAAATCGAACGGATTGATGCCCGCGGCGACTCGATCTGGCTCGAAGCAACTTATATGCCGATTTACGAAGCAAACCAGGTCGTCGGTGTCGTCAAAATCGCTTCTGATATCACGGACCGGCAAGAAACAATCCAAGAGTATGCGACGTCCTTTGCCGGCATCGCAACCGATTTGGATGACCGATCCACGCAAGGCAAACAGGAGAGCCGTCAACTGAAACAAACGATTGAGAAGATGGCGGACGACGCCAAAGAAAATTTACGGACACTAGCGAATCTGCAGGAACAGTCTTCCGAAATCACAAAAATCACCGGAACGATCAAAGAGATTGCGGCGCAGACCAATTTATTGTCGCTGAACGCTTCGATTGAAGCAGCACGCGCCGGTGAGCATGGAAGCGGCTTTAACGTCGTTGCGACGGAAGTCCGTAATCTCTCGAAACTTGTCGAACTTGCTGTCGTCAATGTCCGCGACACGACGGAACAGATGAACAAGGAACTGGAGCGGATTCAACAGGGCATCTCGCGGGCAAACGCCGATGCATCGTCGAGTGTCTCCGTCATGGAAGAGACGTTGCAACGGTTCGAGACCGTCAGCGAATCGGCCCATGAACTGAATGAAACGGCAAAGAAATTTACGACAGTCATTTAAACGGAAGAGTCATGCCTTTGGGACATGGCTTTTTTTTATGCGTTCATCTGATTCGAACAAAGGCAGTACACACCACAAAAACGATACCGCAGCCGCATAACAAGAGAATCTGTTCGAGACGGACATCAAATGACAGCGAAAGAGACAAGGCCGCATAAGACAATGGAACCAAACCGTTTGACGAAGCGTTGACAAGGCTCATGACCCGTCCCATCATCTGTGGCCGTGTCGTCGTTTGAATCGTCGTCAATATCAGAACATTGATGATGGAGGAGATGCCTCCCATTGTCAGCAGCAGCAGAACGCCTTGCCAGACGTGTCCGATTTGTCCGAGTAACCCAAGACCGACTCCAAGCAGACCAATCAACGACAGCAACAGGCGAAACGACTGGTTGATTGAGTGGGTGAAGCCGATCCAGGCAGCCCCAAGCAGCATGCCAAGCTGATACGCACCTTGGAGATAACTCGGATCAAGGGCTTTACCAAATAAAACCCGGTCGACCAACAGGGGAATCCCCATCAGCAAAGGACCAAAAAAGAAGAAGTTGATGATAATCAGCAGGAAGAGGATCCGTCTTAAGTATGGGTCGGCAAACACATAATGAAATCCTTGCACGAGCTCAAGCCAAGCGGAGGTCCGAGTCGGATTGTCGACAGGATGTTCGCGAATGAAAAAGGTACCGAGCGATGCGAGCAAAAGAAACAGTGCAATCGTCAAAAACAAGAAGTGGAACGATGAGAAGGTCAGCAGTACGCCGCCAAGCAACGGTCCGGAGAATAATGCCATCTGATTGGAGGTTTGAAGAATTGAGTTGGCGCGCGTCAGATCTTCTTTCGAAACGAGAAGGGGCAGCAGTGACGCACTGGCAGGGGAAAAGAACGCATCGATACAACCGAATGTAAAAGCAAATACAGCGAGTGGAACGATCGTCAACAGCTCGAAGTGGTAGACGGACAGCAACAGCAGAACAAAGGTGAATCGCAGCAGACTGGAATAGCGTAAAATGATCGACTTCTTGAACCGATCAGCAATCACACCGCCGAACACCATCAAAAAAATCCGCGGCAACAACGTCAGCATTAAGACGAGACCTAAATAAGCATCAAGTTTCAAGACGCGAAGGATATACCATTGCTCGGCAAACAGGTAGGTCGACAGGGCGAGAAAGGAACAGGTACTGGCGAGCCAAAGTGCTCGAAACGAACGATTCCGCAAGAGCGGTTGATGCGTTTTTTGCTCAGTCGCCTGCATGTCCTCCCTCCTCGTCCGCTTGAACTAACGGTGCATCAATCTCAAACGCCGTCGCCATCACGTAATATAACTTCTTGTCCGCTTCGGATGAAGGATCCTGTTCGATGTCCTGCAACAGTTCCCGGTACCGTTTCGTAAACGCCAAGAATTGTTCAGGTGAAAGCCGGAGTTCTTGTTGGAACGACAGGCTTTCCCAGTCCTCTACGTCAGAGGAACGCGGGGCAAACGAGCGGTCAGGTGCCGTCAAGACCCGTGTTTTCGCGCGGTCGAGGACCTCGATATAAGACTGGCGTGTCGCTTGTTTCGTCTCGACAAGATTCAGGAGATGATCAGCCGGAATGAACCCGCGGGCGACGGCCTGATAAAACTTCAATACATTTCCGCCTCGGACTTCTTCCTTGACGAGTTGAATCAACTGATACTTTTCGAGTTCACGCAGATGATACAAAATCTTTGCCCGGGAGACGTCAAGTTTTTGGGCCAATTGCTGGCCGGTATGTGGCTGTTCAATCAGATGCATCAGCATTTTTGTCCGCATCGGATCACTGATGACTTTGAGTTGTTCGTACTGTTCGAGAATCAAAATCGCCTGCTGTTCCATTATTAACACTCCTTTTTATTAACCGGTTAACTTTTATTAACTGCAATCTTAGTATACATGAATGATTGACAAAATAAACCATCTTCTTAAAAGAAGGAATTGTTTAGTTAAATCAGAACGTTAAACAAAGAACAGATTCTGAACTTACAGAGGAGTGATTCATATGAACCAAGCTCAAGAAATTCAGATCCAGACCGTAATCCGACGTCCGGTCGCCGAAGTCTGGACGTACTGGACGGAACCGGAACACATTAAATCCTGGAACGCAGCGTCCGACGATTGGCATACGACGGAAGCGGCGAATGATGTCCAGGCGGGCGGTCGTTTTTCCAGTCACATGGCAGCAAAAGACGGCAGTATGGGGTTTGACTTCTCCGGCGTCTACCAGGAAGTCATCTTATATGAAAAACTTGCCTATACGCTCGACGACGGACGGCATGTAACGGTACGGTTTACAGCGAACGGGGAGGAAACGGAAGTCGTGGAAACATTCGAGGCGGAGTCGGTGAATCCTCCGGAAATGCAGCAGGCCGGTTGGCAGGCGATCCTTGACCGTTTCAAGGCATACGCGGAACAACAGTGAATACGATCAGACAGCAAAAAGCCCGTCCAATCTGGAACGGGCTTTTCTCGTGTTCAGTTGTTGACTTGAATGATGCGGAAAGACACGGTTCCATCATCTCGGACGACACTGTAACCAAGCCGCCCGTTCGCGAAGAGCGGTTTGGAGTATTCACCTTCCATTTCGGTCAACGGAACGACGGTTCCATTCGACAGGTCCGCATACAGAAGTTGATTGCGTTCTTCCCGGAAGACGATGTGATCCGGCGTCAGAAAACAAAACCCGTCGATCAGGTAATACGGTTCGGGGGTCTTGTAACGATAGGAGATATGGTTCGACACGTGAGCTTGAAATCCCGCAGAACCTTCCGCTCCCGTCACCAGATAATGCTGTCCATAGGCGAAATCAAACGGCATCGTCGTTTTTTTGACGGTTTTTCCGGAAAGTGTCGTATAGGCGGTCGTCTTTTCGTCCGCTTTGTATGTTGTTTGATCGAGAAGAATTCCCGCATCACCGTCCCGTAAGTACTGGGCATAGTCGCCGCTCCGGGTTTCTGCTTCCTTCACTGTCAGTGTTTTTTGTGTCGTGACGTATCCGGTCGCCGCATCATATTTTTGGACGAGTGACCGAGTCTGATCTTTCTGACTGATGTGCTTGATCCAAGAGACATGTGCCGTCGTGACTTGGAGATCCGGATAAAAACGAGACGATTCGCTCCCTTGATCAAGTTGTTGAAGCGAACCGGTTGCTAGGTCCATCACCTCGAGTGTCCAGTTGCTGTTCTCCCCGTTGTCCTGATAACGGATCCAGAACAGTTGTCGTCCGACACCAACCAGCTTATAGATGGCTTGGCTCGTCGAATAAAGTTTTTCCAGGTGTCGATCCGTCAGCGAATAACGGAAAATCGAACTGTTTTTTTCACTTGAGGCATAAAAGTACACGGCTGCTTCATCGATATAGCTCGGACCGGACAGGTAAGGGTAACGTTGATAGACATCTGTTAAGTCGTGACTTGTACTTGGTCCAAGTGTCGAAAAGGTCTCACTGCGGATTAATTCTGTTGGTGCCGGTACCGGCTGAATTGATTCCGTCTTCGGCTGACTGCATCCGGCAAGCAGCAGGACAAGGCTGAATAAGCTGAGTTTTAAAAAATAAGGCATAGCGGAAAACTCCCGTTCTGTTTTAAGAAAATGAAAACTCTATTAGTGTATAGGGAAATAAATCCATTCCCCTAAAAAAGAAGTGGGACTTACAAAAATGTAAGATAATTTTCCAACTATAAATATTCTGAATATTCGTTTAGTAACTTAAAGACCGGGAATATATATCTAAAAGATACTATCTAAAAGATATAGGAGAAACCGATGCCAAAAGAAAACATGACCCGGTATGCGATTTTAGGGCTACTTGCGAGCGGTTGTACGTCAGGCTACGAAATGAAGCATACGATTGATACAAGTCTCAACCACTTTTGGAAGATCAGCTTCGGACAGGTCTATCCGATGCTGAAAACGTTGGTGCAGGAAGGATTGATCGTCGAAGAAACGGGAGAGGGGGATGACCGGAAGACGTTTGTTCTGACACCGGACGGCGAGGCGGAACTCGGACGCTGGGTCGAGGAGCCGACGACGGAACTTCCGGTCCAGCGGAATGAACTGTTGCTGAAACTCTATTTTGCCCGGCATGAATCAAAGGAGATGACGATTCAAAAAATCGACCAGCATGCTGCTCTGCTCCGGGAGCGATTGGAGACATACCAAATGATTGAACAATCGATTTTGGCCTATAAAGAAGCGGATGACGCCATGTATTGGCTGCTGACGCTTGATTACGGCAAACGCAAGACACAAGCACTGCTCGAATGGTGTGAAGCGTCCGTTCAGACACTCGAAGGAGGAACATCATCATGAAACGCGTGATCGCGACACCAAATGAAGACATCGTCGTATTCATCATCGGCTTACGGATCAACCGTCTGCGATCGGTCCGGAAATGGTGGCCGACCGTCCAGGCGATGACACCGATGATTGAGGAATGTTATGAGCAGCAGGTTGGTTTATTGTCGCATGAGATGCTCGTCGGTTGGCGGTCGGTTACGTTGATTCAGTATTGGCGTTCCTCCGACGCTTTGATTGCCTATTCGCACGGTAACCGTCACCTGACCGCGTGGAAAAAGTTTAATCAGTCGTCGCGGGCGAGTAACGTCGTCGGGATTTTCCATGAGACGTTTGAAATCAGCAACTACGAAACGATGTATGTCAATCTGCCGACCCGGGGACTGGCGAAAGCGGTCGGCGAAAGTACAATTCAGAAGCATCAGGAGCAGGCGAAAGACCGGCTTGCGGAACGCAAGGTGTCGACACGTGAATAACGAACGAAGGGAGCGGTTTCCAATGATCCGCTCCCTTGATGTATGTATTACTGTTCTACCCGGACTAATGTTTCACCGCAATTTTGACAAATCGAATTCATTGTTTCGGTACACTCTTTGCAAAAAGTACAGTTGTGCGAACAATGATACGTTTCCTGACCTTCTTCAAATGTCTCCGCACAGCGGGTACAGTTTGTTGCCTGCATGTCGTTCACCTCACTTATGTTTGATCTGTCTTTATTGTACGAAAGCAGAACAGAACCGGACAGACGATTTTCCTTGGAATTCAGTAGCTTCACCTGAAAATGAATGGTAATTTTAAGATATGTCTTCATAATATTAGGAGGGTTGAAAAATGGACGAAATTGATTATGCGATTATCCAAACCTTGCAGGGAGATGGACGGATGTCCTGGACGGAACTCGGCAAAACGGTTGGTCTGTCGACACCGGCCGTCAACGAGCGCGTCAAGAAACTCGAGTACCGTGGTGTCATCGAAGGATATCGGGCCGTCATTAATCCCGTTGCGCTTGAAAAAACCATCATGGCGATTTTGATGTTCGAAGATACAAAATGCGACGCGTTTATCGCGTTTTGCCAAGATCATCCGGATGTCATCGAGTGCCACCGGCTCGCCGGAACGTTTAACTTCATGGTCAAATTGTATACGCCGTCCGTCGAGACACTGGAAACGTTTATCGATGCTTCGATGAAGTACGGAAAACCATCGACCTGGATCCGCTTGTCGTCACCTGTCGCGTTTAAGGCGTTTACGGTAGGAGATGGAGTACTGATATGAAAAGTGTTATCAGGCAACGAATCGAACAACAAGTCGGTTCGATCGATTCGATCCGTCCCGTTGCCGAGCAGGGGGGAACAGCCATCGTCTACTATGTGAAAACGTTAGATGGCACCTATATCCTCAAGCAGGCAAGCTTACCCCGTTACCGCGAGTGGTTGGCGCAGGAAGCGACAGTAATGCAGACGTTTAAGTCACAACAACATATCACCATCCCGACATATATTGATTATATGAAAGACGAGCAACAGGATTATTTACTGATGTCCTACATAGCAGGTGAGACGTTGACAACGACACTCGAGAATGCTTCCGAACGGCAGCGTCTTGAGTTGATTCGAGGATTTGGACGGTTTCTCCGACAGCTCCATACGAAGGAGATTAGCTCTGCCCATTCTTCACAAGATTGGCTGGATAAACAATTGCTGCAAGCCGATCACTACATGAAACAGGGATGGACAAGTGGTTCAAGCGAGTTGCTTCACGCGTTATCCACCAAGCATCCGGAACCTGTTCCGGCGACGTGGATACACGGGGATTGCACGACGGATAATCTGTTGGTCCGAGACAACGCAATTGTTGCGTTTATTGATCTAGCCGGAATGACGGTCGGTGATCGCCGCTACGATGAAGCTTTGGCGACACGATCTTTTGGGACGGATATCAAGATGCTCGATGCCTTCTACTCAGGATATGGATTTTCACCAATCTCAGAAGAAACATTCCGCTTTTTCGATGACGGATTGTATGAATTTTATTGAAAAAATTGAAAATGATAAACGGCTACCCCCTGAACTTTTAAAGGAAATAACCGCATGATTATGTTTTAAGTTAAGTACAACACTTCGTTGCTTCTTCGACCTGGTTTTCCGGAATCAGGACTTGGCCGTCTTTGACCGTAAACTCAATATCATGAGCTTTCAGACGCTCGATTTGAGCCGGTGTCTCTTCACCCCATGGAACGGTTTTCGGTTGCTCGGCAGCACATCCGGCGAGCAGTAGGCTACTTGCGAACAGCAATGGTTTTAACATGAATTCCACTCCTGTCAGGATATCCGTTGATTTTTGTTGAAAAACAGTTGTTTCAACTGCAGGCCGTCGCTAGCAAGACCACTGGATAAGCGAATCGGAAGAAGGTTAAGCAGGATAAAGATGACTGAAACTTGAATGAAAGGCTGAGCAAAAAAATGCATGGTCGGACTCGGAAACAGCAGACTCAGGATCAAAATAATTATACCACCTATCAAGTTGGCACCAACTCCGCCGAGTAATACAATAGCTCGTTGTCCGCGGCTGACCGGAATCTCTGACGGTTCAGATTGATGCAGTCCTTCCCAAAATTGCTTTCGAGCGATGGAAAAATGACCGATTCGCAGAAACGGTTCACCTTTCCCAATTGAAATTGATTTTAAGCGCAAACCGACTAACCGGGCGGCAAACGCATGCCCGTATTCGTGCAGAATCAGACTCGGAAAGTAAAAGGCAAGCATGATTAAATTAAATAAAAGAAAATGCATCATCTTCCTCCTCTCATTCACAAACATAACAAAAATGGTTAATTAAGGCAAATGAACTTCTTGTTATTCAGATAAAATCCAGAAAAGAGTGATATTGATGGAATTCATAAAACTACCTAACTTCCCCATAGAAATCTTTCCGTCGAAACACTCTGTATCCCGCAAAATCATCTGTTTGTACCATGGATGGGGATCAAGCGTGACAAAATATGAAGATTTCGCCCGGATGCTTTCGGAACAAGGATTTACGGTCATCGTGCCGGAACTCCACCTGCATGACAGTCGCGATCGGCTGGAGGCATACTTTGACCACGGTGTCGTCGAACGACATTTCTGGCAGATCGTTTTTCAGAGCATTGAGGAGTCCGTTACGCTCGTGAAGCAGTTGAACGTAACACAAGCAGACACCATCTGGCTCGGTGTTTCGATGGGGGGATTCATCGCGAGCGGTATCGCTGCGAAACAACAGGGAAGTGCCGGGGTAATCAATATCAACGGCTCCGGATCCTTTTTGTTTTCGGAACAGCTTTTTCGACAGCGCGATAACAGAGCTGATTTAACAATGGAAGAAGAACAACGTTTGCAGGCATATGATCCTGTCCTGCAAGCAACGTCCGCGCCGACGTTATTCGTACACGGTCAGTGCGATACGGTCATTCCGATCGAGACGCAGGAACACTGCGTGCAACAATCAACGGAACTGAATCGTGATTTGACGTTTCTTAAATATCCGTCCATCAATCATACGGTATCGGATCAGATGATTTCGGATGTCCTGGATTGGTTAAATCAGCGCTTTTAATGTTAGACGGAAGAACCGGACACCTGCCTGAGGTGCCCGGTTTTTTAGTGCGGAGTGATCCATACAAAACGCTCATCATCAGTGTCGCGATAGCGAAACATGATGCAATCCTTATCAGCATACTGGTTGTCTTCCTTGTTTTCTACCGCAGGATTTTATCAAGCGCTTTCCCTTTTGCCAGTTCATCAATCAACTTGTCGAGATAGCGGATTTCCCGCATCAACGGATCTTCGACGTTTTCGACCCGGACGCCACAGACGACACCTTTGATTAACAATCGACGTTCCTGCATGTCCGGCGCCTCCGCAAAAAAGGCTTCGAATGTCGTCTGATCTGTTGCCAGCGTTGCGAGTTGTTGCTCCGAGTAACCGGTCAGCCAGCAAATGATCGTATCGACTTCCTGTTTCGTTCGACCCTTGCGTTCCGCTTTTGTCACGTAAAGCGGATAGACACTCGAAAACGCTGTCGTGTACAACCGATGTTTCGTCATCGTATTTCCTCCTCATGACTAATTATTACCAAAAGTGTAGCATACCGAACGCTCGAAATGGACCCCTCCAGATAAAACAAAGACCGTCCTTTTCGCACGAAAGGAACGGTCTTCACCAATCATTTTTTTAAATCGATGACATGGAATTCAATCTGTTCGTCGTCCGATACCCCGTATGCGAGCTTCCCGTTGACATAAATCGGTTTGGACGTCGTATCAGCCATATCCTTTAAAGGAGCAACGGTGCCGCGCGCAAGATCGGCGTACCAGAGTCGCGTCATACTCTCCCGGAAAATGACGCGGTCAGCCGACAAAAAGCGGAACGCGTCAACTGTCAGCCGGTTATCGGCCGGTTTGAACTGGTAACCTGTTTTTTGCGCCTTCTTGTTCAGGAAGAGGGCTGATCCTTCTTCACCGGCCGCGACATACTTTTTGCTGTGCTCAAAATCAATCAGCCCGTTCATCCGTCGTTTGAACGTGCCGTCAAACGTCTCGAGTGTCGGTGTTTGATGACCGTTCTTAATATGCAAAATCAGTCCGGCATCGCTCCGGCGGAAGTCAAACGGGTACTGCCCCTCCCGCTTTTTGCCTTCCTTTAAAACATACTGCTGATGGATGATGATGGCGTCTTCCGCCACATCAAACGACTTGAGGAGCGTTTTCGTTCGCGTCGGTGTCGCTTCCTGCGTCATCCAGGAGATCCGTTTTGAGGAGGCATCGAGATAAGGAATCGCCGTATCATGACGGCTGATACCCTGATCCAGCGTATTGATGTTTCCCGTCTTTAAGTCCATCGAACGAATCGTCCATTTTTGTCCCGACTGGGTCGGGTTGGATTCGACCCAAAACAGGTAATGCGATACCCCGGTCATCATACCGATCGTCCGGTTGACCGTATGCAATACTTGATTATCGTTCGACCCTTGGCTGTACCGGTAAATGTAGCTTTTACTGGCGGTGTCACTCGTTTGTTTCACATGCGTATAGTAGATCGATTGCTGATACAGATAGTCCGGCGCAATGAGGACGGTTTGTCCGGTAAAGAACGGGCTCAGGTTGTATTTCTGATGGCTTCCAAGCGTAACCATTTCCGATTGTCGCTTCAGCGGCATGTATTTTCCATAGTTGGACAACGGAGCAACGACCGGTTCAACGGTTGGCGCAGCTTGAGCCTTCGTATCGTTCGGGTGCTGCTTCGTAACCGTCGAATCAGTGCATCCTGCCGTGGCGACAAGCGTCAACGTCAACGCCGCCGTAAAGAAAGTCTTCCGGGACATAGTATGTGGTCTCCTTTAACTAACGTAAAGTGGGGAATCAGGCTCAACGGCGGTTTTGTTTCATTCGCCAACGCATCGAGACTAAAAAAGCGGAAATACCGGACAAGGTGACTAAATAGAAACAGACGGCGAAAGCAAACTCGCCATAATCCTCCAGACTGGCGAACGGATTCCCCATAATAAACGGGTTGGGTAACGCACCAATCAAAAACAGCGGAATGAACAGCAGGAGAAACCGTTTCCAAAAATAATACTTATACGAAGTACCGCTACTGACGTCCATCAGTGTACTCCTTTCCAAATTCAGAATTTAATATCCTATATTTAACATATTATATCATTTATAGTTTGGTCAGATAAAAAGATTTAAAGAAGTCATCAATGAAAAAAAACGGTCAGGAAGTTACCAGCTGGGCTGTCGTCTTCCTGACCGTTTGACCGGCTTATTTCATTTGTAAGACGACTTTTCCTTTGGCCCGACCGGACTCGGAATACTCGAGCGCAGCCTGTGCCTCTTCAAACGGATAGATGCGGTCGATGACCGGTTTGATTTGTCCGGTCTCAATCCATTCTGTAATGTGTTCCAGTTGGCGTCCGCTCGGTCGCATGAATAAAAACGTGTACGTGACCCGGTGTTTCCGTTCAAGCCATGTTTCGCGGAGCGTCAGCAGGCGGAACAGGTTGGTCTTCAGAAAACCGGACCGGTAGGATTTCCCGAACCGGCCGTTAGGCAGTCCGGAAATCGAGACGATGTGTCCGCCCGGACGGACGATTTTAAACGAACGCCGGAGCGTCTCACCGCCGATCGTATCGTAGACACCGTCATAATCATGCAGGACTTCGTCAAACGCTTCCGTCCGGTAATCGATGATTTCATCAGCGCCAAGTGACGCAACCAAATCATGTCCGGCGGGACTCGCCGTCGTTGCGACGTACAAGCCCATTGCTTTCGCTAGTTGGATGGCAAACGTGCCGACGCCGCCCGCACCGGCCTGGATCAGGATCTTTTGTCCCGGCGTCGCCTGCAAGACGTCGTGTAATGCCTGATAGGACGTCAAGCCGACGAGCGGGATGGAGGCTGCTTCCTCAAAGGAGAGCGACGCCGGTTTTAGGGCAAGCATCTGTTCATCGATTGCGATGTATTCCGCAAAGGTACCGATTCGATTTTTCTCGGCCCGTCCGTAGACGGCATCACCGACTTGAAACTGCTTGACGGCATGACCCACTTCAACAATGATGCCGGCGAAGTCATTCCCGAGAATCAGCGGGAACTGATACGGGATCAACAGCTTGACGTCACCGTCCCGAATCTTAAAATCAACCGGATTGATGCTCGCCGCGTGAATTTCGACAAGAACGTCATGCGGGCGGACGTCCGGGCGGGGCTGTTCGGTTTGTTCGAGCGGAACCTGTCCGTATTTTGAAATCGTCATCGCTTTCATGAAAATCCTCTCCATTTCCTGGTTCTGCTGCTTTTAGTCTAACAGTTGATTAAGCATGAGAACACTTTGAGTGATTCATTCAGGCATGATAAGCTGAACAGGAACAGGGAAAATTTGGAGTTTGGGGTGAATGGGATGGATCAGATAGGAGAACGATTGTTGCGGCTGTGGATCCGTGTACCACGGTTCGTGAAACGGATGGTGCCGCTCAGCCTGACATTGTATGTCCTTTTATTCATTGTCACGAACGGGATAACAACGCTTCTTCATTTTAATATTGAGTTGTTCTCGTGGCGCGATCTCATCATCAGTTTAGCCGGAGCGGCGATTCTTGTCCCGGTATTCAATCAGTCAAAAGGGGAGGATAAAACATGAAACAATCGGAGCAGGAAGAACCATTGACGGGCGGGAATGTCTCCGACGTCTCGCGGATCGGGGAGACGGTCAGACGGGAACAGAAACCGGAGAGTCTTCGGGTCCACCGGGTACTGCAACATCTTGAGCAAAAAGGATTTGAAGGAAGCCCACGCTATTTAGGAATCGATCCACAGGGACGTGAAATCTTGTCCTTCATCGAAGGAGAGGCCGGGAATTATCCGCTTCAGCCGTATATGCAGTCAGACCGCGTTTTGGAAGAAACAGCACGGTTGTTACGTTCCTATCACGAGGCAGTTGCGGATTTTCCAATACCAACCGATTGGCAGCCGCTCGACGGAACACCGGAACCGCTTGAACTCATCTGTCATAATGATTTCGCCGTCTATAATGTCATTTTCCAAAACGAGCGTCCGGTCGGGATCATCGATTTCGACGTCGCTGCCCCGGGACCACGGATTTGGGATATCGCTTATACGATGTACACGTTTGTTCCGTTAAGCAGGCATCAAATGACAGAAGACGGTGAGCCGGCTCATTACAATCCGGTCAACGATCAAGAACGGATCCGGCGTCGGGTCCTTCTGTTTTTGTCTGCTTACGGCAAAGCGGAGCTGAAGGATGAGATGTATGAAACCGTGCTGCTACGCGTGGAAGCGTTGATCAAAACGATTCACCGGAGAGCGGCGGAAGGCGATGACGCGTTTCAACGGATGATTGATGACGGACACGTCACGCATTATGAACAGGAAATCGACTTTTTAAAGCGAGAAGGAGCCGACTGGTTCCGATGAATACATCGAAGAACGGAGACTCATCATGTTGCACACGTTAAAGGAGACCGCTAAAACGTTAAAAAAACAGCTGTTCATCTTGTATTTCGCCTATCAGGACAACCGGGTCGCCTGGTATACGAAATTATTTACGGCCGGTGTCGTCGCTTATGCGTTCAGTCCGATTGATTTGATTCCGGACTTCATCCCGGTACTCGGTTACCTCGACGACCTGATTTTAGTCCCGTTAGGTATCCTGTTGGCACTGAAGATGTTGCCGCAGGACGTCATTGAGGACTGTACCGCCAAAGCGGAAGCCTTGGTACGTGCGGACAAACCGAAAAACTGGTTTGTCGGCGGCTGCATCGTGTTGCTTTGGTGCGGGCTTAGTGTCTGGACAGGTCTAAAGGTGTACGACATGCTGCAATGATTAAGCTTCAGAAAGTGTTTCATAGGCGGATTTAATGTGTCGGTAGATAACGTCCGTCGGTAAAGCGGCATCAATCTGAATGATGGGGGAAACGGATTGTTCCATTTGAAGGCGGTGTTCGGCGAGCGTCCCGATCATCGCCGGATCGGTCGCCGTCAAATATGTCCGGCACCAATCGAGAAATTCATTGGAGCCGGTGAAATCGGGATATCGTGCCTGTTCCCGCTGGATTAAACGTTCCATCCGCATGTCTTCATTTAAACGTAAAAAAACAAGCAATTCCCGGTCGGCAAAACCGTCGGGATTCCATGAGAACACGGAGCCGGATACGATGTAGTGCCGATGTTGTTCGATATCCGATCTGTATAACGCATACCGCTCTGCAATCGAACGTTTTTCGGTAAAGGTGCGGTCCTTCCACAGGTAATGATCCGTGTCAATCCAGGGGATACCTTCTTGTTGCCCAATCCACTTGCCAAGCGTACTTTTGCCGGTGCCGGAACCACCGATGATTTGAATCCGCAAGAGGTGACCTCCTTAGCGCATAAGGCGCAGTTGATGTAAACGATTTTACCATAGCAGGCAGGGAGACGACGGAAGAATCGTTCTCCCTTTTTTCGGGTATTTGTCTAACAGAGAAGCAAAACAGCGGACGGTCGTGTTTACCTGTGAAGGGAGCAGTGAGGATGATTCCGTTTTTCATCTTGATGCGCAACATGTACCACGTGTTACGTATTCTGTTTCGGCAAGATGAGCAAAAAGCCGTCATGTTATCGGGCGCTTTTCTCCTTGCGGTCGGGATGTTTTTTTATCACAGCGTCGAACAGCTGAGTTATCTCGATGCGCTGTATTTTTCCGTCATGACGCTGACGACGGTCGGCTATGGCGATATTCATCCCGTCACGCCGATCGGCAAGATTTTTACGATGGGGTATGTTCTGCTCGGAATTGGTATCATCAGTGCCCTGATCGTTAATTTTAACCGGGCGTTAAAAGAATTTCATGCCAAGAAAGATCAGGCGAAGCAGAAGTGACAGAAAAATCCTGTTCCTGACGCAATTAAAAACAAAGAGGAAGACCGGACCTCGTATATCGAGAGCCGGTCTTCCTCTTTGTTTATCGATTCGATTCACCCAGCATCCTTAAGCTCCTGATGCGGATTGACGCGAGCTGCGATATGCTCCGGCAAAAGCAGGGAGACACCAATTAACAGCGGCTCATCCCAGGGCACGAGATCATACAAGGCATAAAAGTTCATGTGTTGATCTCCTATCTGATTTTTTTACAGATTTTTGAAACTAAAACGGTGTATGCTCAGTCTAATGAAGAGAGAAGAAAGGAGGGAAGTCCCGTGTTCCGAAAAAAGCGTGCCGGCAGTTGGACGGATGAAACGTTCCTTGCAGCGTTATATGCCGAAGAACATTACATCTACCGGATGTCATTTCTGTATTTGAAGCAGGAACAGGAAGCACTCGAAAACGTGCAGGAAGTCGCTTTTCGGGCTTGGAAGTATCGCAAATCACTGAAGGAAATCACGTATTTTAAAACGTGGCTGACGCGGATCACGATCAACGCGGCACTCGATCAGCTCAAGAAACACCAAACGCTCGTCTGGACGACCGACGGTATGGAGAACTTGAAAGAACCGCAGACCGCTTCGTTTGAACACGTCGTCGTAAATCAACTGTTTCTGGCTGATCTGCTCGAACGACTCGACGTCAAGGAACGTTCGCTCGTGACGTTACGGTATCAAGCCGACTATTCCCTTCAGGAGATCGCCGACCTGCTCGACATTCCGGTCAGTACCGTCAAAAGTACGTTGTACCGGGCAATTCAAAAATTACAGCGGCAACAACTAAAAGGAGGAGAGTCCGGATGAAACAGCAACTGGAGTCAGCGTTAGAAGAACTTTCCGTACCGGACAGCGTCCATACGCGGATGAAGCAGGGGATCCACCGGAACAGACGGAAGCACCGGGTACCGCAACTGGTGTTGGCAGCGATCCTGCTGATCGGTCTGATGCAGTATGACCGGATCGAGTCGTGGATACATCCGCCGACCGGACAAACGACCGCTTCGATGGTCCCGGGACTTGTTTATCAAGGGATGATGTATACCGAGACCGGAACGACGGTCTCGGAAGCAGCAGCGCAACAGTTGCGTGGACAGAAGCTAGGGACGTCCGAAAACACGTTGACGGAAGAAAATGAAACGGCACGGTTAAACGATTCCTTTGCCTCAAACCTGACAGACTATACGATTTACGAACTGGACGGATATGCGCCGACGGTCCGGTTGCTTGCGATCGGTCGGGAAGAGGGCAAGTCAATGATCCGGATCCTGGACGGGACGACCTACGAAGCGGACTATTTCCAAAAACTCCGGCTCGATCAAGGCATCACGCAAATCAGCTATCAGACTGAACGGACGCGGGAAACGGGGCAGAAAAAGTTGCTTGCTCCTTCCGCAGCCTGGATGGATCTGTTGACCGGTCTCAGTGCGACCGTGCCGCTTTCAGACGCTGAACTGCCGGTTGACGTACAGAACAATCGACAAGTCCGGGTTGTCGACGTGACGATGACCGATGGGGTCACGAACCAGTTCCAGTTGATTGAAGGCGGATATGTGTTGTATGAACCGCTCCATGCTTATTTTGACGTGAAGGGGACGGCTTTTGAGACCGTTTGGAACGACATGCGATGAACCGTTTATTCGAAGGATTTCCGGAATCCGTAAAACGGACGGAATGCCTGACCGCGGTAAAAACTCTCCGAACTGCTCGACGCGAGGACTTCGATTCGCGTCGTCGGATACGCTTCATGCAGGCGGGCAAACAGCTGTTGTGCGAGACCCTGGCCCCGGAATTCGGCATCAATCAGTAATTCGCAAATGTATAACGTCACTTGAGTGTCGGTCATTCCGCGGACATACCCGACGACTTCCCCCGCATGTTCGACGACAAACGCCGCATTGGAATGTTGCCAGGCCAGTTTTGTCCGGTCATGCAGACGGACGAGCTGATTCCAGCCTTCCGCCGCATTTAAGCGCTGAATCGCGGGGAAGTCCTGTTCCTGATAGGGGCAGATCTGATATTCTGATTTCATGTGTTAAAACCTGCTTTCCTGGTTGAGTCGTGTGATGAAAGGTAAAAGCTGCGACCAGTCGTGTAACGTGCCCTCAACGGGAGCGGTCGATTTCAGAAGTGCCGGCATCCCGACGGCTTTAGCCGCGGCGACGTCATGCAACGGATGATCGCCGATGAACAGAACCTGTTCCGGCTCCAGTCCAAAGGCTTGTACGGGACGTAAAAACAACGCAGGCTCCGGCTTGGAAAGACCAACTTCTTCCGAAATCAAAATCGGATCAAAAAAGTGCTGTAAGCCGTGCGCTTCGATGACAGACCGTTGCAGATCGCTCCGCCCGTTCGTAATCAGCCCGAGACGGTAAGAGGACGACAGAGATTCGAGCAAAGAAATCGTTCCCGGGAAGAGGACACTGGTTTTTGCGAACCCGGTCAAGTAATCGTCGAGCAGCACTTCCGGGGAGACATCCAGCTGAAAGTGAGCGATGAGTTGCTGGTAGACGCGGTCTTTCCAAACGAGACCACGTTGATCCCATTCGATGAACAGGGTCTGGTAGACATCAGCCGGACAGTTCGAGATCGGAGCGATCAAGCGGAGATGTTGATCGGCGATAAAACGCACTAAAGACATCTCGCGATCGAGCAACGTGCCATCGAGATCAAATAAGAGGGCTTGAATCGGCATCAGAAAACAACTCCTATACATATTAAATATTTCAACTACCGTAATATTAATTTAAATAAAATCAAGCCAAAAAGGATAATTCAATTGTTTCTATACTACCAGTCCTGTCCACAAAAAGGAGGTCCACCATGCATTTCAATGCTCCATCATACCCGAAACAATGGTTCGACACGAAATCAGCCGGAACACCGGTCGTCATTTTAACTGGAATGGGCTGTTCCTATGAAGAATGGTATGAAGTCATCCAGTCGCTGCGACCCGCCCACAGGATTCTCAGTTTCCACCGCCATTCCTGGAAAGAAGGGGACGGTATTCACCGGACAGGTCACGCCATCCAACAGTTGCAAACTCTGTTAAGCGGATCAAACGTTGATGAACCAATTCTGCTGATCGGTCATTCCTACGGGGGATTGATTGCTCAGGAATTTACGAAACTGTTCCCGGAACGTATCAAAGGCCTGATACTGGTTGATTCCACATCCGTCGATTTACATGAACTTGATGCGCTCGATACGCCGGTTCTCGATGCGGTATCATCGGATGCCGCCTGGCAAGCGTTATGCCGGGACTACGCTATCAAAACAAAAGAACAACTCAAACAGTTGTTGCAACCGGTCCTGACCGGGGCTCAAAAGCGATTACCCCAAGCAGTCCAGGATGCTCTGGTCGACTTTCAGACCGAACCAGACCTGTATGCGATGATGGATTCTAAAGTGGAACACTGGAAAACGGATGCGGCGCGGATCCGCACCGGCCCGTTTCCGGACGTTCCCTTGATTGTGATTGGGCGGGATCCGGAGCTTTCCATCCAGGACGGCATCAACGACGGCTTACCGGAAGACGAGCTGCGGCAGGTCGAGGAGACATGGCACCGGTTAGTCTTACGGCAGGCAACATTAACGAAACAAGCTGATTTCATCACGGCAACAGGCGCAGGTCACGCGATTCATCTTGACCGTCCTGATCTTGTCATCTCAGCTGTAACCAAGCTCGACGTCACATGACTCATACCAACGTTTTCGACCGTTGCTTTTCTTGATACATCATCTGATCGGCTTTTCGTAACAAGTCCAGGACGTCTGTCGTCGCTGTTTGGTAAGCAAAACCAAGCGAAACCGACAACTCATGACGATCGAAATCGCATCGTAGGGCGGCGATTAAATCGAGCACAGTTTGTTCTGTCCCATTTTGACTGACGATGACAAATTCATCCCCGCCGAGACGAAAGGCGTCTGGGCTGAATCGGCTTAAACAAAGAGCCGTCTGTTCGAGCAGAGCGTCTCCCGCCACATGTCCGAACCGGTCGTTCACTTGCTTTAAGTCATTGAGGTCAAGGGTTATTAAACCCAGAGGAAGCAATGGACCGTCTTGCAACTCCGAAACCAGCCCGTCAAACGCATGCCGGTTGTACAGTCCCGTCAAGGAATCACGTTCGCACAGTTGCTCGAGTTCCTTCTGACGTGCTCTCGCGGCATCCATATTCCGGATGACGCCCTGGACGGCAACGATTTCGCCGTTTTCATAAATCGGTGTCGTGTATTCCTCAAACCAGATGTAGATTCCGTCGTTCGTCCGCCAGCGTTGCGGAAACGGCTCGTCATAGTTGCAGTTGCCGGAGATTTTCGACATCAGAATCTCGACATCATCCGGATGAATCCGGTCGAAACAATCCGACGGGTCGGCATAACTCGCCTCGACCGTCCCGGCACCGATATGTTCATCGAGGGCAGGGCTGATATAACGGAACCGATAGACCGGTCTCACTTCAAAAATGTACATGATATCTTTCGAATGTTTTCCGAATGTCGCGATCGTCGGCTGGACCGAAGACGACCGCTTCATTTTTTGGAACATGAAGCGTCCAAGCAGCGTACATACAACCCCAATCATGATTCCGACCCACAGCACACGGGTTCACCTGCCTTATGTAGTTATTCCTTAATCTGAAGATGGAATGATTTGTAAAAACAGACACAGTAAAGTATAGCAAAGAAACCGTTCTTGATATACAAAAAATCCCATTTTCATTTCCGAAAGTCTCGAACATCCTAAACACGGCACCCGCTTTGGCAGGTGCCGTGTTGTCGTAGCCATGAAAGGGGAGATGGAAAATCGTCAATTTTTGAGCTTTTTACTAGCCCACATGAGATTCAAAAAGGTGAACAGCAAACACGAAAAGATACTTCGATATGACACAACAGACGATCTGACCAGTTGATGCTCCGCGACGTTTAGGATCGACGAGGGGAACCCATCAGAAAAAACAGGATCAAGGTTCTTGAGGACCAGAAGCAGAAAGCTGATTCCGATGGCAGAGATCGCAATCAGGACCTGATGTCTTACATACATACTGATGACGATGACCAGACTGATCAAATAAAGAATCCACAAACTGTAGAGAACGGAAAAAGAAATCAATTTTGTCATCGGGAACGCGCCGAACAAATACACGGTACAGCCGTAGGAGGTCAGAATCCCGAATCCAAGACTGAACATGCTGATGAACCAATGGGCAATCAGTTTGGCGGAAACATAACAGTGTATCGAAACCTGGCGCGTCAGAATAAAATCCTGCATCCCGTTTTGACGGTCCGTTGCAATCAGTCCCATGAAGCTGATCAGTAAGATAATCAGTCCGATTTGATTAAATTGACCGGAAATGGTCGATAAAAATACTTCGTTTGCTGTCGGAGCCGGTTTGTCCGGGTCGAGGATGACTCCGATCGAACCGCCCATCTGTTGCAGAATGAGGTCCATATACAGATTAATCAACGGTTGGGTCAAACCGAGTAGAACAAAAAAAATCGTCAACCAGACGTATTTATATTCCTTTGCCGCTTCTGTCAGTTCTACCCTTACAAGTGCTGTGAACTGACTCATACATCCGCCGCCAGTTCGAGAAACGTGTCTTCCAGTCCCACTTCATGGAAACCGACGGATATCACGTCCAACTGTTTTAAAGAGCAGGCGGTTAAGACGTGTTTCAAATTGAACGCATGTGTTCCGGTGATGAGAAAGGCAACAGGGGATAGTTTTTCTACGGTGACGGATGGAAAGCAATTCAGGACCTGATCGACTGATACGGCATTCCTGAACTGAAGGCGCACCTGTTGAAGATCAATCGTTTGATCCTCCCGGTAAAGGTGTTTGATGATCCGGCCGTTTTTCATGATAATATAACGGTCACAAATCTCCCGGATGTCATGCAGTATGTGCGTCGACAACAAAATCGTCATCCGTTGCTTCAGACGCCCGATCAAGTTCCGGATTTCATTTCGCCCGATTGGATCGAGGGAGGCGACAGGTTCGTCTAAAATTAAAAATTGCGGCTCATGCAGAATGGCTTGCGCAATTCCGAGCCGTTGTTTCATTCCGCCTGATAACTGTTCGACCGGAACATCTTGTTTGTCCTGAAGGCCGACTTCTTCTAATTTTTCTGAAATACGCTTCTCCAGCCACTCTTTTTTTATGCCGGATAATTTACCGAAAAAGAGCAAAGACTCCCGGCACGTCATCCATGGTTTAAAATCCGTGTATTGCGATAAGTAACCGATCTGTTTTTTGTACCGTTCAATCGGCTGATCCTGAAATGAAATCTCGCCTGATTCATATGAGAGAATCCCCATCAGACATTTGATCAGCGTTGTTTTACCTGCTCCATTGGGGCCAAGTAAGCCGATGCATTCGTTTTCCTGAATCGAAAAATCAATTCCGTCGAGAATTTTTCGTTTATTCAGCGTTTTATGGAGGTTATGAATGGTAATCATGACTGATGCTCCTCCTTCCGACGATCAAGTATAAGATCGGGCCAATCAGTTGCATACTTAAAATGACGAATAACCAGACATACGGCAAAGCAATCTGTTTTTTTCGGTTCGACCAGTCAAAAAGGGTGATTCCGATCAGCAATACATGTAAGGAGAAAATCGGGATGAGGAGGGGAAGCCATTGCAACCAGTCAATCTCAAGTAAAGGCGTTATCTCTGTATTCATACAGTCACTCCTTTCTATTATCATTATCAATAATGATAATTAATAAGTCAACCTGTTTTTACTTTTGATTAAATCAGTGAAACCTTTAAAAATTGCACTGTACATATGGTATGTTCATGTAGCGGAACGTGTTTTGTTTGAAATACGGCACATTTAATGTGCCAGGAAAGGGAGCAATGAAATGAATTTAGATTTGTTTAAGAATCAGGTCCGATTCAAAATCGCACTGGAATTAATTGATCGTGATGAAGGAATGTCCATCATGCAGCTGAACAAACGGCTCGATGATGTTCCCCAAGCTACGCTGTACCGTCATGTGAATGCGATGCTTCAAGATTCTTTGTTGAAAGTAATCGGCGCGCAGCGTGCAGGAAAAGTCGAGGAAAAAATTTATGCCTTGAACACTTCCGGATATAAGATTAAAGAGGAAGACTGGGTTTCTGCGACTTACGACGAAAAAGTCAATTTCGTCTCGCTTTATTTTATGTATATCTTGCAAAATTATAAGAACTATCAGGAGACGCTTTCTTTAACCGACAGACCGGATCAGGCGACATTCTCTCTTGTAAAACTCAATTTACCCGATGAAACATTCCGGACGTTTGAATCCGAGCTCGCTGCCTTACTGGAAAAGTATCACGGCTTATCCGCACATCACGAAGAGGAGGAGACAAAAAGAACCGTGTCCTTAGTCATCATCCCATGACAGAAAATCAAAAGATGCTGACTTAAAAAAAGAACCACTCATTTTTTCACGTCCTTTCCTCAGGCGAGACACAACCCAGTTTTTCTGCCTTAATCAGGCAGGAAAGCGGGTCTTGCTTGTCTCTGACAGCGCAAAAATGCGCTTTTCCTGTAGGAGTTGCGTGAAAAGAGTGGTTCTTTTTTTAAACGCGATAAAAGTGGCAGAATTGAAATCTGCCACCCTTAACTTTGTAGAGATTGGTTTTGGAGTCAGCCTCTTTAAATCGTTCCTAGCATGAGATACGTTCGAAATCCGCGATTGGCGTAATACGAGTCGGCTCCATTATGGTACACGAAAACATGATCATACCGCCGGTCACAGAATAACGCGCCGCCTTGCGTCCGAATCGCTTCCGGTGTCTCAATCCAGCTCGACGTCTTTACATCGAACGGTTGAATCGTTTGCAGGTGACGGTAAAGGTCTTCTGTCAATAAGGCGACACCGTGTGCAACAGCTTCCGCGACGACACTGCCGGCAGGCTTATTTTTCTTCCGCTTTTCCAGTGCAGCCTCGTCATAACATAAGCTGCGGCGGCCCGATGGACTTTCCGCTGCACAATCAACGAAAACCCATTGACCATTTGGCATTGCTACGATATCCGGTTCACCGCCGGTCTGTTCCATCCAGTCAAGGGAACGGAGCATTTCCGGGGATAACCGAGACACGATATCATCCCACTTCACAGCAGGATGCCGGTCGGGATGATCCGTGAACCGATGGTGGAGGATGTCAATCAACGTCGCTTGATCCATGTCTTTTCCGCCTTTCGATGATAGTTTAATCCCTTTATAAGATGTATGGAATGTACATCATTTTTCCAAATAACGGTAGAGGGTGCTTTTGCTGATGCCCGTTTGCTCCCGGATTTCGGACAGACTGTACTGTTTACTTTGATACATGTCGATTGCTCTTTTGACGTTTTCATCCGGCTTTCGCGGGCGTCCCGTCTGTTTGCCGAGCTCCTTTGCTTTAGATAGTCCTTCGCGGGTCGCCATGCTGACGACGTCACTTTGAAGGGTCACGAGATGCTGGACGATGTCACGGAACGACTGGTTCAGGGTATGCCGGGTATCAATGTCTTCCCGGATGGACAAGAGGAAGGCTTGCTTCGTATCCAAAGCGTTCAACACTTCGATCAGATGACGCGTCGAATCCGCCAACACATACAAATGAGAGACGAGTATGATGTCACCCGGTCTGATATCTTCTAACAATTGATCAAGCACGTAACGTCGTTTCGATGAACTGTGCTCCTCGATCCTTACTTGATCGGTTTCATAGGTCTTTACTGTCTCGGCTTGCTTCTCACACGTCGGATCTTCAAAATAGGGGCGCATGTAACAAATAATCATAGTGTTCTCCTCGCTCGAATCAAAATACCTGCTGCGATGAAAAGAATACGCGGATCTGTTCTAGATGAAACTCGTATTCAAGATTCATCCAGCGGTGTTTATCTGTCACTTCCTAGTATAAGGGAAACCTGGACGAGAAGAAAGGTGGGGTACTATACAGGAAGCGGTGGAAAAATAAACGACAAGAACACTTTCTGCATGACCTGATTTTTAATACAATAAAAACGTCCTCGTCAGACGAGAACGTCGGCAATCCATTAAACGGAGACAACAGAAATCCGTTCCTTGTCGTGGCGGTGATGCTCGACTTCATCCGCTAACGCAACGGCATAATCAGCGTAACTGATGTAACTTTCACCCGCGGCATTGACGGTCAGGACATCTTTCGCCAATTGATACTTTCCGGTCCTCGGTCCTTCCGGATCAAAGAAGGCGGCCGGACTGATGAACGTCCAGTGTAAATCAACGGTCTGTCGCAAATCTTCCAGGTTTTTCGCCTGATTCTTTGCTGTCGGCAGGTAAGTAGACGGGAAATCCGGTGTATCCGCAAGACGGAGTGTCTGTTCCTCGTCGACATACAGGCTGCCCGCACCGCCGACGATGATCAAGCGGGTCGGCGTACCGCGTAACTGATCAATCAAGTGCCGACCGAGATCGACATGTTGGTGTTCATTTCCCGGTGACGCTCCGAACGCATTGATGACGACATCAAAATCTGTCAATTCCTCCGTCGTCAATGCGAACGCATTCCGTTCGAGCACCGTATCGTGTTGGGTCCGCGCCGCATCCCGGACGATTGCCGTCAACGCATGACCCCGTTCAGCCAATTCCTCTAAAATGACCCGTCCTGCTTTTCCACTGGCTCCAATGATGGCAACCTTCATCCAAAACGCCTCCTTGGGATTATATGTAGCTTTACATGTAATTATTTTAGTTACAGAATTTATCATTGTCAAGCCAATTGACATTAAACGGGATGCTCATTAAAATAAATGCATTGGTGGTGAAACAAATGATTAACAGTCGACTTGCGGTTTCTGTCCATATCCTGGCCTTGATCGCGACACATCCGGACCAAGCCTTGTCTTCTGACTATATCGCCGGAAGTGTCAATACCAATCCGGTCGTCATCCGTCGCTTAATCGGATCATTACGCCAAGCCGGATTGCTTTCGACGGTTGCCGGAAAAAGCGGGGCGACTTTGACAAAAAATCCGCAGGACATTACATTACTAATGATTTACCGGGCCGTCGAACCGAAAGAGACCTTATTTTCCATGCACGAGCAGCCGAATCTGGCCTGTCCGGTCGGCCGCGACATCCAGTCCACACTCAACCAGTCATTTACCCGGGCTCAACAGGCTCTTGAAGCAGAGCTCGGAACCGAAACGCTTGCGGATATCCTCCATCGTCTTGTCCGGACAAGATGATGGTCGTCTGCCGTTTAATGAAAACGCCTTCACTTTTGAAAGGGGAAATGTCAAGATGCGACTGATCAGTTATTCAGCCGTCAGTGCAATCGGATCCTTTTTGCTGTTCACTACCTATGCCTTCCTGACAAATATCGAAAATGAATTCTTGTATCAGTTCGGGACGTTTGCGACGACCTTGTTTACATTCGCTGTCGGCTTGCCAGTACTCTTTCTGACAAGGCGGTATCCATTTCCTTTACGCTGTTTGATTTATGTGACGGCCGGTGTCTTTACGATTTTATTGTTCGTCGGCTTTTATGATTATTTTGGTCAGGAAACATTTGTCGAGTCACGGCAAAACTTAAGCGGGATCGTCCGATTTGCGACACTGGCCTGCCTGTTTTACATCGTGCCGTATGAATGGCTGTACCAAAAAAAATCGTCGCCACATCATCCTTCGATGACCTCTTGAACGGGACCTTCTGAAAAGAAGGTCTTTTTTGCAGGAATTCCCAATAAAAAGGAGAAAAAGGTAGACAGCTACTTAAAGAGGAGGAGAATGTTCATGCAAGATACATTCATTTGTCGACAACTCGGGAAGTCCTTTATTGGGGACGGCATCGAGACACATGCGTTATCTAATATCAACCTGACACTGGATGCCGGCGACTTCATTTCCATCATCGGTCCGTCCGGCTCCGGCAAATCGACGTTGCTCAGTTTGATTGGGACACTCGATCGTCCGACGAGCGGTACGTTATCCTACGGGGATCAGGCGATTCATCAACTCAAGAGCAAGGAACTGTCCGATTTCCGTTTTGAGAACGTCGGCTTCATCTTTCAACAGTTCCATCTGATTCCGACCCTGACGGCACTCGAAAATGTCATGGCACCGTTGTTCGGACGGAAAGTGACGTATGACAAAAAAGAACGGGCCTTGTCCTTGCTTGAAAAAGTCGGACTCGCCGACAAAGCCGGTTCGCTGCCGTCACAACTGTCCGGTGGTCAACAGCAACGGGTCGCCGTCGCCCGGGCGCTCGTCCATAAACCGAAGTGGTTGCTCGCAGATGAACCGACCGGGAATCTCGATACCGAAACCGGTGAAATCATCTTTAACCTGTTGCGCAGTTTAAACGAGGAGAAGGGGTGCGGTGTCCTGTTCGTCACCCATGATCCGGCACTTGCTGAACGGGCCAACCGGAAAATCGAGATGCGTGACGGTCTCGTCATCGAAGACCAACGGCTTGTCCGCACCTGACACCTTCTTTTTGAATTCACCGCATCGACCGCGTACACTGAATGTGTAGAGGAGGCGAGGTCATGCGCTTAGGAATCCTGGATCAAGTCCCGCTTCACGAGGGGGATACGATCGAACAGACGATGGAAGCAACAAAACGACTGGTCGTCGAGGCGGAACGGCTTGGTTACGACCGCTATTGGTTTGCCGAACATCATAATACAAACGGACTGCTCAGTGCCGCACCGGAACTGTTCCTTGCCCGGATGGGAGACGTCACCTCCCGGATCAGACTCGGGTCCGGAGGTATTCTGTTACCCCAGTATCATCCGCTCAAAATCGCCGAGACTTTTTCAACGCTCGCCGCGTTTTATCCGGGCCGGATCGAACTCGGCATCGGCAATTCACCGGGCGGCAGTGAACGGACCCGGCGGGCATTGACGGATGGCGCAGGCAACGCGGCAGCAGACTTTCCGCGGTTACTCGATGAAGTGGACGGGTTTTTGACCGACCGGTTGTCATCGCGTCACCCATACCGAATCGTCAAGACGACACCCCGGATCAAGGAACAGGTGCCGTTATCCGTGCTCGGTTTGTCACCGCGAAGTGCCTCACTGGCCGCTGAGCGCGGACATGGACTCGTATTCGGTCACTTCATCAATCCCGACAAATGGGAAGAAACGTTACAGACATATCGCGACGAATTTGTCCCAGTCGATGGACGGACACCAAACGTTATCGTCTGTGTCTTCGTCATCTGTGCCGAGACGACGTCAGAAGCGGAAGCCTTGGCCCGGACACAGGACGCCTGGATTCAAGGCATCCGGCTCGGTCACTCGATTGTACCGTCGTTTGCGACAACGGAAAACAAACAGTGGAACGAAGAGCAGCAACGGCGTATTCAAAACGACCGCCGGCGAACGATCGTCGGGACACCGGACGAAGTCGCCGAGGCATTGCAGGCGTTATCCGACCGTTACCAAACCGATCAGTTTCTATTGATCAACAACGCGTTTGATCAGCAAAAGCGGCTCCGGTCCTATCAGTTGATTGCGGAACGATTACTCCGTTAAAAAACACCGCCTGAAAGCAGGCGGTGTTCGTTTTCTCTTATTGTTGGGCTGTCGGGCGGATCAGGATCTCATTGACCGCCACATCGTCCGGTTCGTTGACGGCGTAGGCAATCGCCCGGGCAATCGCGTTAGCGTCCATCGCTTTTAAGTTGCCGATGCCTTGTTTGATTTCTTCATCCGTGATGTGATCTTTCAGCTCGGTATCGACCGCTCCCGGTGAAATGATCGTCGCCCGGATGTTATTGTCGACCGATTCTTCTTTTCGTAAGCCTTCCGTAATCGCACGGACGGCAAACTTCGTCCCGCTGTAGACCGCACTCGACGGCATGACATCGTGTCCGGCAACGGATGAGATGTTGATGATATGACCGCGTTTTTGCTCACGCATGTATGGCAGGACGGCACCAATGCCGTACAGCACACCTTTAATATTGACGTCGACCATCGTGTTCCACTCGTCCTGCTTGTTTTTGTTCAGTTTCGACAGCGGCATCAGGCCGGCGTTATTGACGAGGACATCGACCGAACCGAACGTATCCTGGGCGAGTTTTGCGAGTTGCTCGACTTGCGCCGAATCCGTGACATCCGTTACTTGATAAACGGCTTTGCCGCTAAGCTGTTCAATTTCCTGTTGCAAGGTTTTCAGACGATCTTCCCGGCGTGCCGCGAGAACCAGTTGTGCACCTTGTTTGGCCAGTAACTTAGCCGTGGCTTCCCCGATACCACTTGATGCTCCTGTAATGATGACGACTTTATTTTCGATCATGCAAAAAACCTCCTGTATATTTTTTAACTCAACCCTAGAAGTATTAGCCTTTTTTCAACACAAGCAAACCTCGGACCGACAGTTCGAAGGAAGAAAGGATACCGATTATGAAAAAACGATTTTGGCTTGTTCTTCTAATAGTCGGATTGATGTTATATCTCGAACCGTTTCGCGGAACCCCTCCGGAACCGGACGTTTCCGTCAACGGGACGGACATCGCTGTAACGAGCGGTTCGTCCTGCTGGAATAGCTTGTTGAACAGCAAGTGTATTGACCTGAGTGACTCGACTCCACTCGACATGACAGCGGAACAAACACCAACCGTCGTCAAACCCGGTCAGAAGATTGAGGTCGCCTTTAACGACGGTCCAGCACCGGAACGAATCAAGGCCGAGCAATGGCAGAAAAATGACACGAAAAAAACGATCCGGCTGAAGAATGAACAGATTACCGCCCCCGATCAAAAAGGGGTCTATACCTACCATGTCTATGCCTGGTGGAAAAAAGGGGACGGCAACGTCGCTTTCCCTGTCCAGGTAAAATGATATTGACAACGCAAGAATCATATGGTAAATCTCGTTTTTTCATAAAATACGAAAGTTCCTTCCTTGATTTTTCGATGGGAGGGACTTTTTTTGCGGAATATAGTAAATAAAACACTGGTTTTCAGCGACTTCGTCTTTAAGTTATCAGAATAATGGAACTTTAATTAAAAGTGTATTTTAATGTTTTAAGGTCTAGTGAACGGGAATAAACACACCATACACATAATATTTCAGCTAGCGAAAGTCTTATGTGAAAGAATCTTACAACGTTATCTAAAGGAGAGATGAAGATGAATGGGTTCAATCGTTTCTTACTCGTTCTCATCGGCCTGCTTGGGTTAGTCAGCGTCGGTTTACTGGTCCTCGGCGTTTATGACGTTCCGCGCATCAGTCCGTTGCTCGAACAATGGCAGGATCAACAATGGTACAGCTACACGGTGCTCTCGATTGGTGGATTTTTAGCTTTCGTATTCGTCATTCTCTTATTTACCGGATTACTCAGTCGCTCGAAAGGTCAACGATTGTTGATCCGGACAGGAGACGGCAACATCACGATTTCGAAAGAAACCATCGAACGGACGGCACTTGAGTCGATTCGTGGGATTAATGGCGTCCGGACACCAAGTGTCCATGCGGATATCCATTCGAAGAAAGAAACAGTCGCTCTGACCGTTGACTGTTCGGTTTTCGGACAGGAAGGGTTGCCGACGATCGGGAAAGATATTCAAGAACGGGCGAAACACGCGGTCGAGTCGTTACTGGAATTACCGGTAACGAGCACGAAAGTCAAAATCAGTGATACAAAAACAAAAACGTCGGAACGAGTCGTTTAAAGGGAGGAATTGAACATGAGTACGAAAGAACAGTTGTATCCGTACCGGTTCCGGTTAATCGGCGGTTTTGTTGGACTCGTGATCGCGGTTCTGTTCCTGACAATCGGTTTCGGACCCACGATGTTACTGCTCGTCTTCACCGCGATCGGCTTTTTGATCGGGAAATGGCGGGACGGGGCACTCGATATTGAAGGATGGATTCAGTTCTTTAACCGGGACTGATTCATATATAAAATAACCTACACTTTATTCAAAAGGAGAGATTTCAAATGGCAAACGAATCATTAAACACAACTGGACAAAATGAAGAGGTACGTACGAATAAATTAACATTCGAAGATCAGGTCATCAAAAAGATCGCCGGGATTGCTTCAAATGAAGTACAAGGCATTTTATCAATGAGCGGTGGATTCATGAGCGGTTTGACGGATCGCCTCCGCAGCACGGAAGACATCACAAAAGGTGTCGGCGCAGAAGTCGGTGAGCGCCAGGTTGCGCTTGATCTTCGCGTCATCGTCGAATACGGCAAAAACATCCCGTCGATTTTCCAGGAAACGGTCGCTAAAATCAAAAAAGCAATCGGTGATATGACAGGACTTGAAGTCGTCGAAGTCAACATGCATGTCGAAGACGTCATGACACGGGCCGAATTCGATGCGAAAAGCAAAAACAATGAAGCCGTAGAAGAAAAAACAAGCCGCGAATTAAAATAATCGAATCGACCGGGAATTCTCGTTGTGAGAGTTCCTGGTTTTTTCGTGTTTTCCAAAAAAACGTTTACCAAATTACCATCAATCCGCGTGACTGTAAGGATTGAAAACGGGAAAAGACAAAGGAAGACTTCAATCCAATCGGAAAGGATGAGATGATCATGCGTTTAGACGGAAAAGTCATCATCGTTACCGGAGCTGCTTCCGGAATGGGTAAGGCGATGGCAGAGATATTTGCAGCGGAGGGGGCCCATGTCGTTGTTTCGGATATTCACGGTGAAGCAGCACGACAAGTCGCGCAGTCGATTACTGAAAACGGAGGAACGGCACTCGCAGTGGAAACGAATGTGGCAGAAGAAACCGCCGTTCAGCAATTGATCGATCAAACCATTACGACGTACGGGAAGCTGGATGTCCTTGTCAATAATGCCGGCATCATGGACGGAATGGAAGGCGTAGGGGATATCTCGGACGAGCGCTGGGAACGTGTTTTCTCCGTTAACACGACCGCCGTCATGCGTGCGATGCGGCTTGCCGTTCCGTTGTTCCAGAAACAGGGTCACGGTGTCATTCTCAATAACATTTCAATCGGCGGGTTGAACGGTGCGCGGGCCGGAGCCGCCTATACAGCGTCGAAACACGCCGTCGTCGGCTTGACGAAAAACACCGCCTATCTGTACGCTAAGGAAGGAATCCGTTGCAACGGAATTGCTCCCGGTGCAGTCGAGACGAACATCGGTCAGTCGATGACGAACATCAATGAATTCGGGATGGGCCGGACGATGCTCGGGATGGGACTGAATCCCCGGTCAGCGAAGCCGGAAGAAATTGCCCGGTTGGCGTTGTTCCTTGTTTCCGAAGAGAGCAGTTTCGTCAACGGGGCAATTGTCATCGCGGACGGCGGCTGGAGTGCTTATTAAAGAGATTTCTTAAGGTTCCCTGATCAAAGGGGGCCTTTTTTGATTGAATAATAATTTAGAGCAGTCATTAATTGATGGAACGCTATTCAATATGGAAGGAATTAGTCGATAAAAGGAATAATAAGATAGTGTAATCCAAATGAGGAGTCTTCAGCAGACGGGAAAGGGTGGATCAATCGATGCAAGAACAGACGACACGCGTGACGGATACCCAAGTCATCCGGGCAATTGAACAGAACCTGGCGATTATCCGATTTGATGACCGACGTAAGGTCGCTTACGTCAATGAGTTGTTTGCCCGGACGATGGGGTATGAGGCCGATGAGTTAATCGGGCGGTACCACCGGGACCTTTGTTTCCCCGGATTCGCGGACAGTCCGGCTTATGAACTGTTTTGGCGCAAGCTGATGCAAGGCATCACGTATCAAGACAAAATCGAGCGGCGGTCGGCGGACGGACAACAAAAGTGGCTCGAAGCGACGTATATGCCGATTTTCTCGGAGGACGGACGGCGTGTCGTCGGCGTGTCAAAAATTGCAACCGACATCACCGTTCGACAACAGGATGTCTTGCGGATGGCAGACGAATTGAATGCCACCTCAGCTTTTTTGACGGTGAAATCAGAAAGCGGACGCCAGGATGGACTCCATGTATTGGCAACCGTTCAGCAGGTCGAAGCGGAATCGACAGCAAACCTCGCGAATCTCGTCCAACTCCAGGCGCAGACCGATTCAATCACCGATATCGTCACGACAATCCGTGACATCGCCGCCCAAACCAACCTGTTGGCACTCAATGCAGCGATCGAAGCGGCGCGCGCCGGCGAACACGGACGCGGGTTCAACGTCGTCGCGACAGAAGTCCGCAATCTGTCCAATAAAGTCTCGCTATCAATCGGTGAAATCAAGGAGAATATCGAAGGGATCGTTCAACGGATTGAGGAAGTCTCAACGAGAATTGAACACATCTCGTTAAAAGTTAAAACAAGCAGCGGACAGCTCGAACAGACGGTCCGCGAATTTGATCTCTTGGCGGATTCTGCCAAGCAATTGGAGCAACAGGCAAAAGAATTTGTGCGGGTGTTATGACGCCTGCATGGTTTTAATGACTCATTCCTGCCTTCTTTCGTGTGATTCTGACAAGAGTCATCCGGAAGAAGGTCTTTTTACGTCAAAAATACATTATACTAAGCAGATGTTTGATGAAATCGAAAGTAGCCTGGCTACTCAAAAAAAGGAGGGCTGGTCATGTCAGTCTCGACGACTGTTACAGCACGCCAGTACGGACTACTGGCATATCCGCTGATTCTGTCGAGTATTTTGACGCCGCTGCTTGGCGTCACCGATACGATTACGATCGGACAGACCGGGGATGCGGTCGCCATCGGGTCGATAGCGATCGGCGCTGTGTTCTTTAACACGATTTATTGGCTGTTCGGATTTTTAAAAGTCAGTACGACCGGCTTCAGTGCCCAAGCGAGTGTCCATCAGGATGAAACGGCGTTGCACTTTGCTTTATACCGCCCGGTTTTGCTCGGATTCCTGATCGGACTCGTATTGATCCTTTTACGTGTTCCGTTGACGGCAGGGGGACTTTACTTACTGGCAGCGCCTGAATCCTTGTTGCCGGATGTCACGACGTACATTGATTACCGGATTTACGGGGCACCGTTCGTCCTGGTCGGATACGCGGTTCTCGGCTGGCTGATCGGGCAGGGGCAGGTGAAACGTGCTCTGTTGATTCAAATATTCAGCAACCTCATCAATATCGTCCTCGATGTCGTCTTTGTCCTCGGCCTCGGATACGGTGTTACCGGTGTCGCGATTGCGACACTCGTCGCTGAAATCAGTATCGTCGCTTCCGGATTCCTGATCATGTTCCGGCAACTCGCCTGGAAAGCCGTCTATCGCGATCTCTTATTTCATGTCCAGGCGTACCGGCAGTTTTTTACCGTCAATGCCGATTTATTCGTCCGGACTATTTTTCTGTTGCTCGTGACCGGCTGGTTTACCCGGACCGGTGCGCAATTCGGACCGGATGTGCTGGCGGCCAACGCCATCTTGTTGCAAATCCAGTATGTGATCGCCTACTGGTTCGGAGGACTCGGCAGTGCTTCGACGATTCTCGTCGGACGGGCGCGGGGGCGGCGTGATGAAGCCGGTTACCGGAAAAGTCTTTCATTGACACGGCAATTCGGGATCGCTTCCATCGTGTTGATGATCGGACTGTTAGCTGTTTTCCAGGATGCCTTCCTGCGGCTGTTTTCAACCGATCCGCTCCTGCTCGACGTCTCCGCCCTGTATTATGGGTGGATTCTCGTCTTTCCGTTGACCGGTGGATTTGCGATGCTGTACGAAGGGGTCTTTTCGGGACTGGCCCGGGCAAAACCGGTCCGGAACTCGATGATTCAGGCTTTTCTTGTGTTCGGACTATTACTGCTGTCGATTTACTGGATCGGCAATCACGGGGTCTGGCTCGCATTCATCGGTTTCGGTCTGGCACGATCGCTGTCACTCCATCTGGCGGAGCGCCGGCTGAACCTGACATTTGAACGACCGGACAAAAAAACGGATCTTCCTGTTTAACGATCAACAGTGAAGATCCGTTCTTTTATCGTATTACTTTTAATTTGTTTTCGTGCATCAACCGAATCCCGGATATGTATGATGTAACGGCGTCCCTTTTGATAACCCGAGCGGGGCGGCTTGATCCGGAGTTCCTTGCCGTCAATGACTTCAAGCTCCGTCTGCATCCGTTCGCCGGTCGAATCCGTGATCGTAACCGTCCGGTCCGAGACTTGTTCCGGACGCAGTCCTTTCGAGAATTCGATATCAAACGTATGATACTTCGAAATCGTCCGCGCACGAGACTTGAAGTGGGGGCCGTCCGTCTGCTCGTCGAGCGTACAGTAACACCCGGTGAAAAGTAAGCAAACAGTGAGGATAATGGAAAATAACGGTTTCACAATCAAGCTCCTTTCAGCATATTTTTCATTATAAGACAAATAATGGGAGGGTTCAATCATTCTCGGGACGGATTCTGAAATAACCCTTCAAGACAAGCCGTGGGTGATGGTATACTCAAGCGAGAGAAAGGCAGTGGTAAAACATGCAACAGACAGATCAACGCGAAATCATCGTTTCCATCCGGACGAGTTACGATTTCAAAGCCGATGAAGGACGTGCCGTCCGTGTCGTCGAATTTCACGGACGCCGGACAACCGTCATCGATACGTTTAAAAAATCAACGCCGAAACGGATGATTCTCCTCGAGATGATCCGCGCCGTGCAGTCCTTTAAAGAGCCGTTCCATATCATCTTTAATGTGGAATGCAACTTCGGTTTCAAGTACCTCAACGATGAACGGAAGTGGGAAAACCGCGATCTTGGAGATACGTTCAACGAATTGATTCAAGCAGGCGGACATACGATTGAGCTCCGCGACTGTTCGTTTTATGAAGGCGGCAAAGACTTGCAGAAGTGGCTGCTGAATATCCTGAAAAAAGCGAATTGACCTTTTACAGACAGATGACGTTCACGGGACGGTCATCTGTTTTTTTGTTGTTGCCATTCCCGTCGTCTGCAAATATGTGGTAAATTTAGAGGATAGAAAAATGACAACCAGATCGACATCACCGTCAACTATTTCGTAAAGAGGTGGAATTATGAACAAAGAAGATCATCAAATTGCCCGCAAGCTCGTATCTACGTATTTGACAGGGACTCAAATCTCGACGATTCACCTGACAGGCTTTATCAGCATCGAACTGATTAATCTTTATGATGCCACGATTCCAGATATCTCAATCCGGATTGAAACCGACCGCTTGTATTACGGGGATGTCGAATCTTCGAAGGACTGGGTCGTCCGCCATATGCCGAAAGAAGAGATGCTTCACTTGATTGTGACGTTACATACCGAACGAATCATTGCCGTCCGAATCGGAAAAGCCGCTCCTCATCTGTTCATCACCTTCAGTTCGGGAAAAACGCTTGTGATCAACGGGTCGGATACGTATTACGAATCATGGGCCATCGATATGACGTTACCTGATAAAGGCCTTGTCTCGATCGTCGCCGTACCGGGCGATGAACTGGCCGTTTTCGCTTCCGACAATACGCTTTTGCATAATCAGACACATGAGTGATCAGCTGTCGCACGCCCTGCAGCTTGCCCACTTGCTGGTCGAGAGCCGTTATCCGGATTGTGACGCCGCTTTACTCGCCGGAAGTTTTGTCCGGGGGCAGGCGACTGCGACATCCGATTTGGATCTCGTCGTGTTTTATGAATCCGTTTCCGCTTCTTACCGAGAATCGTTCACCTTCGATCGATATCCGGTTGAGGCGTTCATCCATTCGAGTTCGACGATTCTCGCCTTCTTTCAACAGGATCGCAAGCGGGGGCGCCCTTCCATGCAACGGATGGTCGCGGAAGGTCTCGTCGTGCGGGATCACCCGATGCTTGTGCCGCTGAAAACACAAGCTGAAACGGAGTTACTCGCCGGTCCGCCGATTCTTTCACTTACTGAAATGGACCGGGCCCGGTACTTTCTGACCGATCTGCTTGATGATTTTATCGGCGTGACCGATCGGACGGACGGGCTCGGAATCGCTTCCCGGTTGCTCGAACAAGCAACGGACTTCCGGTTGCGGGCATCCGGTCACTGGACAGGACAAGGAAAATGGCTGATCCGCAGTCTGGCAATCGTCGATCCGGTCGAGGCCACACGATTAGCGGACGCTTTTGATGTGTATTTCCGGTCCGATCAAAAACAGTCTGTCATCGATTTGGTGGAACAGTGGCTCGATGCGCATGGCGGTCGTTATTTTGACGGTTTTTCAATCGGAAAATGAGAAAAGGGGAGAGGCTGATGCTGACTATTCGGGAAGGGACGGAAGAATCCACTCCCTACAAAACGTTTCTGCAAGAAAAAATTCGGACGTATAATGATGAACAATCTCCGCACCATGCCAAAAAACGCCGTACTGCGATATATCCCGTCCATGTGATGGTATTCGAGGAAGAACAGATTGTCGGAGGAATCTATGGGGAAATCTATTGGGGTTGGCTTGAGATTGAATTTCTTTATCTACCGGACAGCTTACGTGCGCAAGGTCTCGGCAGTCAACTGTTACACCGAATCGAAACGTTAGCGCGTCAATCCGGGGTTAACCGCGTTCTTGTGACGACGTTTTCTTTTCAGGCGTATGACTTCTATCAAAAATACGGATATGAGACAGTCGGCGTGATCGCGGACTATCCACCGGGATTCTCGCACTACACACTCGTCAAACACTTTATTCCGTCTTCAGGTTCGGCATGAAGAAACGGATTTGGTTGTTCTTGGCTATGATTTGTCTCGCTGGCGGATTGCTCTCCTCACTGAAACAAACGGCACAGATTGCTGCTTATGGCGTGACGCCTCAAACGCTGATCGATGTCATGAATCAGTACCCGGCGAAGGTTCCGTTCTCGACCAAACAGGTGTACTGGATCGAACCGCTCGGTGACAGCCATACGATTGCATTCGTCAAAACGGAAAAAGCGCATCTGTTACTCGTGTTGCAACAAACGGACTCGACCTATCGGATCGTCCGCCTGATCCGCCAAGCGCCGCAACCAAATGACTGGTTTGAAGGACGGTTACTGGAAATCGAGCAAAAACGTTATTTGGCCGTTTACGGGGAAAATCGCTCCCAAAACCTGAACCGGTTGACGTTTGATCCGTATAAAGCGACGTACGACGGGAAACAGGAACGGAACGTACCGCTGAAAGACATCAAACGGACGCTGGATGTCCGGAATAAGGACAGTTTCCATACGATTCAAGCCTTGCCGGAAGCCTTTCCCCGGTCGCTCTTTTTTGATATTCATGCTGTCGATGCACAGGGCAACGAACAGTTGCGCCGGTTGTCGAATACGCTTGACTGAAGTCTCCGGACTGGGAAGAGCCGTCTTGCGTTCGGTATACTGAAGATAGTTAAGACAGAGGGGGACATAGTATGTGGATTGTCATGAATCAACTGCGTGTACAAAACGGAAAAGCCGATCAAGTCGCGGCACGTTTTCAGACGACAAAAGGAATTGAGCAGATGGATGGATTTGTCCGGATGCAGGTCTTAGTGGATCTCAGTCAGGATGAGCATGATGTCGTCACGATCATGACGACGTGGGACAAACAGGAGCATTTCCATGCCTGGCAGGCGAGCCAGGCCTATAAAGGTGTCCATAAGAAACGGGATGAAGGAACATCGGAAGTCAAACCGCTTGTCCTGTCAAACGCTGTCACGGAATATGCCGTCGTCGCCGATCATACCCACGCTTAAGCAAAACCGTCTTTTCCCATGAATGGGGAAGAGACGGTTTTTGTCTGGAGTGGATGATTCGGAAAGCGGGTAAAAGAATTAAAATTGAACCTCGAGAGGTGACGGAAGATGGCGACACGTAAAGGCATCGTTTCCGGTTTGACAGTTTTGTTCGGCATGATGTTCATCATCGGTTTTTTCCTGTCCGGCGGTTTTGTCTACCTGTACTTTTTTGCCCTGCTGATTGCCTGCGCGTCCTTTTTACGGGAGCGGCTGACGCGCGGGGAGTGGTTGCAGGAAGGAATCGCCTTTATCTTGTTTTGTGCGGTCATTTTCCTCGTCGAACAGCTGATTTTTTAAATCATTTGACCTGATAGGTATCAAGCAGCAAATCGCGCCCTTCTGCAGGCAACTTAAAACTGATCTTCCGGTGGACATCTTCGAGATAGACATCGGTTTTTTTGATCCGCCGGTCGAGATAAATCTTGAACTGTTGTGCTTTTTCGTCCTTCATCAACGTCAAGTACGGCCGCTCGGCGAGTCGTCCTTTCCGCTCCGCCTCTTCACTGTCCTCAATCAGCCGAACCAACTGTTTGGATTCTTCGAGTGACGTCTCGATGTAGGCATCGGGTGCGAGCGGCTCCGCCATATCTAAATCGCCGTTCACAAATTTCAGCTTTCCGAGCGGCCGGTCATGAAACAGGGCGAAACGCGGTAACGAATAGTCCGCGTCGTACAGTTCGTCCGGCGGCACGTCAAGATTAGGCGGAAGTTGTTGTTCGTGCTTGACGGTCAGCTGGTAACGGGTCGTCTGTCCGGTTTTTTCTTTGACGGTGACCGTACCGTAAGTGCCGTCTGCATGTGGTGCCTCCTTGAACTGAATCGTACTTCGCTCCTTCGAAGAATGAATGGGCGCACGATAGCGTGCTTGCCCTATCAGATTCAACTGGACTTCGTACGGTTCTTGAATCTGAATGTTCGATTCGAGAACAAGCGGGACGGATCCGACAAACGGTGTCAGCTCCATGATGTTCGTGACGACCGTCTGTTTCGTTTGATCATTTGTTGCCCGGACGACAAGATAACCGGTCGTCGGGACCGTCAGCTGTCGTGCAGATTTCATCAAGGATCTGCCGGAGATGCGGACACTTTCCTCGAAGTTAGAAGATAACTTCTGAAACTCTATCTGATCGTGAGGCGTGACCAGGTGTTTGGATGGAAAGCGATCCTGTTTTGGAGTCAACTTGTGATAACCGGGTTTTGAAATATAATCATGGCAATACAAAAAACGATCCTGTTTTGTTTTCAGATAGACGGCCTGCTCGCCCATCGATTCCGGAAACTGGCTGACGAGATTAACGAAATATTGTGTGCCGACTGCATAATCCTTCGGGGCAGCCACCCGTTTTGTCGCACACACCTGTTTGATGAGGGCACCCAGCTTCGGATCATCTTTCTTGAGATCAGTCAGGTTCAACGTGTCGTACACTTGCGGTAAGTAGGTGTAATCGATTGGTTTTGCCTCCGGACTACAGCCGCTCAACAGGACGGCACCAAGCAGGACGGGAATCAGTTGACGCATAGTTATTCCTCCACTTCTGTCAGGAGATCGGCTGCGACTTTACCGGACAGTTTCGCTGTTTTTTTCGTTTTTGTATCTTTGACATAGATATCGGTTTTGTTGGCACGTGCTTTTACGTATAGTTCAAACGATTGGCTTTTTCCGTTTTGAATCAATGTCATATACCGGATATCTGCCCGCTTCCCTTGGATTTTTTCAAGCTTTACTTCCTTTAAATCGTTCGAAACCTGCTTGGCAAGCTTGTCCGGTAACAGAGACAATTGCCGGAAGTTTCCGTCTTTGAGTGCAGCGTCGTTCGGATGCAGAAATCCATGAATTTCCTTGCTATCATTTCCAATCCCGTTAAAGCCGCGGACACGAATATCTTTTACTGTTGTCTCGTAACGCAGAGAAATCGTCTTATTCAGCGGCTTTTCCGTGTCTTTTGATTGGAAAGTCACGTACGGAATCGTCTTGTTCACCGGTAAGATGTCAGGAAGCGGGTGATAGGTCAAATCAACGGCTTGTTTACCGATAGTTTTTACAACGTCTTCTTGATTAAAGTACTGGTCTGATTTTATCATCAATGCATATGTCTTGGACGACAGACCCTCCGTCGTCTTTTCGAACGACAACTCAAGTTTCGGATAGGAAAACGATGCCGGTAATCCGAAAAGGGGTTGCTGTTGACCGTCTTCTTCTTTTTCCAGAAACACGAGTTGCCCTGTTACCGGGAACTCGATTGACAGGCGTTGCACGTTCTTTGACACATCTACAGCCTCTGCTTTCCGTTTTGCTGCTTTGTTATATGTACGGACGGTTAAAGCCGGTTCTGTGATCGGTGAACGTTCTTGACCGGAGGTTGATTTCAGCCAAGGATGCTCTTTTAATTGAATCGGGTGCGCCGTCAGCCGATTTGTTTTCGGTGAACGACACGTTAAGTAGTAGGTATCTCCTGTTGCGATGTATTGCAACTCAATCGGCGGGGTATAGGTTCCGACTTGTTGTAAGCTGAAGTAAAGTCCATATTCACCAAGTGTCCGGTATTGTTTCGGCAGGGGAGCCGTCTTTTTTGTGTTTTCGCATGTTTTTAACAGGTAGGCGGACTGCTGTCTCGGTACCGGTTCAAATAATTCATCCGAAAAATTTACAGCTTCCCAGTAATTCGGATTGCGTTCTAACTGTAATAAGGATTCTGTCCCGCATCCTGTCAGGAACAGGCTACCGGCGAAACTGATTGCAAGTACGGATTTTTTAATGGTAATCGCTCCTTCCTTCTTTTAACAATATTTTACCATGAGGACACCCTTTCACTTCCAATAAAATTCAAATCTGAAAATAGAGAGTTATTATAATCTAATCCGGTGAGACGTTGGACAATGTGGACTAAGCTATATGAACAGGCATTTGAACTGTAAAATAAAGACCAAACAGAGCCCTTTAACGTACTAAAAAAAAGACCTGAATTAAAGCCCGTGATCGCTTAAGCGAATCACTTCACATCTTTTGTAAATCCAATATATATAGATGTTCTCCTTCATCTGAAGAAAGAAAAGTAAATGTAAGCTTTTTAAGTAAGTTGATTGAAGGAAGATTTTCAGGTGACACGCTCGCATTTATTCTGACACAACCTTTTTGCTTGACCCAGTCTACAATTGCGGCAAGTACTTCATATGCATAGCCTTGCTTAGCATGAAGAGGACTTATCGTGTATCCCACCCAAAAAGTGCAATGATCCCTTTTTAAATAAATATCACCAATCAATCGATTAGTTGTATTGTTGATTATGGCAAGTTGTGCACCTTTTAAAAGAGAGGGTTCGCTAAGTAATTCTTTAGCATACATTTGCTTGGTCAATCCTTTGAATCCTTGAAACTGCATCCAGTTCTCATCATTTCTATATCGCATAAAATCATCTAGATTTTCTTTATCAAACCGACGTACAGTACATCGCTTAGTTTTTATCTCCATAGAACCTACCGCCTTTTCTGCATATTTCCATTCATCAATCCTGTCCCGTTAGTTGAATAACACCTATTTCCATTATGTGTTATTTCAAAGATATATCAATAATCCTTTCAAAAACGAATGACTTTGCGAAAACAGTTTAAAATTAAGATGTTAGTTTCCGGTTATAACCGGGTATCTTCTAATTGTGCACGGAAGTTACATCAATTAAAACAATGGGGGTTTTTACAGATGGGTACATTTATTCAGGCAGTCGACGGAACGAAGATTTATGTAGAAGATATCGGTTCAGGACAACCGGTCGTGATGCTCCACGGATGGCCGGCAAACAATAACATGTTCGAATATCAGAAAAACCGTCTGCTCGAAGAAGGCTACCGTTATATCGGCGTCGATTACCGCGGCTACGGTAAATCGGATGCGCCGGCGACCGGATATGACTATACGACGATGGCGTCGGATATCAACGAAGTGATTCAGCAATTGAAATTAACGAACGTCACATTACTCGGTTTCTCGATGGGCGGCGGAATCGCTTTAAAATACCTCTTGAATCACGGAGAGTCAAACGTCTCAAAACTGATCCTAGCAGGGGCGGCTGCACCGGTCTTCACGCAACGCGACGGTTATCCGTACGGCATGAAGAAAGAGGAAGTCGATGCCTTGATTGAGGACACGAAACAGGACCGTCCATCGATGTTAAAAGGATTCGGGGAAATCTTTTTTGCGAAAGAGCATCCGGAACCGCTCCAGCAATGGTTCCATAATTTGAGTGTCGATGCTTCATCCCACGGTACAATCCAGTCAGCAATTGCCTTACGGGACGAAGACTTACGGGACGGTCTGCCGAAGATTTCGGTCGATACACTCATCATGCACGGTAAAAAAGATCAAGTCTGTCCGTTCGAGTTTGCTGAAGTCATGCATGAAAACATCAACGGTTCACGTCTTGAAGTCTTTGAAGAGAGCGGACACGGGATGTTCCTCGACGAACGCGAGAAGTTCACGGAAACACTGGTTGCGTATTTAAAATCAGGTCAATCGGTCTGATATCGGTCATAAAAGTCCGTTTCTACGAAGATCAGGGTGGCAGATTCCAAATCTGTCACCCTGATCTCTTTTTGAGTTTGCGTCTTTTGAATGAAACTATCAGATCTCGGAAAGGATAACGTCTGGAACTGTTCCGAATTAAGGTGCTTCTAATTGTTCGCTGACTTGGCGTGCCAACTCACCTGACAATCGGGCACTTTTTTTCGTCCGTTGATCCTGCAAATAAAGGTCCGTCTTATTCGCACGTTTTTTCAGATACACGTTAAACGTTTGCGTGTTGCCGTATTCAAGCAATGTCATATAAGAAAATGGTGTGCGTGTACCTCGCGGATCTTCCAACGTCACCGCCTTTAACTCTTCCGTCATCGCCCGGGAAAGCCGCTCCGGCAGAATGACCATCTCACTTAATTTCGCCTGTTCAAACGATTTCATCGTCGGATGGAAGTAAGCCGTGATTCCGTGCGGCTCATCTTCGAGTTGGTATTCCTTGACCGGACGGTAAAGCGGCCGATAACGAACGGACAGCGTCTTTTCTTCCACTACCCGTTCTTTTTTTACGACTTGAAGGTTCACAAAGGGAACGGTTTGATTGACCGGTAATGTTTTCGGCAAGGAAAGTTGCTTCGTTTTGATCCGGGTCGATTTGTCAGCTGTCATGATTTGTCGATCCGTCATGTCCCAACCGTCACGTGAAAAAGTCAACGAGCGGGACGTTGATCCGTCGATATGACGGCGGCTCACCAAATAAAACTCGCCTTGCTGGTGAAGGGACGACAGCGGAATGTTTCGAATGATGTGCTCTTGACCGGACTCTGTCATGACAAACAACAACTGTCCCGAAATCGGCAATTGAAACGCATGGTACGGCTTCAAATCCTTCGCAAATTCATTGTCTACGCTCATTTCCTGATTGACGGATACATGTCGGTCCATTTGTTCTTCTGTCAACGGAATCGAGACGGGTGCTTGAAGGGCGACATGATCCGAATCCTTCGTCAAGCGGACCCACGGATGGTCCGACGCTTTCACCGGATGGACACGCAAGTCCTGTGTCTTCGGCGAGCGACATGACAGGTACATCTGATTGCCCTGTGCCAAATAAACAATCTCGGTCGGAAACGGCGCAATTCCCAGATTATTTAACGTAAAAAACATGCCAAATGTCTCTAATGTCCGATATGATTTCGGAAGAGACACCGTTTTGTTCTGCATACAGGTCCGCAACATTTGGTTCTTTTGTTCAACGGGGACTTCCTGATCCGAGTGTTCGTCGGAAACAAAGGAATAGGCGGACCAATTGGAAGGGACAGGCTGAAGATCCAGCAAACGTTCTTGCCCGCAGCCGGTTAACACGATGCTGGATAGAAGCGCGAGAATCCGTACATTATTCTTGATGATAATTCCTCCTTTAATGAATTATCCATTATATTACCATGTTCACGAGATCATCTTCCTTTTTTTAAACATATTCCCTAAACGAAAAACAGGCAGAAAAGATGAGCGATTCACCTTTCTGCCTGTTGATTCAGACCGTGTATTTCTTAATGAATCGTCGGTCGATCCATTGTTTGAAGTACCAGCTGAGCCGGTTGGTTCGGTAAAATCGGCCGTACAGCAAGGTGGCCTGGCGATGACCGAGTGCAAGCAGCGTCAAATAATACCGTTGCGGTCGAAACGTCCGTAACGGTTCGTCGTTCACGAACCGGATTAAATTCTGAAGCAACAGCGGAGCCTGGCGCACCGCCGTCACCCCATTCTTTGGTGTTTCCGGGTATGCGGTCAGAGTCGCACAGTCCCCGACGGCAAAAATCGACGGATCCTCGAGCGACTGCAGTGTCTCGTGCACCAGTAAAAATCCACGCGCATCACAGTACAAGTCGGATGCCCGGAACAGTTCGGTTGCACTGGCGCCGCCTAAAAATAAGACGGCATCTGTCTCAATGGAATGCCCGGACCGCAAGTGCGCCGTTTGACCGTCCAGCGTTTCGAACCGGTCCACGATTCGGTTGACGCCCAGCTGATCGAGTCGCGCGGCCAGTTCCGGACCTGCCGGATGACCGCTGAGCAACGGCTCTTCATGAATCAGGGTGACCGGTGTACCGTTTGACTGAAAGGATGCGGCCATCTCGACTGCCGCTGCACCACTGCCGACGATGACAGGGGAGTCGGCACTCCGGAACGTCTGGAACGCATCTTCCACCCGATAGTTCGGTTTGATCGTGACATGAATCGGGGTGCTTGCTTCCCAGTCGCTCGAACCGATGTTGCAGGACACGATATCATATGGGACGACCCGTCCGGACTGACAAATGACCTGTTTGCCCGCGGCATCGATCCGCATGACCCGGTCCTCAATCCATGTCTTACCGTGCCGTTCACATAATACTTTGACATCGATGCGGGTTTCGTCGAGTGTATAGGTGCCGTCTGCTAATCCGGAGAACATGCCGGAATAATACTGATAACGGGAGGGGGTGACGACAATCCAGTCGATTTCCGGATGACTCCCTTGTTTGATGCATTCTAAATGCGCATGACCTGCGCCGACTAAGACCATTCGCTTCACGACATTCACCTGCTTTTTTTGAATTCTCTGCATCTGAGAATATGATTCCCTCAACTGAGTGGACATAATCTTCTGCTTGTCAGACAAAAAGGCGAAGCGACGTCGTGATGATGCAGACGAGACCGAAAAACAATCCATCAACGCGGGTGACGACCGGTCGGACATAATAGGTCCGGTCCGGTTGGAACTGACGGGCTTCCATCGCAATCGCAATCCGTTCCGAGCGGATGATGCTCGTCGTAAACAGCGGCAGACTGATTGCGAAAAACGTCTGCCACGGCCAAATCGACCGTTGTTGCCGGATCCGGCGTGCCTGGCGGATGGTCCGGATCGCCTGACGGAAAATCGGGATGAAGCGAAGTCCGGCTAAAAATCCGTAAGCCAGACGGACCGGCAGACGGCATTGATGAATCAGGCTCATGACGAACCGGGTCGGATCGGTCGTTGCGACGAACGTTATGCTCAGCAGGACAAAAGCCAGCATCCGCGTTGCAACCAGCCAGGCATGAGCAAGACTCTCTTCCGTGATCCGGAACCAACCGAACGCCCACAGTTCCGTTTCCCCTTTTCCGAACGCCGCCATCATCCAAAACGTCAGCAAAAATAATACCGTATACGGCACAAGACGGAAGACCAGCGTGGACAGCTTCCATCCGGAACAGGCTACACCGACGGCTGCAAACAGAAGCAAGGCGACTGTCACCGGCAGACGTGACGTCGTAATCAGCAACAGCATGACATACACCAGTGTTCCGAGCTTCACGGCGGGATTAAGGCGTGCGAGCAGCGAATTGTTTTCCTGCACGGTGTTTCACCTCCTCGAGTTGCTGATAGCGTACCGATACCGGGCGGATCAACTGGTTATGCTCAAGCAATGATTCGTTCCGGAACAATTCATCCGGTGCCCCGTCAAATTGAATGTGCTTCTCGCCGATGACGACAACGCGGTCGGCGTAACGGTAGACCAGCTCCATGTCGTGCGTCACCATGATCAGCGTAGTTCCCGCTTCCCGGGCTTGGTGTAACACATCGAGAATCTGAGCGGTCGTCTCAGCATCTTGTCCGAAGGTCGGTTCATCGAGTAACAGGACAGCTTTTCGTTCCAGCAACATCGTCGCGACACTTAAGCGTCTTTTTTGCCCGAGACTGAGTGCAAGCGGGGACTGAGCGGCGACATCCTCCAAACGGTAGTGTTGCAGGGCGTCAGCTACTTGACTTCGTGCCGTTGACGGAGAGCTGATGGCCAGTTCATCGGCGACCGTCTGTTTCAGAAATTGAAACTCCGGTTGCTGAAAGACGAAACCAACTTGCCGGTAAAACGTCCGGTCCCGCCATTTTTTCAAAGGTGTCTGAAACAGCTTGATCGTCCCGCTTTGCGCCGGCAACAGTTTTGCCAGCGTCTCAAGCAGGGTGCTTTTACCGGCAGCGTTGCGTCCGACGAGCATGATCCATTCTCCGGCGGACGCGGTCAGCGAAATCCGGTCGAGAATCACCCGTTTGCCATGCGTGATCGTCACATCGGTCAAATCAAACGTCGTTTCGTTTGCCACCGGACGTCTTGCGACGGGCGGGTTATTCAGAAACCGCGCTGTTGCGACCGTCAGCGGAATCGTCTCGAGTGTATAAGGATAGAGCAATGGCGACATGATACCGTGCCGGATCAGTTCCTCCCGTTTCTCTTCGAAGACTTCAAGCGGGGAACCGTCAAGCCTCAGCTGTCCTTCCCGAAAGACCAACACACGGTCAGCAAACGTCACACATTCTTCCAGTTGATGTTCGATCAACACCAGTGTCACGTTCGGATTGTGATGCAATTCTTCAATCAGCTCCATCATCAATCGGCGGCCGTGCGGATCGAGTTGCGCCGTCGGTTCATCGAGTAACAGGATGTCCGGTTCGAGTGCCAACACACAGGCCAAAGCAAGCCGTTGTTTCATCCCGCCGGACAGTCCGGCAATTTGCGTCGTCAAGGCGAGGTCGAGTCCAACCCGTTTCAACACCGTTCTGATTCGTTCTTCCATTTCATCGCGGGGAATACTCCGGTTTTCCAGACTGAAGGCGATTTCCGCCCCGACCGTCTGCATGCAAAACTGATCGTCCGGCTGTTGAAACAGCATGCCGACGGTTCCGTCTGCGCGCCATTCACCGGTGACTTCCGCCTCAATCGTTTCCGGCATCAGACCGGCAAGCGTATGCAAGAAGGTCGTTTTGCCGCTGCCGCTCGGACCAATCAATAAGGTCGTCTCTCCTTGCCGGAGCGACACGGTCAAGTCGTTTAAAACATCTCGGTCTTGATCCGGATAGCGGACGGTCAGATTCCGGCACCACATCAGGCAGCCCGCCGTTTCTGTTGTCGTCCGACGGCGTAACCGTTCAGCGTTCCCGTCTTGACGAGTGAGTCGACGATGATTTTCGCGAGCAATCCGCCAAGTAATGCCCCACTGACCAGTTGCAGGGAAAACGTCAATAGCAGTGTCGTCGTCGTATAGTAGGCGAACCCATTGACGACCAGACTATAGACCATACTTCCGACAGCCGCAAACATGCCCGACAGCATCAAGGTGAAGGTGTTGAAGTTCCGGTAGCCGACTAACAGAAAAGCAACCTCAGCGCCAATGCCTTGCGCAAGTCCAATCAATAAAGCCGATAAACCGAAGTGACTCCCTGTAAACAACTCGACGGCAGCAGCGACGACTTCTGCAATCAATGCCGCGCCTGGTTTTTGAATGATGTAGGCGACAAGGGGACTGGCGATGACCCAGATGCCGAACATCCAGTTTGCTCCGACCGGTCCAAAGATGGCCGAGATCGGCAACCATAACGTCGACCATCCTAAGTAGAGGACACCACAAGCTACGGCGAGCATCATCATGACGATGATTTCTTTCATTTTCCAACTGTTCATAATCACTTCTCCTTTGAATGCACACCCACAAAGAAACCACAAAAAAAGACCGCCCTCTATGAAAAGAGAGCGGTCGTGTAACCTGCAAGATGCAGAAAAAGAGCACGAGGATTCCGCTCCACTTTCCTACGCTAGTATGAACTAGATCAGGTTCAAAGGGTCCGAAGTAAATCGTCTCAGCCGAGCGGGCTCCCCTAGTGGATGTGTCAATGATGTGTACCTTCTTCACTGTACGGCTGTCGCCGCGACTTGTCAATATGCATAAAAAAACCTCCCACGAGGGGAGGGGAGAAAAGATTACTCTTTATCTTCTTTGTTTTCTTCAGCTTGCTCTTCAGAAGTTTGTTCTGAATCGTCTGTCGCTGTATCCGCATCAGCTGCTTGTGCCTCAGCTTCTGCTTCTTCGATTTCTTCAAGTTCAGCTTCAAGTGTCGATTCAACGACCGCTGCAACTTGGATGTCACCTTCTGTGACGACACGGAAATCTTTTTCTTCCGGAAGATCAGCGACTGTAATCGAATCTCCGATTGCAAGTTCCGTTACATCCACTTCGATGCGTTCCGGTAATTTATCTGGTGTTGCGGCAACTGTTACTTTAAAGAGTGTTTGTGAAAGGAATCCGCCAAGTTTCGCGCCAGCTGCTTCGCCGACCAGGACGATATCCGTTTCGACTTCTGTTTCTTCATCCATTTTAACAGCGATGAATTCAACGTGTTTGATTGTTGGTGTAAAGATGTCCATATCGAGTTTGTTGATCAATGTGTTGACCTTTTTACCGCCGATTTGAAGAGCAACCAAGACGTTTTCGCCGTGATCACGGACAACTTTGACCAATTCTTTTTCGTCGAATGAAATCGGTGTGCTTTCCACTTTGTAGCCATACACGACACCAAGAGCTTTTCCTTCATGACGTAATTGCTTTCTAAGTGAGCGCGGGCGTACTTCGCGTTCTTCTACTTTTAATGTTACTGACATGTTCATTTCCCCCTTGAATTTGGTATAGCCCTCAAAAGGTAATGAATGTAGGAGTGGAACAATAGGTTCCAACAGAAATTCATGCGCTAAATGCTAGTTCAACTGGATTTCATTCAGAAATGAAAAACGAAGTGAGTAAGTAGCATTTCTCTCCCAGGTCATTACGCTGATATTGAGAAACAATAATTGAAAAGCGACCGTGTTGTACGGTGCTAATGTAGATATACCCCTATCTTTCAAAAGTTAAAACCTTTTTTTCTGAATTTGATTGTCGAAAGACCTTCAAACCTGTTGATAGACAACGGATTGAAGGTCCTTCATTTTTTTAAGATTTTCTTTGATTTGTGTGGTTACTCACCTGCTGAATCGATAAAAGCGGGGGAATCGAGCAGACGGACGAGTTCACGAATCGTTAAAATATCCGGCTTCTGATCCGATAAGACGGCATCAATCATCGTCGCTTTGCGATCTTGTAATTCCGCCATCTTTTCCTCGATCGTTCCGGTCATCAACAGCTTGATCACTTCGACCGGTGACTGCTGTCCCAATCGATGAGCCCGGTCAGCCGCTTGTTGCTCGACGGCCGGATTCCACCAACTGTCGTACAAAATGACGGTATCTGCCGTCGCCAGATTCAGACCGGTCCCGCCGGCCTTCAAGGAAATCAGGAAGAGATCAACTTCACCGGCATTAAACCTTTCACACAGTGCGACCCGGTCCTCAACCGGTGTCTCACCCGTCAGCAGAAAGTGGGCACGTTGTCGTGCTGCCAGTCGTTCCCGAATCCGGGCCAGCATCTTCGTATACTGGGAAAAAATCAGGATCCGGTGTCCGGCGGCTAATTTTTCTTCAATTAACGTCAGCAGACGTTCGAGTTTTGTGGATTCGCCTGTATAATCTTCGACAAACAGCGCCGGATCACAGCAAATCTGCCGTAAGCGGGTCAAACCGGCCAGCAACTTAATCCGGTCCTCACGTTTCGTTTCATCCAAATGACGCAATGTTTCCAGTTGCAGTTTAGATAAGTAGGAGGCGTAAAGCTTTTTCTGTGTCGGGCCAAGGTCTGTATAGTGATGGACAATCTGCTTCTTCGGTAAATCCTGCAACACCTCATCTTTGGTCCGCCGCATCAGAAACGGACGGATGAATCGTTTGATCTCGTCATGCGACCACGTTTGAAACGTCTGTAAGTCCGGCAGCAAGGAAGGGAAGATGACTCGGAAAATCGACCAGAGATCATCGGTCCGGTTTTCAAGCGGCGTTCCGGTCAAGGCAAACCGACGTTTCGCCCGAATCCGGCGCAAGCGGACAGCGGTTTGTGACGCCGGATTCTTCAGATGTTGTGCCTCATCAAAAATTACGACGTCGTATTCGACGGCCTGGTGTGCCTCCATGTCGGCTCGTAACGACGGGTAGGAAATCAAAAAAATCCCGTCCGCTGGTACTGTCTCGATTTGGTCCAAGCGGTGCTTTCGCGCTCCGGTCAACAGATGGACCGTTCTCGTCGGGGCAAATCGCGTGAGTTCCGCCTGCCAGTTATGGAGCAGGGAGGCCGGGGCGACAATTAAGACCCGTCCCGGCGGCAGCGTCTCAAGACACCCAATCGCCTGAATCGTTTTCCCGAGTCCCATCTCATCCGCTAAAATCCCGTGCCCGTCGTGTCCGGCGAGATTCGCCATGAACTGGATCCCTGCCCGCTGATATGGATACAAGTGGCGGTCGAGTACTTCCGGGAAGTTCAGGTAGACTCCTGTTCCATTTTTCAGCTCGAGCCATCGTTCTGTTAATTGTTTATGGACATGCAAGAAGGAGGCGCCGACCAGATGTTTGAGGTTCGGCAGAGCCGGCGCGCGCAACACCGCTTCAAGTTGGTCCTGCTCTGCTGCTTCGAGTTGTCGAAAGACGCGTTGCAACTGTTCAAACGCCCGGTTCTCAAACGAGACAAACTGACCGTTCTTTAACCGGTGATACGTTTTCCGGGTGACAAGCGACTGCAAGACCTGTTTCAGTTCGACTTCCGGAATCCCGTCCATGGAAAAGCGGAAGGTTAACCAATCCAGGCGGTCCGTCGTGTCGACATCAATCCGCGGATGGAACGGTCCGTTCGGTAAGGATTGGCGGATACTTTCCGTCACTTGAACGACGAGTTCACCGTAAACGACACGGGGATCGAGCAAACCTTTCAGAAATTGATATTCCGCCGCTTCTTCCTCTAATCGATAGCGACCGTTCCGCTCGAGGAAGCCACTCTCCGTCACGTAGCGGAGGACGGCTCCTTCGAGCGATACATCGCGCCCGAGCCAATCTGTCTCTTGCAACGGATTAATCCGAACTCCCTGATAGATAAACGTCACGAGCAGTTCAAGTCCACCAGCTTCCCGGTCCAGCGCCAGCTCGACCGTCGGCGGACCGCTGACGAGCCGTTGTTTGAGCGGGGGACTGAGCCAGACATCGGCAAGATTCCGTAAGTGGTCACGCCTTTGTAAAAGTCGGTCAAAATACATTGGGCTGATGATAAAACGTTGTTGCGCCGTGATGCTTTCCATCACAATCGCCGAACCGTTGACATCAAATCTGATTTTTGCCCGTTCCGCTTTACTTAATGTTTGCAAATAAGCCGTCACCGCGGCATCTTCGGTCTGCCGCGTCGTCGCAAACGGACGGATTAATGATTGATTTCCACCAGGTGTGCCGTAGACTTGCACATGATGCATCGCTAGCAACACGGCAACGATATGTCCGCAAAACGATTGATCCATCGCAAGTGACGGACAGTTGCAACCGGCATCGACGCCGTGTTCCTTGACGCGAACGGTGACGGTGAACAGGTCTTCGCCTTGAACGGCGGCTTCGACAAGCAAGTCACCGGATTGGTAGTTTCGCAGCGTGACTTTTTTAGCGGCGACATAGCGTTTGCCGCGACGGAACGCATAGGTATCCGACATTTGTTTGATTTTCCGTTCACTTAGTCCATAATTCATCTCGTAACTCCTTTCATCAGGATATAGGTGACATAATACAATTATCGTTCACTATCAAATAATTCAATCGCCCGTTTTTTCTCTCGATCACCAATATGGGCATAAACCTGGGTCGTTGCGACTGATTCGTGACCGAGCAACTGTTGAATCGTCAAGACATCGACCCCGCCGGTCGCGAGGCGCGTTGCGAATGTATGCCGTAATTTGTGCGGCGTGATCTGTTTCCGTTCCAAAAACGGCAAAACCGGACGCAAGCGGTCGACGTGCCGCTTTAAGATATGTTGGACCGCCCGGGGGCTCAGTGCTTTTCCTTGCTTCTGAAAAATCGGTTCAGGTCCCCGCATCGTCAAACTGTAATGCGCCGCAAATTTTCGCAGAGCGACCCGGACCGGTTTCGCGAGCGGGATGACACGTTCTTTGTTGCCTTTCCCGATGACGCGAATCGTCCCTTCATGGAAATCGACGGCATTCCAGGTCAATTGTGTCATTTCGCTGAGCCGCATCCCGCTGTACCCGAGCAGCTGAAACAACGTGATATCCCGGACGCGATCCCGCTCATAATGCGTGGCTTCCCGGGCATTCATCTCGACGTTCGACGGCAACAGCTGCATGAGTTCGTCCCATTCGCGTTTCGTTAAGTAAACCGGATCCCGTTTCGCCTGTTTCGGACGATTGATTTTCGCGACCGGATTTTCCGACAGCACGCCGATATCAATCAAATGCCGGAATAACGACTGCAAGGCCGATAGTTTCCGGTTGATGACACTCGGGGCATTTTGTTTCGTTAACGCTAAGTATTCCGCATAAGCGGCAATCCCGGACCCGTCAATTTCAAGAAACGCTTCTTGCGTGATATCCCGCGCCTGAATTGCTTCTCCCGATGCTTCCGCAACGAACTGGAAAAACGAATCAAAATCGTAGACATACCGCCGCATCGTTGCTTTCGAGAAATTTTTTGAAGCCAAGTGATCGATATAGGACCGGATGAAGTCCGGCATCCGGACATACCCCGGCAGATCCATCGTATGGGCGGGAAGGGGTATCGGTTTTACTGTTTTTCCTAGGTTTTTAAACAAACTCATCATTCTATCCCCTCTCTGTCATGAGTATACCAAACGTTGGTAGACCGTACACTAGTTTGCGTGAAATAGTTATTTCACGCAACGTTAAATTGTCAGACAGGGAGCGCTCAGTTGCATCGAAAACTGCGCAGACGGATAACCATTCGACTCGTTGCAAATCAGCATCTCATCGTTATAACTGCAATAAAAGACAATAATAATATTATGTAAACTGTTAAAACGATTATTTTCCGCAGAAAACCATTTCGCTCTCAGTTGCATCGAAATTCATTCCTACGGGTAGTTGGTCGTCTCGTTTTCGTACAGAGCGTTTTTAGTTTTTACGTATTTGAATCGTTCCTTTCTCCAGTTGGAAGGCTTAATCCAAATCGAATCGGGTATATAGTCTAAGACTATCCTGTATTTAACACGAGGGGGACATAACATGATTTCAGATCAACAAGCACGTAAATTGTTAAAAGATGCAAAACGCATTGCGGTCGTTGGTGTTTCGAGCGACTCCGGCAAAACGGCCAACTGGATTGCGGACTACCTGGTCCAACACGGTTACGAAGTCATTCCGGTCAATCCGACGTTAAATGAATGGAACGGGCAGAAAGTCTATCCGAGTGTCGCCAGCATCCCGGGACACATCGATATCGTCGATGTCTTCCGCCGTTCGGAATTTCTGGCGGACGTCGCAAAAGATGCCGTCGCACACGGTGACGTCGGCATGATTTGGAACCAGCTTGGATTATCGAGTGTCGAAGCGGAAAGTTTAGCACTCGGGGCCGGCATTCCATACATCGAAAATCGTTGCATTAAAATTGAACACCAGTACTTGTAATCGTGATCCGGCAAGACATCTACTCCTTGACAGTAGGTGTCTTTTTTTCTTGTTTTCTAGATTATCCTTGTCAGATAGCAAGAAGATGCCTACAATTAGATACAGACTACTGGAAAAACGAACGAACGTTTGGAATATTCGGCGTTTTTCTATTTGAGGTGAAAAACATGGCGACAGATTTAAATAATTATAATGATGATGCCATACAGGTGCTCGAAGGACTCGAAGCAGTCCGGAAGCGCCCGGGTATGTATATCGGCTCGACCGATCATCGCGGACTCCACCATTTGGTGTATGAGATCGTTGATAATGCGATTGATGAGGCACTGGCCGGATTCGGGGAACAGATTGATGTCATCATCCATAAAGATAACGCAATTACCGTCCGCGACCATGGACGCGGTATGCCGACCGGGATGCACGCTTCCGGAAAACCGACGGCAGAAGTCATCTTCACGGTGCTTCATGCCGGCGGTAAATTTGGTCAAGGCGGTTATAAAACATCGGGCGGACTGCACGGTGTCGGGGCATCTGTTGTCAACGCCCTGTCGACGCAGTTAAAAGTCACGATTTACCGCGACGGGAAACAGTTTGAGCAAACGTTCGAAGACGGGGGAATTCCGAAAACGACCTTGCTCGAAACGGGAACGACCCGCCAAAAAGGAACAAGCGTCTACTTTAAACCGGACGGAAAAATCTTCAGCACGCTGACATACAATTACGATACGTTAGCGGAACGCCTGCGTGAATCAGCCTTCCTGTTGAAAGGATTGAAAATCACACTGACCGACGAACGGTCGGACAAAGCGGACACGTTCCAATACGAAGACGGAGTCAGCGAATTCGTCGGCTATTTGAACGACGACAAAGATACGTTACATCCGACAGTCGCCTTTGAAGGTACGGAAAATGACATCGAAGTCGATATCGCGTTCCAGTTCACGGATGCCTATTCGGAAAACGTCCTGTCGTTCGTCAACAACGTCCGGACACGGGACGGCGGAACACATGAAGTCGGTGCCAAAACAGCGATGACTCGGGTGATGAACGAGTATGCCCGTAAAAACACACTGCTCAAGGAAAAAGATAAAAACCTCGACGGCAACGATATCCGCGAAGGATTAACGATGATCGTGTCGATCCGAATTCCGGAAGAATTCCTACAATTTGAAGGGCAGACGAAATCAAAACTCGGTTCACCGGAAGCCCGGACGAGCTGTGACGCCGTCATTACACGCCGCTTGTCGACGTATCTCGAGGAAAACCCGCAAACAGCGACCCTTCTGATCAAAAAAGCGATCCGCGCCGCTCAGGCCCGGGAAGCAGCGCGTAAAGCCCGCGAAGAAGCCCGGAACGGCAAGAAAAAGAAACGTTCGAGCATCCTGAACGGGAAGCTGACACCTGCCGCGTCAAAAAACGCCGAGAAAAACGAATTATTCCTCGTCGAGGGGGATTCTGCCGGTGGTTCAGCGAAACAAGGACGCAACCGGACGTTCCAAGCGATTTTACCGTTACGCGGGAAAGTCCTGAACACGGAAAAAGCGAAGCTCGCGGATATCATGAAAAATGAAGAGATCAATATGATCATCCACGCAATCGGGAGCGGCGTCGGAGCAGACTTTGACCTGTCCGATTGCAACTTCGACAAAGTCATCATCATGACGGATGCCGATACGGACGGGGCGCATATCCAAGTCTTGTTATTGACGTTCTTCTTCCGTTACATGCGTCCGTTGATCGATGCCGGAAAAGTTTTCGTCGCTCTGCCGCCGCTCTACCGCGTCTCGAAAGGGAAGGGAAAATCCGAGAAGTTCGAGTACGTCTGGGACGAAGAAACCCTTGCCAAAACAACGAAAAAGTTCGGAAAAGGGTATATGATCCAGCGCTACAAAGGACTGGGTGAGATGAATGCACCACAACTTTGGGAAACGACGATGGATCCCGAGACGCGGACGTTGATTCGTGTCACGATCGATGATGCAGCTGTCGCTGAAAAACGTGTATCTGTCCTGATGGGCGATAACGTCGGACACCGCCGAAGCTGGATTGAAGACAATGTAGCGTTTGGGCTGACGGAAGACCTCTCGATCATTGAAAATGAACATGTGACGAAAGAGAGTGTGAACTGATATGTCTAACCTACAAAACATCCTCAACCTGTCCCTCGAGCAAGTCGTCGGGGACCGGTTCGGACGTTATTCGAAATACATCATCCAAGACCGGGCCTTACCGGACGCGCGTGACGGATTAAAACCGGTTCAACGCCGTATCTTGTATGCAATGCATACGGAAGGCAACCTGTTTGACCGCGCTTACCGGAAGTCTGCCAAGACAGTCGGTGTCGTCATCGGTAACTACCACCCGCACGGCGATTCGTCGGTCTATGAAGCGATGGTCCGGTTGAGTCAGGAGTGGAAACTCCGGTATCCGTTAATTGACATGCAGGGGAATAACGGCTCGATCGACGGCGACAGTGCGGCTGCGATGCGATATACGGAAGCCCGTTTATCGAAAGTATCGAGCCTGATTCTCGAAGGCATCAATAAACAGACTGTTGATTACACGTTGAACTTTGATGATACGACGGAAGAACCGCTCGTCTTGCCGTCCCTCTTGCCGAACCTGCTGATGAACGGTTCGACGGGGATTTCGGCCGGTTATGCGACGGAAATTCCGCCGCATCATGCCGGTGAAGTGTTGGACGCGGCAATCGGTCGAATTTCAGGAACGGTTCATACTGTCGATGACTTACTGACGCATATGCAAGGTCCCGATTTCCCGACCGGCGGTGTCGTCCAAGGTCTTGACGGCATCAAAAAAGCGTTTGAAACCGGCCGCGGCAAAGTCATCATCCGGTCGCGGGCAACGATTGAAACATTACGCGGCGGACGCCAGCAAATCATCATCACGGAACTGCCCTACGAAGTCAACAAAGCAAACCTTGTCAAACGGATGGAAGAACTCCGCCTGGACCGCAAAGTCGAAGGGGTCGCGGAAGTCCGCGACGAGACGGACCGCGACGGTCTTCGTGTCGTCATCGAGCTGAAAAAAGAAGCGGATGCAGAAGGGGTGCTTCACTTTTACCTGAAGCAGACCGACCTGCAAATCGCCTATAACTACAATATGGTCGCGATCCACGAGCGGACACCGCGTCAGATGGGTGTTCTCGCGTTACTCGACGCGTATCTCAGTCACGTCAAGGATGTCGTCATCCGCCGGACAACGTTTGATCTCGAGCAGGCGAAACGCCGCCAGGAGGTCGTTTCGGCCCTGATGACGGCGATTTCCGTCCTTGATGAAACACTCGCTTTGATCCGGTCGGCCTCCAACAAATCGGAAGCGAAAGACAAGTTGATTGAACGGTTCAGTTTCACCGACCGCCAAGCGGAAGCTGTCGTCATGCTTCAGTTGTACCGGTTAACGAACACCGATATCGTTGAATTGCAGGAAGAAGCGGCGAAACTTGAAAAAGAAATCGCCCGCCTTGAAAAAATCCTGAACGACGAAAAAACACGGAACCGGTTGATCATTAAAGAATTAACCGTTCTGAAAGAGCAAGTCGCGGACAAGCGGCGTTCGACGATCGAAGCGGAAGTCGAAGAGCTGAAACTGAAGACGGAAGTCATGATCGCCGTCGAAGAAACCATGGTCTTTGTCTCGAAAAACGGCTATATCAAGCGCTCTTCGATGCGTTCGTTCGGAGCAACCAACGATTTACCCGAGATGAAGGAGCAGGATCGTCTGTTGTATCAAGGACAGGCGATGACGACCGACCACTTGATCGTCTGGACGGTTCAAGGGAATTATCTCCTGATTCCGGTCCACCAGTTGCCGGACACGAAATGGAAAGACGGCGGACAACACGTCGCCAATCTCGTACCGCTCGAGCCGGGCGACCGGATTTTATCGGTCGATCTCGTCCGGACGTTTGACGAGACATCACACTGTCTGTTCGTCACGCGCCAAGGAATGGTCAAACGCTCGAAGCTGAGCGATTACAATGCGCAGCGGAAGTCTAAACCGCTCCAGGGCGTCCGTTTACGGGCGGATGACGAAGTTCTGTACGCCAAGATTTCAACCGGACAGGAACAACTCTTCTTGACGACCCAGCATGGTTTCGGCCTTTGGTTCACGGAAGAAGATGTCCCGGTCGTCGGTGTCCGGGCAGCGGGTGTAAAAGCAATCAATCTGCGCGATCAGGACGTCGTTGCCGGTGCGATTGGCTTTAAACAGCCACCGAATATCGTCTTGCTGACGCAACGCGGTGCGTTGAAGAAAATGCGCCTTGCGGATCAGTTCCAAGTCTCGAATCGTGCCTTACGCGGTACGCAATTATTGCGCGATTTAAAATCAAAACCGCATCAAGTGGCCGCCTTGATTGACGTCACACAAGCAAAAGAACTGATTTTGATCGGAAAAGAACAGGAAAAGACGATGCAAGTCCCATCCTTGTCCTTCCTCGATCGGTTATCAAACGGTTCGTTTGCCTATGACGAAGAAAAATTCGGCCCACTTCTTGATTGGTATACCGTTTGATGGTCAGATGCCCCTCATTTTTAAAGAGGGGTGTCTTTTTTTAGGTTATTTTAGGTTAGATGGTGTTTCGTCGCTCCTTCCTGTTCGTTTCTAGCTTTCTGACGCCTGTTTTGACCGCTTTTTCAGACTTTTCTTCGAATTATCGCCAAATCACCCGTTTACAAATTGAAACGACTGCCGATAACCGCTACAATAAAAGAAAATGGTCAGGCAAGATTACCACGAAGTATGTGGAGCGGGCAGTTCGGAGCTTTAGCTTATAGGATTCGTTTCATCAAGCAGCTACGGACATGTTCCTCGGCTGCTTTTGTGCCATCTGCCAACTGGAGAGGTGATGACGATGAAATTCAGAAGACGCGAAAAAGTAGCAATCTATATCACACGGGAGCAACCAGAGGGATGGGAACTACTTGTTTTTCATCCGCAATCCGCTCCAGACAGTGATTGGCAAATTCCTGCCGGCACCATCGAGGATGCTGAAATCGCCAAGGAAGCGGCAGTTCGGGAAACACTCGAGGAAAGCGGTTTATCGCTTGCGACCGTTCAGTACGTAGGTGAAGAAGAAATGCGTTATCCGGAACGAATGCGGGTGCATTACACGTATTTCTATCATGCTCATATCGAATGTCAGGAAAACCGATGGACGCATTGTGTCGCTGGTGACGGTCAAGATTGCGGTGATTTTTTCCATTTTGCCTGGTTACCGCTTGAACGAATCACGCAACTCGAACGCCGGCATCATATTTTCTTGGATCGTTTGATGAGCCGCTTGGAACGAACACATCATTACGATTGTCGGAAACACGGTTAATCCCGTGTTTTTTTGTTTTGTCTCACTATCTTAAGTTTACCTGACTTATGAGACAATAATTATTAACTATTGATAATATATGTTATGTTAACTTAAAGAAAAAAATAAAAATTATTTGGTTGGTCTTTGATTTTCTACGCTTCCCTGTTACTCTAAATACAGTAACATATCTATTGTTACCTCTTAACCGGTAACAATTGCTAAGTAACCGTACATTCGGTAACAAGGAGGATTTTTTTATGCAAGCTGTTGCGGTTTCCTTTGATATTCAAAACTCCCGGAGCTATTCGAGTAAAGAACAGTTGTTAACCGATCTGCATCAATTAGCGGATCAGTTGAACGATGCATTTCCGGCGGCGCTCGTACCGTTTCAAATTAAGTCCGGTGACAGTCTGCTTGGTGTGTTTAACGAGTATGCCGTCAGTTATCCGCTCATGCTGATGCTGCTGAATCAGCCGTTAGACGGTTATATCGGGATTGGATTCGGCCAATATGAGACGCTGTCGACGACGCATGCCGACGAAGCCAACGGCAGTGCCGTTATTTTCGCTTTTGAAGCCCAGGACGCCGCCAAACAGACGGCCAACCGGATTGCTTTTGCCGGGCCGCCCTATTTGCCGACCGCCCTGCTGAACGGTTATATCGAGATGTTATACCCGGCGTATTTCGGTAAAACAGACCGCCAAATCGAATTACACCGGCTGATGGATCAACATCCGGAGGCCACTTACGAAGAAATCGGCTTACAAATGGGATTTCATGAAAAAGATGCGCGCATGAATGTTGCGAAACTTGTTGCCCGCTCCCAACGTAAACAACGTAAACGCCTGGAAAAGGCATTCGTCGATGCTTTAAACCAATTGCAGGTCTGGGAGGCGATCGGATGACTTTACTCTTAAGTCTGCTCCTCGTCCATCTGTTGGCGGATTTTCCGTTCCAAAGTCAACGGATGGCAAAATTGAAACAGCGGCAACTCCGGGTATTACTTGGACATATGACGGTACATAGCATCGGGACAGCTGTTGTCCTCGGCATCTTTTATACGTGGGGTGATTTGAGTGGCGCGACTGCCTGGATCATCGGAGGTGTCATCATCGGGACACATGTCTTGCTGGACGGCTCGCCGTTCAAACGTCTTTTACATCCGGCGCTCGCATTTTGGATTGATCAACTGCTCCATCTTGCGATTCTGACAGGGATTGTCATCTATTTGACACCCGTTGATTGGCCGACAACGTTTCCGCTGCTGGACCAGGTCTTATGGGTCAGCGTCTGGGGTTTGATTGCGACGGAATTGATCGGCCGCGGGATTGCCCCGCTGCTTGCACCCTTCGCTCCCCGTCTGATTGAGTCACATTTTGAACGGAAAGTGACGCGGAAAGAACAACTGGACGGTCTGAAACGGTCCGTTACGCATGAAGTCGAAGATTCCGCCCGGAGTTACACGACGGAAATCAACGGTGTCGGCCGCTACATCGGACTCGTCGAACGCGCCATCATCGTTTGCCTCGTAGCAGTAAACGCAACAGGAGCCATCGGATTCATCATCGCTTTAAAAGCGTTGGCCCGATTTAAACAGTTTGATGACCGCCGATTTGCGGAATACTATATCATCGGCAGTTTACTGAGCATTCTTGCTGCCTTACTGTGCGGAATGGTGATCCGCCTTGCCTTTTAACGACAGCAAGACGATAGATTGAGATACAGAAAGAGAGGTGGACGGTCTCTTAAGGTAAGGAACCGTCGTAAAATCATGAAACAGATTGGATTAGTCAGACACCACCGGGTGACGGAAGGTTACCCGACCAAAGGCTGGATCAGTGCAGCCGACATCGAAGCCTGGATTGAGCGTTATGATGTCTCGACCATCGATGTCCAACCCGTTGAACTCGGAAATATCGACTGGACGATCTGTTACGCCAGCAGTATGCCGCGAGCCGTTCAAACGGCGGAAAGCGTCTATGGGAAAGACATCATCGTGACGGATCTGTTACGGGAAGTCCCATTCCCGACGATCCGTTCACGGATTCGTCTCCCCTTCCTTGCCTGGGCACTGATTGGACGGCTTGTCGCGCCATTCAGTAAACGAATTCAGGCGGAAATCAAAGATGCCAACGAGCGGATTGCGGTACTCCTGAATCAATTGACGTTTGAACAACAAGAACATGAACGGGTTTTGCTCGTCGGACACGGCGGGATGATGATTCTGATGCGGACCGCCTTGAAAAAACGCGGATATGTCGGTCCCCGCTTCGGTCATCCACGCAACGGTATGTTGTATTTGTTTGAGAAACGGGAGGGCTAGGTATGAAATGGGGTTCCGTTCTACTGCTTGCGCTCTGTCTGATTGTCATCTTTTATATGACACGCGACGACGAGCCGTTACCTGGTGATCGTCCGGGATCGTCTACTGTCATTCACGTCTACGGCTTTGATGTCGGTCAGGGCGACAGTACCTTGATTCAGACGAAAAACGAAACGATTTTGATCGACGGCGGGAATAACGGCAAAGGAGACGATGTCGTCCGCTACCTGAAGAACCTGGGTATCACCCGTCTGACAGCGGTCATCGCAACACATCCGGATGCAGACCATATCGGCGGGCTCGATACGATTCTCGATGCCCTGCCTGTCGATCAAGTTTACGCACCACGCGTCAATCACACGACAGAAACCTACCGGGACTTCCTGCTCGCCGTCAAACGGCAAGGGATCACCATTAAAACAGCTAAAGCCGGTGTTTCGATTCCAAGTGACGAAGTGAAACTGAACTTACTCGCCCCGCTCCGCGACGGCACCCGTGATTTAAACAGCTGGAGTACGGTCCTGCAACTCGTTCATGGCGATACTACCTTTCTCTTCATGGGAGACGCTCCGATTCGGACGGAACAGGACTTACTCGAATCCGGAGTGGATTTAAAAGCTGATGTGTTAAAAGTCGGGCATCACGGTGCGGATACCTCGTCCTCGATTCCTTTTTTACAGGCAGTCCACCCTTCCCGCGCCTTGATTTCAGCGGGCGAAGGTAATGCATACGGTCATCCGCGGCCGACCGTCATGAATGCGCTCGCGGCGGAAAGCATCCATGTCGACCGGACGGACCGGATGGGCACCGTTCAATACACGTCGGACGGGCAGACGATTCAGGTCAAAAGCCGGACCGACTTAAGTCCCGAGTAAAGGAGAGGATACACGATGAAAATGACCGTCACGGAATTTGACGGGGACCAGGCGATTTGTGAGACGGAAAATCGTGAAACAGTGCAAGTCCCCCGCTCGCGTCTGCCTCATGCTGCGACGATCGGCGACTGGCTCGAATGGCGCGGTCGTTCGATCCGGATTCTCCGGGAGGAAACGCAGAACCGTCGGCAGGAAATTGATGATTTGATGAATGAACTGTTTGAAGACTAAAACTCCGTTCCTTGGCCTGTCAGTGGTCAAGGATTTTTTTATTCACCTTTGTTTTTCCAATAATAAACAGCAAATCTAAAAAATCGACTTAAATCACTAGCAGTTTTTTCTGAATTTTCGTAAACTTTAGGAATACGAAACAAAAAGGGGGATTTATCCATGTTCCAACAATTACGAACGAACTTAAAGCAAGCGGTCCTCGGACAAGAACATGTCATAGATCATCTTCTGATCGGACTGTTGTCGGAAGGTCACGTTCTGCTTGAGGATCGGCCGGGTACCGGAAAAACGACACTCGCCAAATCACTGGCCAACACACTCGATGCCAAATTTTCCCGTATCCAATGTACCGCGGATACGTTACCGACCGATCTGCTTGGAATGGAATTGTTTAATCCATTAACCGGTTCATTCGAACAACGGTTTGGTCCGCTGTTCGCAAATATCGTCCTTGTCGACGAAATCAACCGGACGACGCCGCGTACACAGTCCGCCCTGCTCGAAGCGATGGGGGAAGCTCAGGTGACGATCGGAGATACCTCTTATACGTTACCGCAACATTTTCTAGTCATCGCGACCCAAAATCCGTTTGACGGTCAGGGGACGTTTCCCCTCCCTCATGCGCAACTCGACCGCTTTTTGTTCAAACTGTCGTTTGCTCCGCTCGATCGACAGGTCGAAAAAGCCTTGTTACAGGGGGCTCACTTACAACCGAGTCCATTCCAGGTACCGCTTGAGCAGTTGAATACCTGGAAACAGGAAGTCCAGGCGGTCACGATTGAAGATGCCGTCGAAGATTACCTGCTTGACGTCTGTGATGCCTTACGGGCGCACCGGGACGTTGAGATCGGTCCAAGTCCTCGCGCTACCTTGGCGCTTCTACAAGCGGCAAGAGCGCGAGCCTGGATGCACGACCGGACATACGTGACACCGGAAGACATTAAGCAGTTGGCAAATCCGTTGCTTGCCCACCGGCTCGTCCTGACACTTGAAGCGACATTAAAGATGACGAATGGTCGCTTGGTCCAGCAGATTTTGGAGTCATTGACTGTTCCGACCGAGGTGTAATATGCAATTGATTACACCGAAGTCCTTTCATCCGATGATTTTATTTTGGATTGCCGTTGCGGCCGGTATTTGTACACTGTACGGTTCGATCCTGATTGCGACATTGCTCGTCGCTTACACGTTGTACGGGTATCTCTTGCCGAAGTACCTGGAATACCTCGGAGAACGTCTGAGCGTCCGGCTCGTCGAAACCGTCCGAGCGTTCCGTGACGATCCACTCGCCATTCCATTCGAAATTCATAATCCGACACGGTTTGCTCTTGGGAAGGTGACCGTGTCCGGTCTTCTCGGGGAACAGGTCCGGATTGAGGACGCCAGCAGTCAGTTTTGGCGGCAACATGTCTATGTGCCGCGTCAGGCTCATGTGCCGTTTCAAATCGATGTCACGGCAGCCAAACGGGGAACGATTCGGATCCAGTCGTTTGATATCATGATTTCTGATCCGTTTCATCTGATGACACTGTACTTGACGTTACCGATTCAACAGCTTGGTCATGTCTTCCCTGATTTCGCACCGGCCTCCGTCGAATGGAATGAACGCCAAATTCCTGGCGAGACGATTGACCGGTCGAGTCCGTTTACGGACCGCTCGAGCTTTCATTCGGTCGTCCCTTACGCGGGCGATGCGAAGACGATTTACTGGTCTGCTTATGCCAAGACGGGGGAACTGTATTCCTATCAGTATGACCGGATGCGTAATCATGACTATGCCGTCATCATTGACGGACTGTCGGCCGACGGTTTGGCTTTACGCGGCGACTTTGAAAAATTGCTCTCCCGGGCGGCAACGATTATCCGCGAACTGGAAAAACAAGGCGCCTCATACAGCCTCTGGATTTCAATGGTCAACCGGGACGGACAGTGGTATCACGTACCTTCCGGGAAAGGAAAAGAACAATTCTTGCGGACGATAGAATGTCTCGCCCGGATTTCAGAATATGATTTACCGCTCGAACGCCGTTACTTCACAAAACGGCTTCAACGGACCGTCCCGTCGACGACAGCCGAAATTCATCTCGGGCACCGCCATAAGGGGGTGAGCGCATGATCATCTGGTGGATTCTCGTCATCAGCTTGTTGCAAGCCCCGCTCATCATTCTGATTTTCCCGTTGCTCGCCGTTATTCCGGCGCGCCCAATCCGAATCGGCGTTCAACTGGCGGCAGCTGTTGCTTTTCTTTTGATTTCTCCGCTGATCAGTATCCTGCTGTTACTTGCGATTGCACTCAGCGCATGGCTCGAGACCGTCGATTACCCGTATAAATTTGCCGTCAGTGCGACGGTTCTGACCGGACTGTGTTTACTGTTACCTGGATTCCACCCTCCGCTCGGTGCGTATCTTCTGCTTGGTCTCGTCTGGGGCATTCCCTTCCTCAGGCAGCACTTGATTGAATGGCGCCGGATTGTCGCAGGTATCTCGTTGTTTCTGGGTGCCAGTCTGGTCCTCGTCACCTTAATCCGGCTGCTGAAAGAAGCGCTGTTCGGTTCTGTCGCGAACCTGACCCGTCCGGCACTTGAGGCGTTCGGTTCCCTCTTCACCTGGACATTACCGCTCGCAGAACAGATCGATCAAAAAACGAAAGCCGACAGTACATCCGGGTTATCAGACATCGCCCCGCAAGAAAGTCTAAAAGCGGCCGGCATGAGTTCCGATACGCTGTTTTATTTGAACATGACAGGAATTATCCTGGCGCTTCTCGCCGTCGGTCTCACGTTCTACCTGATTCGTAAACGCCGGGTCGTGGCAACGGAGGCTGAACCGGTCGCCCGGATGACCGTGCCGAAGCAGGCAGCGCCTGTCAAAAAACACAGCCAGCATCCGCTTCTGAAAATCGCCTCGCAACTCGAACAGGCTTTCCCGCGACGCCATGACGAGACGACCGTCGAATGGCTGACACGGATTGAATTTCCGGAAGCTGTTGCCCATGCACGGCTTCTCGACGGCATTGAATTCAGCCGCAGCGAGCCGGCGTACGATCTTCAACTGTTCCGGAAATATGTCCGCGAACAAATCGAACGCTGAATCCAAAAAGAAGGTGCTCCGATATCGGAACACCTTCTCAGACTGAAGACAAAGTAGTGGTTCTTCTCGATAAAGAGAAAAACCACTACTTTGTCTTCAGTCTGAACAGACCTTCAAGAGGTCTGTTCCAGGTATAAAAAGATTTAAACAAATGTAAGCAGTTATGTTCATCTAGCTACTCATGTCGTAAGAGTATGATATGAAATATCCTGACTGATTTTGTTTATAAGACAACGTATTAATAGTCACTTAATACATTGTCAACTTTTAATTAACAATATCATATTCGTTTAAAATATTTTCATATGCAGGGTCATTTAAAATTTCTTCAGAATTTTTATTTGCTTCATTGATTATTTGTGTTCTTTCTTTAAAACTTAATTGATTCAAGAACTGAGATTCTGTCATTCCGTTTGGAAAACTCATATTGTTTTGATTTATTCCTTCTTGAATTGCTTCTGTTTTAAGATTTGTTTTAGATAAAGATTGATATGTAACACTAGAATTAGATGACTTAGTCGGCAAGTTTTTATTATCTGCATAGTTGATTCCTATTTTTATACTTTTTTGGTCGTTTGGATCATCGAAATAAGACTTATACCAATTTACATTTGAAGTTTTACATTTAATTTGCACTGCACCTGCTGCTACTAAAAGTACTTTCGGCTGAAATCCACCAAACCGTCCAACATATCCAAAATGCATATTCCCTAAATCTTCACCTTTCATCACTCTTCCACCGAATACATATCTGTCATTTACTCCATACGCATGCTTGTAATCCCAAGGACCTCTACTATTAACCTTTCCAGTGAAATAGTATCCCGTGCCTATAGGATATGTTTTATCGGATATTGTATATTGATAAAGTGATGCGGCATTCTTTAACATTTTTGAGGAAAACGATGCCGTCACATCCCCACCAGGATTAATTGCACTGTATGTACCTACAGGATCATCATTTACATCAGAGTCTTCGGCCTTTACCAAGTGTTGAGAAGATGATGTAATTAAAAAATACATAGATAAACTAATCATTATTTTTCTTTTCAAAATAAAACTCCCCTTCCATCCTCAAATATTATAGGATTAAATTGACTTGAGATAGATTTAAATTAATTTTTTAGGGATATCTTTTTTTGAATATCTCTTTAGAAAGGAGCGTTTATGAAAAAAATACGCTGGTTATTATATACTATTACATTTTTGTTATTTTTATTTATTTATAATTCTTTTTTTAATTATGATTTTTTTAAATTTATTTCATCTATTTTTTCAACAGCACCTATACATCTTGGTCTCGCTTTCAGCTTTATTACTTGTTTGTGTTCAATATTATTATTAATAAAAGTAAGTTCATTCAATGATAAAAAAGCAACTATTGGGATGTTAGTTACCCTTATAATTAACTTAGCATTCTTATTCGTAACAGGAATAGTGGATTTGATCGGCTCTTTATTCTCTTAAATTATTATGAAGACTAGGTACAAAACATAGGCTGAAATGGATAATGTTCATTCAGCACGTAATTAAAAAAATCGATATGTATCTGTAAGTAAGATACTAAACAAGACCATTTGTCGTTTAACGCTTCATTCCTTTCCTTTCCTCGCAAGGATTAGAAGAACTTAGAAATATCTCGCACCAATCAGTGACTCGTATCTCTACCGTTCCGGCAGGTGCATAGCAGTGTAATGCCTTACATCAGTCAGAAAGCTTTTCAATCGTCTCTTTTTAAGAGAGATAAAAGCTTACAGAAAGTAAACTACTCAAAGATAGCAAAAGATATTAAAGCTATATAGGTACACATAGTTATTCCCCAATTTCTTCAATAACATCTAGCATCTTCCGTGAATCCACATGAGCTGAAAACAAACCTTCTATGGCCCGCAGTGGATTAATCTACTGCGGGCCACCTCTTTCCTTATTCAAACGGCATACTCTTGTGAATCGGGCATTGTATCAAAAACGACAGGAGACCATCGAACGTGTCTTCGCAGATGCAAAAGAAAAGCATGGCATGCGTTGGGCCCGATATCGTGGTCTGAAAAAAACAACGCTACAAGCGATGCTTACTTTTAGTGCCTTGAACCTCAAAAAATTGGCGAACTGGTTATGGGATTCCGGTGGGAATCCTTGTTTTTCATACTATTTTATACGACTACATAAGACAAACCCTCATTTCAACGTTGAAATGAGGGTTTGTCTACAATCTGAAAAGGTGCTCCGATTTCTTTTTCTTATTTAGAATCAATTTTAGACGCTTTACGCGCTATGATAACAATAAAGACGATGGCAGCAACCGGAAGCACGAGTGGCATCCAGTCCAGGATATACTGTGTATTCATCGTATCCCCTCCTCCAAGACATGCTGGTACTCTACACGTAGCATATTCCAAAAGACGGGACCATGCAAGCGTCGTCAGATCCGCGGCAACATCGAGTAGATGACGGAATAATAGATCAAGACACTGGTCGAGACACTATAGACTAACAATATGTAGGGTGCGAATTTCGGCTGAGCATGCCGTTTCAGCACTTTCAGTGAAAACATCGTGATTCCTGATGCAAATAAAGGACTAAAGCCGAAGACCACAAGATCCATGGACATTAAAAGCTCTGTACTAAAGAGTAGATTAAAGGCGAAAATCGATAATAAATACCAAGACGTGTAGGATAAACAGATGAAAAAGAGGTATGACACGCCCGCAATAACGCTTCCCATCCGTGGTTTTTCCATATGTTGCATGATGCCCCTCCTGTAACAAAAATAAGATATCCTTAATGGTAATCGGAAAAAGTTCTTAAAAATATTCAAATATGAATATACGACAAAAAACGACAAAAAAAGATCTTCTGCTCCCTTCAGCAAAAAATCTTCTCTGTTCGTTTTAGACACTTTCATTCATCTGTGGACTGACCGGAACACCTGCTTGATACACCTTGGCAAGCTCCAACACTTTATTCTTGAAGGCCTCCCGGCAAAGAGCCGGCTCCAAAATCTCCGCTTGCTCCGCAAACTGAATCAACCACATCATGAAACCTTGGGAAAACAGCGCTCCGACCTTGACCTCAAACCAGTCCCCTTCGAGACGCCGGCAACGAATGTCCGTCCCGAACCGGTCGACGACAGTCGGCATGACGCTCTCATGGAACTTTAACGTCAACTGTTCCTGTTCGCCACCGTACATATTGAACATACTGCTCAAATAAGTGGCTTCGACCTCGACCGGTGTCTGGGCCGGCTCAAAGACACTGCAATTAACGATTCGATCCACGCGGTAGGTCCGGATCTCTTCGACCCGTTCATCCCGTCCAATCAAGTAGTAGTTCCCGTTATCGACGATCAGATGAGCCGGCGTGACGAGATAGTAATCCCCGTCGCGACGCAACTCGAACTTTCGGGTCCGTTCGTTAAATTTGCCCTGATATTGAAAATTGATGATGTCCTGTTCGATGATCGCTTTTTGGATGGTATCAATCGAAAACGGGATGACGCCTTTCGGTTTCTTGACGGTATGTATGACCGGCGTCAACGTTTTTGCCAGACGTTTACTCGTTAACGTATGAATATTACGGACCAGAACCTCCGTTTCACTCTCAGAGATGAACTTGGCGCTGGCAATCGCATCCACGAGTAATCGTAAATGATGGTATTCGAACGGACGGCTGACCAGATGATACGGAATCGCAAGACCGTTTTTGGTTTCTTCCGCATGAATATCGAATCCTGATTTAGCCAAAGCAGCAATGTCCTCTTTTAAGGACTTTCGGGACAGCTTTTCAATCAGTCCTCTTTTCGACAGTTCGGTACTCAATTCTTCTAATGTCAACGTCTGTTCTTCATCTGAATACTGCTCAAAAATGTCTCGAACGGCTAACAACCGATCCCGATTGGATAATTTTTCATTTGGCACGGGGCATCCTCATTTCCTATCCATAAGATGTTTGATTATACTTGGATTATACCTCAAAAAGAAATTAAGAATAACAATAATATGGAAATATTTAAGAGATAGGAGAATTTGGATGCAACACATTGCTGATTGGGAAGGTTACCGATTTGATTACCGGGACAGCGGAACCGGTCCCGTCATTTTACTGATTCATGGGACACAATCCGATTACCGGGAAGTCTATCACGTCGAACGATTAATCGAAGCCGGCTACAGGATCATCGTCCCATCTCGTCCTGGATATGGAAAAACGCCGCTCCGTGTCGCCTCGTCGCCCGGCGAGTTAGCGGCTTTTTACCGGAGATGGCTGGCTTCTCGTCACCTCGAACGTTACACCGTATACGGCATTTCTGCCGGCGGACCGACCGCGATTGCTTTGGCGAGCGGTAATCCAGCTGTCAGTTCGCTCGTACTAGCCTGTGCGATGACACACCAGATTTCACTTCCTTATCAGGACTGGCTTGTCCAACCGCTCCTTCAGCGTCCGCTGCAACTCGTGCAATGGATCCTGTGGCATTACGTGAAAGATAAATTGGTTAAGTTTCCACAGGAAGCATCCGTTCGGATGGTTGAAATGACGAGTCTGTTGCAGCGGGACGAGATCCGCCGTCAATTAAATGGAGCCGACCAGCAATTGTTGTATCAAGTCGGATTGCAGAACGGACCGGGCCGGGGGGTGTTGTTTGACTTGACGCAACAGATTGATCGTCCGCTCCTGCAGGCCATCCGTTGTCCGGTGCTGATCGTTCACTCTAAAGCGGACCGGGCCGTCCCGTTCGAACATGCCCTTTACGCCCGGCGTGCCATTGCGCATGCCCAGTTCATCGAGTCGGCGAGCCCTGGTCACCTGATTTGGATCGGCCCGTCTGCGCGTCGCGACGAACGAATGATTGAACGCTTTATCGCCTTAAATCACTTGTAGGCGGACACGGAGGTTCAGCTTTTCGTTTTCTTCCTCAATGGAGATGATTCCCCGCGCCGTCAGTTCTTCGATTGCCAAGCGGGTCCGTTCCAAATTAAAGCGGGCATACCGGGCAATCTCCGCTATGCCCATTCGGCAGGACAGCTGATTCGCCTTGATTTTCGACGACGGTTTGGCGACGGAACGTTGCAACAGACGCCAAAAGACTTGCCGGGCATCATCCGACAGCGCATATGCATTTTTTTCGATGACTGGCGGGACGTACCGGATGTCCTCCCGGATGCGCCGGATGAGGTAGAGACTCAACCAGTATTCCACGTCCGCCTGAATCCGGAAAAATTCAAACCACCATAACTGATCGAGCGCTTCCGCTTCATCTTGCCGTAATGCCCAGGATGCCGGAATGTCGTCAAACTCTTCATCGAGAAAGTCTTCGTAGTCCAACGCAGTTTCATATAAGACCTGGGGCGGGATCCGGTCAAGCGTCTCCCGTTTTTGATATAAATCAAAACTCATCCGCCGGAAGTGTTCGACAGACCCGGCGACTTGACTGAGTTGCATCAACTGTTTCGTGATGAGACGGGCAAGTCCGTCCAGTTCGAGCTGAACGGCATATAAGTGTTTTTCAAGAGCAATCAATGTACTTCGTTCCATCAGACAGTTCCTCCTCTGTTCGTGGCATACTTCTAGTCTTTTAGTCTTTTTCCGCAAATCGGACATTCAAAACCATCTTCTGTTTGTCTCCCGGTACCGGATGACTTGTTCTTCCTGAAGCGGGTTTATCTCCCAAATAAATCGGGAATATTTTTGATGCAGTGGTCTAAACGATTCAATCGGAGGTGGAACAACGTGTTACAGTCCAAAAAGCGCACGGAGCGGAAGTGGAGACAACGCACGACACGTAATCATATCCTGCAATTGGAACACTTGTACAAAGCACATCCTGTCCGAACGACGACACAAACCAAAATGGTTTTTTCCAAACTGTTGGAAGATGCTATTCGAAGCGGGCGGTCCGTGACGGTCCGTTATCTGGATCAGGGAAACGAAACCACGTTGACCGGATCGGTTACGGCTCTTTTTCATGCCGGCGGTCTCATTAAAATCAAGACCTCGACCGGCTTACGACGTCATATCTCGTCTGACACAATAATGGACGTCCGTGAATCCATCACATAAAAATCCGGTTATCCAAAAATCTTCTTATACATGCAGACAAGGGGGACGGATCTGAATCCGTCCCCCTTGTCTATTGAAAAACTGACCGGCTTGTCAGTTCCTGATTTCATGGACACCCCTTATTTTTTATCTAGCTTGACATTTTGGTCAGCCGGCAAGGTTGTCGTCGTTTCTTCCTCTTCGAGCTTTGGTACACCTGCTCCGTACTCTGTTGTCTCGTCTTCGACATAAGAGGCGGCAAACGCCGGATTCAGCAGATCGGATTTTGAGCCCACGATGACGATCCGGCCGTGTCGGACTTCCTCTTCCAAATCTTCAGCTACATCTTTCGTCATACCGAGCTCCGACAACTGGGCAATCCGGTCTTTCCGGTTGCTGCGGACGGTCGACATCAATGTCTCGAAAAATGATTTTTTAGTTACACGATACGCTAACGTCTGCGTGTCGTTGGCAATCCGTTCCGCCAACTCTTCATCCTTCGCAAAAATGTAAATTTGTTTATTCGAATAACCGCTTGACTTCAAGCTCGTCACTTCTGCGTCGACGGCTGTCATGTTCCGTACGATTCTAGTTTCAATCATCTTGTTTCCTCTCCTTCATGCGAGCCGACTTTCTACTCTCGATATAAAGTTATTCCCGAAACATAATGAATAAAACATGAATCGCCAAAACGTATCAACCGGTTTTTCGCAAACGGACCGCCGGACGCCGTTTCAATACTAACGTCAGCCCGACCACCAGACATAACAAGATTTGCGGTATCATCGTTTCGTACGTCGGATAAAAACCGATCCAGGAAACGGTTGGCAGGTAGGAAACGGCATGAATCGGCACGATGCCTGTCAGTTGTAACGCATGCAGACTGGCGCCTAAGATTTTAAAGGCCATAAGATAAATCAATCCGGTCGCCGCTAAAAAGAGCCGGTTGATCGGTAGACGCACCCCGAAATAAATAACCGCGAGTGAACAGATACCGACCAGTCCGATCGCTAAAATGATTCCCCCGGCCAAAGCAGTTGTCGTCATCGCTGGTGCCATCCCGACATAAAACAGCAGTGTCTCGGCCCCTTCCCGGAAAATCGTCAAAAAGCTGACGGCGAATAAGGACCGTCCCGCAAGATTTGTTGCCAGTCCGGTTTGCCGTGAAGCAACAACCGTTTTCGAATGTAACCAGGAACCGACGAGCAGCATCATCAATACCGCGGCCAGTCCGGTCCATCCTTCAATCTGCTCCCGACCGACAGCAGCAAGTGCCGTCGAAAAGAATTGTTGAATCACGAGCGCCAGTGCTCCGCTAGCAAGTAATCCGAACAGTGCGCCGCTCCAAATCATTCGTTCTCCCGTCACCTTGGCTTTTCGAGTGAAAGCGACCAGTGCACTGATGATCAGCAATGCTTCGAGCCCTTCCCGTAACATGACGAGCATCGCATCGACAAAAGAATACGTCGTTTTCTGCGCCAAGACCTGAAGTGACGTGATGATCGGTGCCAAATCGGTCCGGGTGGCGTCAACCGTCGACTCGTCTAAACGTGACAACAGCACCGGCACTTCCGATTCGATCGTCGTATATAAAGAACTGCTCCGGGTCCGGACCTCCCCTTCCCCGCTCGGCCATCGTTCGATGAATGCCGTCAGCGTCTTCTGCGCCGCCGGGACGTTCCCGGCAGCGAGTTGCTGATCGGTCTGTTTCAGCAAGGCTGTCAGTTCGGACAATCCTGTCTGTTCCGCCGCTTGAACGGTATCACCTTGCAGGAAAGAACGGATGCTTGCGTCAAACTGATCGAGTGCTGCATTCAGCTCCGGCTGATCAAAATTTTCCCGCGCCAAAGCGATTCGGATGGCAGACAACCCCATCTCGACTTGACCGTAATGACCGATGCTTGTTTCCCGGACGACGGTCTCGCGGTCCGTCCACGCCTGCAGTAATTCGGATTGCAGCTGCTGACATTCAGGCATCGTCGTAGCCTGCCGGAGCTGTTTCGTCCAGCCGAACAACTCTGTTAAGCGTTTTTTAGCCGCAGGATCTGTTTTCGGCTGATCTGTTTCCTCCAGCGTCCGGACGGCTGTCGACAGTTCCGTCAAGCGTTGTCTGATCTCCGGGAGGGCGGTTTGTTTCTGAACTTCTGTCAACCGATGTTGAATGACCTTTTGTTCGGCAGAAGCCGGCAGGCGGTCAATCTGTTTTTCAAGTGTGTTCAAAGTCGTCCCGAGCGTACTCCGGTCGTTGTCATTGACTGCTGACAACGCTTGACCAATCGAGACGTACAGCGCATCTGTCTCGGAATCCGCGTGGACAACCGGACTGACGATTGCCGTGAAGAGGAACAGTGCCAGGAACACGTTAAGCAAAGAGCGCATCACCGATGTAGCCTCCTTTTTGAATCCCGCCGAAACAGGCGAAAAGAGCACTGCCGCGGTGGGTAATGTATTCATTTAAACGATCGGACGCCGCTAAACGCCGCTGAATCGTGATGAACTGTTCCGGTGACCGCTGGTACGATAAAAACAACAAGCCGGCATCGAGTGCCCCGGTTGTTTCATTGATGCCCGCCTGATAGGAGTAGGAGCGGCGTAACAACTGTGCTTCACCTGATCCGTGCGCGACCGCCGTATGCGAATCTTTCGGAAGTGAGGCTTCCCCGCGTGCCGTTCGTTTACTTGGCGTCACGGATGCAAATTCGTCTTTTGAACCGAGTGGTGCGCCGGATGCCCGGTCCCGGCCGAAGGTGCGCTCCTGTTCTTTCAAAATCGTCCGGTCCCAGACTTCAAGATGCATCTGAATCCGGCGGACGACAAGAAAACTGCCGTTTGTCATCCATGGTGAGCCGTCCTGCCACTGATAAAAGAGGTGTTTATTCCGAATAGCAGGCTGCGAGACATCCGGATTTCCGGTTCCATCCTTGAATCCAAACAGATTCCGTGGTGTCCCTCCTGTTGCATCCGCTGCTTTTGACCGTTGGAAACCGGTCTGGGTCCAGCGGATTTTGACGACGCCCCGACCGATTCGGGTCAAGTTCCGCAACGCATGAAACACGACTTGTTGATCGTCGGCACAAATCTGAACGACAAGATCTCCGCCCGCCCATTTCGGGTCGAGCTGATCAAGATCAAAAGCCGGCAACTCCCGGAGCAGATTCGGACGCTTATGACCGATTTCGAACCGGTCGTCCGCAAACAGACCGTGTCCGCAACCGAACGTAAACGTCAGATGGCTCGCTGACAGCCCTTCCGCCTCCCCCGTATCTTCCGGCGGGACGTACAGACTGTCCGAGTCACCGAGCGGCAAGCCAGCGGTTAGCCGGGCGCATGCCCGTGTCCAGCGTTTCAAGAGGTCAATCAATTCATCGCGTCGTGTCGTCTGGACATCAAAGGCGACGATCTGGACATGATTTTGGGGCGGTGTCAGGATACCCGCCTGATACTTGCCGTAGAACGGGACCTGATCCGTCGCTTCGGCGGTCAAGGCACGCGGTAACCACCGTTCGAGCCCGCTCGCGTAAAGCGCAGCTCCGAGTCCGGTCAGTCCGGCAACTTTCAGGACGTCACGCCGTGTAACGCCCGCTTCTAAAGTAGTTCGTGTCATCGATCAGCCCTCCAGTACGATCCCCATCTTCGAGAGCGGCTCGGCCAGCTCGTTGATGGCTTGACTCAATTGTTTGACGTCCGCTTTGGATAACGCGGTATAGAGAACATACCCATCCTCTTTCTTTTTGGCTTCCAGTAAACCGTTGACATCAGCAAAGCGGGCGGCAATCTCTTTTGACAAAGCGGCATCCTGTTTTTGAAGCGCCGGGTTCAACAGTTGATAAATTTTTTCCGCCCCTTGAACATTGGCTGCAAAATCATACAAGTCCGTGTGGGAATAGCGGTCTTCTTCCCCTGTTACTTTCGACGTCGAAACTTCGTTCAATAAATCAGTCGCCCCGGTGACAAGCAGTTCCGGCGTCACCTCGACGGTTTCGACTTTTGCCCGGAGCAGATGAACATCCTGCATCAATTGATCGGCGTATCCTTCATATCCTTCGGTCGTCCCTTTTTCAAACAGTCCTTGTTCGATCCGGTGATAGCCGCCCCATTCCGATTCCTTAACATCCCCTTCACGGGCATCGATTTTCGGATCGAGATCCCCGAATACTTCGGCAATCGGTTCCGCCCGTTCATAATGCATCCGCGTTGGTGCGTAGAGCGCTTTTGCCTCTGCCAAGTCACCCTCTTTGACCGCTGTCGTGAACGCTTCCGTCTGTTTCGTAAACTGTTCCAGTTCTGCAATCGCATAGGTCCGGTAATCGGCCACGACCTGTTTGAACGGGTCTGGCTTGGGCGTCGCCGGTTTCGTCGTCGCGGTTTGTTCGTTACAGGCTGCCAGTAAAGCCGTCATCGATAAAAGTCCGATGGCCAGTGTTTTTGTATGTCGCATGGATGGTTCCCCCTGATCGTTAAGTAAGTTCATCAATCAGTATAGTCGATAATGATAATCGTTATCAATATATTTCAATAAAAAAATCCTCCCTTTCAGACGGCGCTGTCTGGAGGGAGGATGACTGATTCAGGATTCACGTTTCTTGAAATACGTTCGCGAAATGATAAAGGCCACGATGCCGAAGCCGATAAATACAAACGCTTTTTGAATCAACGACAAGAATGACAAGTCAAACAACAACAGTTTGACGGCACTGACCGACAACAACAGTAGACCGGACAGGCGCCAGGCCGCTGTCCCGCGAATCCGGCCGATTGCCACGAGTACAAACGATAACAGGATGTAGGCAACAGATAACGTCGTACTACGATCCGTTTGATCAAGCGCCGCGTAAAACGGCAGTTCCATTACGATCAGCGTATAGGTGACGAACACACCGGCAGCGGCGAAAAACAGCACAAGCTGCCAATATTTCCGCCACACTGCTTCCTCGTGCGTCCGAACGAGCAGAACGATGAACGCTGTTGTTGCAAGTGTCAGACCGAAAACGGAGACGGCATACGACTGATCGTTGAAGCGGTACGTTTCATATGTTCCGATCGTATACAACACGAACATCACATACACGACAATCCCGAAAAATCGTTGGTGTGGTACTTGCTGACGTTTGACGAACCATAAACCGGCAATCGCGAGAGCGTAGAGAATTGAACGGAATTGATCACCGAAACTCAGTGGATCGACCGGTATCTGCGAAATCGCAAACAGAACGGCGACATGACCGACACCATTTTGCCACGCGTCTTTCGTTTGATTCGCGACGACGTAAGCGAGTAGTGCAAACAGAACCGCGAGTCCGTAACCATACGGCCAATCGATCACGGACAGACTGAGCAGGACGAACCCGCTCGCTATCCAGCTCGGATAGTTATACGTGAGCGGCAGTCGCGTCCCGATATAGGCGAGACCGAGATAAGCCATAACAGAGGCAACGAGTAACGTCACTTCATCAATCAGAGGACGTGTCTCAAAATTGACAGTGAGACTGCCGAAAACAAGCGCCAGGAAAAAGACGCCGGCAGCAACCGGGTACGCCTTGACCGCTTTCAGACGAAGGACAGCAAATAGCAAGGCGGTAAACAACAGCACTTCGTACAGTAAAAAGAGGAAGACGTTCGGCTCGTCCGTCAACTGAAGAAACGGCAATAAAAAGCCGGTAATCGAAACCAGCACCAGCAATGCCGTCGAACGCATCCACAACATTAATCCATATGCGATCGCGAGTACGACAATCTCTAAGAAAAAGGCCAACAGCGGTGGATAAAATTGATATAAGGCCATACCGGCAAATAACGCCGACAAGGAGACGATCGTTCCGGTCGCGACAAGCCCGACGCCGAGCTCACGTCGTTTCTTCTCATACTGAAATTCTCCGAGCGCCATGACGAGCAGACCGATGACGACACCACTTCCGATCCGGACCGCCGGGCTGATCAGTCCGGCAAGTGACGCATAGGAAAACAGAAAAATCGCCCCGATTGCTGCAAAAATCGCCCCGATCCGCGGTAACCAGACCGTCGCGAGGACGTTTTCCCATTCCTCCCGTGTTCGGGCTTTTTTCACGACGGGTGTCCGGGTTTTTTTGACGAACGCCGGTCGGACGGCTGGGCGCGTCACGGAAGAGACCGGTTCCGGCGGCAATTCTTTTGCCGATTGGTGTTCCAATTGATCGACACGAGCCTTTAAGCGGACGATTTCCTGTTCCAGCTGTTCCAGTCGTTGGTCATCCATTTCTTCACCACTCCTTTCAAGAAGAACTTACAGAGGTTGTCATTATTTTACACGATTTTTAAATCGATTCCCATTTCTTTAAAAAAGCGCCCTTGGTCGACCGCATAAAAAAAACCGGTGAAGCCAACCGCTTCACCGGTCAATCGATTAACGGACAGATAACGCGTACTGTCCTGTCGTGTTGTAAACAGACGTAAATTGTGAACGGCTGACCGTATATTTTCCACGGTAGGGATCGGATACCGTAAACGCACTGCTTGAGACACCTGTCACGAGCATGACATGGTAGTTGCGGTAACCGGTAAACGTTTTACCGTCCGGCTTGATCCAAGAGAAGTAACCGTACGGATTTTTGAAATCGACGGTCGCCCAGACGATGACCGGGTTTCCGTTACGGATTTCACTTTCAATTTTGCTGACCCCTTGTTTCGAGATATCAGCAGCACCGCTGCGGTATTTTTTCGCGAGCGGCAGGATGCCTTTCGGATAAATACCCCAGTTTTTATAATAATCAAGTGTTCCTGCCGGATTTCCGGTAAACATTTTTTCCGGATCGGCCCAGTAATACTTACCGTTTTTATAGGTCGCATTTGTCATGCTTTTTGGCATCTGGTTATATAAGGAAGACGCGGAAACGGCCTTTTTCTTGTATTCGAGTGCCATTTTCAGTGAAACGAATTCACAGCCTGACGGATAACCGAGCGTATACTGGTTGTAATACGGGACGTTCAATTGTTTCGACGAACTGCTGCTTGGTGCCGTTTTCGTCAAATACTGTGTCGACACGTAACGGTAGCTGCCGTTGTATAAAATACGTGTCCAGCTGCCGGATGTTCCGTAAGACGCAACCTTTACACCTTTGTTCAGTTGTGTGACGGTTTTCGCCGTCGTACTCGGAGCGGTTCTGACGTTTAATGTCCCGACCGTCGTATAACGTGCCCCGGTCGACGTATACTTCGATGTCGTCGACGTCCGGACATAATCTTTGTGTATGTAACCCGGTTTTGATTTGTACGTGATTTTATACCAACTGCCGGACATCCCGTTTGAAGTATAGACGGCTCCTTTTGTGATTTTCCCCAAGATTTTACTTGTTGTCGATGGTTTCTCACGCACACGTAATACATCTGTCGTGACCGTCAGCTTCGTGGCAGCTTCTGCGATGAGCGATGGACTGAACACACCGAACAAAACACCTGCCAAAATGAAGGACGTAATGATTTTTTTCATGATAAACCCCCTTATTTTCTGTAATACACACATTTTTCCCATCTTTTTGGAATTTTAATCAATATTCCACAAGAAAATTCTGAAAAATTGCGATATCTTTTTCTTTATAACAAAAAATCTCAGCTCTGTATAGACAGATTGCTGAGATGTAATTATATTGATATTTAGTAAAAATCAGTTTTGAAGCTCTAAAATGAACGGGGACGGTTTTGAAAAAGCCTGCTCCATCAAGTGTGCAACGAGTTTCGTATCGGCTTCGGAGACGGGCAACGGTGTCCCGTGGACGATACTTTCATAAAAGGCACGATATAATTTGCCGTAGTCTCCGACCGGGCTTGGAATCCGGACATCCTGGAGATGACCGTGATCGTCATGGTACAACAGACGACCGAAATCATCTTCTGAGTCTTCACCAAATCCTTCTTCTCCCGGGAAGTAGTTTGCTTTGAGATCGAGTTCCTGCCGGTCGATATGCTGTTTGATGAACGTTCCGTTTGTGCCGTGAAGCATCCAGCGCGGAGCACCCGCTAACGCGATATGACTGGTCCGGACGCTGACTTTTAAGTCCGGATAATAGAAATCGAGGGCAAACGTATCATCCGGATTGCCAGCTAGGCGGACCGTCCGGATATCGTACCCGACCCGGTCCGGTTTCCCGAACAGGGCGACGATTTGATCAATCGTATGGACACCTAGACCGTATAAGGCACCGTTTTCCGGACGCGGAATGGCCGGAGCCGCGTCCGGCCGGTAAAGGTCGAAGTGTGAGACCACTTCGACGAGTCGTCCGAGCTTGCCCGAACGGATGACTTGTTCGACGACTTGAAAATCGCTGTCAAAACGCCGGTTTTGATACGCCAGCAGCTTGACCCCTTGCCGGTCTGCTTCCTCGAACAACCGGTGCGTCTCGTGCTCCGTCACGGTGAACGGTTTTTCGACCAACACATGTTTTCCGTGTTGCAAGGCTTGCAGGGCGTAGGCGAAATGCGTCGCCGGCGGGGTGTTGATGACAACGACCTGAAGCTCGGGATCGTTCAGCATCGTGTCCAAATCCGTTGTAAAGCGGACATGCGGCAATCGAGACGCATAGGTTGTCTCTAATTCCGGTTTTGCTTTTCGATTATAAATCCAGGTGATATCAAAATGGTCCTCAATCATGACGTAGGGCAGATGATACCGGGTCGTACTTTTTCCGAAGCCGATAAAACCAATCTGAAGTCGCATCCGATCACTCCTCGAAACATTCTTTTTCTAACCATACCAAAGCAGACAGAACTTGTCCTATCTAAATGTCCCGTTATTTCAGAACCGGTGTTTCCTTATACTCATATGTCGCAAAACCGTCACGAATCCCTTGAGGCTCAAAACCAAAGGACGCATAATAACGGTTCAAGAAGTCGTTTGTCGCAAGACAGTCGAGACGCAACCGTTCCTGCTCTGCCGTCGTGACCGCGATGACATGCCGCAACAGTTGTTTGCCGACGCCAAGACCTTTTGCCGTCTCGCTGACGACAATCCGGTGGATGTACAGCCCTTCCGTATCCGGCCACAACGTCTGATCCCAGGCGAGCGACGGTAACAGCGCAATCGAACCGAGCAGTTCCGCCCCCTGTTCAAAGACATACAGTCGCCCGGCTGCCAAATCGTTTGCGACCAGTTGCTGTAAATCTTCCTTCAGGTAAGCGGACCACTGCTGGCTCCCGCGTGCTTGAAACAATTCGGCTTTTTCGCGCAACAGGGTCGCAATCTGTTTAACGTCCTGTTCAGTAGCTAGTCGTATCATAGTGTTCCTCCTGTAAAAAAAATTCTCCTTCATCCTAACGAAAGTGAACCCAGAAGAAAACCGTTTTGCATAAAGTCCTGCAAAAATCACAAAAACGCATGAGTTTGTAAATTTTTTCATAGTTTCAGATTCTATATCTCGATACTGTATAGTCAAGGAGTGAACAGACCCCCAGTCTGCACAACACAGGTCTACCGACTTCCCACGAGTCGGTAGACCTTTTTTTAAACCGTTTAGTCCAATCCGACCCAACGTTTGGACAGTGCGCGGGCTTGTTGACGGTATGCCTCATCTTCTACGACTGGGTTACTGAGTCGCGGCGCGGAATCCGCGTTCCAGTAATTCTTGAATCGTTACCATACCCATGCCGGAGTTTGCTCCTGTGACTACACAGATGTTCATATAAGATGCCTCCTCTTTCTTCAATCAATGATCCATTATGATACGTGTTTTCCTTTTTTTACGGATTTATACACATCTTCCGGCAAACTATTTTCTAAAGCAACCGCAACGAATGACGTATACTAAAGAAAAGACGTCTTTCATTGAAGGAAGGGATCGCCTATGAACGAAGGAACCGTCCTGTTGCTGGCCGGTATTCTCTTGTTGCTTGCCATCGTCACGACGAAATTTTCTGTCCGTCTGAACGTCCCGACCCTGATTCTGTTTGTGTTTGTCGGTATTCTGGCCGGAACGGATGTCTCCGGCTTGATTGATTTCGCCGACTTCGAACAAGCCCGTCTGTTCGGTACAATCGCACTCGTCATCATCTTGTTTGACGGCGGTTTAAATACGAAATGGCGGGATTTCAAAACCGTACTGCCGGCAGCGTTATCCCTCGCAACCGTCGGTGTCCTCGTCACGACCGGGCTGATTGCCGGCGTCGCGCATTACTTGCTTGATTTCAGTTGGCCGATCGCCTTACTGATCGGGGCCTTGATCGGCTCGACCGATGCCGCTGCCGTCTTTTCCCTGCTGAACGGTCGTCCGATCGATCAAAAAGTGAAGCATACGCTCGAAGCGGAGTCCGGAACAAATGACCCGATGGCCGTTTTCCTGACGATCCTGTTCACGGAATTCGCTTTGGATCCGGCAGCATTTTCCGCCTTACGCGGCATCTTGCTGTTATTTTACGAGATGGGCCTTGGTCTTGTAATCGGTCTGTTCGTCGGCTGGTTGTTGACGTCCTTGATGAACCGCATCCAGTTGCAGTCGTCGGCCCTCTACCCGACGCTTTTGATCAGCGGCGCACTCCTTTCCTACGGCGTCGCAACCAGCCTTCATGCGAGCGGTTTTTTAGCCGTCTACGTGACCGGAATATGGCTCAGCAACCATGATTTGATTTACCGGGATATTCTCGTCCGGTTCAGTGGCAGCCTGTCTCACTTGGCGGAAGTCGGCATGTTCATCATGCTCGGACTGCTCGTTTTCCCGAGGCAACTGTTCGATCCGCATACACTGTTCGTCTCCGGTGTCATCGTCTTGACGTTGATTCTCGTTGCCCGTCCGCTCGCCGTCTATTTATCCCTGTTGCCTTTTCGTTATAACTTCCGCGAACAGAGTGCCATCACGGCCGCCGGCTTACGCGGCGCTGTGCCGATCATCCTTGCGACATATCCTTTGTCGAGTGGCTTACCGGACGCCTATCCGTTATTTAATATCGTTTTTTTCACCGTCATGACATCGGCTCTCCTGCAAGGGACTGCCTTGCCGTGGGTCGTCAAGCTGATGAAGCTTGATGCGAAACCGACCATCGACATTGAACCGTTGATTCAGTTCATGACGGTCGCGAATCCGAATGCCGAAATCGTCGAAGTCAGTGTCCCGTCCTATTGCCGCATCGACGGGAAAACACTGCAGGAGATTGAGATGCCGCAGGATTTGCTGGTCGTCGCCGTCATCCGGCAGAATGCCATCATCACACCGCGGGGACAAACCCGGTTAATCGGAGGCGATCAACTGTTGATCCTGACGCCGAAACAGTCGGAAGAACGGATCCGGAAACTGATTGCGTCCCTTGGAATCTAAGACAAAAGACCGGACACCTGAGGGCGTCCGGTCTTTTTATTTCTTCTTTTTCCGGCAATCACCGGTTTCCGGTCAGATCTTCCGTCCGCTGAATCCGGACTAGCCCCGGCGGACGATGCGGAAACGTGATCGTCAGTCCCGCGAATCGGCAACTGTCATTACTGTTTTGTGCCCGGACGATCCAATCAATCGTTTCCTGCCGTGCCAAGGCGTTGCGGACCCGGTTTTCGACCTGTTGTCTCGAAATCCCTTCACAGGAGACTTCCGTCAAATAGGTCGTCTCGTCGGACTCGAACTGTTTCCAGATCCCTAACAGCAATTGACCGACGGCACTGACGGGAGTTCCGTCCGGCTCCCCCGCCCCGACCGCTTCGTCGAGTCGTTCGATGGCCTCCGGTGCCGTGTCCCCGAGCGCCAAGATCCGTCGCGATCCTTGCTGCATGATCCGGAAACGCTTTTGTCCATCGTCAAGCCACAGGCGCTGGGCAAACGGATTGACCGGAATACCATGGAAAAACGTTACTGTCCCGCGCCAGGCGAAACCGAACGACGGATCGTAAGCCTGCATGACCGCCATCACCTGTGCAAGAAATGATTGCACTTCCGTTCGTTCCGCCTGCAACCGGGTCCGGACATCCTCGAACTCGTGGAGCGGGACAGCCAATGGAATCCGCGTGAACAATTCGCTTTCCGGTACACGGTGCGGTGCGAGGACCGTCCCGTCAAGCCGGTAATCACTTGCCGGACGTCCCGTCCGCCCGACGAACAGTTGCCAGTGGTCTTCAACCGCCGCAAAGGCATAGGTCTGATGGGCAAAGGATGGAGCGACGAACAGACCCGGGAACGGTTCGAACGTAGCAATCCGGAGCGGTTCGCCGTCGTTCCACTCCTCTTCGATGACACGGACGAGCTGTCCGGTCAACGAGAGTGTATCCGTCAGATAACGGCCGGTGTTGCTGTAAAAACCTAAAATGTATTCCCGCTCTTCCTCTTCGAACGTCATCATCGTCATTTGAAACAGGGACTGGACCTGGGCTTCAGCAAACAAATCGTCGACGCTTTCCGGATGATGGGATTCGATGGCCACCATCTGCCACCCCATCCGTTCATATAAGTTGATCGTAATCGGGAAAAATAAGAAAGCACCATGTGTGGCTTCAAGTTTCAGGATATCCTGCATGGCAAGCCGCTCGATCCGTAAATCAAACCCCATCCGTTCCAGATGATCTTGCAAACGTCTTTTCCAGTGCGTGAATTCCATCTTTTTCCCTCCTTCTGCCTTATGCGCGTTTACGAAGCGGATTTTTGGACCAGTAAAGATAAAGACCGACCAATCCGGCGATTCCGATCAGATACGCCGGGGTGCCACTGACTTGCATCAGGACGACGGGATTCGGCACGAATTGAATCAAAACCGCTTTATACGTCGCAAACAAGATAAAGCTGACTAAAAATTGAATCCAGACCCGTTTTTTGACGTCGCGGATTTTCGGCGACGTGATTAAGATCGACATCGCATCAATCAGGAACAAGGCGATGATCGAAAATAAAATGTAATCTGCGAGAGCGAACTGGAAGATTCCATCGATTCCTTCGATGAAGATAAACATCAAAATCGTCGAGATATAATTCCGGGTCCAGCGCTTCTGAGTTTCAATCCGCCGTAATTCCGGAATCTCGGCAATCATTTGATTCAACCGTTCTTCCGGTGATTGTCCGTGGACGGTTTCAAACGGTTTTTGCAAGCGCTGGGCTTCATACAGATCCGCTTGGAGACGGCGTTCGATATCCGTCCGTTCCGGTTCTTCGACGTTCAGGTTCAACCGTGGTAATAATGACTCTAGAATTCGTGTGTTGGCTTTAGTAAGTTTCAAGCGAGATCCCCCTTTTTCACGTTTAAGTATACCGGTTTCAAGGAAAAAAAGACTACCGGGAAGATGACGATTAATTGACGAATCGCGAATAAATATTCAGAATAGTTAAAAAGGTGACACAATTTCAGAAAAAGGAGAGAGACCGATGTACCAAACCTTAACGAACACGGCGCTGATCGCTTTACTGACGAGCGTCGGGATTGCCCTGCCGTTGGCGCATACCGAAAAAGAGGCACAGGAACCGATTCCGTTACAAACGAACCAGACGGATGCCGAATCGGCAACAACCGAATAAAAGCATGACCCCTTTCCCTGATCAACGGAAAAGACGGGTCATGCTTTTTTATTATGCATTTCCGGGCATCGTGACGCTTTCCTCGACCTCGACCGTCCAGGCCAAGATGGTCGTGCTGTCCCGGACACCAAGCTGCTCGATTGTCGTCAGTAATGTCTTAACCCCAACCGTTGAAGTGTTCAGAATCGTTTCGATCTGTTTTCCGTCCTGAAACGGGGCTCCCGGGCATTCAATCAATCCGTCCGTCGTCAACAACAGCTGATTGGTTCCCTGACGTAATTCACGAATTCCCCGGCTGTAGCACGGAACCGGTAAATCGAATGTATTGACCCGTCCGATCCATTCAAAAAATTGTCGCTCGTTTAATTTGTACTGTAGATGTTTACTTAACTCCGGATGGAATAGATAAGCGACGACATCGCCGACCGATAACCACCAGACATATTTTCCTTTTCGGACAAGAAACAGACAGGCGGTCTCGCCCTGTACGTCTTGACAGGCAGTCCGGAAGGCTTCGTTTTGCAACAAGGATACGACCTGCCGTTCCAGCTCGGAGAATAGTGTTTCCGGAGGTTCGTTCAGAATCCGTTCGATTTTTGCACGATGCACGGTAAAGTAGTTGGTTAGTAAAACGGCACTTTCCGCCGTATCATGCGCGTCGAGGAGCATCGTCCATTCCCAGTCCTCCCCGATCCAGACGACACAACCGTCCTCATTTTTAGTCTGTCCGGAACGGCTGCATCCTCCGAATCGTCCGACCGTGATCGGTCCGACCGATTCAATGGAGATGACATCGACGAACGGTGTTTCATTGCCTACCCAAACCAAATCCGTCATTTCTGTTGTGACCCCTTTCAATCTGTCTGTTCACCCCGCGTTCCTCCACCCTCATGACACGACCGGTTAAGGGGTCGTGACAAAAGGTTGAACGAACAAACGCAGACGTTTTTCGTAATTCCCGGCATTTTCGGAATAGGTCATGCCGTGACCCGCTCCGCGGACCGGATACAATTGTTTGATCCCGGGTTTTGCCTGATACAGCTCATAGACCATCCGTGCTGGAACAATCTTGTCCTCCGTTCCCTGGATGAACAACGTCGGCACCATGATCCGGCTCATCTGCCGCGTGACGGAAACATCCCCGTAAAAGAAGTCCTGTTCGACTTTATTCAAGATACTTGCCACAGCAAGCGACGGACCGGCCGGATACGACAGATTTGCTTTGGCAAGGGACTGGAGCCAATCATCCAGACGGGCATATGCGCCTTCGGCAATGACGACCTTGACTTGTTTGGGAACGGTCGGCTCTCCTGCTGCGAGCAGTGCCGTCGCCCCTCCGACACCCAGTCCGTGATAGATGATGTGACGGGTTCCGGTCTCCTCAATCAATTGATTGGTCCACTCGATCAAATCCAGCCGGTCAAGCCAACCATAGTTCAATGGTCCTTTACTGCCTCCCTGACCGCGGCGGTCCGGAACAAATACGTTGTATCCGAGCTGTTCCTGATAAAAGCGGATGAGTGGTTCCGTCTCGGAGGAACCGAGGCGCACATCATCAGCAAGGAGCACCACCGTCTTGTCGGACGCGGGAGAAGCGGTCAGGTAACGACCGACGCGCGCTTCTCCGGTCGTCTTTAATTGGATGGTTTTCACATCCTGCCGCTTCATCCATGCCTGATCCGTTGTGTCCGGATTGGTTTGCTTCGCAGGCAAGAGACGAGAGCGGTCGGACGCTTTTGTTAAAGTGTGCTGTAACCGGTAGCCGTCATATCCGATCAGACTTCCGATTCCGAATAGGATCAGCAAGAGTATCAAAATCCATTTGCGCACCACGTTCACTCCTTTTGTCATCTGTTTCTTTCAGAAGCTATTCGTCATCCGACAGCCGTGTCCCTGCCGGTGGAGCCGGTGGCTTGAGAAAAGTCTGTTGATACCAACGCAGTACGTCTTCAAACTCTGCCTGTGTAAAGTAACCGGCATGAAAGACACTTGAACCGCGTAATGTAAGCTGAAACTTCAGGATATCTTTGTGTTCGAGAAAACGGGACACGTGGCTCGAGAAGGCTTCAATCTTGAGGCGCGGCGCATAAATCGTTTCCCGGTTGACGAGTTCCTTGCGGAGGACAAACAAATCATCCTGATGCCCGTAACGGGTGTTTTGATAGCCCGACCGTGCGACCGCGTAATAAACAGGCAACAGCAGAAGAAACGGTAATCCGAAATATCGGAATGGTTCCGGTAACGTATAGAGCATCGCCCCGTTCAACAGAAGTAACCCCAGACTGTAGCCGAGCAACGGCCAGCGGACGATGTAAAAAAATCCCCGGTCGACGGCTCGTTTCTGCGGATTTTGCAATTGAAACCGCGGTAAAAACCGACTCAAAAAATCGTCGATCTCACTCGTGCGGATAAACGGGTGCAAGAGCAGCTTCTCTTCTTCACCGCTTGCCGAGATAATGTGTAATGAGAGATGCGCCCGTTTCAAACGCCGTTTGATCCAGCTTTCCTCGATGACCAGTGCCTGCACCTTATCTTGATGAAAGACGATTTCCGTCCGGTTCAAGAGGCCGTAGCCAATCGTCATCCGTTGTTTATCACGTGTCGCCCGGAAGGAACCGTACCGGAGGACGAAAACCAAAATCGAGCCAAGGTAAATCAAGAGTAAAAGCATTCCGCCGAGAATCAGCAAAATCATAAGTGATAAATGCAACAATTCGTCAAACGCCCGGCTGATGTAAGGCTCGATGAACCGGTTGGCGAACTGATAGACGGCTCCGAATCCGACGAGTGCCAGACCAAGCCGGCCGGATAATGCCCCTGCCGTCACTAAATCCTTTAAGCCGACCGTATAGGTGACGGCTGTCTCCGCATTTTCGGCGGGTGGCAAGACCGCTGTTCCGATCGTCGATTTCAATTGTTTGGCAAACTCGAGCCGGACCCCTTTTAATTCGACTTCCGGTTTGCCGCTGTCGGATGACGTTTCGACCGTCAGTGTCGCCAAACCGAGAATCCGCTCGAGCAGGTTTTGATTGATCCCGATCGACTCGATCCGCTGACGTTGCGTCGTCCGCTCACTTTTACGGAAAATCCCTTTATTGACCCGAATCGTTTGTTCATCAATCGTAAACGTATAAAAGTACCAGGAAATGATGCCGAACACGAGTAACAGGAAACTGATGACCACGACACCAATCATCGTATACATGCCGAATCCGTCATTTTTCAAATCATTAAACAGGATGACGGCAATTGGAATGACGAGTGACCGGAGCTGTGTCAATGTCGTCATTAAGATGAACAGGGGATGCACCCTCCGTGTCATAACGACTCCTCCTCCTGTTCCTCGAGTTTGGCGAATCGTTCAATCCGCTTCCGTAAGATGCCGGCTTGTGTCACCTCAAGTCCGGGTAACTCAATTTGTCCGGACGCCGTATGCACGCTCATATTCATCAGGTTCAAACGACGGAGCAACGGACCGGACGATGTATCGATGATTTGTACTTTGACGAGCGGCGTCACGACATGCCGTAAGATAAAAATCCCGAATTCAACGACTAAAAATTCATCATCCACCCGGTATTTAAAATACCGTTGTCGGATCTTCGGGACGTAGACGAACTGAAGTAAAAAGAATCCTGTCCACAGACCGGCCAGAATCCACATCCACCAGGGAGACAGATCAAGCCACTTGATCTGAACCACGGTTGCCGTTCCGATGAGCAACAGATAAATGGTATACTTAATACCGACGTATTGACGTTCGGCGGTCACCGAGGCACGTGGCAGACGTTGCCAGTCCCCGGTCGGTTGATTTGGTTGCATCCAATCCCCTGCCTTTCCTTTTTCCATACGGGAAGAGACTTGCTCAAGTTTCATTGTCATCAAACAGACGTTGACATTTCACTGCGAATCATCGCATATATAAGAGAGTAGAAATGTATTTCAAGGAGGAACCATGCTAACATTTGAAGAAAAATTAAACATCATCGAGACTTTCCCGCAACTTGTCCGGAAAGAAGTTTCGCTTAACCGTGTCAATTTCCACTTCCCGGAGAGTCAGTTCGAGAAAAAAATCGTCGTCTATCATCTTCACCCGAACGGCAACGGTTTTGTTTACGCTGCAGGATTACCGGGATATGAGACGGACCGGAAAGGTTTCGTCAACATCCGTGAATTCTCCGAGCCCGCTTTAATCCTTTTGTTACAAGATGCGATCAAAGCACTCGAGACGGTCGAAACAGTCGAAACGCTGGAAGAAACATGGGTCAACGACAACCAGTTCGAATTGACGTTATTAAACGAAGACCTCGACACGTGGTTGGTGTATGCGGGCGACTTGCTTGACGGAGCGTTCAATTCGTATAAAGAAGCAGCGAACTACCTTGAAGAAGAAGGATTCCGCCGCAAATAAACATTTAAAATGAACGGGGCTGTCAATCAGTCCCGTTCATTTTTATGGTCAGACGGTTTAATGTCTGTTTGACCAGTTCCAAATCTTCATCCGATACACCCAGTAATTCTTTTAAAGCGAGCGGAATTTGTTCGGCTTCCTTTCGAAGAGCCTGCCCGTCTGTCGTCAACGTGATTTGAATATGCCGTTCGTCTGCCGGATTTTTGACTCGTTCGACTAAGCCGGAAGCTTCTAATTTTTTTAATAAGGGTGTCAATGTTCCCGAATCGAGGTGCAATCGTTCTCCGACCGCTTTTAATGATTGTTGATCCTGCTCCCACAGGACAAGCATGACCAAATATTGCGGATAGGTTAACCCCAGCGGTTCAAGCAAGGGACGGTACCGTTTCGTAATTTCCCTAGAAATCGCATAAAACGGAAAACAAAGTTGTTCCTCCAGTAATAAAGGATTCGGCATATAAGTTCCTCCTTCAAGCATAATAGTTGCGTTCTTATATAGATTGTATACAATCTAATTGTAAGCTACTTAAATTAATCAGCCAACCCGAAAGGAAGTTATCATTATGAAACCAATGTTCACATCATCTGCTACAGCTGTCGGAGGCCGTGACGGTCGCGTCGTATCGGAAGACGGTATCTTAGACGTTGCACTCGCCATGCCTGTACCGGGATCTAAAAAACAAGCAACCAACCCGGAACAATTATTTGCTGCTGGATACTCGGCTTGTTTTGATTCCGCGTTAAACCTTGTCGCTCGGAAACAAGGCATCAAGCATGACGGCAGTGAAGTAACGGCACATGTCACACTTAATGAAGCTACAGACGGATTCACACTTTCAGTGGAACTTGATGTTCTTGTCCGTGGTGTTTCAGAAGAACAAGCTGCGGAGCTTGGTAAACTCGCCCACAGTGTTTGCCCTTACTCACGTGCGACAGCTGGAAATATTCAGGTCGACATCTTCACACGGACGACTGACTCAGAATAAGCATACCACTCCTCTTCTTGCTTGGCGTATTTCGCTGACAGAGAGGAGTTTTTTATTGTTTTTGACGGAATTAAGTTTATACTCTTCATTTTTTAGTTTGTTTTTATGTAATGATTACGGTATATGAAATAAATATATCTTCTGTTTAAAAATCACACTGTCTTCTTCACAGTGTGATTCCCTGGATTGTTCGGCTGTTTCGTTCATTTTAATTGATTGACGGAAAGGATGACGAGTTCTCCGGAAACAATCATATAATAAGCATCCTCGAACCGGTGACGCACCGCCTGCTCACCATCATACACCGTGACCATCGGTTCAGCATCCGTCCCGATCGATTCATGCAGGTAAAACCGGTCGCGCAACACCCGCTCAAACGGGTCACGGTCCAGGTAGCGGGCACCCGTCCGCAGATTCATCACTTCATGGTGCTGATCCGACCGGTCATTGACGATGAAAATCGTCGACTCGACATCGTCATAGGTGAAGTCAAGCGGTTCAAAATCACTCCAGCGAATCCGTTCCCGCTCCGTAACGGCCGATTGTTCCTTGATTTCATAAAACACTTCTTCATTCAGGCGTTCCGTATAAGCACTAAACACGAGATGGCCGTCCTGTTCACCCAGGTACTGGACGGTATCGCCTTCCCCATCCAGCCGCAACAACGTCCGGAAGGAGAGGTGTTCCACGCCTTGCTCGATTTCCGTGACGATCGTCGACAACGGAGCAATCAACAGACTTTCCGAGTGGTCGATTGGATCTTCCGGTGAGATGACTCCGCTTTCCAGCGCATCATAAAAGGAGAACTCATCAAGCCGGGCATTGCAGACGATATAATCGGCATCCGCTAGAGTGACGAGGAAAAAATATAGTTCACGGTAGTTTTCCGTGATGCCATACAACCGTTCATCTTTAATCGGATGCTGACGCGTCGTCTCGACGTCATACAAAAAGGCGGTCGTCCCCTCATCGACATGCAACAAGACCATATACCGCTCATTCAGGACCCAGTAGAGCGTCAAATCGCCTCCAAGACGCCACGACGCGAGATGCTCGCTTTTTCCTGAATGCAGGTCAATCGAAATCAATTGCGTCTCACCGCCCTCTTCCCGGTCTTTTTCATTCAGGCAATACACTTTTCCCTTTTTGACGAACGGCCGGGTTGGTCCGTGGTCCTGCAACACTTCCGGCGTCAGATCGACCTGTTCTTGATCTTCTAAATCAAACCGGCTGATATGAAATTGACTGTCGTTGAGTCGGCGGCGGAAATAAACCGATGATGGTGTGACATGTAAGATATCAGAATGATCAGCTGGCAACGCCCGCGCGTCCAAAATTTCCATTCTAGCACCCCTCCCAGATGTTCTACTCTGTCTTTCCCACGAAGCGTCCTCCTTGAAACAGGGTCCTTCCGTGCGTCCGGTGAAAACGAGTGCTACAATAATGTCAGAAGAAGACATGACAAGGAAGGTGAATTCCGTGCAATCACAGGACTTAAATACGATGATGCTTGAATATGTCAATGACAAGGAAGACTATGACGCCTTTGCCGATAAATTAAAAGTCTTATTATCGGAATTGCTCGATGCAGCCGGCATCAAATACCATTCGATCGTCGCCCGGACGAAAGAGTCCGACAGCCTGTACCAAAAAGTATTACGGCAACCGAATAAATACCAATCGCTCCGGGATGTGCACGATTTGACGGGAATCCGGATAGTGACGTACTTTCACGATGATGTCCGGGAAGCGGCCCGGATCATCGAAAATGAATTTTCAATCGACCGGGATCAATCCGTCGACAAATCCACGTTGCTCGATACGACCGAGTTCGGTTATCTGTCGGTCCATTTCGTCGCCGCCTTAAATGAACAGCGGCTCGCGCTCAGTGAATACGGCCGTTTTAAGGATCATACAGCCGAAATTCAGATCCGGTCGATTCTCCAGCATGCCTGGGCGGAAATTGAGCACGATTTAGGGTACAAAAATCCGAACAGTGTGCCGGCCGAAGTTCGCCGCAGTTTCAGCCGGGTTGCCGGACTCCTTGAAATCGCCGATCAGGAATTCGTCAACATCAAAAAACAATTGAAGCAATTCGAAGACGAAACGGTCCAGCAAATCTTATCGGATCCGCAAAAGGTCCGGATCACTTCCGATAACTTAAACTATTTCATCGACCATTCCGCTGTCATCAACGATCTCGACAAACAACTGGTCACGTCCCAGATGATGCTCGATTCTGATCAGCAGTTGATCAATGAACTGATCCGGATGTTCCATTATGTCGATATCCGGAATTATGGAGAATTGATTGAAGCCGTCGCCGTCCACAGCCCGCTCGCCTTGAAGTGTGCCCAGGTCATGCCGAACCCGTTCCTTCCCCGTCAAGGAATCGGCATCGCCTACATCTGTATGGCCGTGACAATCGCCGGGAACGATCCACACCGGATTGACTATTTCTTCCGCCGGTTCTATCCGGAGCTCCGGAACGTCGAGGACATCATCAAGCAGGTCCAACCGTTAAGTAAACAGATGATTCAAGAGAAAAATATTGATTAAACTAAAATTTTTCACTATACTAAATCACGGAAGAAGAAACTACGGTATGGAAAGAGTGAAACTATGGCAACTACATTAGAAGTAGCAAATCGCGATCAGTTGATCGTGGATACAGAAAAAGGGTTACGGATGAACTACCGCGCCATCAAAAAAGATGTCCGCAGCATGTTCACGACTTACTTGACGCGAAACGAATTCTTTATCCTGAAGTCGCTTTGCACAAGTAGTCCCCAAATCGCATCGGCTTTATCCAACGAATTTCAGTTTTCAGCGAGTATGATCACGGCACTGGCCGATGAATTGACGAAAAAAGGGCTGATTTCACGCGAACGCAGTGAACTCGACCGTCGTGTCGTCGAACTCCGGGCAACGAAAGACGGGATTGAATTGTACGGGAAGCTTGAAGCGATGAAGATGGAATACCTGTCGGACGTCTTCGCTGACTTCTCGGATGCCGAACTCGATACGTTCCGGACACTGTTAACGAAACTCGAACAGCAAAATTAACATTCAACCCTTCAGCCTGACCGGTTGAAGGGTTTTTGTATGATATCCAACGCGAGGAGTGCCTTGACATGACAGATGCCATCACGATTCAAACTGCGCGCTTACAAATTCGACCGTTGCCTTTCCGACACGAACCGGTCCGGTCTGCAACAGACACGTCCACGTTTGGTCTGTTTCGTTCAAACGATGAAACGAAGGTCGGGACAATCCGAATCTCGCCAATCCGTCAGGCGGAAGTCCGCTCGGCCAAAATCGACTGCGAGATCGATCCGCTGTTTGGACGACAAGGATATGCCACGGAAGCATTTCCTGCCATGCTGACGCTCAGTTTCAAGACACTCGATTATCAACAGGTGGTGGCCACGATGGACCCGGACAATGAACCGGCACTCGTTGTCGCCTCCAGGGCCGGTCTGCCGTTTCGCTCCAGCGTTTCATACGGACCATCGAGTCAGCAGCTGACCTTCGTCTACCGTCCGTCAGATGATCTCTCCCCTGCGGTCGGGTTTGACCGGACAGCCGTCTCGCGTCTTCGTCAAGCGAAACAGTATCACGCCGCAAAAGCCGTCGTCGCCTCTTACCTGAATCAGGCTCCGGACGATCCACAAATTCATTATCAGATGGCCTGGTGTCATGATAATCTCGGAGAGGAAGCCGCTGCCGTTCCGCATTACGTCGCTGCCATCGAACAGGGTCTGGCTGCGCCCGATTTACAGGAGGCGTACGTCGGACTCGGCAGTACGTACCGTGCCCTCGGACGGTACGATGATGCCTACCGGACGCTGACGGAAGGACTCGTCCATTTTCCGCAGCATGCCGTTTTGCAGACATTTTTAGCACTGACGTTACATAATCTCGACCGATCGGCCGAAGCAATCGAACGGTTGATCGGAACGCTTGTCGATACGACGGGAAATCCGGAAATCCATGCTTATGCCCGCGCCCTGCGCTTTTATGCCTCCCGTGTCGACGAGACCTGGGACGGAAACTGAACCAAAAAAGCCGTGCCCTGACCGAATCAATCGGTGAAGGCACGGCTTTTCCGGTCGAACGAAAAGTCTACTCAGACGATCACGTCCGGTCAAACGTTGCATACCAAATCGGGACGGCACACTCAAACCGCCGGTGATCGGACAACACACGTTCGAGCCGCCGGCGCATTTGGTCCGTTTCCTCCGGTGCATGCCGGCTTGTCCAGACGATCGATGAAATACAAGCCATCGCCAGATAGACGCTGTAGACACGCCAAAATAGCTCCGGAACATCCCCTGCAAAATAACCGTCGACTTGACCGACGGCAAACGGAATACTGTCGTCTACCTGAAACAGTCCCATTTTGACGAAGTCATGCCACGGGTCACCGACATCGTGATTCGAGAAATCAATCAGTCCGACGAGGTGTTCCCCGTCCGTAATCAGATTTCCGAGGTGAACATCATCGTGTTGCAGCCGATTCGGCCGTCCCGCGATCAAATGGATGTTTCGTTCAATGAAGGACAGGATGATTGAATCGTCGGTCAACGGTCTTTCTGCTTGGTACAGCGCAACATACCGCTTGTGTTTTTCGAGGCAGCGGATCGCCCACTCGGTCGCCCGGGGCATCTCATGCTGATGGATCCGTTGTAACAAGCGGCCCGTCTCCTGACCGAGTCGGTACGCCTTGTCCCGACTGAGCGGTAAACATGCCTGGATCGTCTTCCCTTCGAGAAAACGATAGCGGCTGTAACAGACAGCCGCTGCCGGAATCTGCTTTAAATCAAGTGGTTTCGGGACCGGCAACCCCTCGTGTCGTAACTGCTGCAAAAGCTCAAACTCCCGCTTTTTCCGCGCCAATGATGCCAGCGGAGCGGTATGAATAATGGACACTCCGCTGGCGTCGTGCGCCGTGTATTTCGGTGAATCGGTATAGCGCGTCGCAAGACGGTCCCAGCCGGTCAAGGACCGGAGCTCCGGTTCCGCCTGCAAAAGCCGTAGCCAGACATCCATCCACGTTCCCCCTCTCCTTAACGATACTAAAAACAGCAGGGATGGTTCCCTGCTGTTACGATTCGGACGGTTGTCCGGGAATATAGGCGGAAATGATACTCAACAGATCCGCATAGGCCTGTTCAAAGTCGATGTTTTCAATCATATAATCGTAATGATCGCGCTCTTTCCACGCATCTTCGTAGTCGACGAGCCGTGCCTCGAACTCCGGCGTATCCCCCCGCATCAGCAACCGTTCCTTCATCAAATCCGGCGGAACGGAGACGAAAATCGTGATGACGTGATCGGCAAACAACGTCTTGAACGCTGCCGCCCCTTTCGGATCAATATCCTTGATGACGATTCCGTCCGTCGCTAAAATTTCTTCATATGCCTTTCGTGGCGTACCGTACCATGCCCGATGTACGTGGGCATACTCAATGAATCCGTTCTCCTGGATCAATTGTTGGAACGTCTTGACGTCAACGAAATGATAACTTTCCCCGTCATGTTCCGTCGGACGTTTCGGACGTGTCGTCACAGACGGAATAAAGCGGACCCGTTCATATTCCTGGCGTAAGCGTTTGATCAAGGAAGATTTCCCGCTGCCCGATCCACCAATCAACAGAATGATTTTACCTGACATCGTCATCCTCCTTTTGTTGTTGTACTGTCATGAAATAGCTCGAAAAGCGAAGCGCAAATTGTTCCAGTTCACTGTCTTCGATCACCCCGTAAATCGGGCGGATGACGACGAGGTACCGGTCATACGTTAAAATCCGGGACACGTCATTTCGGGTCATCTGAACATTTTTTTCAGGATAACTCGCAACGTAATACCAATCGACGGCGATACGCGTCGGTGTCGGACTGGAATAAATCCAGGTTTGGCTCGAACGAGTGTGCTCGAGCGTGCTGGTACGGGCAAACCGTTGTACCATCTTTAATTCGGTTTTGGCGTCGCGGAGTCCTGCCTGAAAATCATCCGGTCGCGTCACCGATTCCTCGACCTGTTTCGGTTTTGGTGCCGGCAGACTGGCAAAACCAATCTGCAGACCGATGACGAGTGCGACCAATGACGCTAAAATGATGAACAGATGCTCCTTCCGCATGACGCTACCTCCTTATGGGATGGATAGACTTTTCTGAAATGCTTGTGGATCATTGACGATGACGGCGTCAATCCCGATCTCCATCATCCGTCTGACATCAGCAGCCGTTTTCGGCGTATAGACCCGGACTGCAATCCCGGCCTGATGGGCAAGGATGACATCTTCTCGTGTCACGCGGCGGTAATCCGGATGAATCGCCTTTGCCCCGAGCAGGATGGCTTGCTGCTCCGGGTGGTACAACGGATACGGATAGAGAATCGCTGTCTCGATCGTCGGATCAAGTTCCCGGACGGTCGCGACCGAATAATGATTAAACGAACTAAAAATCAGGCGGTCATTCGCAATACCGTGGGCACGACACCGTTCGAGTGTGTACGCTTCGATCCCGGGATACCGGATCGTATCTGTCTTCAGCTCGATATTGAGTAAAAGATCGGTCGGCGCAAGTAATTCGAGGACTTCGTCAAGCGTCGGAATCGTCGTCTGGATCGGTCCGCCGTTCCCTTTGAACCGCGCTCCCGCATTCAGCCGCTTCAATTCAGCCAGCGTCAAATCAACGACCCGCCCCGTTCCGTCCGTCGTCCGGTTCACCGTCTCGTCATGAATGATGACGCCGACACCGTCGCGCGAAAAATGAACATCAAATTCAATGCCGTCGACATACGGAATCGCCGCTTCAATCGCTTCGAGCGTATTTTCCGGAAACCGATCACTCGCTCCGCGATGAGCGAACCACTTCATCATAATGCTTCGACGACCCGCGTATATTTCGCCGTCAGGTAGTCGATCAACGGTTGAACGGAAATCGATTGTCCGGTCGCCGCTTGAATCAATTCCGCCGGGGTCTTCGCTTTTCCGTGCTGATGGATGTTGACGTTCAGCCATTCCTTGATTGGTGCCAATGTCCCGTCGGCAATCAGTTGATCGACATCCGCAACGTCACGGCGCAACGCTTCGTTCAGCTGAGCACTGTAGACGAGTCCGAGCGCATAACTTGGGAAATAACCGAACGATCCGCCGGACCAGTGGACATCCTGCAGAACACCTTTTGCGTTCGTCGGAACATCGACCCCGAGGTATTCCTTGTAGAGACGGTTCCATTCCGTCGGCAGGTCTTTGACTTCGAGTTCGCCCGTAATCAGACGTTTTTCCAGCTCGTAACGGATGATGATATGCAGGGCATACGTCAGTTCGTCCGCTTCGATCCGGATCAGCGACGGTTTGACTTCGTTGACAGCCGCATAAAACGTCTCAAACGGGACATCCGTCAATGAAGGTATCGCCCGTTGCAGACCGGCATAACGGGCGGACAGGAACCCTTGGTTGCGGCCGATGAAGTTTTCAAAGAACAGCGATTGTGATTCGTGAATCCCCATCGAAGCCCCTTCACCGAGTCCGAGTGTATCAAGATTCGGATCAATGCCTTGTTCATACGTCGCATGTCCCGCTTCATGCATCGTTCCGAAAACGGAATTACGGTAGTCGGATTCGTCATATTTCGTCGTCACCCGGGCATCCTTCCGGTTGATCGTCGTCTGGAACGGATGAACCGTCTCATCGAGTCGTCCTGCCGTAAAGTCATAGCCGATATCCTGCAGCCATTCATGATTCAATCGGATCTGAGTCTCGCGGTCGGCCGACCAATCAAGCGTCGGGAACGTTTTCCCGTCGAGCTGTTCCAGGAGCATGATGATCGCCTGGCGCAGTTCAGCGAATAACGGATCGAGTTCCGCAACGGTCATGCCCGGTTCATAGTCATGCAGCAATGCATCGTACGGATGAGTGTCGTACCCCCAGTATTCGACGAACTTCCGTTCCATGGCGACGATTTTTTCCAGGTAAGGTGCAAACAAGTCCCAGTCATCCGCGTCTTTCGCCTTTTCCCAGACACTTTCCGCTTCTGAAATTAACGTGATGAACTGTTGGTATTCCGCTTCCGGAATCTTCGAGTCCCGGTCGTACGCTTGTTTCGCTTTTGCGTATGAGACCGCTTCGACGCCTGTCAACGTCTCTTGGCCCATCGCTTCGAGCAACGTTTGATACGCTGTCCCCGTCCGGCGGCGGAAACTTTCCGTCGACAGGAATCCGATCGATTTTGAACGGTTGTCGGCCGATTGTTCCGGCATGTATGTCCGCATGTCCCAGTAAAGTAACGCGACAGCTTCATCGTATGCACGAAGCGCTTCAAAATGGTCACGCCATTGTTGTAAAGTAGTCATCAAAATGCCCCCTTGAGCTAAGTAGTTGCCTTACGATTTCAGCATATCACAAAATGTTCAAAACTTTCACACAGGAGCCGTTTTATGAAACCATCCGCAGGAAACCGTCGTATAATATAAAAGAAGAGAAAGGAAGTGGCATGTGTGAAGACAGATTCCGAACTGGCTTGTGCCATCCGGCTGACGGAGACTCCGGAAGGATATACAGTAACGTCCCATCCGGACGAACTGGAGTGGATTGGAACAGGCCGCAGCGCCTTTGTATTTCGCATCACCGGAACCGACCGGGTCATCAAAAAGTTTTTCCCGTCGCACCGGCATCTTGCATCCGTTGAAGGATCGATTTACGAACAATTGAACCCTTTTCCGACATTCGCCAAACAGTATGCCTATGGTCCGGATTACCTCATCATTGAATACATCGAAGGACAAACATTGTTCGAATGTTTGATCAGCGGTACGGTCATTACGGACGACGTCATCGAGACCGTTGACCGGGCGCTTACGGAAGCCCGCTCGGTCGGATTGAATCCGTCCGATATCCACCTGCGCAACATTCTGTTGACGCCGACCGGGACGCGGATCATCGATGTTGCCCGGTTCCGGCAGACAGATCCGTGTACGCAGTGGGATGACTTAAAACGGGCGTACCAGTACTTTTATGCAAAATCGTATTTCCCTAAACGGTTCTCGGAAACGTTTTTGAACACGGTCGCCGACGTGTATAAAGGACGATTGTTCGAGTCGATGCGGAAAACCGGCTGATTTAAAATAACCGTCAATCCCTGGGATTGGCGGTTATTATTGTGCATATAAGGTAATATTCTAAGCGAAATGGAGCGATGTTTCCATGAAACGATTCACTAAAATCGGACTGTGGTCCGGTCTGCTGATTCTTCTCCTGCTGATCCTCTTGCCGCCGTTGTCGCCGGTCGTCTTTTCGAATGAGACCGAGAGCGGTGCCATCCGGCATTATCTGTATGAAGCAGGTCATCCGTACCAAAGTTACACCGCCATCCTCGACAAACGAATGGCCGATCCGGAATACGGCCGGATGTATGATGTCGTGTGGTACGACTACGACAGTGAAACCGGGATGACCCCGACGATCTGTTACAGCAAAAAAACAGCACAACAATATAGCGTCAGTTGCGGAACGGGTCCTTGAAGGATCCGTTTTTTTGAACATATTTCTTTTTTTACCTGTTATGACATTTGACGGTTCAGAAGGAGTAGAATCGTTCGTATGGTTATAAAATCATTTTATGCATAATATACGGGAATTGAAATAAAATTAACGGACTCGTTTCGCCCGGCAAAGGCTTGCAAGTAACGTCACGACAACCAGTACCGCCGTTTTTGAAATTCCTCGTTTCATCGTCCAGCCCCCCTTTTTAAAGAATCGCGTTCGCAATCAGCAAGTCAATTTTACGGACATCAACCTTTTTGTTGAGATTGATTTTGATGGTTCCGGCCCGCGTAAACAGTTGGACTTCCGAATTGATGTCAAACATGCCGCCGGCGTTTTCCGTTGAATACATATTGATGGATTTGTAGGGAATCGAATAGACTTCGACCTTCTTGCCCGTCAATCCTTGCGCGTCGCGAATGATCAGCCGGTGTGTCGTAAAAATCGCGACATCGCGGATCGTTTTATAGGCGGACAACGCGTTTTCCCCTTGAATCAATAATCCTGTTACGTCTTGCGGGATGTCACACTCGGAGACAAACGTCCATGCGAGTTGGCTCAGTGGATTACTCATCAAACATCGCCTGCTTTCTGTTTTTGATTGGGTTACCTGTCTAGGATAGCTGATTTTCCTGCCTGTACCAAGTCAGGCGGAACGGTCCGGTTTCACTCGCGAAAATGCAGCCGAAACAAAATCATGCCGGCGAGCAGGACAGCTTGTGTCTCAAAATCCGGGACATCAAACGTCAGCAGGTGCCGTTTCCGGTGACTTGTCGCAATCGTTTTCTTGTCACGTCTCACCTCAATCCGTCGGGATAACCGGGGCGACCGGATCTGATACGTCTCGCCACGGTACGTCATCCTTAGTACTTCAGTGAATTCGACAGCATGCCGGACCGTATTTTCAGTTCGAATGTCACCGACGGTTTCGCCGCTCTCTTCGATTGTCCACTCCGTCTGATTGCTCCACAACCGTTGCCCCGCTTTTTCCTCGAACCGGAGTTCACGTTGCGATAGATTAAAATCGAGATTCAGAAAAAAATTCTCGACTTTCGGAAAAGCGACAAACCAGCGATGCCAGACTTGTTTAAACGTCCGGCGGTAGGAACCGACGACCGTCTCCGCCCGGTAGATCTGTTTGATTCCCGTCGATTGCCGGTCACTGAGTCGCGACGTGTAACCGGCTCCGTTTCCGGCAAACGCTGTATCTTGTTTTTGCTGCCGCCGCTCAATCGAAAAGAGCAACAGGGCAGCCGGGAGAAATGCGAATACACTCCCCCACTCCGTCCAGCGAAATATCTCAAAATACAGTCCCCGCGCCGTCAGGGCAACCACACCGACCGCAAACATGCCGATAAAATAGACCATTTCCGAGCTCCTTTCCTGAGAAAACTTGATCTTCTGTCTTCTGACTTTATACTAATCGAAGTAGATCTGACGCGGTAACTTTTTTTCCTTTCTTCTTCCATCAAAATAATTTTAACATCCATTTTTTAGTTAAAAAAACAGGGATTACAACCGATTTGTCGAATAACATACAGTAGACGTTTTTCATCCCCACCGGTCACATTTTGCAAGGAGGTTGATCCATGTTATTCCTATTGCTAGTTAAAGCGTCAAGCCGTTCAGAAGCCGGTCTTTTTCCCGATCCATCCCTCCAAGAAGCGATGGCCGCCTTTAACCGGGACCTGGTCGAAGCGGGTGTCCGGATTATGGCGAAAGGACTGCATCCGACACGGGAAGCTCTCCGGATTTCGTTTCGCCGTCCCGACGAGGAGCCGGACGTCACATCCGGACCGTTTGAACCTCCGGCGGATCAATTAGCAGGATTCATCTTGATCGAGGTGGCGTCAAAAGAGGAAGCAGTGGCCTGGGCCAGACGTATGCCGGATCCGCAAGGTCACGGCGAAGGACAAATCGAATTACGCCAAGTATTTGAATGAAGGGAAATGAATTCATGCTCAGCTACAAAAACAGTACGAAGGTCATTCAAGACAGTCAGACTGTCACCGCGATTCTCTCGGTCGGGGCAACCGAACAGTTCGGACCGTATCTACCGATGCATCTTGATACATTGATTGCCGAGCACCAGGCCGCTGTCTTCGGTGAACGGTTAAACGCCTATGTCTTACCGACGCTGCCGTTTAACACCTCCGAAGAACATGCCAATCGAATCGGGACCGTCACCGTCAGTCCGACGGCGATCGCGCTGATGCTCGAAGAAATCATCGTCAATCTGCACCGCCAAGGATTTACTCGATTCGTTCTCTGCAACGGACACGGCGGTGCCTACTGGGAGTCGGCGTTCGTCAAACAGATTAACTTTAAATATCCGGAGCTCGTCGTCATCACGACGCACCGCTACCGGGCCTTCGAGGAAGCTTTGAGTGCTGCGGGACTCGCCGGATTAAACGAACGGCACGGCGGTCTGTTGTCCGGAGCTCGTTGACCTGCAACCGATGGGCGGCGACGTTCCGCTGTCCCATTATCCGGTTGCTGATTATGTCTTTTGGGATCAGCTGACAACGGATGGTTGTTGGGGAAGCTTTGAACCCGGTGTCTATTCGCCGGACGAACTCGCAACGATCGGTGAGACGTTTTGGACGACCTTTACGGAAAAACGGGCAAAACACTTAAAAGAAACACTCATGACGGCGGTCCGCCTGCGGAACCTGCCTGGAAGAAACGAGGACTGATGATGAACGAAACGATTCGGACACACGACGACCTGTTGCAGATGCTTGACGCTTTACTCCGGGAACCGACCGCTTTTTGGGACGGCTTTTATGCCGACCGAACGAAACGGATCCCCTTTTTCGTCGACAAACCGGACGAGAACCTGGTCCGCTACGTCGAACAGCTGGAGATCCCGGTGAACCGGGTGCTCGAACTAGGAAGCGGTCCCGGACGAAATGCTTTGTATCTCGCGGAACACGGCAGTCAGGTCGACGCGGTCGATCTCGCGAAAACCTCGGTTGACTGGGCCAATGAACGGGCACGGGAGCGGCAACTCAACGTTTCGTTCCGCCAAGGAAACTTGTTTGAACTGCCGTTCGAACAGGGTTCCTATGATTTTGTCTATGATTCCGGCTGCTTTCATCATATCGCCCCGCACCGCCGACACGACTATATCCGCGTCGTCTCGGATGCCCTCCGGCCGGGCGGCTGTTTTGCTTTGACCTGCTTCGTCGAAGGCGGACAGTACGGCGGATCCGACATGACGGACTGGGATGTCTACCGCGAACGGAGCCTAAACGGCGGTCTCGGCTTCACGGAAGAGAAACTCCGCTCTATTTTCGACACGTTTGAGGTACTTGACATCCGCTTGATGCAGGAGGCCGCTCCGACCGATTCCGTCTTCGGACTGTCCGGCCTGTGGACGGCCCTGTTCCGAAAAAAATGACCAGATAAGCAAAAACCGGTGTCCCCTTCAGCATTTGGAGGAGGTACCGGTTTTGATCTGTTTTGTCACTTCGTTACAGCTTTTAAATCGATTTGAACGAGCTCCCGTAAATCGTCAATGATCACATCTGCCTGTTCCAGTTCTGCTTCGTTCGAAAAATCGAACCGGCAACCGACGGCGGGTAATCCGTTAACCTTGGCCGCGGTAAAGTCGGAAATTCGGTCTCCGACGACAACCGCTTCCGTTAACTGGTGCCCAGACAGGATGTAGGCGACAAGATCACTTTTTTGCGACGAGGCGACGTCTTCAATGCTGTAGACGCCATCGAGCCAGCGATCCAGCCCATACTTTCGGACGATGGCCGTTAAATAGACTTTCCAGCCATTGCTTGCGATATAGAGCGGATGCCCTGTTTCTTTTAAAACCTGAAGTGTCGCTTCCGCTCCGGAATACAAGGCACCTTGCCCTTGTTCGATGTGACGGATCAATGCGTCTTGAAATATCCGGTCAACGAGTGCCCGTTCCTCGTCCGAATGCCCCGGCAGTAAGGTTTGCCAAACTTCCGGTAACGACATCCCCATGATCGTCTGATACTCAGCCAGCGGTGTTTCCCCGGTCCAGCGACCATTCATGCGTAAGAAGTCGAATGCATCTTCTAACGCATAACCAAGAATCCGGTTCGTTTGAAATAACGTGCCGTCCATATCAAAGATATACGCCTGTTTCATATTGTTGTCCTCCTTGACGATTAAGAGACGACTTCTTATCAGTTGTCTCCATTTGGTAACAGATTTCTTCAGACAACTTACTCATTTTGCTGATTTTCGGGTAAAGATAACTAACGGAATTTATCGTGTTGCAGTAGAAAAAAGGAGATGAACCATCATGATGGTGCTCATCGTGGTCGCCTTAGCCGTCATTAGTATTGTTCTGTTTGTCCTCTATAATAACCGTAACAAAATCGTTTAGACGTATCTTGCGAGACTGCGATCACTTCGAATCCCCCATCCTGTTGACGATCTATCTAATTAACGGGATGGGGTTCTTTAGTCACGCTTCATTCAGTAAATCATGGTGCACACGGGCTAGGGCTAGCGGTTGGAACAACAGCTCTTTCGTCCTGATTTGATGTTGCAACATCTCGACTTCCATCCACGCTGCCGCGTACTGGTTCTGCTTGACCAATCCTGTTTCCCGTGCCGTCTCCAACTCATCCGCATCAAGAATCAGGCACTCGCCGGACGGCAACAAAACCAGATCCAAAAATAAATCGTCCCAAAAAATCCCGGTCGTATCCCGTGACAAATATCGATGTACGATTGAACAATCTGTCCGTGTGCATTAAACACCGTCGTGCCGACGTGCTTCTGCCCTGCCGGAAACTGCTGGAACCAGGAATAACCGTCGCCAGCAATCTGAATCTCCTGCTCTGAATAACGAACCAATAACGGATGCTTTACTTCGATAAGATAAAGCCGGGTCACGTATCCCGTAAACGACGTCGTCTCAAGATACCGTTCCCGGTAATGCCGTTTTACGATCCGCTTCCACGATGATCTGGCGGCATATTTACGTTCTGCCATGTTCGACCACCATATATTCCATCATATCACTTGAAAATCAAGACCTCTTGTCTTTTTTGTAAAAAAATCCCTCTTTTTTCTGGACGTTGTTCCTTCGGGAGCGGTAAGATGAACAAGCATATACTTAGTTGAACTGGAGGCGCTGTTATGTCACATACTCCCCGGATCGCCCTCGTCACCGGTGCAAGCCACCCGCGTGATATCGGCACAGCCATTTGCCGGAAGCTCGCAGCCGAAGGGATGACGATTTGTTTTACATATTGGAAGGCGGATCTCGAATGGATCAAGACGTTTCAAGCAGAACTGGCGGTAAACGGTGTACGAAGCGAGGCGCTCGAAATCGACTTGTCGGCGCCGGATGCGGCAGAACGCGTACTTACGCATACGCGCTCGACGATCGGAACGCCGTCGATACTAGTCAACAATGCGGCGCATTCGACACAAACGGATCTCGCTACGCTTGATGTCTCGTCGCTCGATGCCCATTACGCCGTCAATGTCCGGAGTACGCTTTTATTATCGACCTTGTTTGCCCGGGCTTTCGCAGAAGCCGGTTTGCAGGACGGTCGGATCGTCAATTTGACGTCTGGACAGGATCTTGGCGCGATGCCCGAAGAACTGGCCTATGCGGCAACAAAAGGAGCCGTCTCATCGTTCACGACTTCCTTTGCGGCAGCCGTCGCACCACTCGGCATCACGGTCAATGCACTTAATCCCGGACCAACCGACTCGACCTGGATGACGGAAGAAATCCGGACGCATTTAACGCCCCAGTTTCCGTTCGGCCGGATCGGGACACCGGACGATGCCGCACGGACGATTGCATTTCTCGTCAGTGAAGACGCGGCCTGGGTCACCGGACAGGTCATCCATGCCGAAGGTGGCTTTAGCCGGTAAATAAACAGAGTTTCAAAACATAAAGGAGCTGTTCAGTCAGATGGGATATATCTCAGAATTACGCAAAACAATCGGCAGTCGTCCGATCATCAGTGTCGGTGCGACGATTCTCGTAACAAATGACCAGCAGGAAGTCTTGTTCCAACACCGGTCTGATACACTTGACTGGGGACTGCCGGGCGGGTCGATGGAGCTTGGCGAGACACTCGAAGAAGTCGCTATTCGCGAGCTACACGAAGAAACCGGATTACAGACAAACGAACTGGAACTGATCGGCGTCTTTTCCGGTCCCCGCTTTTACTACCAGTATCCGAACGGCGATGAAGTGCACGGCGTCATTCATCTCTATCATGCGAAAAACGTTACGGGGACACTCGTGATGCTGGACGGGGAAAGTCTCGATCTCGCCTATTTCAATCAAGCGACGTTGCCGGAACACATTGAAAGCCGGGCCAACGAATTGATGCAGCAACTTGGTGATTCCTTCTGGACACTCGAAAGTTCGTTTTGATTTTTTCACTCCAAACAACAATGAGATCTACTCTTTGGTCCAGATGATGGACTAAGGGTAGATCTCATTGTTGTTTCATTCCTTCAGCAAGTCATATTCCCGTTCCGAAACCGGCTCCAGCCAGTCCGGTGTCCCGGCCGTGATCGTCAGATGCGAAAACCAGCTGTCTGACGTCGCTCCGTGCCAATGTTTGACGCCGTCGTGTGTGACGACCGTATCGCCGCTTCGTAACAGACGGGCCGGTTTTCCCATCTCCTGATACCACCCTTCCCCATCTGTCACGAGTAGGATTTGATATCCGTTCCGGTGGATATGCCAATGGTTGCGACAGCCCGGTTCGAATGTCACCTGACCGACCGAAATGTCGAGCGTTGGATCATTGACTAACGGTTTCAGGTAACTTTGTCCCGTGAAATACGCCGCAAACGCCTCATTTTTTTCTCCCCGTTGAAAAGGATGTTCTACAGCTGTCTTCGATTTTGTCATCATTCTCCTCCCTCTCCTTCATACCACTGAACGGAAACGGACGCGTTACCGAACGACTTCCGGATGTCCTGAAAATCAATGATTTTTCCAATCCGCATATATGAAGCCACCGGTTTGGCGGATTCATAAAAAATCACCAGACAGTTATTTTGATACAGCAGTACGTCTCCGGCTTCAATCGTCTGAATCGGTTGGGGCTGCGCCGGAAACGACTTGTCGAAATAATGGTATTTTTCATTACGATGTAAATCATCCATTTGAATCGTAAACGGGGCTTCCGCCACTAAAGCTTTTGTTGTCGCATTTTCTTCCAGTTGAATCGAAGCGACCTGACCGTTGACGTTGATGTTCATGGTATCTCTCTCCTCAACCTCTTGTTTTACTTCTGTCGAAATCGGAACCGACGGGCCGCAACCTGAAAGTCCAAACGAAAGAAGAATGATGACAGTTCCGATTCGACGCTTCATATCAGTTCTCCGATTCATCGATATAACGGATGATTCGCGCCGGCGTGCCGGCGACAATCGCCAAGTCCGGTACATCTGTCGTCACGGTCGCGTTTGCTGCGACAATCGCATGTTTACCGACGGTCACGCCTGGCAGAATTGTTGCCCCTGCTCCGATCCAGGCATTTTGTTTCAGGTGAATCGGTTTCACCGACAGCCCTCGCCGTTTCGACGGACTGACCGGATGATTGACGGTCAACAACTTGGCAAACGGACCGATCAGCACATGATCGTCAATTTGAATCGAACCGAGATCCGTCAACATCACCCCTCGGTTGATGAAGATGTTTTTCCCAAGTGAGATATGGCGTCCGAAATCCGTATAGAGCGGAGGTAAAACGACTACACTCTCATCCACCGGCTGACCGATCAGCTCGCCCAGCGTCTCGCGAAACTCGGCCGGAGACAATAGGTGCTGATTCAACCGGTGGAGCAATCGTTCCCCGTCCTGTTGGATGGCATGAATTTGCTCGAATACGGCATCGTGTGACTCGACCAGCCGATTTTCGATTTGATGGTAGATCGATGAATGCTCCATGCGCATCACACTTGTTGTTGCGTCGGACGGATGATTAAGTTGCTGATTGAGACACGGTCCGGCGTATCAATCGCATACAGAACGGCCTCGGCGACATCTTCGCTCGTCAACCCCCACTCTTGTTGCGCTTGACGGAGCGACTCGCCTGTTGCCTGATCTCTGATCGTCGTATACAATTCCGTCTGAACGGCTCCCGGTGAAATGATTGTCGATTTGATATTATTTTCGCGTTGCTCCTGGCGTAATCCTTCCATAATTGCCCGGACGGCAAACTTCGTCCCGCAATAGACGGCGGATTCCGGATAGACGACATGTCCCGCGACCGAATCTGTTGTAATGATATGACCGGACTGTTGCTGTTCCATAATCGGCAAGGTCGCGGCGATTCCGTTTAAGACGCCCATCACATTGATATCGAGCATATTTTTCCAGTCCTCCCGGTGTCCGGCTGCAAGCGGAGCGGTCGGCATGATGCCGGCATTGTTGAAGAGAACATCAATCCGTCCGTAGACGGCTTTTGCTTCCTCGACGACGGCTTCGACTTGATCGAACTCAGTGACGTCCGCCTGTTTGATTTGAATATCCGCCTCAGGATACGCTTTCCGAATGCCTTCTAACCGCTCGAGCCGCCGGGCGGCAAGCATTAATTTGGCTCCACGTGACGCGAGCAGTCGTGCGGTCGCTTCGCCGATTCCGCTTGACGCGCCCATGATGACAATGACTTTATCTAGTGGTGTGTTCATGTGTATTCCTCCTCTTAGTTGTTGCTTGTCTACAAGGTTACGAGTATTCATCCTTCATGTCTAATGCTAATATAAAATCATATACCATAACCAAAACGCATAGGAGGACCCCATGGAAATTCAACAATTAAGATACTTTTTAGCAGTCGTCGAGGAAAAAAACATTACTCGGGCAGCACGGATTCTTCGGATTTCACAGCCTGCTCTGTCCCGTCAAATCCAACGGTTAGAAGACGAATTGGCCAGTCCGTTGTTCGACCGGACTCCGTGGGGCATCATCCTGACGGAAAGCGGGTACTATTTGGCGGAACGGGCGCGTGAACTTGTGACGCTGGCCGATAAAATCGTCACCAATCTCTTGACCGAGGAAACGTTGCGTGGCGAACTTTATATCGGCGGCGGTGAAACGGAAAGTCTATTGCCCGTCATCCGGTCATTCAAACAAATGCAATCACAGCACCCGGACGTCACGATTCGGATTCACAGCGGGAACGGTCAGGATATTCTGGATAAGCTCGATAAAGGAATTCTGGATTTCGGACTGGTCATTGAACCGTTTGACGTCAATGCCTATCATTATCTGAAACTGAATCAGCCTGATCAATGGGGTATCTTGACACAGCGCGATCATCCGCTCAGTCAAAAGGCGACGGTAACGGCAGACGTCTTGCGGGATCTTCCGTTAATCGTTTCGGAACAACTCCAAGGAAACCGGACGTTTGCCGAACGGACCGGTTTTGACTGGGACACGGTCCATATCGTCGGAACCTACAACCTGCTGTTTAATGCTTCGCTCCTCGTCAAGGAAGGAATCGGTCATGCTGTGTGTCTCGACCGCATCATCAACACAAGCGGAAGTGAACTCATTTTCGTTCCGCTTGCGCCGGCGCTCACTGCCAACACCTACTTGATTTGGAAAAAACAAGCAATCCTGTCACGTCCGGCTAAAACACTACTCGAATGGATGAGCCGTCCGCAAGAGGACACAGCCTTTTAACAGACACATCCAAAAAACGGCTTTTCGGACAGAACATACCTCTGTCTGAAAAGCCGTTTTGAATTGCGTTCATGTTTTCTTCCGTTCAACGATCTTGACTTCATACGGTTTAAGTATCAGCTGACCGCCGATTTCCGTTTGTGTTGCAGACTCAAGCAACGGCTCGAACAGTTCGATGGATTGCTCGGCTTCGGAAAAATTCATGATGAATCCGTAATCCGTCTCCTGACCGCGACGTACTTGTACGGATACTTCCATGCTGTGCGATGTCGCGAGCGGCGCCTCGATCCGTAAACGATCCGTCAGCAAGGTATACAGGTCATGCTGGAAGGCGGCTTCCAGTCGTCCGCCGATATACCAGGCTTCGCCTTGTCCCAGCTGATGTTTCGTCACGGCCGGCGTCTGTCGATAGAAGTCGTCCGTATAGCGGCCGACGATTTCCGCGTGCTCAACCTCGATAACCGTCGCATAATCCTGCAGTTCATACTGTTTCCCGTTAAACATCACGTGATTTCGATCGCTTGGGTACAGCGTATCTGTTTCCGCCGGTCTCAGACCAAAGATTGTCTGCAGTTCTTCCGGCCATCCGGCATACGCCAAATCATGTTCATCGACCAGACCCGTCATGTACGTCGCAACTACCGTACCGCCCTGTTCGGCGAATTGTTGCAACCGCCGCAGCGTCGTCCGACTGACCAAATACAGCATCGGCACGATCAACAGTTTGTAAGCATCAAATGGCTGTTCTTTCGTGATGACATCGACCGGAATATCCTGTTCGTAAAAGAAACGATAATGTTCCTGCAGCGTTTGCGGATACTGTTTCGTGTCGTTTGCGAACCCTTGCGTATCATTTAATGCCCAGTTATTTTCCCAGTCGTAAAGAATCCCGACCTCTGCGGGACGCGTCGTACCGACGACGGCGTCGAGTTGCTCAAGCGTCTGTCCGACGTGGGCGACTTCTTGAAAGACCCGATTCTCTTCAGACCGGTCATGGTCGACGACCGCCCCGTGAAACTTTTCTGACGAGCCGCGGGATTTCCGCCACTGGAAGTACAGCACGCTGTCGGAACCGTGGGCAATCATTTGCAACGAGGACAACAGGTGCATTCCCGGACGTTTCGCTTTGTTGACGGGATGCCAGTTGACAGCACTCGGCGTCGATTCCATCAGGAGGAACGGTTGCTGCTTCAAACTCCGGAACAAGTCATTGATGAATCCGACCTTCATCGCTAAATTAGCTGTTGTTTCCCAGTCATTGTGCCAGGTCGGATAAGCATCCCAACTGACGACATCGACATTCTTCGCGAATCGACTGTAGTCAAGGGCCTGGAACGGGATCAGGTCTTCGGTATCCGCCATGAAATTGGTCGTAATCGGAAGTGCCGGCGTCAATTCGCGTAAGGGGACACTTTCCTGCTCAAAAAAGGAAATCGTTTGATCCGTCACAAAGCGTTTCCAGTCGAGATTCAGACCATGGACCATGCTTTCGCCGATCGGTGACGGCGACTCGATTTGCGACCAATCGTCAAACGTATGACTCCAAAAGGCACTCCACCAGGAGGCATTCAGTGCATCGAGCGTCTCATACTTCACTTTCAGCCAATCACGAAAGGCTGCCTGACAGAGCGGACAATGGCACTCGCCGCCGTACTCGTTTGAAACATGCCACATCAACAGCGCCGGATGATTCCCGTACCGCTCGGCCAATAAACGATTAATCCGTTGTGTTTTTTCACGGTAGACCGGTGATGTCAGACAGTGGTTATGACGCCCGCCGTGAAGCTGTCTGACACGGCGCTCGTCGACACGCAACACTTCCGGATATGTTTGCGATAACCAGGCCGGACGTGCCCCGCTTGGTGTCGCCAGGATGACCTGTCCGCCATTCGCATGAATATCGTCAATGATCCGGTCGAGCCACTCGAACGTGAACTGATTTTCGGTCGGTTCGAGCGCACTCCAGGCAAAGATACCGATGGAATACGTATTCGTATGCGCAAGACGCATTAACCGTAAATCTTCCTGTAAGACGTCCGGTACGTCGAGCCATTGATCCGGATTGTAGTCCCCGCCGTGCAACAGATGTCTCGCTTTTGTCGTATAAATCGTTTGCCCCATTTTTTAAGCCTCTCCCTTAATCCTTTATTTCGTTTCTCTTTCTCTCTTACCCTTTTGTTCCCCCGGCAGTTAGCCCGGACACAAAATGTTTTTGCAGCAGGACAAACAGAACCGCGACCGGGATGCTGATCAAAATCGCTCCGGCCGCAAACGTCGTATAGCTTGCGCCCATCGCTTCATTGACGAGGTTAAACAGACCAATCGGCAACGTATACGCTTCCTGCGTCCGTAAAATCGTCGAAGCGAGCACGAAATCCCCGAGTGGTCCCGTAAATCCATTCATCGCGACCACGGCAAGCATCGGCCGACAGAGCGGTAAAATAATTTGGATGAAAATCCGTGTATGACCCGCTCCGTCGAGTTTGGCACTTTCATCGAGATCAACCGGAATTGAATCCATATATCCTTTCATCAAGTAGGTGTTCATGGGAATCTGACCGCCGATATACAACAGAATCAGCAGCCAGTGACTGTTCATCATGCCAAGCATCTGGGCCAGAACGAACAGGGCAATCAAGGCGGAAAACTGCGGAATCATCTGTAACAGCAAAAACAACGTTAAGGCCTGCTGACGTCCTTTAAAACGGAAGCGCGAAAAGGCATAGGCCGTAAAGGAAACGCTGACGATCGTCCCGAGCATCGTAAAGAGACTGATTTTTAACGAATTCATATACCAGTGACTGTATTGCAAACTTTCTTTTCCGGCAAACAATTCCCGGTAATGATCCAGTGTCGGATTTTTCGGGATGATTGATGTGCTGACTAAACTGTTGCCCGGATTAAAACTCGCCCCAATCGTCCACAGGAGCGGATAGATGATACAAGTCGCAACGAACAGCAGAATCAAATAGGTCAGCGTCAGGCGAACCGTCCGCGTTTTGTTCCGTGTCACCATCTTGATCACGCTCCTTCCTTAAATGCATTTGTTCGTCTGAACTGCCATAAGGCAATCCCGATGACAAAAATCGACAGTAAGATTGTCAACGCGGCCGCTAACGCATATTGACCGGACTGCATCGTCAATTTATAAATCCAGGAGACGAGGATGTCCGTTCCGCCGGCATTTGAACCCGGCACGGACGGTCCGCCGCCGTTAAAGAGATAAATGATATTAAAGTTATTGAAGTTAAAGGTGAACTGGGTGATGATGATCGGCGACATCGCAATCAGCACCATCGGCATCGTGATGTGCCGGAACTTTGCAAACATCGAGGCACCGTCAATCGTTGCCGCTTCATATAAATCTTCCGGAATCGATTGCAACACACCCGTCGTCACTAAAAAGACATACGGGAATCCAAGCCATCCCTGCATGAAGACGAGCGCGACCCGTGTCCATTTTTCATCGGTCAGCCACGGAACCGGATCGATTCCGAAAAGAGACAGCAGATCCATGTTGACGGCCCCAAAACTGTCATTAAAGAGACCGGCAAAAACAAGAATCGTCACAAATCCCGGAACCGCCCACGGCAGGACAAAAATCGTCCGAATGACCCGTTTGAACCGGACCTCTTTTTGGTTGACGAGGACTGCCATCATGATACCGAGCGACACTTGTAACGTCGAGGCGACCAAGGTCCAGATTACAGTCCAAGACAAGACATCAAAGAACGTCGATCGCCAAATATCAACTGTGAAAATTTGAGCAAAGGTAGAAAATCCGACCCAATCCGCCAGTTTCGCAGGCGGGGAATGATATAAATCATAATTTGTGAATGCCAAGGCGAAGCTGAATAAGATCGGAAAAATTACGGCAAAAATCAACAGAAACAGGGACGGACCACTGACCAGATAGGGATATCCCTGATTGATCAAATTCCGATAATCCGATAACAGCGAATCCGGCCGCATCCCTTGATCCCGCTTTTGTCCATTGCGGTAGGCATCGCGTAAATTAAACACATAGACTCCTGTCCCAAACAACAAGACGATGATGGCAATGATGCCTTGCGCCAACAGAAAAATCGAGTTGTCGCGCGGGACTTCCGTTCCTAGCGTCACGATTCCCCATAATCCCATATTGAGCAAGTCGGCGAACGTAATCCAAAAAGCAATGCTGACTATAAGCAGGAGTCCGCCTTTCATCCATTGCCGGTGATACAATTGGCCAAGTCCTGGAATGATCGATAACATCAATCCAATTTTCCGGTGTTGCACGTCCTTCACCTCTTTACTAGAATCTCTGACTGTCTGGTCGTATCATATGAAGCGTTCTTACTTCGCTCCGTGTTTCGCTTCGATTTGCCCGTCGATCGTTTTGACGGCCTGCTTCATCGCGGCTGCCGGTTCAGCTTTTCCGGTCGCAATCGTTTGAAGGGCGGCATCGACCGGCTTCCAGACTTCATTCATTTCAGGGATGTTCGGTGTCAACTCGGAAAATTTCGATTGTTCGGCGACTGCCTGTGCGGCTGGACTTTTTGTGACGGCAGGATCTTCTGCCAACGCACTGACGGCCGGGACTTCTTTTGTGATTTCAAAACGCTTTTTCGAGTTTTCCGCATTCGTCAGGTAAAGCGCTAGCTTGTTCGCCATTTCCGACTGTTTGGAGTAAGCGCTGACATTATAACTTTTGACACCGATGAAGGAACTCATGTTTTTTCCGTTTTCCAGTTCCGGCAGTTTCGTAATGCCGAAATCAATGCCTGCTTTCGTAAAGGGTTCGACATTCCAGGGACCGGAGATGATGGCGGCTGCCTTCCCTTCCGTAAACAAGGATTCCAAAACGTTGATGCCCTGCTCCCCGATGATACCTGCCGGGAATAATTTTTCCTGATAGAACTTTTGAATATAGGACGCACCTTCGATGGCTCCGGTATTCGCAAGGCCGACTTCTTTTGTCTGGTATTTTCCTTGATTATCTTGTTTGAAAATATAACCGCCATATCCACTTAAGACACTTTGGGCATAATAGATTTGATCAAATAAAGCGAGGAATCCGAACGATTGCCCGGTTGTCGTTTTTTTCGATAAGGCGTACCACTCTTCCAGTGTTTTCGGTAGCTTGTCTTCTGAGACCAGTTTTTTGTTGTAGTATAAAACCGTCGTTTCCACCGCTTTCGGGACACCGTAGAGTTTTCCGTTCACTTTTTGCGAATCAAGGGCGACATCGGTATAAATCGACTGGACCTCTTCCGGGACATTCATCTCTTTGATGATTCCTTCCGTTACCGCTGTGCCAATCTGATCCCCCGGCATCGTCAACAAATCAGGACCTGTGCCAGCCGGACCATCTAATCGTAAATCCTCGATTTGCTTAGCGTACGGTTTTTCGATGACCTGTACGTCGACATCGTTGTCCTGTTCGAATTTTGAAACGATGTCTTTGATTCCTTCGCCTTTTTCAATGTCTTCCCAGACGATTAGCTTCGCTTCTTTATTTGATGATTGTTCCTTGTTTCCCTGCGCTTCTTCCCCGGGACCACACGCCGCGAGCGAGGCTGTCAATGCCAGACTACTCAGGACAGTCATATATGTAATGGTTTTTTTCATCTTCTTTTTCCTCCTGTGGATCATATTATGAAAAGATTAAAACACTTTTTGAAAGCGCTTTAATAATCAAAATATAGCACCACAAGAAAACTTTGTAAATAAATTTAGTAAAAAATTTTACTAAATTTATTTACAAAGTACTTTTACGAGTGATTAATTCTGCACCGATATAGACCGTTTTGACGATATTTCGTTTCTGTAATACACGTTCCAGTAAAAGTTGAATCGCATTTTGACAAATCTCTTCGAGGTCAATATGGAACGTCGTCAGCGGCGGCGACACGTATTTCGAAATACTTGTATCATTGACACTGATCAGACTGACCCGTTTCGGAATCTCGATCTGTTGCTCGTTCAAGACTTGCAAACAACCGACTGCAATCGGATCCGCCGCTACATAAAACGCTGTCGGCAACTCTTCCCCGAGTTGTTCGACCGCCTGATTCATTAAGTAATACCCATTGTCGACCGAAAATCCCCGCCGGCAAAAGATGAAGTCTTCCCGTAACAAGTCACGTTCCTCCATCGTTTGCCGAAACGCCCGCTCCCGTCCATCCATCTCTTCCGCATCCGTATCAAGATTATGGTACGTGCCGCCGATAAACCCAATCTTTTCATGACCTTGCTCCACTAGCACTTCAACTGCCTGACGGGTGATTTGTGCAAGATCCGGACGAACCGAATCGTAATGTGCGGGATCAGGTGTCGAGTCGATGAATACGCCATGTGGTGTCAATTCTCTCAAATACTCCAACTCACGGTTCATGAATGAACCGACAGCAATGAATCCATCAATATCCAGCGGGATTTTTTCAATCCCGCCTTCGAGTTTGTAGGTCGTCAATTCGATGTTATTTTCCCGTGCTTTTTTTTCGATTTCCACCCGCATCGTTTGAAAATAGACGTCTTCGAGCTCTTCGTTATCGGTCAGCCAATATAAAAACGCGATGTTCTTCACGAGTGTTTTTAATGTTTTTTTCCGGTATCCGATTTCTTCCGCCACTTCAAAAATCCGGGATCTTGTCTCGTCACCCACTGATAACGTCGGGTCGTTATTCAATACGCGGGATACCGTCGAAATCGAACAGCCCACTTCTTTTGCAATATCTTTGATCGTCGCCATCATACATCCGCCTCTTTTTTGAATTATTTTAAGTAAAACAATTTAGTAAATTTTAATTTTTTTAATTTTAACATATGGTAAAATGAGAGGAAATAATTTTACTCATTGAATGGTTAATAGTTGTATTTGTATTATACCGTTAAAAAGCGTTTTATTTCATACGAAAAGAGGAGGAAAGAAATTGCAGGTCCGGATGAATCTACAACAAGACCGGTCGACACGATATTGTGTGAAAAATGATCGGGGAATGGAAGTCGAGATTTCAAGCAAAGGAGGAAGCATTGAACGTTTGATCGTGCCTGACCGGAATGGGCATCCGGAAGATATTATGTTTGACTGTTCTTTGGTAACGGTTCCTACGATTCCTCGCGGTTTATCCGGCCGGTTGTATGATACGTCATCCGGTTCCGTTCACGAAATCGATCTGTCATTACATCAGCTTTCATTCACAGCTGAACCGTTTTCGACAACACAAGAATCCGGACTTCGTCTGTCGGCGGAAATCGCTGTCAATGGACAGGTGATCGCAATCGACATGCTTTATGTGCTGACTAACAACAATCAATTGATTCTCCGTTATGCAGCGACGACCAACCAGCCTCTTCGCCTCTCTTTGGCGCTTCCGATTTTCTTTAACCTAAGCGGTAATTTAAAAGCTAGTATTACACAACATGATTTAAAGTTTGCCAGTTCTTGTTTCATCCACCCCGTACCGGCGTTGTCGATGAATCCGTGCTTGCAACAGACGAAAGGGACCCCCTTTGATTTTCGGTTAGGGCGTCGTCTGCACCATTTCTTTTTAGACAAGATGATTTCAAGGCCTCCTGCCGATACCTATTTTTTATTTCATGAACAACCGGTCATCTCTGTTCATGAAGCCGTAAGCGGGCGCTGGATGACAATCGAAACTTCCCAATCCGGCTTTGTGTTGTCTGCAGCAGCGCATCATACCGACACGTCCTTCTCCGGTATTTGTTTTGATTCAACCGATTTCCTTCTGTCATCTCTCATCAACGGTCCAATTCCCTACTTTCACGAGACGACTTATTCGTTTAGCACGACGTATTGATTTCACAGCAAGAGGAGGACAGCAGACTGTGCATCTGTCATCCTCCTCCGTTTGATTTGTTTTACGGGTCCACCCGCAAACCTAGTTGATTTTCCGGATGACCCGGGTTCCGGCAAATTCATCCTCCGGCAGGATCGATCCGTCTCGCAGATATACTTTCCGATTTTTCCAGGCTTTAACCGGAGCAATCGTTTCCCGGTACACAATCCGTTTCGCAATCTGTTTTACGGCAAGCGGTTGTCCGTTCTCGCTGACGACTTGAATCCGAAACAGGCGTTGTCCGACGGTTTGCCCGCTCCCCGTCGACAACTGGACCGTCTCGATGAAACAGTTAACGGCCGGTTCCGTAATCAGGGCATGTACCGCCTTGTTCTTAATACGCTTTAACACGGTTTGTTCCAGCACACCGGAAACGATTCCCTGGACCAGTACGTCGACGACGCCCGCTTTGATTCGGCGTTTTAATAAGTCATCCATCTTCCCTTCCTCCTTTTTTCACTTTAATTGGCAGATCTGTTTATACATCCTTTCGTGCCGCAACTAAAAAAAACCTTCTTTGAGACGGATGACTCCGATCAAAAAAGGTTCATGCGTCACGTATACAACAGGACGATACTGCCCAAACCGAACAGACAGCCCGTATACAGAACAGCTGCTATTCGTTTACTGGATCCCGGAATATCCCGACGGACGAACAGCCGTCCGTACTTCACGGTTAAAACAAGGCCGATGACAAGTGCTGCAAGCGCGAGGCTCGGCATGTCAAGCAAAGTCAAATACAGATTCAGCATATCTCTCCATCCTTTCCGGTTAACGTTTTTATATGTAGGTTCCCTGTCAGCCCAGCCACGCGGTACTCCCAGAGGCAACAAACAAGCCCTCTCTTATCCCGTTTAATCGTGGATTTGATCACTCTTTGCTCGTTGATGGTTTAGCTTTCATGCTCTGAGCGTTCACCTTTGTTCGTTGTTCCTTGAGCTGTGAACATTGAACTTTCACTTCCGGTTCTCAGTGGAACCGATGTGAGGTGCCGAAGCACGGATTGTTTTGTTATCGCACAAAACAGGCGTGTTTGGTCGCAGGAATATCAGACTAACAGGGAATCGTCATTACGCAAAAATTTTCGTTACGGTATTGCTTTCCGACAATGTAAAGTCCACTTCCGTTTCAAAGGTATCAATCGTCTCATCCAGCTCAGCGATGACCTGGCGCAAGTTCGACGGATCAATCAACTTCGGCTCCAGGCGCTCGATGAACAGTCGACGTGATTTTTCCATCTCGTCCGCATTCCCTTTTTCCCGGGAACCGTACGTTGCCTCGATGTGGCTGTCTGCCCGCCGTAAGATATCTTGCCGCTCTGTCTCGATGGTCTGTTCGACTTGCAGGAGTTGCTCCCGTAATGTTTGTAACAGTTGTCGTTCATAGACAAGCCCGGCATCCCGCCGGTCAATCGCCTCCGCAACGGTCATCTCACGGCCGTTAATCCGGACGACCGTTACAGCATTTGACGCCGTGATGGCAGACTTGATCCGGTTCCGCCGCTCGATCAAATCGCGAATCGACTGCAGGTTGGCTTTCGCTTCTTCCGCAAACGTCACGACGGAAGGATATCCCGCCGGCGCCTGACTGCCGTTCTGCACACCGATAAACGCTTTCGCCTGTGCTTTTTGAATCCGTTTATCCAAATTTTTTAACTCCACTAATCCGCGATGAATTGACATTTCGATTCGTTCGATGGGGGTCACGTCCTTTTTCTGTTTCTGTCTTTTTTTCAGAATAACACAGACTTGTTCGTAAACTGACACTCTCCGAACAGTTTCCACCTTACAAAATTGTCATATTTTTATTTGGATAAGGGATTTTTTACCTTATACTATGGAAAGAAGATTTATGTTTATAGAAAAGAGGGGTTTTTATGCATCAAGAACGCTTACAGGTCACGGCAGCCCGGTCTGTCACCTGGACCAGACACCATCTTCCTCCGATATAGGCACACGAACTGCTTGTCCGGACGATTGCCGGAGCAATCAGCATCGGGGCTGAACTGCCGCAAGTACGGGGCGACGACCCGACCGATCCGGCTCCCGTCTATCCGAAAGAGACTGGCTACGAAAGCTACGCCACTGTCATTGCCGTCGGAAATCAGGTCACCCGGTTTCAAGTCGGCGACCGTCTGCTTGCCTTTTACGGTCATCAGGATATCGCACTCGTCGACGAAGCCAAAGCCATTCCTGTTCCGAACGGTGTGTCCGCCAAACTCGCCTTGCTGAACATCTTATCGTGCGACGCTGCGAAAGGCGTCCGGAAACTGGTCCCTAAACCGACGGACTCGGTTTTAGTGACCGGAATGGGTGTCATCGGACTGCTGACTGTTTTCTATCTGCGGCACTTCTATCATGTCGACCGGATCGTCGTCTTTGACCCTGATCCCGTCCGTTCATCGCTTGCACTGTCACTCGGGGCGCATGCTTCATACTCAGATTCGGATGAGACGTTTGCACACGCATTGGAGTGTTCTGCACGACAGGACGCTTTCGCCTTATTACAGGAAAAGCTTGTTCCCCACGGACAGCTCTGTATTCTTTCAGACGGGAATCATGAAACCTTATCGTTGACGCCGGCCTTTTACGAAAAAGAGTTGCGGCTGGTCGGTTCGAGTGACGGATGGGATTACCTGGAACATGCCGCCTGGTTTTTCAAGACGGCACCACATGTTCCACATCTCGAACAGTTGTTTGAAAAAACGGTCTCAGCCCGTGACTTAGTCAAATGTTTCGACCGTTTGCTGACAGACGCGCCGCCTTTAAAGGTGCTGGTCCTCTATCCGTCCGTCGATTAATGCAGGCGGACTCACCGTCCGGACCTCGAGACCGTTCGGATCTTGCACCGGCAGCGCAGGTATTCCGGAAAATACAACCTGTCTGGCAAACATCCGTTCCGATACAACCGACGTAATTTCCGGAACCGGTCGAGCCAGTAATTGAGACAGCAACGGCTCAAGACCCGGTGTCGGTGTCGCGATTCCAAGCTGCAGGAGCCGGTCCCCTGTTTCTGACTCGACGGCATCCGGATGGGTCTGCAATTCAATACGGAAACCAAACGGCGTTCCGATGAACGTCCGGCGTTCGTTCGCCTGAATCGTCAGCCCCAGACCTTCCGCCCGGCCGAGTACCTGCAGTCGGTCGGCTTCCGTTACGAGGAAGCCGATATGGTCAAATATCACCTTTTTTCCGTAACCAAACGTAAGATTGATGGCTCTCCGTTTCATCTCGATGATCCGAAACAAAATCTGTTGCTCGCGGAAATCGTCCCAATCAAGCGGAGGATCAAATGAAGTGAACTCCCCCGCGTATTTCCCAATCCGTTGTGTCACCTGAAAACCAAGCTGTTGATAAAACCGTTCTGTTTCCTCCACGAACGGTGTCCAAAGATGATAATGAAATAACATATGTATGTCTCCTTTATTACATGATATCGTCGAGTGTTAAAAGTGTAACCTCATCACAATCCGTCAGAAATTGTCGGAGCAAGTGAACGTGTGCAAGACCATAGATGACCATAACCCGTTCATCTGGTTCTGTAACACCCGCAAGGATGTTCTTAAAGATCATCAGATTGCGATAATACCAATATCGCGAGACCCACTCCATTCCGGACTCACCAAGACAAGCAAGTTTTAAATAAGTTTGGTGCATCTCCTGCACACGTCCGTCAGTATTGATTTTCTGTAAAAAGGAAAGCAACGGTAGTTCAGTAAACTCCTGTTCCATCTGTTGCATCCGTGTGGTCTCCCTTGCAATGATTTCGTCAAATTGTTCCGGTTTTTCCCTTCTCAGCTGGTCGAGCGATGGTATCCCGTCAATCAACTGGTTCCAATCAACTGCTTGAATATCATCGAGACCATTTTGAGAGGCGAGACGAAAACCAAGTTGATGCCGTTCGTCGGCGGTCAACGTCAATTTTCCGGCGCGATACGCCGCGTACTCACGCGTCAAGTCCTGTTGATGTTCAGAAGGGCTTTCAAGCATGATCTTCGTCGGACGAAAGTCGGACAAGACATTTAATGCGTCCTCAATTTGTTTTTGCCGGTCCGGCGTCAGCATCGACACGCCTCGCAAATGAAGTAAGTCTCCGTTATCCGGTCGGTCGAAGTGTATCGTTCCAAGCAGTAGTACCGCGGCACGTGACCTCATCGTCTTCCTCCTTTTTCGATGATCTTCTTTTATACTACAACAATTGTAAAAAAATCCATCAAAAAACACGGATCCTCAACTGGATCCGTGTTCCGTTTACATCAACTGTTTGACTAGAAGCGTCTTACCGCTGACTTCCCGCGGAATGTTATCGACAGCACGTAACGAGACGTTCATCTCGGAACCAAGTAAAGTCTTTAAAAACCGGTACAGTTGTTCTTCGTGCTCCGATAAAAACCGGGTCCGGTCCGGAATATATAAAAACGTGATGTCCCGTTCACTGTTTTGGATATATTGGACCCGTTCGACGCTGTTCGGCAACACTTTGACCAAGCTGGACAACTGACCTTCAAAAACCTTTTGTCCGTTTTGTTTGACGATATACCCCCGTCCCCGACCGTCAATTGAATCAATCACGGGACCCGGATGGCCGCAGGAACAGGTTTTGCCGCTGCTCGTCATGCGGTCCCCGACCCGGTAACGGACGAGCGGCGTCCCATGGGTATCAAAGCTCGTGACAAGAATTTGCCCGTCCGGTTCAATTTCAATGATGCCCATCTCGTAGTGCAGGTGTTTATTTCCGAAACGGCACTCGGAAACGATCGGTGCCCCTTCCGATGAGGCATACTGATCAAACACCGGCGCGTGAAAGACGTCTTCAATTAATTTCCGTTCCGTCGCGGTCATCATCTCTGCCGTCGGAAAGATAGCGCGCGGCCGGCACTGCAACTCCATTCCGATTCGTTTGGCATGGTAGGCCAACTCAATCATCGCTGACGGCAACCCGTCAATCGATTCTGGATCAAACCGGTCGATTGCCTGCAAATAAGCAGTCATCGTTTCAGGGCTGAGTTTCTTGACGGTGAACAGCAGTTGATTCAGCGCATGGTTCATCCGCCAGTAGACAGGTTTTTGTTGCCGTTCCGAAACGAGCGCCTGTGCTGTAAAACTGATCCGGCGCATTCCTTTTTTTACACCGTGAGTCGCCTTAAAAAAATCGAGATGCGCCATCCGCACCTGCATATCTTCTTTCGTATACCGGACTTGAATCGACTTCCCTGTCGTCCCGCCTGTTTTCCCGAGAATCGGTGCAGGGAGGTCCGTACGAATCGATTCGATTTGCTGCCGTAACATCTCCTTTTCAAGTGACGGAATCTGCCGAAGCTCCGTTAACGCTCGAAAAGGCAATTGCAGATTCAAGTCTTTAAACAGCGTGTGGTAATAGGGGCTATGTTGCCGGCAAAACAGCAAAAACGTATTGAGACGCGCCAATTGATCCCGTTCCACATCGATTGGTTTTTCTAATTTGTCTGCTAATTCCTGAAATCGTGTTTGGTACGCCGGTCCATAACGTTCCCGTTGAAGTCGATAGCCATACAAAGTGGTAAGAAGATTTTGCATGAACACCGGTGAATACAGATAGACTTGCTCTTTGATTCCCATCTGCGCACGTCCTTTCGAACAACGACTCGACGCCTTCACTGAACATATTCTTAATAGGTTCAGCTTACGTCGGCATTCTGACAATCACATGACAAAATCTACCGCACTACACTTTCACTTCGATTTTTTTCCTCCTTTAGCAAACTCCTTCTTTTTTTGAAAAGACATCAAAAAAGCAGACGACCTTTTTGAAAATAAAGGGAGTCTGCTCGCGTCGTATAGCGAATTCTTCAACTTTTTTCCGGCAATAGTTGTTTGATCAATAATGTTTTTCCGCTGATTTCTTTCGGAATTTCCGGCACTGCCCGTAACAACACTTCCATTTGTCCGCCGAACAAACGTTTTAAGACGAAGTACAGTTCTTTTTCATGTTCTTCTTTGAAACAACGTTCGTCCGGTACATACAACATAACGATTTCTTCTTTGTCGGATTGAATATACTGGACCCGTTCGATACAGTTCGGGAAGGCCCGTACGATCCCGGCCAGTTCTCCTTCAAAAATCCGATGACCGTCTTTCAGCTGAATGAAACTTCGTCCCCGTCCGTCAATGGATGCAATGACCGGACCGGCGTGTCCGCACTGACACGTAGCTTCACTTAACGTCATCCGGTCCCCGACACGGTACCGGACGAGCGGCGTGCCATGGGTATCAAAGCTCGTCACGAGAATCTGACCATCTTCCTCAACCTCGATGATGCCCATTTCATAGTGAAGGTGTTTTTTTCCGTAACGGCATTCCGCGACAATCGGTGCTCCTTCAGACGATGCGTATTGATCAAAAATCGGCGCATGGAACACTTCTTCGATCAATTGGCGTTCCGCCGCCGTCATCATTTCCGCTGTTGGGAAAATCGCCTTCGGTCGGAACGTACACGGAATATTGTACTTTTTGGCATGACGTGCCACTTCAATCATACCTGAAGGGAGGCCGTCAATCGATTCCGGATTAAATCGGTTCAATTGTTCGATGTACAAGGCTGCCGTTTGCGGATTAATGTTTTTGATCGTAAAAAGCATCTGATTGATGGCTTTATTCATCCGCCAGTAAACAGGTGCTTTCTGTGATTCTGCCGCCAGTGTCTGTCCCGTAAAGCTGGCGCGCCGCATGCCGCGTTCAATCCCGTGTGTCCACTTAAAGTAATCGAGGTGCGCCATCCGGATCTGCATGTCTTCCTTTGTGTAATGGACTTGAATCGACTTCCCCGTCGTTCCACCCGTTTTCCCGAGGATCGGCGCTCGGATCTTAGCATGCACGTCCGCATTACGTGTCCGGAGGATTTCCTTGCTTAAAATCGGAATCTGTTTTAGTTCGTCTAATGTTTCAAGCGGTAAAGTGATCCGGTGTTGCTCAAACAGCTCTTGATAGTAGGGGCTGTACGTCTGACAAAACAGCAGAAATTGATTCAGACGCGCCAACTGTTCTGCCTGTGCATTCGTCTGAAAACGTTCTTTTTCCTTCAACTCCTGTAACCGTTTCTGATAAACCGGACCATATCGTTCCTGATACAGCACGCGACCATAAATCGTCGTTAAGATATTTTGAAGAAAAATCGGTGAATGAAAGTAAATCGATTGCTTGAGTTGCATACGTCCACTCCTCTCACATCTCAGTCAGAAATTTCAGTTGAGCCGTTATCCATTTCCTGTTACTTACATCTTATTTCCAGTGATTCGGCGGTTCAATCAAATCTTAGTAAACAAGCTTAGCTTTTATTCGGATACCGTTTTATGATAGTAAACTTACATCACAAACATCTTTTAATAAAATTCTTATAATTATCTTTTCTTTACCGTTTCCGGTAAAAAACAAAAAAAGAGACTGCTTTCAGCCTCTTCTCCTTCGTTCGAATTCCGGTTACGTTTGACGCCGTTCCGCCTCTTCATCTGCTGTTCCAAACATCCGGACCTGAATGGCTCCGAGTGCCAACTTCAATTCCGTCGGACTCAACTGATCGATGATTTCGATCACAGTCACCGTCGTCCGCCCATTATACAACTGCACAAGGAGTTGACGCTCCACATCGATCATCCGGTCATCAATCGACTCCGCCAACATTTCCTGATAAAAAAACTCACCCGTTTCCGGGAAAAAATAGTCACTGAATAATTGCATCAATTGTAAATTTCCCGTCGCCAAAAACAAAATGGCTTGAAACGGCGGTTTCACACGATTCCGCGTACTCAAACGTTTTAATATCATCTGGTACCGCTTCTGGTGTTGCTCATCTAAGAAACAGACTGCGTTCATCTTCGCCCTCTCCTTAAAGTAGAAATTAAGTAATATGTACATGGAAGTTGGTGGAGGTCACCACTCCTATTCGGTCTCTTTTTTCTTTTCCCTGTTTTTTATGCCTCAAGCCTGTTATTTCCTGAAAACATCTGAAGGGATTACGAACCGATTGATTCGGGTAAATTCAACAAGTAACGTTAATCGAGGGGGAAAACTCATGACTCAAACACGCAAACGGTTGGCACTTGCAGGTGCAACCGGATATATCGGACATAATCTCTTAAACGAACTCAAGAAAAAATATGATGTCATCGCCTTATCGCGAAACGGTGATGACAAGGATGATGAAGACCATGTCGAGTGGCGCTCGTGTGATTTATTTTCGCTGAATGATACCATCGACGGGTTACAGGGGGCGGATATCGCCATCTATCTGGTCCATTCGATGATGCCGTCCGCTAAACTGACACAGGGCTCATTCGAAGATATGGATTTGATTTTAGCGGACAATTATGCCCGTGCCGCCAAAGAAAACGGCATTCAGCAAATCATCTACCTGAGCGGCATCATTCCGGAAGAAACGGAAGACTTGTCCCGCCATTTGAAAAGCCGTTTGGAAGTGGAACGTGTGCTTGGTGCTTACGGGACTCCCGTAACGACCATCCGGGCTGCGTTGATCGTCGGTCCAAAAGGATCTTCCTTCCCGATCTTATCGAAGCTCGTCAAACGGCTTCCCGTCATGTTGCTGCCGGAATGGACACGGAATCAGACGCATCCCGTTGCATTGCCAGATGTCATTCATGCCCTCGGAGCAAGCGTCGGACGGGAAGATTTGAAAGACCGCGCCATCGATATCGGCGGTCCGGAATCGATGACGTATAAAGAAATGATTTTGAAAACAGCCGAAGTCATGGGGAAAAACCAACCGACGTTCGATATTCCTTTAATGACAGTCAAACTGTCTCGCCTTTGGGTGACATTAGTTTCCGGAGAGCCGAAGGAGACGGTCTATCCGCTCGTCGAGAGCATGGTCCACGAAATGGTCGCAGATCCGGATAAAATGGTGGACGGCATCAGCGACGGGAAAGTCACATTCGAGGAATCCGTTCGGATGGCGTTAAAAGAAGAGCAGAAGGAAAAGGATCAGAAAAAACAATCGGGTCATTCGTCTAAAAAAGAAAAAGACGAAGTGCTCGATGTCCGGTCCGTTCAGCGTGTCCGTCTGCCGGAAGGACGCGATGCCAACTGGGCGGCAGATAACTATGTATCTTGGCTCTCCTCTTTCGCTAAGCCGTTCCTCACTTCTGTTGCGAACGAGACCGTCGTAAAGATTCAAGTGCCGTTTCTCGATGCACCGCTTCTCGAATTGACGAAAGAACCGTTTCAGGATGCCGAGCAAGCTACGTACCGGATTACCGGCGGAATGTTTGCGCAAGTTCAGGAAGGCAGCAAAGGGCGGATTGAATTCCGACAAATTCCCGGATCCCAGGAGTGCCTGATTGCCATTCATGAATATGTACCGGCCTTACCATGGATCATTTACAAATCGACGCAAGCCAATATTCATTTGCTCGTCATGTACCTGTTTAAGCTCCACCTTCTCCGTCTGATGCAGACAACGGAACACGCTCCTGACGAGTCGGATATGATTGTCCCGGAAACAAACGCTTGATTTTAAACAAACTCAGATTTCCTACCAGACTGAATTCCCCGAGAAGCGGGGATTCAGTCTTTTTTAATGACTTTTCACCAGCCGGGTTTTCGACGGACCGCTTGGTAATCAGTCTGTTATTATCATATAGCATTTTGCGGAATCCGTAAGTTTTAATGTCTTGCCTGTTGCTTGACTGCGGAACTTACCGATGAACAGATGACGGAACCAAAATAAGCGTGATACACTGAAGCTGAATTGTAAGAAAGGGGTTTCACACGCATGCGCTCATTTGAAGAACGGTTAACGAATCACATTGAAGCGACTGCGCTTCTCACGACATTGATTCAACCCTCGTCGGATCAACTCCGGCTCGACAAGTTAAATAAATTTTCCGAGAAATTATTAAAACGCGAATTTACGATTGCTTTTGCCGGACATTTTTCAGCCGGGAAATCAAGCATGATCAATGCATTGACCGGTGAGTCGATTTTACCGACCAGTCCGATTCCGACCAGTGCCAACATCGTCACATTACGCCGGGAAGAACACGATGCCGCAATCATCCATTTTCACGACCGCCCTGCCGTAAAGCTCGCAGCGGCCGACTTACCGCATCTCGAGACGTTAGGTCGTGACGGTACCGTTGAACGGATTGATATCACCCACGCCGGCTCAAACTTACCGCAAGGACTTGTTTTAATGGATACACCGGGTGTCGATTCCGTCGATGACGCCCACCGGATTTCCACCGAGTCCGCTTTACACCTGGCTGACTTGATTTTTTATGTCATGGACTACAATCATGTCCAGTCCGAGTTGAACTTCACCGTCACTCGTGAATTGTTGACTTCCGTACCTGAACTGTATTTAATCGTTAATCAAATCGATAAACACCAGTCCAGTGAATTATCCTTTGCCGCCTTCAAGCGTTCCGTCATCCAGTCGTTTGCCGCCCATGGCGTGGAACCAAAAGGAATCTTCTTTACGAGCTTGCGGGAAGCGGATCATCCGGAAAATGATTTCCGTTCCGTTAAAGAACTCGTCGATCACAGCATCCGGGACGTCCAACCGAAACTGTTGCAATCAGCGGCTACTACACTGGAATCCTTACATGCCGAACACGTGGCGTACCTCGAAACACGGATCGAAGAAGCCGCTGAATCGACAAATGAAGGATTGACACCGGCAGAACGGCGACAATCGGACGCATTGCTTGAACAGCTGCACCAGCTAGATTTACAACTCGAACTGATGGCTCCCGAACAATGGGTCAGCCGGTTTTCACAGCACCGGGAAAGCTTGTTGCGAAATGCCACTTTGATGCCGTTTGAACTTCGCGAGAAAATGCGGACCTTTTTAGAGACACGACAAGCGTCCTTTAAAGTCGGGTTCTTCAGAAGTGCGAAAAAGACACAGTCCACCCAGCAACAGGTAGCAGACGAACTCCTGCGGGCGTATCAATCCGTCACGACATCCGAAATTGCCTTGCATCTTCGGAAATTGATGAAACAATCGTTGGCGGAAGCCGGTATCTTAACGGATCAGCATACGATGCAGATCGACAACTATCCACTTGATCCACCGCTTCGTGTCATCGAGGATGCTGTCCAGGAAGGCATAACGATTACCGGTGAATCCGTCCTCCAGTTTACGAATCGTGTCGTCAGTCTGACGGCTGACTGGTATACGAAAGAGACGAACCGCTGGCGGGACGGAATTCGAGCGGAACTCGAACAAACAGACGGCAGCGTCAAACAAGAGGTGTTGACAGAACAAACCGATTTACGTCAAAAATGTGACTTATTGAAAGCCGAAGCCGACGCCCGGCAAGTCTTAAACACGTATCTCGAACAGGCTGACTCACCGACGGACAAGCAACTGCAAACCGCAAAACAACAGGTCGTGCTTTGGCAACAAGAACTGATGCAGGCCGAACAAGCGTTAATCCCGTTTCAACCGCAGGAAACGCTGGAGGAAGTCGCCGTCGCGGCAGAAGCGGTTCAGTCAACCGATGTCGAGGACACACGTTCCTATACGCCGGAAGAAATGCACCAGATTCAAACGATTTTGTCGTCCGTTCCCGGATTTGAAGAGACGGTCGCCTACTTGCAAGACAAACTGAAACGGGTCGCTTCGAGTACCTTTACGATTGCTTTGTTCGGTGCGTTCAGCGCCGGGAAGTCATCTTTTTGCAACGCGTTGCTCGGACAACCGGTCTTGCCTGTCTCGCCTAATCCGACGACGGCTTCGATTAACCGGATTAACCCCGTCAGTGCGGCACATCCGCACGGGACGGCGACCATCTGCTTTAAGACGGAGCAGGAACTCGTTGCTGAATTAAACGATCTCCTTCAGGCGTTCGACGAAGCAGTCACTTCTTTGAAAGAAGCGGCGGATTGGATCGAATCCCAGCCGGCACACACATTACGGGATGCTTCTTTCTTACGGGCCTTTGCAACCGGTTATCCGACTGTTGCACCGTTCGTCGGAACGACACAAACGGTCGATCAAACGATGTTCACCGATTATGTCGCAAAAGAGCACCTCAGTTGCTTCGTCGATGTCATCGATTTGTACTTCGACAGCCCGTTGACCCGTCTCGGGATTACATTGGTCGATACGCCGGGTGCCGATTCCATCAATGCCCGCCATACGGATGTCGCTTTTGACTACATCAAGGATGCGGATGCCATCTTATTCGTGACGTATTTCAATCACGCGTTCGCCCGTGCGGATCGGGAGTTTCTGATTCAGCTCGGCCGTGTCAAGGATGCTTTCGAACTGGACAAGATGTTTTTCATCGTCAATGCAATTGACCTTGCACAAAACGAGGGCGAAAAACAAGCAGTCCTTCAGTATGTCGAGACGGAACTACAACGGTTCGGCATTCGGACCCCTCGTCTGTTCGGCGTCTCGAGCCTCCAGGCGTTAGCAGAGAAGCAAACGGACCGTGCGCTTGACTCGGGTCTTCCGGTCTTCGAAGACGCCTTTCATCAGTTTTTGGAACGGGATCTGAAAGGACTGGCTGTCCAAGTATTGTCGGAAGAAACGGAGAAAACCGTGCACCGGTTACGTCAATTGATGGAGCAGACCGAATTCAACATCGCCCGTAAAGAAACACGTCTCGAAGAACTGGATGACTTGAAGCAGACGATTGAAGCACACTTTTCAGATTCAAGAACCGATTTACTTCGTCATGCGTTGTTCGCGGAAATTCATGAGCTGCTGCATCATGTCAACCAGCGGATCTATTACCGCTTCCCTGACTTCTTCAAGGAAGCGTATCATCCCGTCCGCTTTGCGAATGCCACAAAACAGCAGGCTTTGCAGGAAGCGCTTGTCGAGTTGCTCGGTTTTTTGAAATATGATTTTGAGCAAGAATTACGTGTGACACACTTCCGGATTGACGGCTGGATCAAAACTGCGCTCGTCCAACGATTCCAGGAAGAGGAACGGTATGCGGCGAAGTTGAACCCATCTTTCCAACTGCCCCCATTCGAAGCGCCGGCGATGACGTCCGTCCATTTCGAGGGCCCGTTCCAGGATGCGACGCCGTATCAGTCCGTAAAACAGTATTTCCGTAATCCAAAAGTCTTTTTTGAACGTAATGAAAAGGAACAATTGAAAGATGCTTTGATTCAGTTGACGAAACCGGATGCGACCTCTTATCTGGAAACGGAGGAACAGCGGTTGCGCGAACTCGCGCAGCAACATGTCGCCCGTCTGCTCGACGAGATGTATGCCCGGATTTCCGAAACGTTGTATAAACAAATCGAGATGGAACGAACCAGCTTGGCGACGACCGACCATCTGGAACAATTCAAACAAGCTTACGCCAGCATCAGCCGTCTGAATCAAACCGTTTAATTTTTCCCGTAAGCGGTACACAAAGAACCCGAATCAGCTGCTCTTCTACAGAAGAGGCGGCTGGTTCGGGTTCTTTTTAGCGTCTGCTGTGCGATCAGACGGAGGCGGCCAATACGATTTGAAATAATGCAGCACATAGTCTTCGACGTGGCGCACTAGCGGACGCTGCTCGACTCCCGCCAGACGGTTTAACGAAACGTCCCATAACATCGGCGGGTCAAACGGTAAGATACGGATATCATCGGCATGATGAAACCGGAGAATCGGTTCCGGCAAAATCGACACAACGTCAAGTTCTTGCACCATCCCGATCAATAAATCCCAGGCACCGGACGTAAAAAAGATCTGTGGTTCGACCTGTACATGGCGGAACTGGGATAAAATTTGATGATGCAACATAAAACTGTCATTGAGGATGACGAGCGGTTCCTCTGCCAAATCACGATAAGACACGCTTTCAGATTCGCTTAACGGATGGCTCGGTCTGACCGCGACGACGACTTCATCTTCAATCAACCGATGCCGTTCGATTCCGTATGTCTCCCCCGGTTCAATTAAAATCGCCAGATCCAATTCTTCAAGCAGCAGCCGGCGTTTCAATTCAAATGCCCCTTCTTCGATGATTTCCAACTCGATACCGGGATGTTCCGCCATCAATTTCGGAATCAGTTGCGAAAAGAGAACGGGCAGAATGACCGGCGGAATCCCGAGCCGGACTTTCCCGCGTAGGACACGCGACCGCTCGTGCAGGTGTTCCATCATTTGTTGATGTCCGTGCAGGACACTGAGGGCATCCTCATAAAATTGTTGTCCGGCGTCTGTCAGACCGGTCAGTCGTCCATGGTGCCGCAAAAACAATTCCACTTGTTCCAATTCTTCAAATTCTCGCACCAGTTGACTGAGCGCCGGTTGCGAAATATGCAGATGTTTGGATGCCCGCGTTAAATTATACGCATGGTCTACGATCGTCGTAAAAAACGTCAATTGCCGGATATCCACCGGACTCCCCCCTCTTACTCATCAAACCAATGATTTTTTCTAAAGTACACAATCATCCCCAACGCAATGACTGCCATCCCCCCGAGTGTAAAGAAATAACCAAAACGTGTCGTCAGTTCCGGCATATGTTCAAAGTTCATCCCATAGATGCCGGCAATGAACGTTAACGGCATGAAGATGGTTGTAAAAATCGTTAACGTTTTCATGATATTATTCATCCGGTACGAGTTGAGGGAAATGAAATTATCCCGGAATTCGGACGTCATTTCCCGGTTATACTCAATCATTTCGTTCAGTTTGAGCAGATGATCGTAAATATCCTGGAAAAATGCTTTTTTATTGGCATGAATCGCAAGCCGACGGGATTCAACGACCCGGTATAACAAATCCCGCATCGGTAAGAGCGTTCGGGCAACAACTAATAAATCGGACCGAATCTCAAATATCTCTTCCATGATCCGTTTATCATTCCCACGCTGTTCATACCGTCCTTCCAGTGCAAAAATCTTGTCTTCCAATGCATGAACAATCGGAAAATAACCATCGACGATTTTATCCATGATTTTATGTACAATTTCGATGGTCCAGTGCTCGGAATCAGTATGTAGACGCTGGAAAGCTTGGAACACCACGTCAATTTCACTTGACGGCTCCTCGTGGTAGGACACCACATAGTTCTCATTGACAAACAGGTTGATTTCTTTTCCTTTCAATGACTCCGTGTCCAGGGCATGGAGCACAAAAAAACTGTATCCTTCATAATATTCCAACTTTGGACGCTGTAAGTATTGAAAACAATCTTCGATGGCCAGCGGATGAAAATCAAAGGCGGAAATCAACTGTTGTTTTTCCTGCTCCGTCGGTTGATTGAAATCAACGAAATACCATTTGATATCAGGTGCGTGAATCCGACCCAAGCCATCATCCACTACAACTTGATGATCCGTCGTCACCAGAAGACAGCGTATCATGAACATTCACCTTCTTTTCGTTACGGTTTGTTTAATCAGTATCGCAAACAATCTGCTCGATTTCCATAAAAAAAAGACTGCAGGTTTTATCAAGCCCTACAGTCCCTTCCTTTATCCTCGTTCGAAGTAAAAGCCACTCCAGTAGACATGACGATACGTAAATTCTTTACCGCTTTTAGTCGTCACAAGCATTTCATCTTCCGAAACGACAGCAATCTTAACCGGTGTTTCCCCGTGATCCGTCAAGAAGTTTAGAATCTCTAGATGACGATTCAACCACAACCGGCGACGGAACCAGCGGAACCGACTAAACGCAGCTGTAAAGTGTAGGATCGATAACAGCATGATGATCATACCGAACGGTAACGGTATATCAAACAACGCGATTAAATAAAAGTCCGCAACGATTAAAAAGACGGATAATCCCATCTCGGTCATTTCCATAAAGGAAGCTTTATACGTGGCAAAGTACGTCATGACACGAAATAAAACAATGACCGTCAAATACGGTACAAAATAAAGCCGAAAAATGTTGTCCGACCCACTATTGACATACATGAGCAAGGGCAGGAAGAAGAGCAACTTCCAAATTAGGATGGCGGAATAAAACAAAGTGTGATCCGTGTAGCGTTTGCGTACGATGGCGCGACTAATGTTCATTGCCTTCCCCTCCTTCAGTGGTGACTACATGTTCGAGTCGATGATGTCGGGTTCTGATGCCTATAAGGGTATGTTTCCTGATTGAAGCGTTTCTAATCGTATATTTCGTGTGAAATATCGATTTATATTCAGTATACGAAATATTTTGATAAAAAGTTTTACTTTCCCATCATTCCCCATATTTATAATGTGCTGTCTTATCAAAATTTGTCGATTTTGATTTTTTTCTTTACACTTGATAAAGATCACTTTGGAAATGAGATGAAAAAACATGTACAGCCATATCATTATCGGTGCCGGAATCCTCGGAACATCGACCGCTTATCATTTAGCAAAACAAGGGGCAACTGTCCTGCTCGTTGACCGGAAAGAAGCCGGACGTGCCACACATGTCGCAGCCGGTATCATCTGTCCCTGGATGACACAGCGACGAAATAAAGCCTGGTACCGCCTCGCCAATAACGGAGCACATTACTACGATACGTTGATCCCGGAACTGGAAGCGCTCGGCGAAACAACGACAGGCTATCAGAAAGTCGGAACAATCGCCTTGCATGAAACATCGAAAATCGAAAAAATGCAGACGATTGCGGAAAATCGTTTCCCGGAAGCACCGGCCATTCAACGCATCGAACGATTGACGGCCGATCAGGTCCGGTCGATGTTTCCTTTGATTGAGTTCGTCGAAGATGCTCTGTTCGTCTCAGGAGGTGCTCGTGTCGACGGTCGTGCCTTGCGGGCTGCCATGGAACGCGGTGCGATTAAACACGCGGCTACCGTTCTTGAAGCAGACGCCTCGCTGGTCGTCGTCGACGGTCACGTTCAAGGGGTTCAAATCGGTCAGGACATCCACTATGCCGACCAGGTCATATTGACTGCAGGTGTCTGGGTCAACGAATTACTCGAACCGTTGCAGACAAAACTTGATATTCGTGCCGAAAAAGGACAGATACTTCATCTGGACATCTCGAGTGACCAGTCGAAAGAATGGCCCGTCATCATGGGACAGCGTGGTTTATATCTCGTCTCGATCGAGGACGGCAAACTCGCCCTCGGTTCGACACATGAAAAACAACTCGATTACAACCTTCAGCCGACCGTCAAAGGCATGTACGCCTTGTTAACTCGCGCCATTCCCGTTGCACCGGTACTCGAAGAAGCCAACATCAATGAGATGCGTGTTGGTCTCCGCCCGTACACAAGTAATTCCTTACCTGTCATCGGCAGACTGGCGACTCATCCGAATGTTTTAGTCGCTAACGGTCTCGGAGCCTCCGGCCTAACGATTGGTCCGTATCTCGGTCAAGAGTTGGCGAAACTGGCACTCGATCAAGAGTTAGAAATCGATTTGAACGATTATCTTTTACAATAACCTGTTCATGGTTTGCGTATTATCATCTGTATAGTAGATATACCCTTTTCAAAACAAGAACAAACGTTCTTTTATTTTGACGTATGAAGGAGTCCTGGATGTGCATCCGATAAAAGCTATGGTGACCCTTAAACAATTTGAAGCGTTGGACATTCGTGTCGGTACTATCCGTTCCCTCCGCGTTTCGGACATCCGACCAGACTTTTTAGTGCTGTCGGTTGTGTTTGAAGATTTTCAGCAATCCGTCTTTTTGGATTGGAAAGAAACACGGTTCGAGTATGAAGAAATCATCGGGAAACAAGCTTTGATCCTGCTCAATGTTCCGGGTATCGTCGCCGGTACGACCGGTCGTGTGTTGGAACTCGGGACACGGGATCATCTGATGCCGGTACTCGCCTGTCCGGAACATCCGATTCCTGACGGCAGTCGCCTGAGTTAACACTGCCTGAACCTGCGGACTGACTTCAAAAAAAGAAGGAATCGCCATCAAAGATGCGCAATTCCTTCTTTTTTCGTTTACGAACGGAAAGATAAGTCAGACCCGTGTTTTTTCCAAGTAGTGCACGCTGAAATGATGTTGCGGATCCGTGAAACATCTAATCGGTGTGAATCCGTTTTGCTTGGCCAACCATTGAAACTCTTCCTGACTGTACTTATAGGAATTTTCTGTATGAATTGTTTCGTCCTTTTTAAAGCTAAACCGCTGATCGGCAATCGTGACGATTTGATCGATTCGACTTTTCAGATGCATTTCAATCCGTCCCTGCCGTTTATTATAAAAAGCGACATGCTCGAATAGGTCGACGTCAAACGTCCCATTGAGCGATCCATTGATATGCCGTAGAATGTTTAAGTTAAACTGAGCCGTGATGCCTGCTTGATCGTTGTAAGCCGCATGAAGCACACTGGCTTCTTTTTTTGTATCAATTCCGATCAGGAAGCCGTCTCCCTTCTCCAGCAATTGACTGGACTGTTGTAAAAAGTCGGCTGCTTCCTGCGGTTGAAAGTTCCCGATGGTCGAACCAGGAAAGAAAATCACCTTTTTCTGTTTCTCCTCGACGGGTAGAAGTAAAGGCGCGGAATAGTCGCCGCAAACCGCTTTAATCCGGAGTGACGGATAATCTTTCGACAATTGATGCGCGGATTGAATTAAAAAATCTTTGGAAATATCAATCGGCATATATTGTTCCAACTGATGAAGGGAGCTGAGTAAACTTTTGATTTTACGACTGCTGCCGCTCCCGTACTCAATCAAGGTATGAACGGGTCCGATGCAATCTGCGATAGCGGATTGGTACTCGGATAAAATGTCGATTTCCGTCCGCGTCAAATAATATTCCGGCTGTTGTGTAATCTGTTCGAACAACTCGGAACCAGTTTGGTCGTAAAAATATTTTGCCTGCAACACCTTTTGAGGTTGTCCCAATCCGTACAATACTTCCTGCAGCATGTTCTGCTGATCCGTATACATATCAAAACTTTCGACCCGTTGCCGCATTTAAAGATCACCCGCCAATCGGAAGCCGCTGAACTGCCAACGTTTATCCGGCGGGAAAAAGTTCCGGTACGTCGCTCGGATATGGTCACCCGGGGTCACACATGCTCCGCCGCGAAGAACCATTTGGTTACACATGAACTTGGCATTGTATTCTCCGAGCGCGCCTTCGAGCGGGCGGCTCTTCGGATACGGGGCATAGGCACTCGCCGTCCACTCCCAGACGTCACCAAACATACCGTGTATCGCGTGGTCCGTATCCGAAACCGAACGCGGATGAAAGGATCCCTGTTCCATGAAGTTTCCTTGTTGAGCGACTTGCCGTCCGACATATTCCCATTCGGCTTCTGTCGGCAGACGTTTACCGCACCATCGGCTGTATGCATCTGCTTCATAAAAACTGACATGGCATACCGGTTCATCCCATTGCAACGGTTCAACACCGTTTAAGGTAAAGATCGACCAGTCTTCCTGTTGATCTTTCATCCAGTACAGAGGTGCCTTCCATTGTTGTTGCTTGACGACTTGGAAACCGTCCGACAGCCAATATTCGGACTGTTCATATCCTCCCGCCTCGATGAAGGCTAAAAACTCACGATTGGTGACGGGGCGTGTCCCCAATTCAAAGGGTTCGAGCCAGACTTTATGCACCGGACTTTCATTATCAAAAGCAAATCCGCGACCGTCATGACCAATTTCAACGAGTCCACCCTCAAATCGTGTAAACTCAAGTGACAGAGAATGATCAGTTTCAGTACGCTCGACTTGTCGCGTCTGATAAGCCGGTAACAACGGATTGGTAAAGAAATTATATTTTACATCCATCAGAATCAACTCTTGATGCTGCTGTTCATGTTGCAACCCCATTTCAATCAATTGCTCGATCTTCTGTTGAAGCGACGTGTCCCGTTCTTCCTGTAAAAATGTCAGGACAGCCTGATCGACGTGTTTACGATAAGCAATCACATCCTTAACTGTCGGACGGGACAACACACCCCGCTGATGACGGGGTTGATAAGGACCAATTGAATTATAGTATGAGTTAAATAAATAGTTATATGCGGGATGAAACACTTGATACGTATCAGCATATTCTTGAAGAATCATTCGTTCAAAGAACCAAGTCGTATGGGCAATATGCCATTTTGGCGGACTGACGTCAGAACTTGCCTGAATCACAAAATCCTCTTGCTCTAACGGTTCAATCAACGTAAGTGTCTGGTTCCTGACTGTATAAAATTTGTCTGCTAAGTAGGTTGTTGTTTCCTGACTCAACGCTTTCACTCCCTTTATTATGAAATATTCTGAAAATATACACTATTATCTTTACCCCTTATCAGTCAAAGTAAGCGCTCTCATAAATATAAAAAAATCGGAACAAGACCTGGGATAGGCCTTACTCCGATCTCTTTAGTAAACTTTATCACCATTAAAGATTGAATTTTTAACCACTACATAATCAACTGTTCGAATGGCTTGCAATTTATTACCGCCGGCATATGAAATCGCCGATTGTAAATCTTGTTCCATCTCAGTTAACGTATCAGATAAACTGCCTTTGAATTCAACGAACATTTTTTTACCTTCAACGTTTTTCTTTTCACCTTTTTGAAATTCCGAAGCCGAACCAAAATATTCCTTCACTTGAAGACCGTCAACTTCCTGCATTTCACCCGGTGACTCTTCGTGTCCGGCAAATAAGGAACCGATCATCACCATCGTTGCCCCGAACCGGACTGATTTGGCAATATCTCCATGTGTCCGGATTCCACCATCTGCGATGATTGGTTTGCTGGCGGCCTTCGCACACCATCTTAATGCGGCTAATTGCCAGCCGCCGGTACCGAAACCTGTTTTGATTTTCGTAATACAGACTTTCCCCGGTCCGATCCCGACTTTTGTAGCGTCTGCGCCGGCATGTTCCAGTTCGCGGACCGCTTCCGGAGTACCGACATTACCTGCGATGACAAAACTTTCCGGTAGTATTTGTTTGATATGTTGAATCATCCGGATGACTGCTTCTGAGTGTCCGTGGGCAATATCAATCGTGATATATTCCGGTGTCAATCCTTCTTGCGCCAACGTTTCGATGAACATATATTCTTCTGTTTTCACACCGACACTGATCGAAGCAATCAATCCCCGCTGTTGCATCTCGCGAACGAAGTTCAGTCGCGTTTCCGGCTCGAACCGGTGCATGATATAAAAATAGCCGTTTTCAGCCAGAAAAGTTGCGATTTTTTCATCGATGATTGTTTGCATATTGGCTGGAACGACAGGTAATTTAAAGCGTCGTCCTCCAAATTCAACCGTCGTATCACACTCTGAACGACTTCCGACGATCGATTTAGCTGGAATCAATTGAATATCTTCATAATCAAATACTACATCCATCATTAACACCCCAAATAACGAATATTTTTTATAAATAGTTTCTTAATGTTCGCACTATAATACTATAACGAACGATTAAAGGTTTGTCAAAAATATTTTGCTAAAAAGCATACTTTTTACCTTTAAATTTATTTAATGTTCGTCTTTTAAATCAAAAAAACCCCTCAGAGAACAATTTAAGAGGTGTTTTTCATAAAAATAGAATCTATTCCTTTTTTTCAACATGTTCAGAAAAAAACTTAACCGATATTGGTTCAATCGAATAGAAATTCTTCTTTCAACAATGCAAATAAAATAAAATCTTCCCATGCTCCGTTAATATACAAACTTTTTTTAGCAAGGCCTTCTCTTCTGAACCCTACTTTTTCCAACACACGGATGGAACCAATATTTTCCGGCATGACCTCTGCCCGCAACCGGTGAAACTGATGCGTCTCGAACAAAATTCTTGCGGCTTGCCGGACCGCTTCTGCCATGATCCCTTTCCCGTTATGTTCCCGGTCCAATTGGTATCCGATCATACAGGTCTCTGCCGGAAACCGTTCGACGAATACAGCAGATACATCACCGATCAGTTGATTGTTTTCCGTTAAAAACACTCCAAAGGCATACGAGCGGTCCGACAAGCTGTTTTCCATCATCTGTTCGATTCGTTCTTGTTGTTTTGTCAACGTGTAAGCATTTGCTTGCGGTTTCACCGGCATCCAGTATTCAAAATGTAATTGATTTTTTACGTTTAACTCGAGCAGCTGTTCTGCATCAGACAGCTGGTACGGGCGAAGAAAAATAGTTCCCATGATTAATTTCCTCCATTAAAAAATAGTATGAATTCATAATTCTTCAACTTTAGACAGTTAAAGCGTTTGACAATTCGTTTTTCGGGAAAAATATAAAAACCTGAAGAAGTAACAAAGTGTTTACAAAGGGGATGTAAACCATGAAAAGGAGGAGAGCATGAGTACAGATACAGAATTATTCAAACAAATCGAATTAAAAAATAAGCAAGCTCTCGAAGCGTTGTACGACCGTTACGAGAAATCCTTATACTTACTTCTTACACGTATGTTGAATGACGAAAACAGAGTCCAACTTACTTTAAGACAAATCTTTCAGGATGTCTGGACAAGTCCTAATCAATACCCATCCATTCACGGTTATTTGATCAAAGCCGTGAAACAAGCTCGATCGCAACGCGAACCGATTCATTAATTCTTCTTTTTACGATGTATTTCTTCTATAGAAGAAGATGATTGATGTTATAGATATTCGAAAAATTTAAATTAATCCCTTTATCTTTTAAAGATCAGTTTGATAATTTTAGGGAGAACTTCTACTTTTTTTGTTTATTACTTCCTTTTTCTATTTAGTTATGGTACATTATAATCAATTATTGTTGTTCGGTGGAGATGCAAAGTTTACACTTTCGACTCGATGAAATTGATCACAGTAGTAATAATTTAGTGTGACTTAGTCATACGCAGGAGGCAACACACATGGAACAAGGTAAAGTAAAATGGTTTAACGCAGAAAAAGGTTTTGGCTTCATCGAACGTGAAAGCGGCGACGACGTTTTCGTTCACTTCTCAGCTATCCAAACAGACGGTTTCAAATCACTTGACGAAGGTCAAGAAGTTTCGTTTGAAGTTGAAGAAGGCCAACGCGGACCGCAAGCAACTAACGTTACTAAACTTTAATTTTCTTAGAGGATTCGCTGATGCGGATCCTCTTTTTTTATCAAAATTAGACGAGAATACTCCCACTTTTTAACATTCAGGTCGAAGCCCTAGTGCGAGTGGGAGTATTCTCGTCTTCGGGCAAAGCGTGTCTTGCGACACATCAATTTTCGACCGCTCGGTTGGATAACTCAGGAATCTACTACCTCTTAATGAAGCGTAAGTAGAGTTAATTCAATCTTTTTTGCCTATCCCTATCTTTTTATATCTCGTCATGGTATATTATGAACAATTATTGTTGTTCGGTGGAGATATAAAGGTTACACTTTTGACTCGATGAAATTGATCACGGTAGTAATAATCAGTGTGACTTAGTCATACGCAGGAGGCAACACACATGGAACAAGGTACAGTAAAATGGTTTAACGCAGAAAAAGGTTTTGGCTTCATCGAACGTGAAAA